>JAJZGY010000003.1 GCA_021804785.1 Pseudomonadota bacterium | reverse complement strand
GCCTGGCGCGATCTGCAGGAAATTCGCAACCGTATTCGGACCCTCGGACTTGACGGGGCTGGCAGAGAAGACTGAAGCGACTGAGAGCTTTGTGGCGACACAGGTGTAGCAATATATATATGGCGAGTACTCTTCAGGCCCTGCTGTGTCCTGGCTTGCTGCACCCAGGCCAGAATGGCACAGCCGCCGCTGCTTTGCTGTCTACAACCACCCCGAGGCCCCATGCCACAACCAGTGATTGATGAAACTATTGCTTTTGTTCCAGTACGGATTGCCGTGCTGACGGTTTCCGATACCCGTACGGCTCACAACGATACCTCTGGCGACACGCTGGCTGCCCGCATCACCGAAGCGGGTCATGTCCTGGCTGCCCGTAAGCTTTTGCGGGATGACATCGCGCAGATCCGTGGTCAATTGGCCGCGTGGATCGCCGATCCCGACATTGATTGCGTGATCACAACCGGCGGAACCGGACTAACCGGCCGCGATGTCACAGTCGAGGCCATGACCCCTCTCTTCGAGAAGGGGATAGAGGGCTTCTCGGCGCTGTTCCACCAAATCAGTTTCAAGAGCGTTGGCACATCCACCATTCAATCTCGGGCCTGCGCCGGCTTGGCCAATGCGACTTACCTGTTCGCCCTGCCTGGCTCCACAGGAGCGGTCAAGGACGGCTGGGACGGCATTTTGCGCTTCCAGCTCGATATTCGGCACCGTCCATGCAACCTCATTGAGATACTGCCGCGACTAACCGAACGCTGAACCTCCAGCGGACCCGATACTGCGCCTCATACTTGGCAATTGCAGTAGTTCTTGTTTTGTTCTATTCATGCAAGATGGCCAGTGCTCTCACCCTCACCGCAGACCCTCGCCAACTCAGAGGCCGGGGCGCAAGATCCAATCACAGCGGCCGGTTTGAGCGCGAACAGCGATGGCTCTTAGACGACGGTTGGCAGAGACCTGACGACGAACCAACGCGGCAGCTCAAAACCCAGATCCTGCACGATGCGAGCCGCACCATTATCAGTCGCAACAATTCACCCGACATCTCCTTCGATCAGTCAGTCAACCCCTACCGAGGTTGCGAGCACGGCTGCGTTTACTGCTTTGCACGCCCCAGCCATGCGTATCTTGGGCTGTCACCTGGCATGGACTTTGAGAGCCGCATCCTGGTCAAGCCAGACGCCGCCCGCCTGCTGCGCAAAGAGCTCTCAGCACCTGGTTATGTACCTAAAGTGATTGCCATCGGTACCAACACCGACCCCTACCAGCCCATCGAGCGCAATCTGAAGATTGTGCGCCAAATACTTGAAGTGTTGGCAGAATTTAGACATCCAGTTGCCCTGGTGACCAAGTCTGCCCTCGTGCTGCGCGACCGTGACATCCTGGAAGAGATGGCCCGGGAGGGTCTGGTGAAGGTGGCCCTCTCCATCACCACTTTGGACCCATCTCTGGCGCGCAGCCTAGAGCCGCGTGCCGCCAGTCCGCCACGGCGTCTCGCAGCACTCAGTGGTTTAAGCGCAGCGGGCATTCCTGCAGCAGTCATGTTCGCTCCCGTGATACCTGGCCTCAATGACAGCGAGCTTGAGAACATACTCGGGGCCGCAGCCCAGGCGGGAGCACGATCAGCGGGCTACGTTCTGCTTCGCCTGCCCCTGGAGGTCAAACAGCTGTTTCGCGAGTGGCTCGAGCAGCATGCGCCGCACCGCGCCGGACACGTTATGTCGCTCATTCGGGCGATGCGGCAAGGCAGGGATTATGATGCAAACTGGCATGCGCGCATGAGCGGAACGGGCCCCTATGCCCGCATGATAGCCCAACGCTTCCATCTGACCGCGCGCCGCCTGGGTCTCAATCAAAGCCCGGTCACACTTGATCTCGGCAAATTTGCGCGGCCGCCCATCCGTGGCGAGCAGCTCAGCCTGCTGTGAGGGCGATATCCGGAAAACGACAAGTGTCGCCAAGGACGACAGGCTTTAGGTCAGAGACCGCGGGCGGCGCGGCAACCGCCTCGCGCTTGGCTGTGGATAGTACGCCGGATTATCCATTGCGACGGTTACGGCAATAGGTGCCTCGTGCAATGTGGTGCCATGCCCGATTATTCCGCCGAGAACCATTATCTCGCCCAGGGGCCCGGCCCGGTCTGTGGCGTGGATGAAGCCGGACGCGGCCCGCTCGCTGGTCCGGTCGTCGCCGCCGCGGTCATATTCCTCCACCAATCACGGATCCCCACAGGCCTCGATGATTCAAAGAAACTCAGCGCCGAACGGCGCGAGCAGCTGTATGCCCAGATCGTACACGAGGGGATCATCGGGGTTGGTGAGGCGAGCGTCGATGAGATCGATCTTTTGAATATACGCAAGGCAACCCATCTGGCGATGGCCCGAGCGGTAGGGTCACTTTCGATTACGCCTGCCTTTGCGCTGGTGGACGGCAATGATGCCCCAGCCCTTACCTGTCCGTGCCAGACCCTGGTCGGAGGGGATGGCCGTTCGATATCGATCGCCGCGGCATCGATCATTGCCAAAGTGACGCGCGATCGTACCATGCTGCGCCTGCACCAGGACCATCCTCTCTACGGTTGGAACCGCAATATGGGCTACTCAACGCCGAGCCATTTAAGCGCCTTGAAGGGCCTCGGACCAACCATGCATCATCGTCGATCGTTCGCTCCGGTACAGCTCGCCTACCAGATGTTGGGGTCACCACCCAGCTCGGACTCAACCGACTAAGCTTTTGATTCTCAAGACTCTTGACGCGGACTCCGCGACGAATCAGGCTCTCCCGCTTATGAACAAACGGGCGGGAACATGGCCAGTATCATCGAACTAAAGCCTCGGCCTAGCCGGGCACAAGAAATGCGGTTAAGCGTCCCCCAAACACGCGACAGCATCCTCAAAGGCGACTGCGTGGCGCTGATGAACGCATTGCCGGAAGCTTGCGTTGACCTGGTCTTCGCCGATCCCCCCTACAATCTGATGCTCGATGGCGAACTGCGACGCCCGGACAATTCGCGGGTCGACGCGGTCGACGATGGCTGGGACCAGATCGGCAGCTTTGCTGATTACGATCGCTTCACGCAGGAATGGCTGGGGGCCGCCCGCCGCGTGCTCAAGCCAAGCGGCACGCTGTGGGTGATCGGCTCATACCACAACATCTTTCGCGTTGGGACGACACTGCAGGACTTGGGCTTCTGGATTCTGAACGACGTAATCTGGCGCAAGACCAATCCCATGCCCAATTTTCGGGGACGTCGCTTTACCAACGCCCATGAGACCCTGATCTGGGCCGCTCGCGAGCGCAAGCAGAAGGGATACACTTTCAATTACGAGGCGATGAAGGCCCTCAACGACGACCTGCAGATGCGTTCAGATTGGACTTTGCCGATCTGTTCCGGAGGCGAGCGGCTCAAGGATGACGACGGCGCTAAGGCCCACTCCACACAAAAACCGGAAGCACTCCTGCATCGCGTCATACTCGCCGCAAGCCGGGAGGGTGACACCGTACTGGACCCCTTCTTTGGTTCTGGCACGACCGGAGCCGTGGCAAAACGGCTTGGTCGTCACTTCATCGGACTGGAGCGTGACCCGCGCTATGTTGAGGTCGCCAAGCGGCGCATTGAGGCTGTCTCGCCGATACCCCAGGATGCGATTTCGATCAGCAAATCCAAGCGCAGCGAACCGCGTATACCTTTCGGCACTTTGGTGGAACGGGGGCTGGTCGCGCCCGGCACGCTTCTGGTCGATCCTGCACGACGCTTCGCTGCCAAGGTGCGGGCCGACGGCACACTGGTGACCGGCGATGCCAGCGGTTCGATCCATCGTATCGCAGCGCATGTCCAGGGGCTGGAAGCCTGCAATGGCTGGACCTTCTGGCATTGTGAGAAGAACGGCAAGCTGGTGCCAATTGACATTTTCCGTCAGGAACTGCGGGCTGAGGTGCTCTAGGCCGGCGCGAAGGTTGTGGTCCCCAAACCGTGCACGAGGATCTTGCGCATCACCGTGGGTAGCGCCGCTTCAGCCAAGGCATGGGCTTGCACCCATCGGCCCTGGATGCGTGGTCGACGCGTGAGTTTGGCAACATAGACTTCGATTTCCAGCTCGAAATGGGTGAACTGGTGGCGCACAAGCCCCGGCCGCTTTATCCACGTGGCAGCAAACGGTGCCTGCGTCATAGCGTCATACTCCGCGGGAAAATCTGCGCCCCACGGACCCAAAGGCGGCTGCATCATCCCACCGAGCAAGCCCTTCTCGGCCCGACGCTGGAGCAGTACGGCGCCCTTGGCGTCCACCACAACGAACGCGACCCCACGCTTCAAGGGCCTGTCAGGCTTTGGTGCCTTACGCGGCAGCGTCTCGACAAGACCCCGCACGCGCCCGATACAGGCCTCTTGCCATGGACAGCGTGGGCACTGCGGGGCCTTTGGGGTACATATCAATGCACCCAGATCCATTACCGCCTGGGCAAAATCGCCGGCCCGCCGTTGTGGCACCAGAGCCTGGGTTCGTGCCCGCAATTCGGCCTTGGCGGCCGGCAGGGGCGTTTTGACATAAAACAGCCTGGCAATAACCCGCTCAGCATTGGCATCCACCGCCGCCTGTGGCTCATCGAAGGCAATCGCGGCAATCGCACCTGCAGTATAGGGCCCGATCCCGGGTAAGGCACGCAGCCCAGCGGCTGTCTCAGGAAACCGGCCTGCCATCTGCCCGGCAACGATCTTGGCGGTACGGTGCAAATTGCGGGCGCGGGCGTAATAGCCAAGACCCGCCCACGCAGCCAGGACATCGTCAAGTGAAGCCGCAGCCAGTTGCTCCACTGTCGGCCAGCGGGACAGAAAAGTCCGATAATATCTGTCTACCGCCTGCACGGTCGTCTGCTGCAGCATGATCTCGCTCAGCCAGACGTGATAGGGGTCAGCACGCATGCCGGCCTGGGCACGCCAAGGCAGCACGCGCCGATGGACGTCGTACCAAGCCAGGAGCGCTTCAACTCTGGGGCCTTGCCGCCCCCGCAATACAGGCATATTCCAAGACTTCGCGAATCGTTCGCTATCACCATGGCTCAAGCTCCGAAGCGCACAAAGCGTGGCGTACCCGACCCTGCCGAGGCGATTGATGCCCGCCGGGGGCGCAGTGCTGCGGTCGCTGCCGATGCCAGTATGCTGGCCGCTGGAGCAATCGCGCGCCGGGGCTTCGCCGATCCCACACTGGTCCTGCGCTGGCGCGATATTGTCGGGGCCCAGGTCGCCGATCTTGCGATACCAATCAGGCTGAGCGAGGGCCCGTCCGGCGCCACGTTGACACTCAAGGCGGAGCCGGGCGCGGCACTTTTTCTCCAGCATGAAAGCCGCCAATTGTGCGCGCGCATCAATGCCTGGGCTGGCCGACCGCTGGTCAGTCGGCTACGATTCGTACAGGGTCAGCTCGAAGAGCGCCCGGACGGACCTGCTGTACGCAGCCCGACGCCTCCGTCGCCAACTGATCCGGCATGGCGCTTTTCCGGCAAGGCGGATCTTAGGGCTGCATTGCTGGCATTGGCCGGATGGCGTCGGACAGATTGAACATGGTGCGCCTCTCTGCCAAATAGGTGTCTCACTACTCGGGAGTGTCCAACGTGAGCCGGAAGTCCATACTTTATACCATCGTGCTTCTTGCTGCGCTGGCACTGATCGTCGCCAGCTATCTGGTTTACACGAACGCCAGCTCCAGTGCCGTGGCCAACGTGGACAATGGCAGCCTCAAGATGGACATCACTGCAGCCGACCATACGTTGGGTAACCCCAACGCGCCGCTGAAAGTTGTCGAGTACGGCGCTCCCTCCTGTCCGATTTGCGCACATTGGAACGAAGACAATTTTCCACAGTTCAAGGCGCAATACATCAATACCGGCAAGGTTTTCTATGTGTTTCGGATCTTTCCGCTGCGCTCCTTGGATCTCGCCGTGGCCGCTATGGCGCATTGCCTGCCTCGGGATGCCTATTTCTCGTTCATACACATGATGTGGCGCAACCAATCGATGTGGGATCCCGACGGCTATGACATTGCGGATCCGCACGCCGCGCTTTTGCACATGGGCGTGATCGCCGGCATGACCCCCCAGCAGACCCAGGCCTGCATCAGTAACCAGCAGCAACTGCAGAAGGCCTCCGCGATCGGGGAGCATGCGGAGAAGGCCTACGGCATCAACGCGACGCCGACCTTTATCGTCAATGGCCAGCTCGAGCCTGACATGGCCACCTGGCAAAGCGTCCAGGATACCCTGAACAGGCTCCTCAAGGCCCAAGCGCGGCACTGAGCCCAAGCTCTGGATAACTCTGCCCTTTGAGCCCCCACTGATTGACCGTGGGCCGATAGATCTGGCCAAATACCCAATCACGGACCAAGGCCTGGTGACCAGGTGTGGGGCCGATCGTATCAGGGGCCGGCAAACAGAGTGCCGGCAGATATCAGGCAGGTTACTGTGAAGTTCACCAGGCTCAGGATTTCGGGTTTCAAGTCCTTCGTTGAACCCACCGAGCTGCTCATCGAACCGGGGCTGACGGCGGTCGTCGGTCCCAATGGCTGCGGTAAGTCCAACCTTTTTGACGCGCTGCGCTGGGTGATGGGCGAGACCAGACCTACCTCTTTGCGCGGCGGGGAGATGGACGATGTCATCTTCACCGGTAGCGCCGCCCGTCCGGCGCGCAATACCGCGGAAGTCCTGCTCTATGTCGATAATGCCGATCGCTCTGCCCCACCGGCGTGGAACGAATATGACACACTCGAGATCTCGCGACGGATAGAGCGCGAGGCAGGAAGTGTTTATCGCATTAATGGCCGCGACGTGCGCCAACGCGACGTTCAGATCTTCTTTGCTGATGCGTCCTCCGGTGCCGGCTCGACGGCGTTCGTGCGCCAGGGGCAAATCGGGCTTCTGATCAGCCAGAAACCTCTGGCACGGCGCGCCATTCTCGAGGAGGCAGCGGGAATTGGCGGTCTGCACCAGCGTCGTCACGAGGCCGAATTGCGCCTGAAGGCGGCCGAAACCAACATGGGACGCCTGGACGATATCATTCGTGAAATTGAGGGACAACTGGCTAGCTTGCGCCGACAAGCCCGACAGGCCTCAAGATACCGCAACCTTTCAGGCCTGATCATTCGTGCCGAGGCGCTCTCATTGCATCTGCGCTGGAACCATGCCGAAAGCCAGGCGCGTGAAGCTCAGGCGGCACTCGTTGCGATCAACGAATCAGTTGAGGAGTGCACGCAGAACGCTGCTACCGCGGCGACATTGCAGGCCGAAGCGGCAGCAGGTCTTCCCGCACTGCGCCAACTAGAGGCCGAGCGTTCAGCGGCGCTGCATCGGCTCACGATAGAACGCGATCATCTCGACGCAGAAGAGCAAAGGGCGCGCGAGGAAAAGCAGCGGCTGCGGGCGCGCATACACCAGAGCGAGCAGGACTATGCTCGCGAACAGTCGCTCGACAACGATGCCTCCGCTGCGCTCGAGCAGCTTGAGGCAGAGGCCACCGGTCTCAGCACACGCGACGACGCCGCGAAGGCCGATCTTCTGCAGGCGCAGGATCGCGCCAGCGAGGCCGCGGAGGCGCTGGCCGAGTGTACCCGGACACTGGAACGTCTTACGGCAGATTTTGCCGATTTTAACGCACAGAAAAATGGCCATGACCGCGCCCGTCAATTGGCCACGGCTCAGGTCACCACAACAACCGAACAGCTTGGGGCTGCTCAAGCCCGCCTGGACAGGGCCTTGCAGGATGCCGCAGCGGCACCAGATGTGCGCGCCGCTGAGGAGACAGTGGAGGAGGCCCGCCACCAGGCTGAAGAGGCACGGGCGGTAGCCGAACAGCTGCGGGCCGAGCTGCCTGTCCAGCGTCAAAGTTTCGAAGAAGCTGAACGGATCGAGACAGCCGCACGAAGGCCATTGGAAGATGCCGAGCGCGATTTGCAGCGGATTTCAGCCGAGGCCAAGGCACTCTCTGACCTGCTGCGTCCCGAAGGCCATGATCTGTGGCCGCCGATGATAGATGCGGTCAAAGTAGTCCCTGGCTATGAAACCGCCTTGGCGGTTGCACTTGGAGATGATCTGGAGGCGCCTCTGGATGCCTCCGCTCCTCATCACTGGCGGGAGTTGGGTGTGCATCAGGAGCTGGCGCCATTGCCAGCCGAGGCCGAGCCTTTGTCTCGCTTTGTCACTGCACCAGCCGCCCTTGCCCCACGCCTAAGCATGACCGGGCTCACCGATCCGGACCGCGGACAGCAGCTGCAGCTGGACTTAAAGCCCGGGCAGCGCCTCGTATCCCAGCGCGGAGACTTGTGGCGGTGGGACGGGTATCAGGCCAGTGCTGACGCACCCTCAGCGGCAGCAGTGCGACTTGCCCAGCGCAATCGCCTGGAGGCTCTGGAACGCGAGAGCGAGGTCGCGAAAGCGACGCGCGCGCACCTGTTTGAGATTTACGCAGACGCCAAGAGCAAAACCGCCGAGGCCAAACGCCAACTCGCCGAATCAGAGGAGCGTCTGCGCCTGGCCGAGGCACAGCAGCGCCGAGCTGACCAAGGTCTGATCGCAGCTCAGGCCGAGGCGGCCAAAGCCCAGCGTGCTGCGGCCGAACGCGCCTCTCGCCTCGCCAATCTGGAAGCAGAGATCCGACGCCTGACCGATGCGCGCGAGGCCGCCTTCGCCAACCAGTCGCAGGCTGAAGCTGCACTTGCCGAGCTGGGAGACGGTGCTGCACTCAGCGCCGCACTTGGCAGCGCACGTACCGCCAGCGCCGAGGCCCGCAATGCCGACAGCGAAGCGCGAGGGGCCGTAGACAGTCAGCTGCGCGATGCTCGCCAACGCGCTTCCCGTCTGCTGGTGATAACTGAAGACAGATCCCGTTGGCAAAGCCGGCGCGAGGCAGCGCGGCGGCAGATGGCAGAGCATTCGACCCGGCGCGAACAGCTGGGCCAGGAACTGGCCCTGGCGGAACAGGTCCCTGAGCGCATCGCCGAACAGCGTGCTAGCCTGCTCAACGCTCTCAGCCAGTCCGAAACGCTGCGCAACGAAGCCGCGGACGCACGGCAAAAGGCAGAAGATCATCTCGCGGAAGCCGATCGGACTGCAAAGGCCTGTGATGCGGCTCTGGCGGCCGCTCGCGAAGAACGGGCTCGCCTGCAAGCGCTTTATGAGTCAGCCCAGACCCGGCTGACCGAGCTGGCCCAGCGCATTCGAGATGAACTTGATGCCGATCCAACAGAGTTGCCGGCTAGAGCTGAGCTGAAGGAAGGCCAGGAGCTGCCCGATTTGGAGAGCGCCGACGCCAAAGTCGAAAAGCTCAAGCGCGAACGCGAACAATTGGGCGGGGTCAACCTGAGGGCCGAAGAAGAAGCGGCTGAACACGAGCAGCGTTTGACCACACTTCAGGCGGATCGCGACGATCTAGACGGAGCCATCACCAAACTCCGGCGTGGTATCCAGAGCCTTAACAAGGAAGGTCGCGAGCGACTGTTGGAATCGTTCGACAAGGTCAACAGCAATTTTCAGGAGCTCTTCACCAAACTGTTCGAAGGCGGGGAAGCCAAGCTAACCTTCACCGAATCGGACGACCCGCTGCAGGCCGGTCTTGAGATTTATGCCCGTCCACCGGGCAAGAAACTTCAATCACTTGGCCTGTTGTCGGGCGGGGAGCAGGCCCTGACGGCCATGGCCCTGATCTTCGCGGTATTTTTGGTCAATCCCGCGCCAGTGTGTGTTCTTGACGAAGTCGATGCCCCACTTGATGACGCCAACGTTGAACGCTTCTGTAACATGCTCGACGAGATGACGCGGCAAACCAACACTCGCTTCCTGGTCATTACCCACCATGCGCTGACGATGTCACGCATGCATCGCCTCTTCGGAGTGACGATGGCCGAGCGCGGCGTCAGCCAGCTGGTATCGGTGAGTCTGGCCGACGCTGAGCGTGTTATCGCTGCCGAATAGCGCAGGGCACCGCAAAGGCGTATGAGCACATTTCGCCGCGGCTAATTTTTCATAATAAAATCAAATGGTTGTACAAAAGTTCATGTTCTTGACAGCGTCGCAGGCCGTCCATATGTTCCGCGTGCCTTCCGACGAGCCGACGGGGGCCCGCTGACGCGCGCAATGTAGGTATCCGGGGGCAAGCCTGTGAGCGATCATCCTCCAGAGCCAGACGACCTGCGCGCGCTCGGTGCCAGGCTCGACGATATGCGCCGGCACGAGGGTGCCCAGAGCCGAATAGCGTCTCCCTCGGCGTTGGGGATTGCCTACCGGTTCATGACTGAACTCGTGGTGGCGCTGCTTGTCGGTGGGGCGATTGGCTGGGGATTGGACCGCGTCCTTGGAACAAGGCCCTTCCTCATGATTGTTTTTGTTTTGCTGGGTGCCGCTGCGGGCATCCGTAATGTGGTGCTCGCGGCGGAAAAACTGAATAAGGAGGCTGGCGTGCAAGCGCCGCCCACCGATACGAATAGTGAGGAGCTTTAGGCCCGTGCACGTGCATATGACACCGCTGGAGCAGTTCCGGGTCGAACCGCTCTTCCCCCTGCATCTGGCTGGCTACAACATTGCTTTCACCAACCAGGCCGCCATCATGTGCGTGATTGTGGCCGTGCTATCGCTGTTCTTGTTTCTTGCGGTGCGCACAGGGAGATTGGTCCCAACGCGCGGCCAGTCAATCGCCGAGCTAGGCTACGAATTCGTGGCCAACATGATCGAATCGACTGCAGGCAAGGACGGGTTACGATTTTTCCCGTTTGTCTTCGCCGTCTTCATGTTCGTGCTCTGCTCGAACTATTTTGGCCTTATCCCCGGGGTGTTCACGGTTACGAGCCAGATCGCCGTCAATTTCGCGCTGGCATGTCTGGTGATGGTCGTCGTCATCTTCTTCGGCTTCATGTTCCACGGCGCAGGCTTTCTCAAACTGTTCGTGCCGGACGCTCCGTGGATCCTGTTGCCGCTCCTCATTCCGATCGAGATCATCTCCTTCTTCTTCCGTCCCATCAGCCTCTCGGTTCGTCTCTTCGCCAATATGCTGGCTGGTCACACGATGCTGAAAGTGTTTGGCGGCTTTGTCATTCTGCTCGGCGCCGCCGGTGGCATCCTGTCGCTAGTAGCCGTTGGCCCCATGTTCATGATCATCGCCATCATGGCTCTCGAATTCCTGGTCGCGTTCCTGCAGGCTTATGTGTTCGCCATGCTCACCTGCATTTATCTGAACGAGTCCTTGCATCTTCACGGTCATCACTGAACCTATCAAAGGAGTTTCTGAAATGGATCTTGCAGCAGCGAAAATGATCGGTGCGGGCCTGGCCTGTATCGCCATCGGCGGCGCCGGTATCGGCATCGGCGACCTGTGGGGCAAATATCTGGAAGGCTCACTGCGCAACCCGTCAGCCGCTGCCTCCCAGTTCACTAACCTGCTGCTGGGCTTTGCCCTCGTCGAGGCCACCGGCCTCTACGCGCTGGTGATCGCCCTCATCATCCTGTTCGCATTCTAAGCCATCATGACTTCACCGGGACACACGGCGCACAGCATGACGGTATCCGGCCCCAAGGTCAGCGGGACGGCGGTGGCGCAAAAGCACCCCGTCGCCTTTCCGCCCTTCGACACGACGACCTACCCGTCGCAGTTCTTCTGGTTGACGGTGACCTTCGTCGTGCTGTTCGTTGTGATTTGGCAACTCGGGGTAAAGCGGGTTGGGGGCAATATTATTGCCCGCAAACAGCGCATCGCCTCCGATTTGGACGCAGCCGAAGCCCACCGGCGTAATGCCGAAAAGGCGGAAGCTGAATACGAAGCCGCTCTCGCTGCCGCCCGCAGCCGTGCCCACGCCATGGCTGAGGAAAGCGGCAAGCTGGTCCGAGGTGAAATCGAGGCGGCCAAAGCCAAGGCTGATGCGGATGCCAAGACCGCGACAGAACAGGCCAAAGCCCGGGTCGCGCAGCTTCAGGCCGATGCTGCTCAACACATCAAGACGGTTGCCGGCGAAGCGGCTGGCCAGATTGTTGCCCGCCTGATTGGCGTCGATGTTTCTGAGCAGGATCGAGCGGCCGCGGTCACCCAGGTCAGCGCGCGCTAGAGGGAAGACAGGTTTATGGCATTCTATCTCGACGCGGAATTCTGGGTAGCAGTCGGATTTGTGACAGTCGTCGGTATTTTCATTTACCGGCGCCTGCCTGCCTTTGCCGGTCGCGTCTTGGATGAGCGTGCGGTCAAGATCAGCAATGAACTGAATGAGGCGCGCCGGCTGCGCGATGAAGCCGAAGCGCTTCTGGGAGAATACAAAAGAAAGGCGGCGCAGGCGGAGAAAGAAGCGGAGGGCATTCTTGCCGAAGCCCGGGCCGAAGCCTCACGCTTCGCCTCGGAAGCCCGCGAACAGCTCAAAGCACAGATCGAACGGCGTACCCTGCAGGCCCAAGAGAAAATCGCTCAGGCCGAAGCGGCGGCAGTGGCAGAAATACGAGGCCTTGCTGCCGACGTTGCTACTGCAGCGGCTGAAAAGCTCATCGCAGCGCGTATCGACGAGTCCCGCGCCCGCGCCCTGATCGCCGGAAGCCTTTCCGAGTTGTCAGACAAGCTGAATTGAGTGACCACATAATTGGCAAGAGCCTGCCACGTGTCCGACAAGTTTGAGGCCAAAGCGGCCGCAGCGCGGCCAGAACTCTCCCCCGCGCTTCAGTCAGATCACAGCACGCTTCCTCACTACGCGCACGGATTGGCCACTTTTCGGACGCCAGGCCGTAGCCCTCGCATAGTCATACGCGCACTACGGCACCCGGCCGCATCCGCACGTGCATCGGCGGACGTGCCAAACGCGCCCTGCCGGCCGCGCCGCTTGAAGTCAGGGTGCGCTGCTAGGCTGCCCACGCCAGCTCCAGGGCACGCTCTTCAGGACTGTCGCGGACGACATCCAGAGGTTGACGTCTATCGCTGGGCGTGGACGTCGCACCAGGCAACCGAGACATTATTTCACTGCGAGCCCCATTGAAGCTGAGCAAAGGCGCGCAGGGCTGTTTCTCGGCTGCACGCAGGCTCTCACAAGGAGCACAGTTTGCGTCGAGTAGGTCACGATGATCGAGTTCAACGTGGTAGAACCACCGTGGCTCAACGCGCTCGCTGTCATCGAACACGATCGTCGTGCCATTCACCAGCTGACCAGCCGGGATCAGGTGCCCGTTGACACAAAGCGCATGCGCAGCAGTGAGGCAAAGATCGGCACTGGGTAACTTGGCGGCCAGCGCGCCGCACCTGACCCAGACGGGCCTCAAATGGCCCAGCCACGCGTGGTCACTGCCGCGAGTCGTAACAAAGAAACTTTCGACCGCTTCGATGGCAGTTAAACCACCAAACCGCGTTGCCAGCGGCTCACCCGCAGATGAAGTCGCGATTGCACCGTAGCCCTCGGCAGTGCGGATACGCGTGCCCTTGAGAAAATACTCCGCGGATCCATCGGAACCTCCGGATCCATGGCCCCCTTGCCCGCCCCTGCATGGAACGGTCCCGAGAAGAAAACCGTTCAGACTTCCGGCTTTACAACGCGGAGATGCAGCTCCTTGAGCTGGCGGGCAGATACAGGCCCCGGGGCGCCCATCATTAGATCCTGCGCCTGCTGGTTCATCGGGAACATGGTGACCTCGCGCAAATTGTCCACGCCAGCAAGCAGCATCACGATCCGATCAATGCCGGGCGCAGTGCCGCCATGGGGCGGCGCACCGTAACGGAACGCGTTCAGCATTCCCGAAAAGCGGGCTTCAGTTTCCTCTCGGGCGTATCCGGCGATCTCAAATGCCTTGAGCATGACTTCCGGATCGTGATTTCGGATGGCGCCGGAACTCAGCTCTATTCCATTGCAGACAATGTCATACTGATATGCCTTAAGACCGAGAATGGTCTGCTTGTCCGTCAGATCGAGGGCCAGGAACGCGTCACGTCCATATTGTGGCATCGAAAACGGATTGTGAGAGAAGTCGATGCGCTTTTCATCCTCGTTCCACTCATACATTGGAAAGTCGACGATCCAACAGAACTTGAGCTCGCCACTGGCGACAAGATCGAGCTCCTTGCCAAGCCGTATGCGCGCCGCACCGGCGAGAGCTGCAGCCTTGTCCGCCCGCGGGTCCGCGGAGAAAAACACCGCATCTCCGGCCTTAAGGGCGCAGCGCTGCAGTAATTGTGCCATGACAGGATCCGGTATGAACTTGGCGATCGGGCCCTTTGCCTGCAGCTTGCCGCTTTCCTCTTCAAAGACGATGTAGCCCAGACCCGGAGCCTTCATTTCGCTGCGGGCCCAATCATTGAGGCGATCAAAAAAGCTTCGCGGCTGGTGTCCTGCTCCCGGCGCAGGAATTGCTCGTACGACCTTGTCCTTGAAGGCCTTGAACGCAACACTGGTGTCAGCAAATAGATCTGAGACGTCGCAGATCACGATCGGGTTGCGCAGATCAGGCTTATCGACACCATATTTGAGCATCGCCTCATCGAAGGAAATTCGAGGAAACGGCGGTACGGACACGGTGCGGCCGCGGGCGAACTCGTTAAAAACACCATGCAAGACCGGCTCAACCGCGGCGAAGACATCGTCTTGTGTGACGAAGCTCATCTCTAAATCAAGCTGGTAGAATTCGCCCGGGGAACGATCGGCCCGGGCATCTTCGTCACGAAAACATGGTGCGATCTGAAAATAGCGATCGAAGCCAGCTACCATGATCAGCTGCTTGAACTGCTGCGGCGCCTGGGGCAAGGCATAGAATTGCCCCGGATGCAGCCGACTTGGAACCAGAAAATCACGCGCGCCCTCTGGCGAAGAGGCCGTCAATATCGGGGTCTGGAATTCTGTGAAACCCTGCTCAATCATTCGACGACGGATCGAGGAGATAACTTGACTGCGCAAGGTGATGTTATTGTGCAGCCGTTCGCGGCGCAGGTCGAGAAAGCGATATCTCAGCCGCGTCTCCTCGGGATAGTCGAGATCGCCAAAAATGGGCAGAGGCAATTCCTGTGCTACCGATTGAACGGTAATTTCTTCGATGCGAATTTCGACTTCTCCGGTCGGAAGATCCCGATTGACTGTTTCCGCCGAGCGGGCGACGACCGGGCCACTCACGGTTACCACCCACTCCGAACGGCAGCGATCAGCCCCGGCAAAGGCCGGGCTATCCGGTTCGATAACGCATTGGGTAATGCCGTAATGGTCGCGTAAGTCGAGAAAAACCAGGCCGCCATGATCACGACGGCGGTGCACCCAGCCGCTCAACCGTACCTTTTGGCCCACCGCGTCACGGCGTAATTGTCCACAGGTATGGGTGCGATAGGCGTGCATGGGCAAGTTTCCTAGGCTTGAGAGCGCCGCTTGTCGCGTTTCTGCCCGGCCTGGTCAAGTGCAAGACGTCCCCGCCCCGGCAGCCCCAAGCCCCCGATCGGCTTCGGGAGCTTGCCGATAGCGTCCCCTGGCGACGCCGGCTCAACGATGTAGCGGCAAAAAGGGCCCGCTTGTGCCCCCAAGGGCAGAGGTTGCGGGGGACGGGGTGCCGCGAATCCGCTATAGCGGGGGGCATGCGCATTATCCTCACGACCGATGAGCTGAATGAGTTCGTCCGCGAATTGCAGAAATCACCCTATATCGCCCTTGATACCGAGTTTATGCGGGACCAGACCTACTGGCCCAAGCTGTGCTTGGTCCAGGTTGCCGCCCCGAACGGAATCGCGGCGATCATCGACCCTTTGGCAGAGGGGCTCGACCTTACGAGCTTCTATGCCCTGCTAGGCTCCGAGACCATCCTCAAAGTCCTTCACGCTGGCCGCCAGGACATTGAGATCTTCTTCCAGAAGGGCGGCATCATACCCCACCCCATCTTTGATACCCAGATCGCCGCCATGGTCTGCGGCTTTGGCGAAGCGGCAGCCTACGAGACCCTGGCACGCAAGCTTGCCAATGCCGAGATCGACAAGAGCGCCCGCTTCACCGACTGGAGCCGACGGCCCTTAAGCCCCCGCCAACTCGAATACGCCCTAGCTGACGTTACCCATCTGTGCGTCGTCTACGAACAACTCGAGGCACAGCTCAAGCGCACCGGCAGGCATCAGTGGGTCGAAGAAGAGGTCGCGGCGCTACAGGATCCAGCACTCTATCGTCTTGAGCCCAAGGATGCCTGGAAGCGGCTTAAAGCCCGCACCACCAACAAGCGGTTCCTCGCCGTGCTCGCTGCGGTGGCGGCCTGGCGGGAGCGCGAGGCCCAGACGCGTGACATTCCCCGCAGCCGCGTGCTCAAGGACGAGGCCCTGCTCGAAATCGCCGCCCATCCACCCCAGAGCCACGCCGATCTCGAACGCTTTCGTGCTGTCCCAAAAGGGTTTGGCACCTCCCGCCTCGCCAAAGGGCTGCTTGAGGCGATTGAGGAAGGGCGCCAGGGCGAACCACCCGCGCAAGCTGCGCATGACGCCCCCCGGCGCCGACGCGAGCCCTCGCCTTCGAGCGTCGATCTCCTGAAGACCTTGTTGCGGCTGCGCGCCGAGGCCGCCCACGTCGCGCCGCGTCTAATTGCCAATTCCGACGACATTGAGCGGCTTGCCGCCGGAGAAGATGACGGCGTAGCAGCCCTGCAAGGCTGGCGCGCCAAGGTATTTGGCAACGATGCTCTCGCCTTACGGCAGGGGCGCATTGCCCTCACCCTCGATGACGGCCACGCCGTCATTGTCGAAATCGAAGACTGACACGATAATTTGTTTCCGACCGCGACGGGCCTCACAGTTCGTGAGGATCTGCACCGCCTGTCGCCAACTCTTCAGCTGCGTCCGCTTCGTACGGGTCCTCATCTGCGGCCAAGTCCTCAGAAGGGCTAGGCACATCAAATCCACTCGGGGGCAAAGCCTCCAAAAATCCTGCTGCCTTCAGTTCATCCAGGCCGGGGAGATGGCTGACACTCTCCAGTCCAAACTGGACGAGGAAAGCCTCTGTCGTGCCATAGGTAACTGGACGGCCAGGCACACGCCTGCGGCCGCGGATCTTCACCCAGCCGATCTCCATCAATGTATCGAGCGTACCTTTGGAAACCGCGACACCGCGGATGTCCTCGATTTCGGCGCGCGTCACCGGTTGATGATAAGCAACAATCGCAAGTGTTTCGATGGCTGCACGCGATAGTCGACGTTGCTCGGGCTGCTCCTTGCGCAACAAAAAGGCCAGGTCTGGCGCGGTGCGGAACTGGTATTTTCCCGCCACGCAGACAAGGCGAACGCCGCGCTTTTCGTAGTCGCTCTGCAGTTCAGCCAGGATCGCAGGCACATCAGCACCATCCGGCAACGATGCGGCCAATGCCTTGAGATCAAGTGGTTCGGCGGACGCAAACAGCAACGCCTCAGCCATGCGGATATGCTCGAGCACGAGCTGCGGCTCTTCATCCCTGAATTGTGGGGGCGCGTCCGTGGTGGCAGCATGTTGTTCGTCTGTGGCCATAGTCGGATCTTGCTCGCTGGTGTCCGGCTCCTCGGCGCTTGCGGGATCGACGGCAAGCTCTTCTGTCCGATCATCGCACACTTCCTGGGCCGAACCCTGGGCGAATTCAGCAAGTCGCACGACGGTATTCATACGGTCCCCTCCTGACCAGCGCGTAGCAACGCCCGGTCCTTCACGTAAATCTCCTCGAACGGCGTAAGCTGACGCATCTCAATGCGGCCGTCACGACATAGCTCCAGACACGCCAGCAAGGTACTGGCCTTGGCAGAGCGCAAGCGCAAACCACTCTCCCATCCCGACGGCAGCAGGCTTGTCAGCGTACTCCAATTGCCGATTCGTCCCAGCATGCGCTCGAGACGCGCCCGCGCCTCCTCAATGAGAAGAACGGGGGCATGGCGCGGCTGGTAGGTACCTGTTTTGGCCTTGCTCAGACGCTGGGTCGCATATCCAGTCAGCAGATCATAAAGCGAATCGCTATAGGTGCGCAGTTTCACGATATTAAGTGGCTCGGGTGCACCACGGGCAAATACCTCACGGCCCAGACGATCACGGGCCATCAATCGCGCAGCTGCCTCACGCATCGCATCCAAGCGCTGCAGTCGCCAGCGCAACCGTGTCGCCATTTCATCGGCGCTGACCTCACCATCCTGGCTTCCCGGCGGCGCAGGTAACAATAGCCGCGACTTGAGGTAAGCCAGCCATGCCGCCATCACGAGGTAATCAGCTGCCAATTCAAGGTTGAGCCGGCGCGCCCGCTCGACAAACTCGAGATATTGCTCAGCCAGCTTAAGGACTGAGATCTTCGCCAGATCAACCTTCTGACTGCGCGCAAGTCCCAGGAGTAGATCAAGGGGGCCCTCAAACCCGTCAACCGCGACGACCAGCGCCTCCTCAGCGCTGGCGTTGGCCGCCGCCTCGCCCATGGCTTCGAATTCGTCGACGACTTCGCTCATGCCGATATCCCCATCAATTCGCGAAGCCTGTCATGTGCGCGCTGTACCTCGAAGACAGAAGGAATGCGGAGCTGGGCTAGTGCCTCGGCTGCGCGTCGAGCCGAGCTGCCATCTAACGCCATAGCCTGCTTGGCTACATCGCGCATTTCCGCCATGTCACCATTACAATGCAAGACCACGTCGCATCCCGCAGATAGAGCATCAGCAGCACGCATTGAGATGGACCCCTCAAGCGCCTGCATCGACAGATCATCGCTCAGCAGCAGGCCATCAAATCCGATCTCACCGCGGATGATCTGTGCAATCACTCTGGCACTAGTCGTGGCCGGCCGGTTGGCATCGATGTCCGTGTAGACAACATGAGCCGTCATCGCCATCGGACAGTGGCAAAGCTTACGAAAGGTGAGAAAATCGCTTGTGCTTAATTCATCATGCGCACTGGTCACCTTAGGCAAACTCACGTGGGAATCTGCAAGGGCACGTCCATGGCCAGGTATGTGCTTCATCACCGGCAATACGCCACCATCCAGGAGCCCTTGAATCACCTGCCGCCCCAGATCGATGATCGGGACGGGTGCGCGACCCAAGGCGCGGTCGCCAATAATATCGTGGGCACCCGCGATCGGCACATCCAATACCGGCATGCAGTCAACATTGATGCCAAGATCAAAGAGCTGCTGCGCAATCAATCTGGCGTTCAGATAGGCCGCTTCGCACCCTGCCGCAATCTGCGTCGCGTAGAGTTCGGCAAAGCGGGCAGCTGGTGCATGGACCTGCCAATAAGGCGGCTTCAAGCGAGCCACCCGCCCGCCCTCCTGGTCGATTAGGATCACCACCTGTTCGCTGTTGGCACTCGCCCGCAGTTGCTCAACCAGTGCCCGCACTTGATCCGGATCCCTTATGTTGCGGGCGAAGAGAATGAAGCCGAACGGACAGGTATCGCGGAAAAAGGCTTCCTCCTCGACTGTCAAATGCAAGCCGGCGCAACCATAAATGGCCCGTGTCCGTGACATCTCTCTTTGCTCATCCCTTAGCAGGAAAACACGCTGCACCATCCGCCTTCAAACGATTACAGGAGCGGATCGCGTCGATGCGGGTAACGTAGGAACCGATGCGTAGACGGTACCAGACGCCTTTGGCGCCAAGATCAACCCGCAGGATGTCATGTGCGAGTGAAGCGGCCGCGGCATGACGGTGGGCGTAGATACGCCACGCCGCCTCTGCTTGATCGTGGCTCTTATAGGCCCCGATCTGAAGCGCCCAGGAGCCAGCAACTTTGGCATGGGCCGGTGACGGAGCCTTGGCAAGGGACAGGGTTGATGCATGCTGCGCGACTTTCACGCTCTTGGCGGGCAGAGAAGCCGACGCCGTCTTGGCCCGAAGTTCAGCGGCGGGTTTGTCGCGGGGTACGGCCGCGACTCGCTTGGCGACCGGGGGCGGGACCAGCTTTGTGAGGGCCTGCGGTCTAGCCGTCGCGACACGCGAAGCAGGCAGAGAGGCGGTCGGGCCGGGCGCGCTTGGCGCGGTCTGTGCCGATTGGGTGCCTGCACTGCTTCCCGAGGCGGGATGCTCGTAAATTTTAAGCCCCTCATAAGGCGTGACGCCCCCAGGATGGGCTGGTGCAGTTCTCACTGGGCCGGGTGCGGCTGCGATCAGCTGCGGCGCCCCCCCCGAGCGGCCATTTTGCACGCCTTGTGTGTAGGCAAACCAGACGACAGCGCCAAAGGCAAATACGATGATGAGAGCGACCACCAGCAGCAATGGCAGCCGCGAGCCTTCCTCGTCGAGGTCTTCCTCCGCGCCGTCGAACACGCGTATCTCTTCGGCAGAAGAGGGCTCGTAGAACTCCGGTTCGCGTTTGGGCATGGGCAACTCCGCCGAATCTGTCCGCTTCGACCCTAGCACCGCCGTCCCAGCGAATCACGGTTGACAGCCCGATTCGTCCCCCTCAGAGCGCGATTTGGGTGTGGAATAAACGCTCAAACTCGCTCAGGGCAAAGCGATCCGTCATACCGGCGATATAGTCACGAACGATTGAAACGCGCGCCGCGTCCGCTGCACCAATGCACGCCCCCGCCCAATCTGCGGGGAGCAGCGCCGGCTCCGCGTGAAACCCGCGGAACAACTCGGAAATGACCAGCTTGGCCTGCGCCATGCTCTGCATAACCCGGGGGTGACGGTACATATGGGAAAATAGCCAGGCCTTAAGCGCGGCAATATTCTCCGCCATCGGCGGAGAAAATGCCGCCGTCGCGGCGTCAGCGACCCGTATCTCGTGCACCGAACGCGGCCCTAGCCGTTCAAGTCGCAGACGGGTCTCCTCGAGCAGGTCCGTGATGATCGCACTCATCAGCCGCCTAACTAATTCGCCCACGAAGCGGCTGAGTTCCAGGTTACCGTAACTTTTTTGCACCGCACCGACATAGCCACCGGCTAGTGGCGCGGCCGCCAGCGCCTGAATATCAAAGAGGCCCGCTCGCAGACCGTCGTCGATGTCATGGTTGATATAGGCAATGTCATCGGCGAGCGACGCCACTTGCGCCTCGAGTCCTGCAAAACTGTCCAATACAAGGTCAAAGCGGGCATTGAAGGAAGCGATCGGCCCGGGCACTGCACGCCCTACGAGGGGGCCATTATGTTTGACCAAGCCCTCAAGACACTCCCAGGTGAGATTGAGTCCATCAAAATCCGCATAGCGGTGCTCGAGCTGGGTGACCAGCTTGAGAGCATGGGCATTGTGGTCAAAACCACCGAACTGCGCGGTGGCGTCGGCCAGGGCCTCTTCGCCGGCGTGACCGAAGGGGGTGTGGCCAAGATCATGGGCCAAGGCCACCGCCTCGGCCAAATCCTCGTCCAAAGCAAGAACACGGGCGATGGAACGGGCGATTTGCGCAACTTCCAGGCTGTGGGTCAACCGGGTTCGGTAATAATCGCCCTCATGCTGTACAAAGACCTGGGTCTTGTGCTTCAGGCGACGAAAGGCGCTGGAGTGCAGGATGCGGTCGCGATCGCGCTGGAAAGCAGTTCGAGTGGCACTTTCTGACTCGTGATAAACCCGGCCCCGGCTCCCCCCCACCTGCGTGGCAAAGGGGGCTGCTTGGCTGGGCGGAACAAACAGGGGCGGCACAAGCCGGCCCTGCCGCTGATCGGATGGCACCACTTTGCTCCCGCGCCACAAGGCACTACATAAGACAGGTAATCCAAATTGCACACTCTTGCCATGAGCGACAGTCCAGTTCTCCTTTCCGCCCGCGCCGCACGGCGCATCGCCGAGATTCTGAGGGGTGAGCCGGCGCCGATGAAACTTCGGGTCGCGGTCACCGGCGGCGGCTGCTCCGGCTTCCAGTACTCCTTCGCCCTGGATGAACTCCAGAGCCCTGACGACCTGGTAGTCGAGCGCGATGGTGTCGAGTTGCTGGTCGATCCCGTCTCTCTCGATTTCCTCAGAGGGGCCGAAATCGATTTTGCCAACGAGCTGATCGGTGCCCATTTTAAGGTCAACAATCCGAACGCCACGTCCTCCTGCGGCTGCGGCACCAGCTTTTCCGTTTGAGGATCGACGGACGACGTGGCGCCTTTGTTCGGCCGGAACAGGAGCAATCCAACGAGGAAACCCTCTCCGAGCAGATTTCGCGTCAACGGGTAGCTCAGTTTGAGCGCGACGGGTCAACTTTCTACGCGCCGGCCCGGGCATGTGCATGATCAGCTCGTGGCTGAACTGTGTCGTTGCCAGTATGCTTTCAACTTGTTTCTAACAGAGATGCGGTAATCGATTTGAGGATCAATCGATTCCAGATCACCGGGGATGGGCAGTGGCGGCTGCCTCGAAGCTATCCCGCCTCGTCCATGTGGGAATAAGCGCAAGATCACACAGGTTTTCGTCGTCTGCCCTTTGGCCAGCGGCTCACTTCGTGGCATCGTGTGGTGGCGCAAATGCTCAGTCCTCACGAGACAGGGCTACCAATGCGCTAAAGCTGCTGCGCCGTGCACCCTGTCCTCAGGACCCGGTTGTTCAGCGTCCGGAGACGAGATGAAACTTGCGACTTGGAATGTCAATTCAATCAAGGTCCGCCAGCCGGCCGTGGTTGCCTGGTTGAAAGAGACCATCCCTGATGTTGTTTGCCTGCAAGAGCTCAAATGTACCGAAGATGCGTTCCCCGCAGTGAGCTTTGAAGAGCTCGGGTATAATTGCGCCGTACACGGACAGAAAACCTATAATGGGGTGGCAATCCTCTCGCGCAGACCGATCGAAGATGCGACGCCACGCCTTCCCGGAGACGATGGCGATGATCATGCACGCTACCTCGAAGCGATTATTCCATCCAGACAGGGCACCGTGCGCGTGGCGTCGATCTATGCCCCGAATGGCAATCCGGTCGAAAGTGATAAATTTCCTTACAAGCTAAAATTTCTCGACCGCCTCAAGTCCCACGCACAGCAATTATTGAAACTCGAAGAGCCCACTGCATTGCTGGGTGATTACAACATTATACCGGGCCCGGATGACGTCTGGAATCCAGAGCTCTGGGAGAACGATGCCCTCTATCGCCCCGAATCGCGATCGGCGTTCCGTGCAATCCAGTACCTTGGCTACACCGATGCTTTCCGCGCCTGCCATGCGCAGACCCACCAATACACATTCTGGGACTACCAGGGGGGCAGCTGGCAGAAGGATCACGGCATACGCATTGATCATATCCTGTTGTCACCACAAGCTGCCGATCATCTCACCGCAAGCGGCATCGACAAAAACGTGCGGGCCGGGGAAAAGCCTTCCGACCACGTCCCGGTCTGGTGTGAAATCGACATCTAGGAGCCATGAAATGACGGGTTTCGACCACGCGGTTTTAATGGTTGGCAACTGGGAGCGGGCACGCGATTGGTACTCCAGAGCCCTGAATTTTGTTCTCGGATTTGAGCATCCAGAACGCTAGACGCGGACGCTACGCGGCAGCAAAGACGTCGCTATCTTTTCTTATGATGAGAATGCGCAGCCATTGGCCGGCATTGCCTTCGGCATTGAGGCTGAGGACGATGAGGTCAAGTTACATGGACTTGCCCCCAAGGGGGGTGTCTTCAACCATCCGCCGCTGCGGGCGTTCTGGGACCATGGAGCGGAGCTATGCGATCGAATCGCCTATTGTCTGCAACTTTGGGGCTCTGTGACCATGCAGCGGCAGGCTGAGCGTCTCAAATCCTTTCCTCGGCAAAATCTCTGTCGAAGATTGCCTCCAGGCTGGTCAGATTCATGCCATGCTTGAGGTAATTGTAGGGAGTGAGGTTTACGGCTTTAATCAGAACCCGCTCGATTTTGGGTTCCAGCGCATCTTCTTCAGCCGGCACCATGTCGAAATCCAATACATTGATACAGCCTGTGTCCTGTTCAAACGCCGAGGTGGCACGCAGACCGGTGCCAGCCGCCCAGCTCAGAATGAGGCGATTGATCCCTTCATGAGCAACGATCAGGATCTGTCGCCAATCCGGCCGGCACAGTAAACGCTCGAGAGCGCCAATGCTGCGTGCTTGTGCGGCGGCAAAGACTTCCCCACCCTCCATCATGGTCGCGCCTTCTTCGGCCGCGCGCGCAAATTCGAACGACATCACCGCAATTAGGTCTTGCCGATTGGAAAGAGGTAACTTTGGCAGCCCTCCACGAATTTCGACCAGATCGCTTTCCACCTCGAATTCTGGAGCCGGATCAAGGAATGACTGCACGATCTGGGCAGTTTCGCGGGTACGCGGCAATCCCGAACAAATGACCCGGTCAACTGCCACGCCGGACAGGGCTCGTCCGGCAGCCTGGGCCTCCAACCGCCCCCGGCTGGTCAACGGGACAGCATGAAATCCGCCGCTGGCGACCACCGCCGGAGCAAGATAGTCCACATGACCGTGCCGCATCAGATAAATGCGGCGTCGGCCGGTGGTGCCGGGCAGCGTATGCATCACGAGAGTTCTCCCTTACCTGCCCACTTCGTTACAGACGCACCCTGTCCAAGAGATCAAGGCCCAACGACGTCCGACATCTGTCCAGCTGAGCTAAATGGCACCACTGCGTTCAAGGACGGAAATCTCACTGTCCGTGAAGCCCCAACGCCCCAAACTGGACCGATTGTCTGCGGCCTGCGGGGGCCCTTGAACTGCCCCTGGGGTGCGCGAAAAACGCGGCGCGGGGCCCGGCTGGGTCACGCCAGCAACCTCGACGAAGGTTTCGCGCGCGCTGTTGTGCGGGTGGTCTGGTGCTTCGGCGAGGCTGAGCACAGGAGCATAACAGACGTCACTGCCGAGCATGATCGCGTCCCATTCGTCGCGGGTCTTGGTTTTGAACACGACAACAAGCTTGGCTTTCAGCTTCTTCCAAGACGTCCGGTCCATTTGCGCCGCAAAATCCGGATCGTTGATGCCGCAACGGCTAAGAAGTTCCTGGTAGAATTGCGGTTCTATCGAGCCAATCGCAACGAACTTGCCATCCTTCGTTTCATAGGTGTCATAGAAATGGGCTCCCGAATCAAGGAGATTCTCGCCTCGGGAATCTGCCCACATGCCCATGGATTTCATACCATAAAACATGGCCATCAGCGACGCTGCGCCGTCCGTCATGGCTGCGTCCACCACCTGCCCTTTGCCCGAGCGTTGGGCGTCAATCAACGCAGCCAACATGCCCATTACGAGATAGAGAGCACCTCCACCAAAATCTCCCACAAGGTTCAGAGGGGGGACCGGTTTGCCGCCACGAAGGCCAATACTGTGCAGCGCTCCACTGAGCGCAATATAGTTGATGTCGTGTCCCGCGGCCTGGGACAGCGATCCGGTTTGCCCCCAGCCCGTCATCCGTCCATAGACCAGCCTTGGATTGCGCTCCAGGCAGATCTGCGGGCCGACCCCTAAGCGCTCCATCACTCCAGGACGAAAGCCCTCGATCAGCCCATCGGCGCCATCTATCAGCTTTAACGCCGCTTCGACGGCTTCCGGCTTTTTCATGTCTAGGGCCACAGCGGCACGGCCACGATAAGTTACTTCGCCCCGCCCAGGAGAACGTCCGCCCTTGCGGTCGATACGAATAATATCCGCTCCCATATCTGACAACAGCATGGCGGCAAAGGGGCCAGGCCCTATGCCAGCAAACTCCACGATCCTAATCCCACTGAGCGGTCCCATTCGTTTCATCCCGATAATTTTCTACCTGAGATTACCGGGCTAAAATCTGCTCGTAAACGCCATCGCTCATAGGGACTGTCCATCGTCCACGCTAAAGAGTGCTCCGGTAACTGCAGCAGAGCTATCGGACGCAAGCAAAAGAAGTACCTCGTCAAGGTCCTGCTCTCGCATCAATTGACGCCGCGGAAAGCCTTTGATCTGGGCTTTGCCCGCTTCGCTCTCGAACCAGTCCTGATTGAGTTCGGTTGCGATATAGCCAGGGCAGATGGCATTGACATTAATGCCATATCTCGCCCACTCGCGGGCGAGGCACTGGGTCATCATGGCCACGCCGGCCTTTGACATGCAGTAGGCAGAAAGTCCTGCGAGAACCCGAAATGCCCCAATCGAGGCGACATTGATGATCCTGCCTCCCTCGCCTCGGGAAATCATGCGTCGAGCGATTTCCGTTGCGAGCAGGAAGGGCGCACGCAAATTGGTGTCCAAGATCTGGTCGAGGCCGGAGGGGTCCATATCGATGGCCCGCCCCTGTATATTCATGCCAGCGTTGTTCACCAGAATGTGGATCGGTCCCACACGGGCCTCGGCCTCGTCCACAGCTTTGGCCAAGGTCGACGCCACCGTGACATCTAGCGTAACCGGAACGCAGCGCGCCCCCAGAGCCTCCAAATCCCGCTGCAAACCCTCCAAACGCTCCCGACGACGCCCCGCAATCGCGACCGCGCAGCCAGAACGGGCAAGAACATTTGCAAAATGCCGTCCAAGCCCGCTGCTGGCTCCCGTCACCAGCGCCGTTTTTCCTGTCAGATCAAAAGGCATGGTTTCCCCCTGGCAAAGGCCAGACGATGCGTAGCCAGCGTTTTGAATGCAACCCACAAATCGGCTAGGCTCCAGACCATGACAGAGCTATCACCTATCAACATCGCGATCGATGTCGTTTCCGATACGGTGTGCCCATGGTGTTTTATTGGCAAAAGGCGCTTAGGCAAGGCCCTAGCCAGCAGGCCAGAAATAGACTTTACCGTGCGATGGCGGGCCTATCGACTTGATCCGACCGTCCCTCGCCAAGGTCTCGAGCGCAAGGCCTACCTGAAGGCACGATTTGGCGATGATGGCCGCGTACGCCAGATGGGCGAGGCTATCCGTGACGCAGGGGCAAAAGACGATATCCATTTTTCTTATGAGCGCATTGCCCGTACACCCAACACCCTTGATTCTCATCGCCTCATCCGCTGGGCTGCTAGTGCGGGCTGCCAGGATCAGGTCGTCGAACTCCTCTTCAGTGCGTATTTCGAAGAGGGCCGAGATATAGGCTCCCCCACAGTCCTTTGTGACATCGCGGCAATGGCAGGGATGGACCAGGAGCTGGTGTCGCGCCTGCTCGCGTCAGACGCCGATGTCGAGCTGATCGAACGCGAAGACGCCTTGGCTCATCAGATGGGAATATCTGGAGTACCAACCTTTATCTTCGCCAACCGCTATGCAGCGTCCGGCGCACATGAACCAGAGGTGCTTCTAAAGGTGATTGATCAGCTACTGGACGAGGTTGTCCCCGCCATCGAAACCTAGGCCGCGGTCGCGATAACCCGGTTGCGCCCTTCACGTTTGGCACGGTAGAGGGCCTGGTCAGCGCGACGCAGTAGGGCGTCAGCCGTGTCGTCTTCTCGTTGCGAAGCGGCGATACCGATGCTGATTGTTACGTGCAGTTGGCCGGGCTCAGAACCGATGTTGAACGGTTCGGATTCCACATGCTTGCGCAAACGCTCAGCGATCGTTGTAGCAAACGTCACGTCTGTGTCGGGCATGACAACAACAAATTCTTCGCCACCATAACGACAGGCCAAATCGATACCACGAACATTGGCACTAATTCGGCTTGCAAACTGGCGTAAAACTTCGTCTCCCACATCATGCCCGTGCCCATCGTTGATCGATTTAAAATGGTCGATATCCAGGATCAGGAAAGCTAGAGGTTTGCCTGATTTCTGGGCATTGGTGATCAAAGTATCGAGGTGACGGGCCATGTAGCGACGATTATGCAGGCCTGTTAGCTGATCGGTGATAGCCATCTCCAGGGATAGCTGAACATTTTGCCTGAGACGGTCGGCGTAACGTTTCTTGCGCAACTGGGTCCGTACCCGTGCAATCAGCTCATTGCGATCGACGGGACGCGGTAGATAGTCATTTACGCCCATCTCCAGGGCCTGCGTAAGTTTACGCCGCTCTCCCTCACTGACTACAACAAGTATTGGTACATTACGTACCTCAGGCAACGAACGAAGCTGCGAACATAACCGCAATCCGTCAAAACCGCGCAAACCAAGGCTGACAATGATCAGGTCATAGTCCCCGCCCCGGACCCGTACGATCGCCTCCTCGAAGGTGTCGACTGCCGCAAGTTCATTGGCAGGCACCAGGGACTGCTCAAACCAGGCAACAGATTCCGGTCGATCTTCCACAATCAGGATGCGACCACCCTGCTGTGCATCGATTAGCGCTCCAGCCGGATCAATCAACCCTATGGTCTCACCAGTTTTTTCGCGCATGCGCATCTCGTCCATCATCATTTTCAGACGTACGAGACTTCTGACTCGTGCAAACAGGGCCGCGTCGTCGACAGGCTTGGTCAGAAAATCATCTGCGCCAGCATCCAGACCGGCGACGCGATCAGCCGGCTGATCAAGAGCAGTTACCATCACCACCGGAACGTGTGCCGTGCGCGGATTTTCTCGGATCCTGCGGCACACTTCAAAACCATCCATGCCCGGCATCATCACGTCAAGCAAGACAATGTCGGGCTCGTGCTCCTCAATCAGTCGAAGTGCGTCAACCCCGTTAAATGCGGTCACGACCTCAAAATATTCGGCCGACAGTTTAGCTTCAAGAAGCTTTACGTTAGAGAGAATATCATCGACGACGAGAACTCGGGCGGTCATGACCTCACCCGATGAACTGCTTCACCGTGGCCAGAAAGCTTGTCACGGAAATCGGTTTTGAGATGTAGGCTTCGCATCCACCTTGGCGAATCACCTCCTCATCACCCTTCATGGCGAAAGCGGTAACCGCGACCACCGGGATGGCCTTCAGACTGTCGTCTTCCTTGAGCCATTTCGTGACTTCAAGGCCCGAAACCTCAGGCAACTGGATGTCCATCAAAATCAGGTCTGGATGGTGCTCCCGGGCGATATCCAGCGCCTCCATGCCGTCCTTGGTCTGCAGGATATTGTATCCATGCGCATCAAGCAGGTCGTGAAAGAGCTTCATATTGAGCTCGTTGTCTTCCACGATGAGAACAGTTTTCGCCGCAACGTCCATGACTTGACTCTCCGAGGCCGACACGCGCCAATTCTTCCACTGGCAGTCCAGAGCCGACCAGCACCCCAACGGAACCTCACTATCCTCCCAAATCATTAACGCTCTATTGACAATGACCCGACCATCCCCCTCCCCCTCCGCTGAGGTTCTGGCCCTCGAGATCCTGGGCTTCCTAGCGGAAAGCCAAGACGCCCTTGATCGCTTTGTTGCAGAAAGTGGGGTCGCAGTCGGCGAAGTGCGCGCGAGGGCCAACACTCCGGAATTCCTGGCAGCGGTGATGGATTTCCTGCTCGCCCATGAGGAGCTGGCCCGTGAATTTTGTATATCGCGGGGTCTCAGCGCCGAGACCCTTCATCGGGCCCGCCGGAGATTACCTGAATGAATGACTTCTATGTCGCGCCCAACACTGTGCCAATTGATTCCAAACGCCCGCTTCTGATCGTCGACGCCGACGAGGTGCTACTGCGCTTTGTTGCCGGGCTGGAAAAGTTTCTCGACCTCAGGGGGCTCGTTCTTGATCTATCGAGCTACCGTCTGCACGGCAATGTACGGGAAAGAGCCACTGGTGAGGTCCTTCTTGATGTTGAGGTCACCGCCCTTTTGGAAAAGTTCAGGGCCGAACTCGATGATCTGGAAGCAGTAGAGCACGCTGATGCCGCGCTTGGCGAGCTGAGCCTCCTGGTGCAGATCGTGGTTCTTTCGAACGTCACCCCACATCAAGCTCCAGCCCGACTTCGCAACCTCAAGCGTTTGGGATGGCACCTGCCACTGCTATGCAACACTGGCCCCAAAGGGCCGGCAATCGCAGCTCTAGCGCGACGGGCGGCCCCACCAGCCTTTTTCGTCGATGACATCGGCCAGCACCACCGCTCGGCGGCGGACCACGCTCCTTCGGTAATTCGTATTCATCTTGTAGGTGATGAGCGGCTGAAGCCGCTTCTACCACCTGCGCCCGACGCACATTTTCGCGCTGAGGATTGGCTCGAGGTCAGCGCCTATATCCGTGCCCGGCTTGCCCGCTAGGTAAAGTTCTCGCAAACAGGTCGCTGCCCGCCGGCCCCCGGCACCGACTGATATCCGGCAACGCGCTTGCCAGGGTAGCCAATGCGCGCCGACCTCCGGGCATCGCGTCCATGGGAACACCATACATCCGGGCTGGCAGCTTGCCCGCTCCTATCCTAGACTTGCCGGGACCTCAAGTTACCTGACCTCATGACCTTGTCGCGCTACCGCTTTGGCATCGATCTCGGCGGCACCAAAATCGAAATCGCGGCACTCGATGCGAGTGGCAACATTGTGCTTCGGGAGCGAACGCCGACGCCGAAGCAAGATTATGCAGCCACTATCCAAAGTATCGTAGACCTCGTCGCGACTGCAGAAGCGCAGCTCGCAGCATCGGGTAGTATCGGCATTGCTATCCCCGGGACACTCAGTTCACGCAGCGGCGTGGTGAAGAACGCGAATTCAACATGGCTCAATGGGCGTCCTCTCAATACCGACCTCGAGATGGCTCTTGAGCGACCGGTTCGCCTCGCCAACGATGCCAACTGTTTTGCGCTCTCTGAAGCCGCAGACGGCGCAGCAGACGGCGCCAACGTGGTGTTCGGGGCCATATTGGGTACCGGTGTCGGTGGCGGTCTGGTTGTAAGGGGCAGTCTGGTCGGCGGCGCTCATGATATTGCAGGTGAGTGGGGGCACAACCCTTTACCGGCGGCCCGCGGCGAGGAAATCCCTGGTCCGTCTTGCTATTGTGGCCGACAGGGCTGCATCGAGACCTTTCTTAGCGGTCCCGCCCTCGAGGCCAGCTATGCGCAGCGAAGCGGAGAATACCGGCCAGCCACTGACATAGCCCAGCGTGCAAAGGCTGGCGAAACTTTGGCCCAGGCTATTCTTGACCAATATCAGGATCGTCTTGCACGGGCGCTCGGAACCGTCATCAATCTCCTTGATCCCGACTGCATTGTACTCGGGGGAGGTCTGTCAAATCTCGAGAGCCTCTATTCGGGTCTGCCTGAGCGGGTGATGGCCTACGCCTTTATGCCGGAGACCCTGCCGCTCATCCGGCGCAACCGTCATGGCGATTCCTCAGGGGTACGAGGTGCGGCATGGCTCTGGCCATGAGTAGCTTCTGTCGCGATTGTCTTGTTGAGACGGTGGGACCGCGTTGCAAGGTTTGCGGCAGCCGACGGGTTCTCGCTCATCATGAGCTGAACACCCTCCATCTTGCCCATCTGGACTGCGACGCCTTTTACGCCGCAATCGAAAAGCGCGATGATCCGACGTTGCTTGACAAGCCCGTAATTATTGGTGGCGGCAGGCGCGGAGTTGTTTCAACAGCCTGCTATATAGCGCGGATCTTTGGGGTGCGTTCCGCAATGCCCATCTTCCAAGCGCTGAAACTATGCCCTGAAGCAGTGGTTATCCCACCAAACATCAAGAAGTATACTGAGGTCGCCCGCGCGGTGCGTACTGCCATGCGAGCGCTGACGCCCTTGGTAGAACCGGTCTCGCTCGACGAAGCCTATCTGGATCTTTCTGGCACGGAGCGACTGCATGGAACCCCGCCAGCTCGGACGATGGCGAGACTCGCCAAGAGCATCGAACAAGAGATTGGAATCACCGTTTCGATTGGTCTGTCATTCAATAAATTCCTAGCCAAACTTGCTTCGGATCTCGACAAACCCCGCGGCTATGCGGTAATTGGCCACGCTGAAGCGGTTGACTTTCTTCGTTCCAAGCCGGTTTCATTCATCCGCGGCGTCGGTGACGCTACAGCAAACAAGCTGGCTCGCGACGGTATCACCCGGATCGCCCAACTTCAGGACATGCCCCCTGACGATTTGGCCAAGCGATACGGGAAGACCGGCTGGTGGCTTGCCAATATGGCGCGTGCCCAAGACCAAAGGCCGGTCGATCCGGATGCCGAGATGAAGAGCATTTCGGGTGAGACGACCTTTGCCGAGGATATCGCTGACTTTGAGATGCTGTCCCACTTGCTCTGGGATCAGGCAGAACGGGTATCTGCCCGCGCCAAGACCGCGCAAATAGGCGGCCGGACGATCACCCTGAAACTCAAGACCGCACGCTTTCAGACCCGTACACGGGCCTCCTCACTGGATGCGCCAACCCAACTCGCACATCGCATCTTTGAAGTCACCCGTCCGCTACTTGCGCGCGAGGCAGATGGTACAGCTTTCCGGCTGATTGGGGTTGGCCTGTCCCATTTCGCTCCGGCTGAAGACTGCGACCCTCCAGACCTTCTGGGTAGTGTTCGTCAGGCGGCCGCCGAACGCGCTGTCGATAAGGTGCGCGCTAAATTTGGCCGCGATAGTGTCACTAAGGGACGCTCTTTGTCGCGCCGTTAGACACCTGCGTCATAGCGCGTCAAAATGCCATAAAGATCGGGGCGGCGATCTCGAAATACCCCCCAACCCGCGCGCATCTTGGTTAGAAGATCAAGGTCAAATTGGGCGGTAATAACACCTTCGGCTTCGCGATCGAGTTCAGCTGCGATTTCGCCAGTCGGACCGGCGATGAAGGAAGAACCATAAAAGGTCAGCTCTGACTGCAGCCCTTGCTCGACCCCCACCCTATTGGCGGCAATCACCGGCAGCAGATTGGACGCGGCATGACCCTGCATCGTTCGGCGCCAGTGATCGCGCGAATCGAGTGGCGGAGCTGGGGGTGGCTCCGACCCGATCGCTGTTGGGTAAAGAAGTGCCTCTGCCCCCATCAGGGCCATGGCACGCGCCGCCTCTGGGAACCACTGGTCCCAACAAATCGCACACCCGAGAATACCGGCGCGAGTCTGCCACACCCGGAAACCGGAATCCCCTGGGGTGAAATAGTATTTTTCCTGGTAGCCTGGGCCATCCGGGATATGCGCTTTGCGGTAACGTCCCAGCACAGTGCCATCAGCGTCGACCATCGCCAATGCATTGAAATAGGCGGTGCCAGCCCGTTCAAAAAAGCTCACTGGCAATACCACTCCGAGAGTTTGGGCGAGTTCCGCCATCTCACGAATGACGGGGTTGTCCGCAAATGGGCGGGCCAAGGCAAAAAAGTCTGCAGACTGATCCTGACAAAAATAGGGAGTTTCAAACAATTCTTGCACAAGGACTACTTGTGCTCCCTGCGCCGCGGCAACCCGTACAAAATCCTTGGCTTTCGCCAGATTGGCATCTCGATCCCATGTACAGGAGAATTGGACAGCCGCGAAGCTCACGAATCTCATGGCAGTTCTTAGCTTCCCAAAGGTTCCTGTTGGGTAATGCAATGAATACCACCACCTCCCATGACCACATCCTGCGCGTCAATCTGCAGGATATCCCGCCCCGGAAAGCAGTCGGCGATGACGGCGCGCGCAGCCTCGTCGTTCGCATCCTCAAACGCTGGCATCACCACTCCGCCGTTGGTGAGATAGAAGTTTACATAGCTTGCGGCAAGCGGACGACCCCGCCAATCCAGCCGGGTTGCAGCTGGCTGGACGATTTCTGCGATCTTTAAGGCGCGGCCTTCGGCGTCACGGGCTTCCTCCAGTCGACGAATCGCTTCACGCACGGGACCGTAATCTGGATGTGACTTGGCCTGCGGTACACCAACGATGACCAACCCCGGTGCCGCAAAACAAGCAATATTGTCTACGTGACCATCCGTTTCCTCGTCGCAAAACCCATCTCCCAGCCAGATAATCCGTCGGGCCCCGGTAAACAGGGCAAGGCGTTCCTCTACCTGTTGCTGTGTCAGTTCCGGATTACGGTTGGAATTGAGCAGACACTGTTCGGTTGTTAGCAGAGTTCCCTGACCATCCACATGGATCGCTCCACCTTCACAGACAAGTGGCGCAAGGTAGACCGAGGCCCGCATGCGCTGCCCGACACGGGTGGCGAACTCGGCATCGTCCACATAAGGGCTATATTTGCCACCCCAGGCGTTGAACTGCCACTGCACTGCGGCAGGCAGGGCTCCCGGGCCGGTCAGAAATGTCGGACCTATGTCGCGAGCCCATGAATCATCCAACGGGCACTCGAAAATTTCCGTCTTGCCCGCGCAGGCAAGCTTTACCTCCGCTGCGTCACTGGGCCGAACCGCCATGACCACCGGTTCAAATGTCGAGATGGCGCGGGCTATACGGGCCACCGCCTGCTTGGCGCGGAGCAACCCGTCCAGCCCCCCCCAAGCCTCGGTGCGGCAGGGCCAGCACATCCAGGTACGCGCGTGCACACTCCACTCCGCCGGCATCCAATAGCCATCGCGGACGGGGCACGGGTCGTCTGCGTCGAGGCGTCGCATCAAGGGCCCTCCACTCACCTCTATAGCGGCAGATTGCGCGCCGCGGGAGCCCTTCTTTGCGCTCGCATCGCAGGGCCCGGCGGATTAGCTTCGGCTTGCGTCCGCAAAGGAGGATTCCATGACCGGTACCATCGATCGTCGCTTGAGCGAGCTTGGCATCGTGTTGCCCCAACCACCGGCCCCAGTTGCGTCTTATATACCCTACGTGACAACTGGCCACCTCGTTTTCATTTCGGGCCAGATTCCGCTGGAAAACGGTCAGGTCCGCTATGCAGGCACACTCGGAAAGGACATGAGCCTGGATGAGGGTAAGGCGGCGGCCAGAATGTGCGGGATCAATCTCATTGCCCAACTAAAGGCCGCATGCGGTGGAGATCTGGACCGGGTCAGGCGCTGCGTCCGGCTTGGCGTTTTCGTCAACGCTATCGCAGGCTTTGGGCAGCATCCGGAAGTGGCTAATGGCGCGTCTGATCTTATGCTTGAGGTCTTTGGCGATCATGGCCGTCACGCCCGCGCCGCTGTCGGTGCCGGTTCATTGCCGAGAAACGTGGCGGTCGAAGTCGAAGCGGTGTTTGAGATCGCGTGAGCGCTGTTTCGGCACGTATCGTAGGCAGTATCAAGGCAATCGGCCCTGAGGCCTGGAACGCGTGTGCGAATCCCCAGTCCCTTACGGAGCCGCACCCTTTTACAAGCTACGAGTTCCTCTCTGCGCTCGAAGACACTGGCTGTGCCAGCTTGCACAGCGGCTGGCAGCCTGTGCACCTCGTACTTGCAGACGGCGACGCAATCGTCGCCGTGATGCCCTTGTACGCCAAAAATCAATCAAGAGGGGAATACGTGTTTGACTGGGGCTGGGCCGAGGCGTTCGAACGCGCCGGTGGTACTTATTACCCCAAGTTGCAGGCCGCAGTCCCGTTCACACCGGTCACTGGCCACAGGGTTCTGGTTGGCCCGGACGCCCCCAAAGACGCCAGCAAGCGTCTTTTAGAGGCAGCCGTAGCAGCAGTTGACCAGTTAGGCTGCTCGTCCCTGCATGTGACCTTCATGACGGAGCAGGAGTGGCAGCTGGCTGGTCAGCAAGGCTTTCTGCAGCGTAAAGATCAGCAATTTCATTGGCAAAACCGTGGCTATACGTCATTCGAGGACTTTCTCGGACAGCTGTCCTCGTCCAAACGCAAAAATCTGCGCAAAGAGCGTGCCGCCGTTAGTGCAACTGGTATCGAATTTGACTGGCTTACCGGGGGCGATCTCACGGAAAACGCATGGGACCATTTCTTCGCCTTTTATATGGATACCGGCAGCCGTAAATGGGGCACGCCCTATCTGACACGAGAATTCTTTAGTGTACTAGGCGAACGCCTGCGACACCAAATTCTGCTGGTCATGGCCCGTCGTGGCAAAACCTGGATAGCTGGAGCACTCAATCTCTTTGGAGACAATGTTCTCTTCGGTCGCAACTGGGGTTCGATCGAGTCCGTTCCCTTTTTACATTTTGAAACATGCTACTATCAGGCCGTGGATTTCGCGATCGCGAACAAATTTGCCAGAGTTGAAGCGGGGGCGCAGGGTGAGCACAAGCTTTTAAGAGGCTATATGCCAGTTGCGACCTATAGCGCGCACTTCATCTCCCATCCTGGGTTACGCAAAGCAGTGTCTGCCTTCCTGCACGAGGAGCGAGCCGCAGTAAATGCCAGCATCGAGCAGCTGTCAGAGCTTGGTCCCTATAGGAAATCGACCTGAGGAAAGTTCAGAGATTTTTGCACTTGACACTGCATTTCCACCCCAATCTATCACGCCTCGCACACCGCAATAAGGCAACGGAGAGGACACCATGACCTATGATCCAAACAACATATTCGCGAAGATCCTAAGGAAGGAACTTCCTTGCGTAAAACTCTATGAGGACGAAGACGTCTTATCGTTCCTGGATATAATGCCCCAAGTCGAAGGTCACACTTTGGTGATTCCAAAAGAAGCCGCATGCGATATCCTCCAATTGTCCACCACTTCAGCAAGCCGACTTATCATGGCGACACAGCGCATCGCGCGTGCGATCAAATCTGCACTCAACCCACCAGGTATAATGCTGATGCAGCTTAACGGCGTCGCTGCAGGTCAAACCGTTCCCCACATACACTTCCATGTCCTACCACGCCATGCAGGCATTGACATGAAGCTTCATGCTCGGCAAATGGTTGATTCCAAAACTTTGGAGCCGGTCGCGGCAAGAATCCGGGCAGCCCTGTAACCCCTAGGGTATGAGATATTATGTACTTTGGGGACTTGGCGAAATCGTAGGGCTCCCCATATTTATGGCGGGGACCCCGCCGGATCGTCGAGTGATGCTTTATATCCTTGCCATAGTCTGCTCGCCACTGGCAGTCCTATTCGCCGGCAAGCCCTTCCAGGCATTGTTTAATTTTATATTCTGGCTGTTAGCTGTCGCTCTTGAAGCAACGATCGTGCTTTACCATACCGGGTTCATCTTGTGGCTTGTCGCCTTTATCCACGCGGTCCTTGTTATCCACGGTATGCATGAAGATCGTCGCGCAAGAATGATTGCCAACGCCCTCCGGCGATGATTAAGGAGCAAAGCTTGATCGTATCTTTACCCCCCAATGCCCATCTTCGCAGGTCACGACGTAGATAGAGTCAAATCCTCCGATAACAGTGCCATCCTTACGATATCTGGAAAAGCGGGTATCGATGTGCACCTTGTCCGGTCCGGCATGAAGTACGTTTCGGCGCTCCCAGGCGGAGTGATCCCATTCTGCCAGCGCACCTGTCGTGAACATGGACAGCGCGTGGTACCCCTTCTCTATCAATACAAGTTTTCCTGACGCCAGACGCACACTCGGGAAATTAAAAGTCGCTTCAAATGCTCTTACGTCGCGGGCATTAAAAGCTGCCATGAAGTCATCAAGCACCTTTTGCGCCGCAACAACAGCCTGCTCCGCTTCGCACATCACTCGCCTCTGCCCCCCTGAACTCTCCTAAGCGTGACACGCCAACCAACGCAGCGCGGTATTGTCTTTCGTACCATGCTCGAGGAGATTGACGCACGGCTTTGAGCCACGTTCAAGGACCTGGACCAGCACCATATAGCCTGAACGGCAATCTGCCGCCCCCCCCGGCGAGCGGCACTGCTTTGCTGGAGCGTAGCTCGAGCCGGGAGCCCGTTGGGCTCGAACCCCTGCCGATGACCAACTACACGCTTTTGTCCACAAATTGCCCCGACTTGAAGGACCCAGAGATATATTCCATAAATTTTTTGACAACTTATAAAGATCAACCCTTTCGGCAGACAGCACTTTTCAGAAATACGGGCAGTGTGGACCGATGGTAGAGCCAGTAACGTCAAATCCGAGGAACGGCACCCTCCAGCCCGGATCTCTGGCGCTATACGTCGCCACGATATGCGCCATGCTCGCCAGCTTCATGCAGGTGCTGGATTCCACAATCACCAATGTGGCGATGCCATACATGCAGGGCTCATTTCAGGCCACACTTGGACAGGTCACTTGGGTTCTGACGTCCTACATGGTTTCCGCTGCGATCATGACTGCCCCGGTTGGTTGGCTCTCAGGACGCTTCGGACGAAAGCGGCTGTTTGTCCTTGCACTCCTAGGCTTCACAATAGCTTCCGCGCTCGCTGGTGCTGCGCAAACGCTTGATCAAATCGTCCTGTTCCGTGTGCTTCAGGGCGCCTCTGGCGCCCTGTTGTCTCCATTATCGCAATCACTCATGCTCGACTGTTACCCGGTCGAACAACGCGGAACCATTATGTCGATCTGGGGGATGGTGGTTATGATCGGCCCCATCCTCGGGCCCACGCTGGGTGGATTCCTAACTGAGAATTACAGCTGGAGATGGGTATTCTATCTCAATGTCCCATTTGGCATCATTGCTGCACTAGGTCTGTTCGTACTGTTGCCTGGCGACAAGCAAGAAGAGCAGGGACGCTTTGATCTATCTGGCTTTGCCTTCTTTGCCGTAGCTATCGGGGCCCTACAGTTCATGCTTGATCGTGGGACAACCAAGGACTGGTTCTCCTCGTCTGAAATTATCATAGAGGCCACGCTGGCAGGCGTTGGAGCATACCTCTTTCTGGTTCAGTTTTTTACAAAGGACGAAACATTTATAAAGCGCACCGTATTCAAGGATCGCAACTTCACCTCTGCGCTCCTGATGACCTTTTTCATTTCTATGACCAACTTTGCTAACTCCGCGCTACTGCCTCCCTATCTAGAGGAATTGGGCGGACGACCCGTTCTCAATGTCGGAATACTCCTCGCCCCGCGCGGCATTGGGGTCATGCTATCCATGCTATTTGTGGGCAGGCTCGTAATGCGCAAAGACGCCCGCATACCCATGGCTGTGGGATCCGTACTGATCTGCTGGTCACTGTGGCAAATGTCACACTGGACGCCGTCCGTGTCAGTCTTGGAACTTATCATCAATACGGTTGTGAGAGGCATTGGCGGCGGGATGATTTTCATCTCTGCGAACATCATGGCGTTTGCAACGCTACCCGGAAATTTGCGTACGGATGGTGCGTCGGTGTTCAATCTGTTCCGCAACCTCGGCGGAAGTATTGGGATATCAATCTCGCAAACGGTCCTCGCGACGAACGCACAAATTGTTCACGCATCACTGGCTAGCGAGCTGACGCCATTCAATCGCGCCTTATCAATCAATGCACAGAGCATGTTTTTTAATATAAGACTTCCAACCGGCCTGACGGATTTAAACGCCATAGTGTCACGCAGCGCCCTGGTCGCGTCGTACGCAGACACATTTCATCTGTTATTACTGCTATCGCTGACGAGCATCGTGATACTGGCGTTTATTCCCAAGCCGCGCCCCACGTTGAATTCACGTGAAAAGAGCTTTGAGGTCACGGAAGGTTAAAAGCAGGTCACAGCCGCTTAAGACTCATCCGGACACAAGCCCCGCGGTCACTTCGAGCGATCGCAACCCACTCTGCTACAACAGAACACACCAGGTGACTGTGACTGGAGTAAATCAGCCAACTTCTTCGGCCTTGGGAGGTGGAAGAGCCTTCGGCCTGGGAGTCTCTGGCGTAATAAATTCAAAGACCAGCTTGTCATTGTCGCGATCCAGCAGAACGCGCACAGTCCCACCATTTTTCAGCTTGCCAAACAGAATCTCATCCGCAAGTGGCTTTTTGATATGCTCCTGTATTACCCGTGCCAGCGGACGTGCGCCGAAGGCATCGTCATACCCTTTCTCGCCCAGCCAGCGGGTTGCTTCCGCAGTTAGATCAAAGGTGACGTCTCGATCGGCTAGCTGCGCCTCCAATTCGAGCACGAATTTCTCAACCACTCGGTCGATGGTGGCGCGCGAAAGCGGCGCAAATCCGATTATGGCATCAAGTCGATTGCGGAATTCCGGCGTAAACAGCTTCTTTATTGCCTCTTCGTCCTCACCCTCGCGCTTGCCCCGTCCAAAGCCGATCGCGTCTTTGGCTGCATCAGATGCTCCAGCATTGGTGGTCATGATCAAGATCACATTACGGAAGTCGATTTTCTTGCCATTGTGATCCGTAAGCTTGCCATGGTCCATGACCTGCAACAGTATGTTGAAGAGATCACCATGCGCCTTTTCGATCTCATCAAGCAGCAACACGCTATGTGGATGCTGATCTATGCCATCGGTGAGAAGTCCGCCCTGATCAAAGCCAACATATCCAGGAGGGGCCCCGATCAGACGGCTAACCGTGTGCCGCTCCATGTATTCACTCATGTCAAAGCGCAGCAGCTCAACCCCAAGAATTGACGCAAGCTGTCGAGCAACTTCGGTTTTGCCCACGCCTGTCGGCCCGGAGAACAGATAGCAACCGACGGGCTTCTCGCTCTGGCGTAATCCAGCACGTGCCAGCTTGATGGCTGCGGCAAGCTGATGAATGGCGTCATCCTGTCCGAAGACGACGCGCTGCAGATCACCTTCCAGGTTACGGAGCAGCTCCGTATCTGACTTGGATACAGATTTCGGAGGAATTCGTGCCATCTTGGCCACGACATCTTCTACCTGCTCAACACCAATCACCTTGCGACGCCTGGACTCTGGCAACAGCATTTGTGCTGCACCAACTTCATCTATGACGTCGATTGCCTTATCGGGAAGTTTCCGATCATTTATGTATTTCGCTGCAAGCTCGACAGCGGTCTTGATCGCATCCGCGGTGTAACGAACCTTGTGGTATTCTTCAAAGTATGGCTTCAAGCCTTTGAGAATTTTGATGGTATCGGGAACGGTTGGCTCTGCTATGTCGATCTTCTGAAAGCGGCGGACCAAGGCCCGATCTTTCTCGAAATACTGACGATACTCTTTGTAAGTCGTTGATCCCATGCAGCGCAGTGAGCCAGCCTGTAGTGCTGGTTTTAGCAAATTCGAGGCGTCCATTGCGCCCCCGCTTGTCGCCCCGGCTCCGATAACCGTATGGATTTCGTCAATAAACAGAACTGCACCTGGGATGGCCTCCAGTTCCTTTACCACTGACTTTAGGCGCTCCTCGAAGTCCCCGCGATAGCGTGTTCCAGCAATAAGAGCGCCCATATCGAGCGCATAGATGGTTGCATTCGCCAGAACCTCCGGTACGTCGTGATCTACGATTTTACGTGCCAGACCTTCAGCAATCGCTGTCTTGCCTACCCCAGGATCACCAACAAACAATGGATTGTTCTTGGACCGCCGACACAGAATTTGAATTGTGCGCTCGACTTCGCGTTCCCGTCCGATAAGAGGATCCACCCGCCCGGCCCGAGCCTTCTCATTGAGGTTGACGCAGTAAGCTTCTAGCGCTTCAGTTCCGTGCTTCGAGGATTTCTCTCCCTCTTCATCTTCATCGGCACCACGTACCGCCTTTTGCTGTGTCATGCCCGGGCGCTTAGCAACCCCATGACTAATATAGGACACCGCATCGAGGCGTGTCATATTCTGTTCTTGCAAAAAATACACTGCATGGCTTTCGCGCTCAGAGAATAGAGCAACGAGGACATTCGCTCCGGTTACCTCCTCTCGGCCCGAATTCTGCACATGCAGCACCGCCCGCTGGATAACACGCTGAAATCCCGTAGTAGGCTTGGCGTCCTCGCCATCTTCAATCACGAGGGTGAGCAATTCCTGATCGACATAACGAAGTAGCGCCTGCCGCAACGCATCCGCATCAACATTGCAGGCTTTCAGCACCTGTGCAGCATCCGTGTCCTCTAGCAGAGCCAACAAAAGATGCTCGAGGGTCGCATACTCGTGATGACGGTCGCTGGCGAGCTTGATGGCGCGATGCAACGCTTGTTCCAGGCTGCGCGACAGTGAGGGCAACGGGCTATTCCTTCTCCATGGTACACTGTAAAGGATGTTGATGACGTCGGGCGAATTCAATGACCTGTGCGACTTTTGTTTCGGCGACCTCATAGGTAAAAACGCCACAAATCCCCACACCGTGACGATGGACGTGCAACATAATTTGCACCGCCTCATCCCGGTTTTTATTGAAAAAACGCTCGAGGATGAGCACCACGAACTCCATGGGGGTGTAGTCGTCGTTTAACAATAAGACTTTGTATAAACTCGGTTTTTTGGTCTTAGGGCGCGGCTTGGTGACGATCCCCGATTCGGTATCGTCAGCTGGGCCGCCGGTGCCACGCGTTGGTCGTTTAGCCGCCATGTACTCGAACTATCCATCTTCGCCGCCCAACTTACGGCATGCGGCAAATCTTGTCTCTTTTGGAGCGCCGCGTGAAGGGGGAATGCGCATCCCGGAGGCGATGGCTGCCCGGAAGAGACAAAAAAACCCGGGTGGCGACGCCACCCGGGGCTCAACTCTCAGTGCGCGCTGGTTTTAGGCAGCGCGGGAGGTGTTGACGATATTCATCCAAGCCTGCATGCGGGCCTGAAGCGGCTCTATCGCATCCTTGGTCGTGGCGGTCAGGATTTCTCCTAATTTAGTGGCTTCACCGAAATAGGCGTCAAAAGCCTGTTTGGCAAAATCGGTCTGAAGCTCAAAGACTTCATGGGCAGACTTTGACGCCATCAGCGCCTTAGCGGCGGCCATATTGTCTTCAATTGCCTGCTTCGAAAAATTGAAGATTTCATTATGAAAGCTTTCGACACCCTTGCCGGCGGCATTGGCCGACTTGAGGTAAGCGTCCATCGTCTGCTTTCCATAGGAGAAAAGCTGATCATATCCTTTAGCAGCCTTCTCAAAGCCGTTCTTGAAAGCGTCTGCGCCCGCACTGACAGCCGTACGTACAGTTTCTGCGCCATCCTCGAATTGATCACCAGACTTTGTCTTCGTCGCCATGTCCATCGCTCCTTCGTCGTAGAGGTTTCATGGAGCACTGCGCGATAAGATTACAGCATCCGACCCGAGGGATCCGGCCTGTTGCAGTGCAACATGACCTATATGGTGCCCCCTGATCGCGCTGTCAAGCAGTTTTTGCTGCACCGCACCATGGCGATAAATTTTTGCCTCCGCTTTCTTGAAACATCAAAAACCAATGACCGCCATAACTCCTAATCACCGGATCGCCATAATTCTTAACAACTGGTAAATATCGAAAATATCAGCTTTTTTTTGGCTATCTCCTTGAAAATTGCGGCTTAATTTGATCTCATTCTTTAAATGATTCCTGGTAGTGCCTAAGGGGTATCGAATGAAGTCTCGACCGCGCGTCGGCTGCGGCGCGATCGCACAAAAACTGTTTTTGTTCGGCGCAGCCTTCCTCGCAGCAACGATAGCCTTCTCTTCGCCTGTGGCTGCGCACCCGCATTACCCGCATTACTGGCATCCCCATCGCTCACTTTACCAATACACCTATCCGTCAGAGGACGCCGCCCTGATCGTGGACGGTGAAACCGGCCACGTGCTTTATGCCAGGCATGCCGAGGTGCTTCGCTATCCTGCCTCCCTGACCAAATTGATGGTCCTTTACCTGCTGTTTGATGCGCTCAAAAAGGGCACTGTGACGTTGCAGACACCGATGCCGGTGTCCGCGCACGCCGCGGGCCAGGCGCCGGTAAAGCTTTATTTGCGCCCGGGTGTTGACACTGTCACTGTAAAGCAGGCCATCAAGGCAATTATCGTTCTTTCCGCCAACGATATTGCAGTAGTCGTTGCCGAAGAATTGGGCGGTACCGAAACTCGTTTTGCCCGCATGATGACTACGGAAGCCCATAAATTGGGAATGACGCACACACACTATGCCGATGCCTCTGGACTTCCAAATCGTGGTCAATTGACTACCGCTGGTGACCTGGCGATTTTAGCTAGACGTATCAGCTACGACTTTCCTCAATACTTCCACTTTTTTACAACTCACTCCTTCACATGGCACGGTCACACTTATTACAGCTTTGATCATCTGATCGGATCATATCCGGGCGCCGATGGCATGAAGACTGGTTTCACGGATTGGTCCGGTTTTAATCTCGTAACCTCAGTCACGCGTGGCAATGTGCATCTGATTGGTGTGGTCATGGGAGGACGCACGGCTCATTTGCGAGATATCGAGATGGAGAAGCTGCTCAATGAGCAATTCGCCAGGATTGGAGAAGAGCCCAACCTGGTAGCTCATATAACTCCTCCCTGGAAGGCCTACGAAGCGGCGCCGCAAACGATGATCGCAGGATTCGAGTTGCCCATCCCGCAAGCCACGCCAGCACCTCGTCCACATGCGATCGGTTCGTCCGGGGCACCCCGGCTTCGTACCGCCATTGCCGCACCAAGCCCGCGGCCTGAGTCGCGCCTGGCGTATTATCGGCCACACCAAATGGCTGCCAATGTGTTGTCCGCCGGAACAGCAACCTCTCGCCCATCGAGACAGAGCGCACGTCACGACTGGACGGTGCAGATCGGAGCTTACTACAGCCCGGCGATCGCCCGTCGCGAGCTGGCCGCCTATGCCAGGAAATCCGGAGACATTCTGGGGGGCGCGCATCGCATCGTAGACGCCTTCAAAGAGGCTGATGGCCGAACAATGTTCCGGGCCCGCTTTGGTCTCTTCGCGGAACGCCAAGCGCGCAAGGTGTGTGAACGGCTAACTGAGCGGGGCCAGAGTTGCTTTACCACGGTTGCCACGCGCTGAATTGTAACCCAAGAGCACGTCTCTGACTCTGTTTATCCTAATGGCTTGGGCGTGTGATCCGCCCTTGTCGGGAGGAGTAAGGAGCATGAACCAACAATCGGCTGCGTGGATTTCCTTGGGCGATCCATCATTGTCAAGGCCACGCATCGCATGGCCTTCCATCCGGGACATTAGCGGCGCTTCATGCGCTTGTGTGTCCTTATAGCGGTTCGCCAGTCGAGCCGAAGCGCTGATCCAGATCGGTATCTAGAAGCTCGCGACTTCGCCGATCGACTTCGCTCCTGAAGATAAGAAGGTCCTAAAAATCCACCACGTCGAAAATCTGCCCAGCAAACCTACCCCGGCGTGCCCCCCCGAATTCCTCCAGTTCGAGCGTTGAGGTTGACCACCAGGAACCGGGTCTCAGCGTGGTGCGCCTGCTGCTGCCGCCTCTGTACCCGCCACGAGGCTTACCCCTGCGCAAAGAAATGCCACGACCACCTGTGCCTACCCCGGCTTAGGCCGATCAGAAGAACCGCAAGCCCAACGCGATCCAACGTCACCGCAAGGGTGCCCGCAATCACAAACCCACCACTGCCAAATAGCTGCAGCTTGTTGGTGATGTCACCGAGGTCTCCGCCAGTGACCTTATGCTTCAAGAAAGGCACTCCTGCTGCCACCAGAGCTTCAAACAGGAACTCTGTCATTACCCCCCGGGCACCCCACCGCAGTGATGATACCCTTGCTCAAGCATTGCCGTGTAGCAGGGCAGCTAGTCGCGCCCGCCTCCGAATTATAGACTTAGAAGCTTCTTGTTGCCGTCGCAGCGGAACACGAGCCCTGCCACCCCAACAGTTCGGACCAAGTCCTCTAATAGCATTCCACCCTATGTGACCTTCTCCGACGAAAAGCCGACCAGGCTCCCTCCTAGACTTGATCAGCTGTGCGGCTCTCAGAGAGCCCCTGTCTGCAAACCGACTCCCGGAAGTTTAAGTGTTACCAGTAACTCGCGTACCTCCTGTCGTGCCGCGACATGCGAGAGCGAAAATGAAATCCCCACGCCCCGTTGCGGTAGGTCCAACATTGTCAAGCCAACCGGAAATAATTCCCGAAATATAACGCGATCACCAAAGCCTGGGGCTACTCGAAAACCCACGCGTTCGGCAAGCTGGCTCAGAGCGGATGACAAGCGGCGTTTGTTCTTTGCTTCATGCGCTGAGATGCGGTTGCGCATAACCACCCAATCAAGTGCCGGCTTCCGCGCAAGTAGCCGCTTCTTGCGACAATCCCAGACAAAGTTCGAATAGAGACTAGGTCCGATAATCTTGTAACTAGTCGGGTCCACTCGTGCCAGCAAATCAAAATCGACAAAGCTGTCATTCATTGGCGTAACCAGCGTATCGGCTTCAGCGTGGGCACGACGGGATAGCGGCGTATCAGAGCCAGGCGTGTCAATCAACACAAAGTCACAGCGATCAACAACGCTCGCAAGGATCCTCTCGAACTCTCCTGCCTGTTCCTGCGCGTTTGCATCCAGTGAAACCCCTGGTGTCAGGGAAACACTGAACCCCTCCAGCTGAGGTACATCCACCCCTTTGCGCGAACTCCACTGAGCCCGATTCTCAACGTAACGTAGTAAGGACCTTTGTCGCGTGTCCAAATCAATCAGCACAATTCGCTTTTCCAATCGGGCCAAGGCAACGGCGACATGCATTGCGGCAGTGGTTTTCCCCGAACCGCCCTTCTCGTTACCGAACACGATGATGTGAGCGCGTGTGCCCCCCAATTCCCCTTGCGACACCACGTATCAATCAGGCAGCCTGCCCGCTCCCCTGGAAAACTTAATCCACTTGATCTACCCGCTATACGGCACGGCTTTACTTACCGCCGACGCTGCCGCTAAGTAGCGCCGTATTTCCGCCCGCGGCAGTCGTGTTCACCGTATACGTGCGTTCATGGGCAAAACGCAGCAAATAGTGAGGTCCACCGGCTTTGGGGCCAGTTCCGGACAAACCCTGTCCGCCAAACGGTTGAGCACCAACTACCGCACCAATTTGGTTACGGTTAACATACATATTACCGACATGCACGTGATCCCGAATGAACGCTGCTGTATCATCAATGCGGCTGTGAACTCCCAATGTCAGTCCATAACCGGTCGAATTTATTGCATCACACACCTCCAGCAGCCGGTTGGCGGAGTAACGCACAACGTGAAGAACAGGTCCGAACACTTCACGCTTCAATTGGCTGATCGACTTAATCTCAAAAGCATGTGGCGCAAAAAATGTTCCATGCGCATGTTCGGAACCAAGATTCAGACTACGAAGAAGGGTTGCTTCTGCCTGCATCCGCTCGACATGCTTTTGCAACTTTCTTCGCGCCTCGTCATCGATCACCGGGCCAACATCAGTAGTCAGTTCCATAGGGTCGCCGATGCGGATCTCGTCCATCGCCCCCAGTATGAGCGACAACATCTTATCAGCGACGTCATCTTGCAAAAAAAGTACCCGTAAGGCCGAGCATCGCTGCCCAGCACTGTCAAAGGCACTGGAGATAACGTCACGCGTTACCTGCTCCGGTAATGCCGTCGAGTCGACAATCATAGCATTGAGGCCACCAGTTTCAGCGATCAATTGCGCAATCGGACCAGGCTTAGACGCCAATGCCTGATTGATAGCCATTGCAGCTTCCGTAGATCCTGTAAATGCGACACCTGACAGTCTTTCATCTGCGAACAGCACCGCTCCGAGCTTCGGACCGTCTCCCGGTAACAGATGCAATACGTCCGTTGGCACACCAGCCGCATGCAGTAACCGCGTTGCCGCCGCTGCGATTAACGGACTCTGCTCTGCCGGCTTTGCAATCACCGTATTACCGGACGCGAGCGCACCGGCTATCTGACCGGTAAAGATCGCCAAAGGAAAATTCCACGGACTGATACAGGCGAACACACCACGCCCGTGTAGCTTGATCATATTATCTTCGCCGGTTGGCCCAGGAAGCGGTAGGTCCATGCCGAAGTGCTTACGAGCCTGAAGCGCGTAGTAGCGCAGAAAGTCAGTAGCCTCACGCACCTCACCGAGCGCCGTGGGCAGCGTCTTTCCGGCCTCACGGACGGCCAATGCCATAAGATGATCACGATTTTGCTCGTAAAGATCGGCGGCCCTTTCCAATATCTGGGCTCGCTCATGCCCACCCATGCGATCCCAAGCCACTTGAGCTCTGCTGGCTTTGGACATCGCCTGAATCGCCATTTCCTCCGTCGCATCAACAGTGGTTCCAACTACGCGCCGATGATCAGATGGATCGCAAATCGGATAGGATGGGCCAGGCTGTTCCACACCTCCCACAATTGCTGCTGCCGTTTGAGACAGCGCAAGCGAATGCATCATGCTTTTCAGAGTGGGTTCGGCAACTGCGGGATCGGACCAAAAGAACCCTGAAGAATTCTTGCGCTCTGGGAAAATATCTTCGGGTTTTGGAATCGCAGGATTGCGGTGAGGCATCAACGAGGCAAGCTCTTCAACGGGATCTGCAATAATACTGCTTACTGGCGCTTTTTCATCCGCAAGCCGATTGACGAATGATGTATTAGCGCCATTTTCCAGAAGGCGACGGACCAGATATGCGAGAAGGTCTTCGTGAGTTCCGACAGGTGCATAAACTCGGGTACCAGCACCAGCACTATGAGCCGGACGCGTTTCCCGATAGAGATCATATAGAAGCTCACCCATACCATGTAGTCTCTGGTACTCAAAATCTGTTCTCGAACCCGCGAAAACCTGTACCGCCGAAAGCGTGTGTGCGTTATGGGTCGCAAATTGAGGATAGATTTCATCACGTGCAGACAGCATAGCTCGAGCGCACGTCAGGTAGGACGTGTCGGTAGCACATTTCCGAGTGAACAGAGGATAGTCTTTTAAGCCGCTTTCCTGCGCGCGCTTAATCTCCGTATCCCAATAGGCACCTTTTACAAGACGGACGGGTATTCTTCGCCGCTGACGGCGTGCCAAGGATGTAATCCAGGTAATCAATGGCAGCGTGCGCTTGGAATAAGCCTGAATTGCAAGCCCAAGTCCATCCCAACCTGCAAGCTCATCGCAGTCGCCAAGCCGCTCAAAGAACTCTAGCATAATCTCTAAACGTTCAGCTTCTTCGGCATCAATTGTGATTGCGATATTAGCATCGCGAGCCTGCTGTCCCAGTATTGCCAACTTCGGCAGGAGCTCGTCCATCACGCGCTTACGTTGAACCCATTCATAACGCGGGTGAAGGGCTGAAAGCTTGATTGAAATGCTAGGCCGTTCAAATATGTCACTATCGCCATCTGGCAGCACACGAGCGATCGTAACCAGTGCATTGCGATAGGAATCAAAATATCTCTCTGCGTCCTTCATTGTGTAGGCAGCTTCACCCAACATATCGAAGGAAAACCGATACCCCGCTTCCATTTGTGGTCGAGCACGCCTTAGCGCCTCATCGATCGTTCGTCCCAGCACAAACTGACCGCCTAGAATGCGCATCGCATGCCCCACGGCTGAGCGGATCACTGGTTCCCCGGATCGGGCAATCAACTTTTTGAGCACGCCGTCATAACTTCCGACCGAAACCACACGCCCAGTAAGCATGAGCGCAAAGGTCGAGGCATTTACGAATACAGAATGTGATTTACCGAGGTGCTTCTCCCAATCAGCGCCACCTATCTTGTCACGAATAAGTCGGTCAGCAGTGACAGCATCTGGAACACGTAGGAGCGACTCTGCCAGACACATAAGTACGACGCCCTCTTCACTCGAAAGCGCATACTCCTGCGTGAACGCGTCAATGCCGCCTCGACGCTTTCCTTGAGACCGCATGCGCATTACAAGATCACTGGCCAGCGCTTCGGTGGCCTTCTTTTCTGCAGGCGACAATCGGGCCTTTTCAATTATTTCCCCGAGGATGGTATCCTCGTCCGCGAGGTAGTTTTCAGACAATGGAGCACTTGGGAGTGACGGGTTCTGAGAGTTCATGGCAAGATCCGGAATCGGAGAGTTATATTGTAGCGCGAACGCGGCTGCGCCGCTAAGGTCCAAGCATGAGTACGCTTCAAATTACTCCCAGCATTTCGCAGCTGCGCCGTCAACTCACACCATGGCGAGATGAGGGAGAGCAAGTTGCCTTGGTGCCTACCATGGGCGCCCTGCATCAAGGACACCTATCCCTGGTCCGCCAGGCAAGCGCCATGGCACAGAGGGTGGTTGTCAGCATTTTTGTTAACCCCGCCCAGTTCGCCCCGCACGAAGATTTCGCGGCGTACCCCCGTACGCTCAAATCGGACTGCGACAAATTAGCTGATACCGGAGTCGTCGACCTCATTTTCTCACCACCGCCAGAGGAAATGTACCCACCCGGCTTCGCCACAGGCCTAACAGTGGGAGGGCCCGCCCTGGGTCTAGAAACCGACTTTCGCCCACACTTCTTTGGCGGCGTTGCGACTGTCGTAGCCAAACTTTTGATTGCCGCCATGCCCCATGTCGCCATATTCGGTGAAAAGGACTACCAGCAACTGCTCGTCATTCGCCGCATGGCTCGGGATCTTGGACTAGCGACAGAGATCATCGGAGCCCCAATCGTTCGTGAGCCTGATGGTCTTGCTCTGTCCTCACGTAATGTCTACCTAAGCTCAAATGAAAGAATGATCGCAGGAACACTGAACAAGATTCTCGCCGATGCCTGCAACCAGGTGCGGGCTTGTGGTCCCATCGCCGAAATTGAGAAGCAAAGCACAAACGCGTTGCTTTCGGCCGGCTTTGACAGCGTCGATTACGTCGCCATTCGTGATGCTCAGACCCTCGCACCGATAGAAGCATTGGAGCAACCGGCGCGCATCCTCGCCGCCGCCAAAATCGGCAGAACTCGACTGATAGACAACATGTCAATTTGACTACAGAAGTCCCAGCTCCGAGAGTTCCGCACGCAAGTCTTCCGGGAGATCATCACCGCCAGAACTTTCCTGCAAGTCGGCCGGCGCATCCGATGGCTCAAGATAGCGCCACCCCTGGAACGGTCGATGCGCGCGCCGTGCCACTGGAACAAGGTGGGCATCATAGCAAATGGCACAGTGGGGCAACCCGTCCCTACTAGTCTGCCGCAGATCCACTATACGCTGTCGTGCCGCGATATGTCCCCTTATAACCCAATACAGCGATCCGCCGTCAAGTATTGCGTCTCGCCGCTTAGGCATTTGCCGCGTAATGTGCTGCAATACCAATGGCTCTGACGCCCGGCGCAGAGGCGAAAGACGACGCTCCTGCCACCCCGCCAAAGCTTCAACTGACTGAGCTCCAACACACAACTTTATCAGATGCAACGCCATAACTAAGCTGCATCATCCTTAGAAAAGGTGACGATAGTTGCTCCCTCCTTCACCTGCTCTCCTTGAGTCACTTCCACACTAGAAATGCAAACATCTGCCGGAGCTAATAGCGTGTGTTCCATTTTCATTGCCTCTATAGATGCGAGTGGTGTCCCGCGCTTCACCTTTTGCCCTGGCTCCACGAGAACCGCAGTTACCTTTCCGTGCGTGGGCGCAACTACCTCATCGGCCCGATCCATATGTGAATCTGCAGAAATGAACGGATCAAAGCATTTAACCTTAAATGTAGCGCCATCGTACATGACTGCGATCTGTCCAGATGCGACACGACTTACTGTCACACCATTAGGTATTCTCACCGCTGACCCTGAAACCAAGTATTGTTCCGGCCTATCACGATAGAATTCCACCAGTACCTCTAGCCTTCCGTCTATATGTTCAAAGACTACAACCTGTCGTGATCGCCCACTAACACGGAAGCCATCGCCGCTTGCCCAAGGATTATACCCTTCCGCATCTGTCATCAGCCCATGTGAGCCGGTCACCAGAAAGCGCGCGGCGGCCGCATAAATTTCAGGTGGAGGTGAACTCAGATTAGGTAGAAGGACATCGCTAAACCGCTCTATGAAACCCGTATCGATTGCTCCCTGACGAAATTCAGGGTGGGTAAGACAGCGGATAAGAAACGCTGCATTTGTCGTAACTCCCGCAATTTGAACATTTCGAAGCGCTCCTGCCAGCCTCAAAATGGCCTCCGCGCGATTAGGTGCAGTCGCGATTATTTTGGCGATCATGGGATCATAGTACGGCTGAACGAAGTCGCCTTCACACACCCCGCTGTCTACACGTATCCCTGAAACCGCTTCCGGAAAGCGTAAAAATTCCAATCGCCCTGTCGATGGCAAGAAGTCTTTGTCCGCATCCTCCGCATAAAGTCGAGCTTCCACCGCATGGCCGTTCGCTACGATTTGGCTCTGCCTCAAGGGCAAGTGCTCACCACACGCAATTCGAAGCTGCCACTCGACCAAATCCAATCCGGTGACCTCTTCCGTGACCGGATGTTCGACTTGCAATCGAGTGTTCATTTCCATGAACCAGAATCGGTCCGGCAGCAGCCCTTCCGAGCCGTCGACGATAAATTCAACCGTTCCTGCTCCTACATAACCCACTGCCTTTGCGGCCCTTACGGCGGCCGCGCCCATAGCGTCCCGCATCACACTCGACATCCCTGGAGCAAGTGCCTCCTCGATCACCTTTTGATGACGTCGCTGCAGTGAACAATCACGCTCCAATAAATGCACACAATTACCGTGCGAATCTGCAAACACCTGCACTTCAATGTGACGCGGTCGCGATATAAACTTTTCAATCAGTACCCGAGCATCCCCGAATGCCGCCTTAGCCTCTCGACGGGCACTCTCCAATGCGCTTTCAAATTCTCTTGCGCATTCGACGTATCGCATTCCCTTCCCACCGCCACCCGCAACCGCCTTGATAAGAATAGGATAGCCGATCCTGTCTGCCTCTTCCGCCAAACGCGCAGCGGACTGGTCATCGCCAAGATATCCAGGCACTACAGCCACGCCCGCCTTCTGCATGAGAATTTTTGCACGATCTTTGAGACCCATAGTCCGCATAGCCGATGCGGGAGGCCCCACAAATAGCAAACCTGATTCCGCACTGGCTTCAGAAAACTCCGCATTTTCCGACAGAAAACCATAGCCCGGGTGCACCGCATCTGCGCCAGACACACGTCCAACTTCCAAAATAGCTCGCATATTTAGATAACTATCTCGTGCCGGCGCGGGCCCAATTTCGTAGGCCTCATCTGCCTCACGTACATGGGCTGCTTGCGCATCCGCTGTTGAATACACCGCCACCGAACGAATTCCCATGGTACGAGCAGTACGCATGATTCGCCTTGCTATTTCACCCCGGTTTGCAATTAGCAATTTGTCAATCATCACGTAGCGCCCTCAGTAACGTTTGCTTTTTGACGGCATTTTTAAGCTCCTACCGTGAAGACTAACGATTCCACAGAAGGTTGTTAGCCCAATAGATAGTCAAAATGTCGTCACACCTATTACTCAATATAGAAACAGCGCCATCCTACTGGATACCAAGTTTTGGACTTCTTACTTTCGACCTAGTTTCAGCCTTTCTCGCATCAATGCGTAATATAGCTGCCTTATTGGACGCGTTCATAGCGTTGTAGGATACGGACATGCCCCGGCATTTTACAAACAGCGTAACGCCCACAACGGCTCGCTAGTTCACTACAATCCCAGGAGAGCCTTCCAACCTAGAAGCAATACGCCCGTAATTCCGCCAAGTATAAACAGTAGCACTAGGCAACCAGCACAACCCACAAAGCGCCACAGCCGCGGTGGCGTCACATAGACACGAAATTGCGGATCAGAAGGAGGAAACGTCATATCTCAGATATCCAAAAGCGATATAAAGTTGATCTCATCGTTCCTAGCGTACGAAGCCCCCTCTTGATTCAAGCGACATTTTTAATGAGGCACTGTTCACTGGTCAGATCAGGAAACCTCAATCCGGACGTAACCGGGTAACATCACAATGCTCACATTACATCCTGAAAACTCCGAACTCAGTTTTCTCAATCGGGGCATTTAGGCAAGCCGACAAGGCCAGCCCAAGTACTCTACGCGTATCGGCAGGAGCGACGATTCCATCGTCCCACATTCGTGCGGATGCGAAATATGGATTTCCTTCTTCCTCATACTTACGCCGGATGGGATCCTTAAACGCTTCCAATTGCGATGGCGTCCAACCGTCCGCATCACGGTGAACGGTTGCCAAAACGCTCGCGGCTTGCTCACCGCCCATTACCGAAATGCGACTATTGGGCCAGGTAAACAAAAATCGCGGGGAATAAGCCCGGCCACACATTCCATAATTTCCTGCGCCATAAGATCCTCCGATTATCACCGTCAGCTTGGGAACGCTCGCACAAGCTACTGCAGTAACAAGCTTTGCCCCATCCTTTGCAATTCCTCCTGCTTCATATTTGCTTCCGACCATAAAGCCAGAGATATTCTGCAAAAATACAATCGGCAATCGTCGTTGACAGCAAAGTTCTATGAAATGCGCCCCTTTAAGAGCGCTTTCAGAGAATAGGATCCCGTTATTCGCAACAATGCCCAACGGCATTCCTTCAATATGAGCGAACCCGGTTACGAGCGTTGTACCATACAACTGTTTAAATTCGTCGAATTCGGAATTATCTACTAGCCTAGCTATAACTTCTCGAACGTCGTATTGCTGCGCCAGACTGTGAGGAACTATTCCATCCAACTCACTCGGATCGTATAACGGTGGCGTCGGCCGCTTAACTTTCAAGCGATCGAAATTTCGTGTACCGAGGTTTGATATAATGTGCCGAGTAATTTCCAAGGCGTGCAAGTCGTCATTCGCATAATGGTCTACCACACCCGATAGTCTGGCGTGGACATCGGCGCCGCCAAGATCCTCCGCCGAAACCACCTCCCCTGTCGCCGCCTTGACGAGAGGCGGCCCTCCAAGAAAAATCGTACCTTGATTGCGGACAATGACAGTTTCATCGCTCATCGCTGGCACATACGCTCCGCCCGCGGTGCACGAACCCATAACGCATGCTACCTGCGCGACACCGGCAGCAGACATGTTGGCTTGATTGAAAAATATCCGCCCGAAATGGTCGCGATCAGGAAATATGTCGGCCTGATTTGGTAGATTAGCGCCCCCGCTGTCGACCAGATAGACGCAGGGCAACCGATTCTGCATGGCAACTTCCTGTGCCCGCAAATGCTTCTTAACGGTTAGCGGATAATAAGTACCCCCTTTAATCGTCGCGTCATTACATACGATAACGCATTCTCTGTTGGATATGCGCCCAATCGCGGAAATTATTCCAGCACCATGTATGTCACCGTCATACATACCATAGGCGGCAAGTGGAGACAGCTCCAGCAATGGGCTGCCGATATCTACGAGACGTTCGACGCGATCCCGAGGAAGTAACTTACCACGATCGGTATGGCGCTTACGCGCTCGCGCGTCACCACCCTGTGCTGCAACCGCCATACGGCTTTGCAGCTCTTGCACCAATTCTCTCATCCGCTTCGCGTTGGATTTGAAGTTTTCAGATGACAGGTTTATTGCTGATGTCAAGATTGGCATACTTGTTCCCCAGCTCGCGCATGGCCGTTCAAGCGGACGTAGCAATTAGCTGTAAGCTCAGTTGAATTACCATTCAAAACATAGCCCCACAGTCCGCATTCAAATAATTTCCACGGCTATTGCGGTAGCTTCACCGCCCCCTATACACAGCGAAGCGACGCCTTTACGACCGCCGCGATGACGCAACGCGTTTAATAACGTAACGATAATGCGCGCGCCAGATGCACCAATCGGGTGCCCGAGTGCACATGCCCCACCGTTGACATTCACCTTTTCGTCAGGCAATTCCAGTTCCCGCATTGCGATCATTGCGACATTGGCAAACGCCTCGTTGATCTCAAATAGATCCACCTCGTCACTGGTCCACTTTGCGAGCTTGAGCGCTCTTCCGATAGCTTCCACGGGAGCAGTTGTAAACCACCGAGGCTCTTGCGCATAACTAGCCTGAGCAACAAGCCGAGCTATCGGACGCAGGCCGTGCGCGCTCACGGCCCTCTCCCCGGCTAGCGTCAACGCAGCAGCACCGTCAGATATTGAGGACGAATTAGCAGCCGTTACCGTTCCATCATTGGAGAACGCAGGTTTTAGTTTGGGAATTCTGGCGGGATCTGCCTTTTGCGGTTGCTCGTCTACCTCAAAAACCCTTTCACCAGATTTGACCACGATCTGAATCGGAGTAATCTCGTCTTTAAAGTAGCCTTTTTCACTTGCCTCCTTCGCGCGCATTAATGAACGAGCTGCATAGGCATCCTGATCTTCCCGAGAAAGCTGGTAGTGATGAGCGGCATCCTCGGCATACGTACCCATCAATCTATGTTCATAGGCATCTTCCAATCCATCTAGAAACATATGGTCCTTAATTTCACCATGACCAAGGCGGTATCCACCACGAGCTTTTCCAAGGAGATACGGGGCATTTGACATAGATTCCATTCCGCCCGCCACGATGACTTCGGCTCGCCCCGCATCAATGGTGTCGGCGGCGATCATCACGGCCTTCATGCCAGATCCGCATACCTTACTCACCGTTGTGCAGGGAACTGTGTTAGGAAGGCCGCCAAGCAGTGACGCTTGACGCGCCGGAGCTTGTCCCAATCCGGCGCTAAGCACATTTCCCATCATTACTTCGTCAACAGTACATCCATCGAGGCCAGCCCGTTCAAGCGCAGCCTTAATGGCAATGCCACCGAGCTTTGGCGCTGCAATCGATGAAAGCTCTCCTTGAAATCCACCAAGCGCTGTACGCATGCCGGAAATAATGTATACATTTGTCATAGCTTCCTCGTCATACGGTTTGCTCAAATATTTCGCGTCCGATTAGCCATCGCCTGATTTCGGACGTTCCGGCTCCAATCTCATAAAGCTTTGCGTCGCGTAGAAGACGCCCGGTCGGATATTCGTTGATGTAGCCGTTACCTCCGAGGATTTGAATGGCTTCTAGCGCCATCCATGTCCCCTTTTCGGCGGCATAGAGAATCGCTCCTGCCGCGTCCTTCCGGGAAACTTTCCCAGCGTCACATGCTTTGGCGACTGTATATACGTAGGCCCTGGTTGTAGATAACGCTACATACATGTCGGCAATCTTCGCTTGTATAAGCTGAAAGCTGCCAATCGGCTGGTTGAACTGCTTGCGATCATGCACGTATGGCAGAACAACATCCATACAACTCTGCATAATTCCAATGGATCCTGCCGCCAAGACCGCGCGCTCATAATCGAGTCCGCTCATAAGGACTTTCACGCCCTCTCCCACTTGGCCTAAAATGTTTTCCTGCGGAACCTCGCAGTCCACAAACACCAACTCACCCGTGTCACTTCCCCTCATACCGAGCTTGTCCAGCTTTTGGGCGCACGAAAACCCTTTGAATCCCTTTTCAACGAGAAATGCAGTTATACCTCTCGGACCGGCATTGGTATCCGTTTTGGCATAAATTATAAGGGTATCGGCGTCTGGCCCATTGGTAATCCACATCTTGGTACCATTGAGTATAAACCGATCACCGTGGCGATCAGCTCTCAGCTTCATTGACACCACATCTGATCCCGCACCTGGCTCACTCATGGCGAGTGCTCCCAGATGTTCTCCTGAAATCAATTTGGGAAGATAGCGAGATTTTTGATCCGCGTTTCCATTACGGCGTATCTGATTTACACATAGGTTGGAGTGGGCGCCATACGATAGCCCGACGCTGGCTGATCCCCGACTGAGCTCTTCCATAGCAACACAGTGCGCCAGATAACCGAACCCTGCTCCGCCCCACTCTTCCTCTACGGTAATGCCTAAGAGGCCAAGTGAACCAAGCGCTGGCCAAAGATCTCTTGGAAATTCATTACTCCGATCAATTTCTGCCGCGCGCGGAGCGAGATTGTCAGCGGTGAAGCCACGAACCGTGGCACGCAACATGTCGACAGTATCTCCAAGCAGGAAATCGAGATCAGGATACGTATTAGAGAGCATATGAACCTCCGCCTTTCGGCCTCGAGATATGACCCAAGCATAGGCGGGATGCAAAGCCCCTGCTGCGGCCAGCCATGACTTCCAAGAACACACTGTTCTCTAGGTTACTGAATAAATACAATAACTTATGGGATATTTCATTGATCCTTCTAGGTTGAGGTTATCGCATGCTAGTTAGCTAATATGACACGGGGCATAACCGCCGCATAACCAACCGATGCGTTTACTGGCGTTCCCCACTGGCACCTGTGCACCCCCGCAGTTGGTCTGTTGGGAAGCGTTGCAGCAGAGAGCAGCTGCATTAGGTAACGTATACAGATAGCCGTACCGCGCCCTCACAACGTGGCCAACAGACTTGAAAAACTTCCCGTCTGTACGCTTCGCTGCTTTCGATATTTCGCAGCGGAAAAGCGTCTATTCCCGGCGCGTAGATTACTCCACCTGCCTCCTCTTTGGCTTCCAACTCGACCAAAAGTTGACCACCTATTTGGCGCCTTGCCTTCAGCTAAACCAAGGGCGGCACGCCAATTTGAGCAAGTGGGAAATTCCCTTGGTCTAACTCAAGGGGTTTGCCCAGGTTACAGCCAGGCTTGAACTGTTGTTCGACCAGAGAGCTAACCTCAATTCGGACAATGTCGCCAACATACCGACCGGGATTACCAAGCGATACCAATACAAAACCTGGTCAATTATATGCGAAAATTCATACCAACGTGCTCGGAAACTTTCTATCTGCATAACGCCATGACTCAGCTTCCAAGCCCAGCTGACTGAAGAGAAACAGCTACCAATAGTATCTCCACGACGTCATAAGCGACGCTCAGTTCCTCTTCGAATTTCCTTCTCCGCCACACCTCCTCCACCAGCTCGGACATATGCTCCCCAAGCCTGCCTCGTAGACTTTCCTCCCCCTTTTCGATGTCGTCAGAAGAGTGCTAGCCTACGCCCACCTTACCAATTTGATAATATGGACCAACGGTCCTTTGCTCATTTAGGTAAAGCCCTTTGACTTCATTCATTTGGCGCGACATTTGTATAACGCTAATTGGCAGCATTTGAAGGACCGCATCAAGAGGTCAGGATGAACAGTGACAATTCTCTAATCAGCCCAATACCCAGATCAGACGATGGCTTGCTGTTATCTAAATATCCAATTGCCATAGTTATACCTATACACAATGATTGGACGAGTGCGCAGTTCCTGGTGACGGCCCTGGATCGCGTCCTGTCTCAATTAGCTCAACCTTGTCATGTAATTCTGGTCGACGACGGCTCCACAGAACGCCCCGTTTTTGTGGCAGACGTGTCCTGGATTAGTTCGATCAGAATAGTAAGACTGGCCGTCAATCTAGGTCATCAGCGTGCAATTTCTGTCGGTCTCACAGTGGCTGCAGAGCTAAATGTCCGCAACGTTGTAGTCATGGACGGAGACGGAGAAGATCAACCAGATGATCTATCTACCATGCTTGCGAGGAGCATATCGACGCCAGATGCCATAATTTGCGCACAGCGCACCCGTCGCACAGAACCCCTTCGCTTTCGCTTCTTCTACAAAATATACAAATTCAGCTTCCGTCTCCTTACGGGCGCACAAATCGATTTCGGCAATTTCATGGTTATTCCGGTTCGTGCAGTAAGAACACTTTTACGAACTCCCGCCGCATGGAACCATCTCGCTGCAGCGGTCATGCGTTCTCGCATACAGATTATTCGCGTGCCCACTAGCCGAGGCATTCGCTATGACGGTCAATCTCAGATGAATTTCGAGGCGCTTGTACTACATGGAATGAGCGCGATATCGGTTTACGCAGATGTGGCATTTCTGCGGATATTACTTGGAACCTTTGCATTCATTGCTGTAAATCTCGTGATCATCATATTCGCGATCGCCATCCGCCTGCTGACTTCCTATGCCACCCCAGGCTGGGCTACCACCGTCGTGGGAAGTTCCGTCAATCTATCTATGGAGTCTCTTGTATTTGCGGGTTTATCTCTGGGATTACTGCTACAGGGACGAAGCAGTAAGTCGGCGACCCCCCTACAGGAAGCTGTACATTTTATCGAAGAAGTAGAATTCGTAAGTGGACATACAGCTAACCCGTCGTCTGGAGGCACTTTAGCCCAATGAAATTGAGCAGCTTGATCAACGAAGATTCCGGGATTCGCCGAATATTTTTTGCATTCCTACTGCTTCAAATTCTGATTTGGACAATTGTCCCGTACTCATTCTCAATCAGTCTTCCACTTGATGTGGTAAGCGATGGAATTACATGGGGGCGTGAATGGCAATGGGGCTACTTTAAGCATCCCCCGATGCAGGCGTGGCTAAACGAGGCGTTTTTTGTTGTGCTCGGCGACATAGGGCCGTTTCTACTAAGCCAGCTGGCAGTGGTAGCGACTTATGCCCTGATATTCGCCCTTGGCCGGAAAATGATGCCAGCGCGAGAGGCATTGATTGGAACACTACTTCTTTATGCTGTTTACTATTTTTCCATTCCAACGCCGGAGTTCAATAACAACATTGCGCAGTTGCCACTTTGGGCACTCGCTGCATATTCCTATTATCAAGCGCTAAATTTTTCCAGATTGCGTTGGTGGGCACTTCTAGGCATCGCGGCAGGATTGGGTGGCCTGACAAAGTATTCAATGGTTGTCATCATATTTGCGATCATTGCCCATGCCCTGAGTTCAAGTAAGACCAGAAAGGTTTTTGCGACGCCTGGCCCATACCTTGCCATTGTCATTAGTCTGGTCGTAGTTTCCCCCCACATCGTATGGCTTATAGACAATAATTTTCCTACCTTTACCTATGCAGCACGACGAGCCGGTCATGATCCAGGTCTCTTCGATCGATTTTTTGATCCCGTTCGGTTTGTGATCAGTCAGTTTGTTACAAATCTACTGTGCATCGTGGTCGCCGCTGCCATAGGTCTTTTGCGCCCCATTCCCCTACCTTCCTGGCGTGACGAGAACTTTCGTTTCCTGGTATTTTTGGGGATAGGTCCCTGTGCCATTACCGCAATGCTTTCGCTGGTAAGTGGCTTTGGCTTGAGAGACATGTGGGGCACCCCCATGTGGGACCTGACAGGCTTACTCATAGTTTACGCAATGAAGCCACGCTGGCCATCGATATCGACGCGTGCCCTGTTCAACTGGATAGCTGCGCTCTTCATCGTCCTACCATTTTCCTATGTACTGGCGACGTCATGGGGCCCGGAGTTAGAAGGCTTTCCTTCCCGTACCGAATGGCCAGATCGGGCTATGGCCAATGCGTTCGCAAGGGAGTGGAAGGCTCACACGCATCGTCCACTGCAGATTATCGCAGGCAATGCTTGGCTGGCGGGATTGATAGCAATGCGCATGACGCATCGCCCTTCAGTATTTATTGATGCGAGTTTCTACAAGTCACCGTGGATTACGCACGATCGACTGAAGCGCGAGGGCGCTCTTGTTGTCTGGCAAATACGAAAGACAACAGCGCCGCCTGCTCGCTTGAACTTAGATGGATTGCAGATAATCGGCGAAGAGCAGTTTACCTGGCCCCGCGAACCCTCTACCCCTCCCTTAAAAGTTGGGTGGGGTATACTTCCTCCCAAACCGTGAGCTGAAAGTTAGGCACGAGACAATTTGTTCATCTGTCCCGCATGAGCACGAGTCATCGGTTGAGTAACCACAGAACAAACGACATCAGAGCGCTCGCAATAATTGAGGACGTGATCGGAAAATAGAAGGACCAGCCATCATGGCTACACTGCCCGGAAAGATCAAAATCCGCTGCTTGGCTAACATGTATGTCAATAAGCTGAGTAGACAGCAAAAGTCCCAGTTCAGGCTACCACATCTAAACCTAAGCGCCGCTCCAAATGAAGGCATTTCGAACATCAGAGGCCCATTCCGACCGTTGCGCGCAATTACCCGAGAGAATAGTAGCGCTAGACTTCTCGGGAACTGGATTAATTCATGTCTGCATCCGACATGTTCTCAATTCTCTCTTTCCCCGCCGTTCTCGCTGAAGGACCGCCGATTCACCGCATAAAGAGCCGAACGGTAAGCACCCAGGCATAAAATGACAGTAACAATACCCCTCTCATGGATTGGCAGTGGCCTACAGATTCTAGGCGCGGCTGGCCTAGCAAGTAGACACCTTACACCGCGTGTGAGCTATGCAGCGATGCTTCCAGGTTCACTTCTTTGGCTGGGGTTGGCAATTGTAAGCCATAATTGGGCATTGGCCGCAATGCAGGGAACGTTTAGCGTGATCAATGCTATAGGTCTGGCTAAGTGGAAGTCGCGGTAAATTCGTAATTTATCCGCTAACAGCGGAGAGACAACCATCATGCCAACGAGTAGCCGAAACTTGCGCTATCTTTGCAAGGTTGGAATTCTCGTCGAAAATTAAAAAACGAGTCCAACATGCTAGCATTGCATTAGCTTGGAACGACGCCGAAACAGAGGTTCTGGTCTTTGGAGATATTAGTTGAGAATATAGAGGTTTGAGGAACCTGAATTATCGCACAATACTTTGGAAAATATTTGAATGCGTTTTTTGCTAATCCGACATTCAGCTTATGATTTGTTTTGTCATTTGTGTCTGGAATTTGATCCTGTTGGAGGCATTACCCCTTCCAGGAAAAGAATCCAGGCTTTTGAAAAATACTCCGTACGCTCCGCTTCGGTCTCAAATGCTTGTCGACTGAGAAGCATTTGCTGCATGCCCCAACCGGTTATCATCCCGAGCAGAAGGCGCTGCATTTCATTGACCGACATATCAGAACGAACTTTTCCAGCCTCACGAGCACTTTGAAGCAGGCATTGCATGGATTGTTGTATGGGCTCGATAGCGGTCAAGTATACGCGTTCAACCAAATTTGGGAAACGTCGTCCTTCGGCAATGAGAATACGGTAGACGGAAATAGCGTCAGGCTCGCAAATAGTATCAAATAATTTTCGGCAAGTTTCTCTCAATGAGATGAGTGGATCATCTTTACGTTGACGAGCTTCAATCCCGGCATTGGCAAGAACTTGGCTTGCTGTGCCCACAACAGCAACGAACAGATCCTCTTTGGACGGATAGCGTCGATAAATCGTCTGCTTACCCGCACCTGCAACAAGGGCGACTTTCTCAATTGAGGTACCAGCGTAGCCATGTTCAATGAAAAGCTGCGTGGCGGTGGCCAATAAGTGCTGATTTAGCGCCTCAGTTTCTTGTGCGTCTGGCCGCCCAACCCGGCCTGATGTCCGCGGTGATTTCATGCGCCCCTCGTTTGTTCTTGACAGAATATCACAGACCCAATAAAAGAACGATACCGTATCGTTCTATTATATTTCGGAGCTTGTCGTTGGTCAACGACATTACACATGGAACTTCTCCCACCCGGACATGCACCCTTCTTCGTCGCGGGCTACCCGCTTTAAGGCAGCGAACAGCCTACTGCGGGGCGTTAGCGCGGCCCCGGAGTGCCACCGGGAGCCTGGCGGCCCGCTTTAGGCCCTCCGCCATCCTATTTGCCCTGTCGCTCGTACTGGCGGGGTGTGCCGTCGGGCCGCGCTTTCAGCGGCCCCCCAATCCCAAGGGCGCAACTTACCTACCGAAGTCCACCAGCCATCCAATGTCCACGTCCGGCGCAGCCGATAGCAGCGAGCAAAAGCTCGAGCTAGGAACCGACCTTCCAGGCCAGTGGTGGGAGCTATTCCACTCCCCAGAGCTCCGTAAACTGGTCAAGCGCGCGCTCGTAAAGAACCAAGACCTTAAGGCTGCTCAGGCGGCCCTAAATCAAGCGCAGGAAAACCTTTATGCAGCTCAAAGCAGTCTCTTTCCAACGCTCGGTGGTGCACTTCAGGCCCAACGCGCACAAATCAACGCTGCATCTCTTGGATTTCCAGCCATCAACCCAACATTTTCGGTTGTCACAGGTACACTCTCAGCTACCTATTTCCCAGACATTTGGGGAGGACTTCGTCGTCAGATAGAGGCACTAGGTGCGGGAGTTGACTATCAGCGCTTCCAGCTCGAAGCGACTTATTTGACTTTAACGTCCCAACTAGTGAACACGGCAATCAGCATTGCTTCGATACGCGGACAACTATCCGAAACAAATCGAATTATCGCTACCGAAGCCGCCCAGCTTGCTATCATGCGTCGCCAGCTCGCTATTGGTGGGATATCTAAAACTGAAATACTCCTTCAACAAACAACCCTAGCAGAGACGCGCGCCACACTCCCTCCCCTATTAAAGCAATTATCTCTGCTACAAAACCAGCTCACCGCATTAGTCGGACAATTTCCCAACGACGGCCTGCAGCCCCACTTTACCTTAGACAATCTTTCTCTTCCAAAGCGGCTTCCAATTAGCTTGCCTTCCAAGTTAATTGAGCAACGACCCGATATACGCGCGGCAGAAGCATTACTTCACGCAGCAAGCGCGAAAGTGGGAATTGCAACCGCCAATCAGTTTCCTCAATTCACAATCAGTGTATCCACTGGTGGAACCGCGGATGGATTCACTAACCTTTTTAGCGCTGCAACAGGCATATGGTCGATTATGGGTGGCGTCTCCCAAACCTTGTTCGATGCGGGAGCTCTACAAGACAAAAAGCGTGCCGCAGCCGATGCCTTACTCGAGGCTAGTGCGCAATATCGTGCTACCGTAATCAAAGCATTTCAGAATGTCTCCGACGCGTTGCAGTCCACGCAAATTGACGCCGCTACGTTCAAAGCCCGGGTCAGAGCCGAAAAAAGTGCTGATCAAAGCTACGCCTTGGCGAAAGAGAAGTATCACTGGGGTGCAATCGATTATCTCTCCCTATTGCAAGCTGATCGCGCATTGCTCCACGCCAAATTGTCACTAATTCAAGCGCGAGCTGCTCGCCTATCTGACACTGTTGTTCTCTTTCAATCGCTGGGAGGTGGATGGTGGAACCGGCGCGACGCATCCCAGGCACCACAAGGATCCGCCCTCTTCTCTCCAACTTTCGCCACCACGCTCCGGCAATAAGCGAGAACCTTTATGATCCGCCGTCTAATCATCACTTTAGTGGCCGTCGGACTTGTCTTGACAGTTTTCTTTGGCTTTCAAGAGTTTAAAGCAATAATGATACGACGTGCTCTTCGCAATTTTTCAAACCAGCGCCAGACAGTATCAACCACTATTGCTCGGAAGCAGTCGTGGCAACCGACATTGCAGGCCATCGGAACCCTGCGTGCTCAAAAAGGAACGATGCTCTCTTTAGACGTGAGTGGAATTATCGGAAATATTTTGTTCAAATCCGGACAACACGTCCAGACAGGGCAAACACTCCTGGTCTTACGCTCCGATGATGAACGACAAAAGCTGGTAGCACTTATAGCTAATGCTGATCTTTCCCGGATCAGGTATGAGCGTGACCGCGCTGAATTCGCATTTCACGGTGTCAGCAAGGCAACTCTTCAATCAGCCGCATTTTCCTGGCGAAACGCCAAAGCTCTTGCAAATGAAGAAACATTCCTAATCGACAAAAGAACGCTTCGCGCACCATTTTCTGGTCAACTGGGAATTAGGCAAGTTGACTTGGGGCAGTATCTCACGCCCGGTGCGGGCATCGTTGAACTGCAATCCACCGACCATATGCTAGTTGACTTCACGCTGCCCCAGCGGGTCTTTAGCCGTCTTAGAATCAACGATGTCATCAATGCTCATATAGACGCGTTTCCTCGACGCACATTCACGGGAACGATTTTGGCATTTAATTCCATTGTAAACTCCAACTCGCGAAACATAGAAGTACGGGCGGAATTAGACAATCAAGGGCATCTGTTAATACCCGGAATGTTTGCAACCATCATAATAAGCGCAGGGGAAAGGCACAGCTACATCACCGTCCCCGCCACTGCGATCGCTTACAGTTCGTATGGAGACACGGTGTACCTGATTAAACACTCTAAAAGTGGCTTCATCGCTCGCCAGCGATTTGTCGTAATAGGACGAAGGCATGGAAATCAGGTAGCAATATTGTCCGGCGTTTATCCCGGACAACAAGTGATAACCGCAGGGCAACTCAAGCTGCACAACGGAACGCGCGTTACCATCAATAACAAAACTACGCTTAACACAGACTCTTTCAGCAGATCAGGCGACGAGTGAGATACGCGATATGCACTTCACCGACATTTTCATTCGCCGTCCGGTCTTGGCAACCGTTATAAGCTTTCTAATACTCATTTTGGGTTTAAGGGCCATCTCATCACTTCCAATATTACAGTATCCGAAGACAAAAAGTGCAATCATCAAAATACAAACCATCTACTACGGAGCAGCGCCAAGAATCGTAGCTGGGTTTATCACGACGCCAATTGAAGCTGCCGTATCACAGGTAAATGGCATCGACTACATGTCGTCAGCAAGTGAACCCAGCAGAAGTACTATTACGGTGTTTCTGCGCCTTAACTACTCCCCGGACAAAGCGCTGACAGAGATAAATTCGAAACTTTCGTCGGTAATGAACCAACTCCCACCGGGAACTCAACATCCGCAGGTCACCATTGGAGCCGGAGAAACTATAGACGCAATGTATATAGGATTCTCCAGCAAGCTGCTACATGCGAACCAAATTACCGACTATCTTCAGCGCCTTATACAACCCAAGCTTCAAGCCATTCCTGGACTGCAGACCGCCGAAATTGTAGGGGGAAAGTACTTTGCTATTCGGGCATGGTTAAATCCAAATAAGCTTGCAGCCTACGATCTCACTGCGGCTGACGTGGCTCGCGCGCTTGCTGCGAATAACTTTGTTGCAGGAATAGGGCACACGAAAAGCGCAATGATCCAAATAGGTCTCAATGCGTCCACCGATTTGCATTCCCTGGCTTCTTTCCGAAACCTCATTATCCGCAACTCCGGAGCAGCGTTGGTGCGCCTAAAGGATGTCGCCACGGTGTCTCTAGGAGATACGGATTACAATTCTCAGGCAAGCTTCGACGGCAATCGCGCACAGTTCATTGGCATTAAGCCCGCACCAAACGCAAACCTTCTCGATGTAATTCGCCGCGTTCGCCGAGCATTTCCCTCGATTCAAAGTCAGTTACCACAAGGCTTACATGCAAAGATTGTGTATGATGCAACGCAGTTTGTATCAACATCCATTCACGAGGTCATTCAGACGCTAATTGAAGCGCTTCTCATTGTATCCTTCGTCGTCTTTCTATTTCTGCGGTCACCCCGCTCAGTTTTGATTCCCATCGTGGCGATTCCATTATCGCTCGTAGGCACATTTGCCGTCATGCTGACTTTTGGCTTTTCAATAAATTTGCTCACCCTTTTGGCACTCGTACTTGCAATTGGCTTGGTCGTAGATGATGCCATCATTATCGTTGAAAACGTAATCAGGATTATGGAACAGGGGATGGACGCACTCCCTGCCGCCGTCCAGGCTGCGCGTGAATTAGGCGGCCCGATCATCGCTATGACAGTAGTTCTAATTGCTGTTTATGTACCGATTGGATTTCAGGGAGGACTAACCGGAGCGCTATTTACGGAGTTCGCGTTCACGCTTGCTTCCGCGGTGTCTGTATCCGCCATCATTGCTCTCACGCTGTCTCCTATGATGGCATCACGTCTTTTGAAGCGGAGCAATACGGCTCCAGCACGCAGGAACAACAAGATCGGTCTGCTCCTGAATCATTTTTTCGAGTCTGCCAGTAACTGGTATGCCAACGCTCTGAAGAGAAACCTGGACTATTTACCTGTTACCATTTTGTTTGGAGCAATGGTTCTAGCGTCGATATACATATTCTACAGCCAGGCAAGACATCAGTTAGCGCCGCAGGAGGATCAAGGAATCATTTTGAGCTTTGCGACATCTGCTCCGGATTCAACCCTTCAACAACGACTCTTCTATGATCATCAAACTGACCAGACGCTGTCGCACTTCTTAGAAACCGGGCATACATTTCAATTTGAGAACGGTAATCAGGATGTAACCGGAGCAGTACTTAAACCATGGAGCCAACGATCACGCACTACAAAGACCCTGCTTCCCCTGTTCCAACAAGCAGTTAATGAGATTTCTGGTCAACAGATTATTGTGTTCCAGCCACCGCCATTGCCGGGAAGCATAGGTCTGCCAGTTCAATTTGTTATAAAAACGACTAACAGTTTTTCCGATCTAAACGCTGTTGCAAGTGCATTTTTGGTCCGAGCACGCGCCAGTGGAAAATTCATTATTTTGAAGTCGGATCTTCGAATAGACCAACCTCAAACAACAGTTGTTTTAAATCGTGACAAGGCCGCACTACTTGGACTCAACATGAACGAGGTCGGAAGTTCATTAAGCGCAATGCTTGGCGGAGGCTATGTGAATTACTTCGATCTCTATGGACGCTCGTATAAAGTAATTCCTCAGGTTCAGCAAAACTTCCGCCATAACCCTTCGCAAATTCTCAATTACTACCTCCGCACAGCAACCGGCCAAGAGGTCTCTCTTTCAACAATAGGCCACCTTGTAACCAAAACGCAGCCGGAGTCCATAAATCATTTCCAGCAGTTAAACTCCGCAACTATAGAAGGTGTAGTTGCACCGGGCGTTTCCTTAGGTGGTGCAATGTCCTTTTTAAACCGGCTCGCGAGAAAAACTCTTCCAGCGGGATATGTGGTGGATTACGCTGGTCAGCTTAGACAATTGAGACAGGAATCAACCGGCTTTTTCATTACATTCACCTTTGCATTGATCATAATATTTTTGGCACTTGCTGCTCTTTTTGAAAGCTTTCGTGATCCTCTTATCATTCTGGTTTCGGTACCCATGTCGATAGCCGGAGCTCTCTTCTTCGTGGATATGATCCCAAGCGGAAGCCTCAATATTTACACCGAAGTTGGCTTGGTTACTCTCATGGGACTGATAAGCAAGCATGGAATTTTAATTGTCGAGGTCGCCAATTCATTGCAGCGGACTGGCAGTAGCAAGCGAAGCGCTATTGAGGAGGCATGCAGAATTCGCTTACGACCTATTTTGATGACAACAGCTGCGATGGTTCTGGGCGTTTTTCCGCTATTAATCGCGACCGGCGCGGGAGCTAATTCCCGCTTCGCAATGGGTTTGGTAATTTCAACTGGACTTACCGTTGGAACAATGTTTACCCTGTTTGTGCTGCCGGCAGTGTATTTACTTATCGCGAGGAACCTTCGCAAAGGTAACCACTCACCGACTGCCGACACTATAAAAGTGTGATGTCCCGAGCGGGGAAAAGCGAATTCATGGACCGGTTACCATAGGCCAAGTAAATAGCCCTAACCGAGAAGAACTTATAGGTTCGCTTACATTTCTCGCCGCCGCATTTTATGGCTGTGGTTGCGGTGTGAATCCGACGCTTGGTGGCAAAATTGGATAGACAATGCGAGGCTGATCGCCAGTTAAACTCCCAAGAAATGACACGATTTTTCCTACCTCAGCTGCGTTAAGCTTTACACCGAGTTGGGTAGTACCCATGACTGTTACAGCTTCATTTAGGTCCCAAATTTGGCCGCTGTGAAAATAAGGTGCCGTTAACTCGACATTTCGCAGCGATGGAACCTTAAACGCATATTGGTCACTGGCAAGCTTAGTTATAGCGTACCTCCCCTTGTCTCCCGGGGGGAGCAACCTGGCATTGGGCTTCGTCACGAGTCCGAAAGGCGCATACATCTCGCCCCCAATGTTGATTCCGCTATGGCAACCGGAACATCCCTTGTCCATAAAGAGGGCTAAGCCTTCCCTTTGATCTTTAGTAAGTGCGTTTCTATGTCCTCTCAGAAATAGGTCGAACGGCGCATTGGGGGTTATCAGTGTCGCCTCGAATACCGCGATCGCCTTCCGTACGTTAGCAAAAGTAATTGGACTTCTTTCTCCGGGAAATGCCGCTGCAAAATAGGATTGGTATCCAGGGATGGCCCTTAACTCCTCTGCAACATGGGCAGCTGGCGATGCCATCTCGACAGGATTAACAATTGGCCCACCCGCCTGCTGCTCTAGGTCTTTTGCTCGTCCATCCCAGAACTGTGCCTTGTCAAATACCGCATTGAAGACCGTGGGAGCATTGCGCAGACCATGCTGCCATCGATGTCCAACCGATGTAGGCTCGGCGTCCGTTCCTCCAAGACCAATATTATGACAGGAGTTACAGCTGATAACGTGGCTCGCGGACAGGCGTGGGTCAAAAAAAAGCATTCTTCCCAATGTCACCTTTTGCGGGGTAGACATATTTCCAGGGAGAGACGGCGGCTTTTGAGGTATTGGCCGAAACAAAGCTTGGGCGCGGTTCAAAAGATCTTTTTGCGCACCATTTGAGGCGGCAAGCGAAGCTCCGAGCGGTACAGTTAGAATGCTACTGCCAAGTAAAGCGCATGCGATGAGCCTGCGTATATTGCGTTTTCCAACGAACATGGACCACTCTTCCTTGGAGAATGTTTTTAGCGCTTCTCCACGTTGTATGGGATGTAAAGAAGTCACTACAACACATCAAAGACCGGTCATTTTCGCTTGAGTTATTGGATTAAGTGCACCTAGAGATTGCGTTGAACGTATAAGTCCACAGCGTATAAGCGAACGTATTGTCAGAATTTGTCGTCAGACCGCATTGATTGTGATCAAATTTCCGGTGAACAAAAGCACTCATCATTTGATGTGCCCCGCAAGATCTTAGATCTTGTTGGAACTTTTTAGCTCAGGATTTGAACCACTTTCCTCGGACTTTGCTGTCGGCCTCTTCGCGATTTAGCTGTTTACCTTACCCGTTCAACCCAAAGCACTGGATCGATGCGGAAAACGCCATGAGTGCACAGCAACGCACCATGATGATGTGACGACCTGCATACCCGATTCCAATTTAAGCATGAGAGATTTGTCGCTCGCGTTCAGTGAACTACAATAATCAAGATGGAAGTTTTGCTTTGCGGATTCCAGCATGTCATTTTCTGCTGGTTATGTTGACATACTGCACAGAGGACATTCCCTTTCGCTCTACTGCGGCATGCATTTTAACTTTGTCTGTTTGCAAATTTGGAGTCGGTTCATCGTAGAAAAATACAGTTTTGTGACGATATTACAGTTTTTCATTCATCTTCTTGGACATAAAAGTGTGATGTTTTCATCCTACTAGGGTCCCAAGGGGGGAGAGACACGCACTACGCGCTGCAACTCATCCGCCGCCGTATGTCTTTTTAGTGGGGCTCATATATGTACAAAGCTGATTTAACTCGCAGCCGTGCGGATGCGCGCGGATTGCTTGTTTTGACATCAATCTTGGCATCTTCTGTTGCCGTCACTGTTCCCGCGAGCGCTCAAAGTGCCGCTCCCCAGTTTTATTCCGCAGATCAGATCGAAGCAGTCGTTGTCACGGGTAAAGCTCAGCAGCTAGGAAGCCTAAAGCAGAAGTCGATCTTCCTCTCGTCCTATGGAGACAAGGCGTTGGATCGCCAACAGCTAAAGTCGGCGGGCGTTATAGGTGGTGCGGCGCAGGCGCTTTCCTTCGCGCCAGGAATCAGTGTCTCCGGCTATGGACAGACGGGTGGCACCAAGGCCAGCATCAGTATCAATGGCATCAGCCAGGGCTGGGCAGGCCTGTCACCGGGTACCGTCGATAACGGAAGTATTGCCATCAGCTTTGACGGCATTCCAATGGTTAACGCCGCAACCGGATTGTGGGAAACTCCGCAGATACCGCAAACGGCTCTGCTTCAGGGAGCCAGAGTTACATATGGTCCAGGCAACCCGGAGCGCCGCTGGTACAATAACATTGGTGGTGCCATCAACTTTGTACCAATTCAGCCCTCAGCTACGCCAGGAGGCTCGGTGCAGCTGACCTACGGCAGCTTCAACACTCAGAACTACGATGTCACCCTTCAAACCGGCAGACTCGATGGTTGGGAGACAGTAATTGCAGGTGGCGTTGGTAGTGCCGATAACTTTCGTACTTCCCCGGATGGATACCGTTGGCCGACGCAAAATTATGCCGCTTACTTTAAGACCCGAAAGGTATTCCACAACGGTGATGTAAGCTTTGGTGCCTACACAGGACAAGGCGAAGGATGGAGGCCGGTGCCCCTTCCAATTACGCCAGTACCGGGCCTGAGCGTTAACGGAATCGGTGCATCTGGTCCCCTCCTGAGCCAACAGACCACAGGCTTCTACAGCACGGTAAACGAGAAGATCTGGGCAAAAAAGGACTCCAACCGGACCTGGATGCTCTGGGCACGACAGAACATCAAACTCGATTCGGTTTTGACGCTGCACAATCAGCTGTGGTTCCGCCGTGGCGATCGCCTACATTACCATTACAATAATTTTGGACTGGGCACGCCGGGCGCCGGGAACCTGTACGAGCATAACAATCCATTTTCGTACATGTATGGAGATAAGCTTTGGGGTGACATTGATCTCCCCTATAATAAAATCGGCTTGGGTGGCTACTTCATCAACACCGTCTATAACTCGCGCAATTCATTCTATAATCCTGGTGTATGCGGTGTAACATCCACCTCAGTTACCTACGGCTACGGTACCGTTATCCCTGCCGGAACTACCGTCTGTGGCTCCGTTTCCGTTCCGAACGCGAACCATCGAAGCGACGTTTGGCACGTGAACGATCTGGCGCTCTTTGTTCAGGACTCCATTACACCGATTTCTAGTGTGACAATTATTCCAGGCGTCCGCTTGGTGAATTTCCATACGGACTATTATCCATACGGAAACACCTACTTTGCTGAAGCCAATGCTCTGGATGCAGCGGGTGTATTTTCCGGACATGATCAAGGCCAGCTTCCAGCCACTCAAACGGATTTCACCAAAGCCGAACCCTCTGTCAGCGCACGCTGGCAACCGACAAACTTTCTGGCCCTATATGGAAACTGGGCTACGTCCTATCGCCTGCCGCCGGTTGGCGGCGGCGGCGGCCTCTATCAGAGTACGCCAGCACTGGGCAACATTCTTGAGAAGGGTAAGGAATATCAACTCGGTGCCAAATTATTCTGGCCGAGAATTGGAATGTTCACCAAGGTTCTGCTCAATGCTAACTATTATCATCTGCACTTCAGCAACCAGTTCATTGGCGTAACCCTAGCCAATGGTGTTTTCAAGGGATTAGCCCAAGGCGACTCAATCTATCACGGTATAAACCTGTCGGCCGAAGCCAACCTCGGACGGCTTAAGATGTTTTCCAACCTCAATTTGCAAACGGCAAAATTTAACAACTATGAATTCGGGGGCGTAACAGCGCATGGCCTCCCCGTCTCGGATACTCCAAGTACGACATTCAATATCGGCACGTATTGGACGCACGTGGTAAATGGCTTCATCATCAAGCCACGAGCTTGGTATCAGTATGTCGGTTCACAATACATATTCGACAACAACGCGGGCATGCCGACCAATCAAAAACTCGGCTCGCATGGCGTTCTGAATCTTGCACTGGCGGTTACCATGCCTTCGTCGTGGTATGCAGATGCGGCAAAGCGCATTACATTTAAGGTTGAACTCATGAATGTCCTAGATGATAAGTACAACCAATTTGAATACATCTCGGCAGGCGGACTATATGGAACAGCTACCGGGGGCTACCCGATTGTTTACCCAGGAGCTCCACGCGCCGTTTACGCGACTATGAAAATCGCTTTTTAGTAGCATAGGCGTACGTAGAGAGTAATCAGGCTGGGTGCTGCCGCTTTGACGCAAAATGTGTCAAAGCGGCAGTCGTCTAATTCATAAGCGTGAAAGAATGCGCGACCGCTATACTTGTTAAGCTGGTCACAATGCTCCGTTATTGTCTTAATTTTCGCAGTGGTCGTTGAAGTGGGCCCCTAATTGGGACCATGAGAATGATTGGAAAACCGGTTGTTCCGTTGGTAAGCGGAGCGGACAAAGACGAAGAAGACGAGACGGAATATTGACACGGGGCTGAGGGCGAAGATCGCCTTGAACGCACTGCGAGAGCAGGAGAGCGTGACGGACCCTGCCCAGCGCTATGAAGTTCATTCCACGCAGATTTACGCCAGGGAGAAGCAGTTGCGGAAGCAGGCAACGCAGGCCTTTGACGCCGGGGCGGGTAAAGAGGGCGAAGCCCCACATAAGCGGGAGTCGAGAAAACCCACGCCAATGTCGGCCAGCTGATGGTGGAGCGGGATTTATTGGCCAAGTGGTCCGGAAGATGAGCACTCCGGATTGCTAAGCGATACTCGACCGCCGCCATCCACAGCTGCCGATCTAGGGCCAGAACCCAGTATTACTATGGAATAGCGGTCATAGTTGGGATGGTGCGGGCGCTAAGTGCACCTTTGATTTATAAATGCAGTTCGGCACGGCTTCCGCACCGATAGAGCCGCATCCCATGAGGTGGCTGTATTGTCACGCCGCATTGGCGAATGTCCACCTTACCGTATTGTCGCCGCTCATAGTTCCGTTAGGATGACGACGAACCAGTATGAAGCATTTTACTATGGGTCTATACGACACGCACTTTAGCGCGCTTTCTGTTTTGAAGCGGACGGACTATCGCCCTTGGCTTGGCTACGGTGTCGTCCTTATGTTCGGCGTCCTTCTGGATGTGCTCTGCCGCTACTTTCCGGCCGATCTCCCTTTTTGGATGCCTTGGCAGTTTTCTTGGCCAACCTACCTTGTGGCCACGTTGTCCCTCGGCTGGTTCACCGTCGGGTACTTGAGGCTTGCGCCCACTGATAGGGCAGCGCATTGGCGCAATGCCTGCTTCGTTGTTGGCGTTCTCGGCGACTATACCGTTTTACAAACCCATATCGACTACTTAGCGCAGCACATGTTCTTCGTGCATCGGTGGGCGCAATTCGTGTTACATCACGCGGGAGGCTTTCTCATCGCTATGGGTACAGCGGGGCCTACGATGCGCGCCGGAATGCCACAATTTCTGCTTCAAATCATCGATGCCAGGCCCACGAAACGGACGATCGACGTGTTGCAGCATCCGGTAGTCGCACCACTCCTTTTCGTGGGTATGCTCTATTTCTGGCTCATACCCCAAATTCAAACCTGGGTGATGCTGGACATCGATCTCTACAATATCATGAACTGGTCGATGGCAATCAACGGGATATTCTTCTGGTGCCTCATTCTCGATCCACGACCTAATCCACCAGCCAGGGTTTCGAGCTTTGTGCGCGCGATGCTGATAGTAGCAATCGAACTGCCGCAGATGGTGCTTGGCGCGATCTTGTCGCTCTCGGCGACAGATTACTATCCAGTCTACTCGATTTGTGGGCGCATTATGGATATAACTGCATTAACCGATCAGCACTATGGTGGCCTCATCATCTGGTTGCCAGGAACGCTTACGAGCTTAGCCGCCATGATTGTTGTGCTCAACGCGCTGCGCATCAACGATGAAAAGGCTGAGATCACGAATACCCATCTGGCCCATTGAAAGGTGGACAGAACCATCAAGGCTCTAACCGGTTGTCGCGCAACGATACGGATTATACGCAAAATGGCGCGTGCCACGCCCTGGTTGGTTTTTACGCGAGAGCAATCGGCCGTGGAGTGGGAGACGCTATTTTCGAGGCATATCAGGGGCTGAGATGACTCTCACCCTCATAGCTAGCGCTCTCGCGTCCATCGTAGCGCTATGGACGCTCATTCGCGCCCTCCTAATGGCCCAGCGCCGCGCCAGGAAGCGCTCTATCTGCCCGGGCTGCGCTTTCATCGGCTAAGAGGCAGGCCAGTGCGTTGTTCCATTTGGGGCAGTGAGAACTGGCGTACCACCTTCAGCTTCGGAGGCCTGAGATAGTAGACCTGGATTAGAGGATTATCATTGATGAACAACTATCGGACGAGCGGACTTGACTCGGTGCATCCTGCAGCACTTTTGGGAGAGATCGTCCTCCCCGAGGTTTCCAAGAGTAAGGTCGACACAGCCAAATCACTCGGGATTTCGCGTGCACAGCGCTATCTGTTGCTTGAGGAGCAGGCACCTGTAACCGCTGCCGTGGTATTGCGTCTGTGCCGCTTCTTCCGCAACGGACTCGAACTGTGGCTGAACTTGCGGAGCATCTATCACCTCGCAGTGCCAAATGCAGAGTTGGCCGACGAGCCTGCCACGATTGCATCGCGTCCGGCGACATGAACAATCACGGCTACCGTCTGCGAGGGAGCGTGGAATTAACCGTCGCGTAAGCGAAATATCGCTCTCGAATGGGCCATTGGCTCATTACCCACCACAACTGATTCTTCAACACCTAGCCCAATATTTTACTAAATAAAAACAAGTGCTTAAAAGGCATCTGGTGCGGTCGAGAAGACTCGAACTTCCACGGGTTGCCCCACTAGCACCTCAAGCTAGCGCGTCTACCGTTCCGCCACGACCGCACGTGTCGACAGGCGGGCGGGTGTAGCAAATCCATTCCTCGAGGGAAAGGGTGAATGCACAAGGAAAATTGGTTGCTAACCGATCCGGAAACTGCAACCCGGAATGACTGCAGATACCCCCCATGCTCCCACCCAAACAGCCACTAGGACGGACATTCCATGACGCGTGGACGCAATATGGATCAAAGGCACCGCGCACCGCGGGACCAACCCGGCTAATATCCGCCCAAACAGCCTCCAAGATCTATCTCTCCGCTAGATGCCCTCCCCATCAACCCCGAGATGTATACCGCATTCATCCTTGTCGAGACCTGCCCACCGCCCATCCCGGTACCCTTCGCCAGGGGCTACCCGGCGGGTGCATGGCATGCAACCAATTGATGGATAGCCATCCTCGACTAAAGGGTGAGGCGGAAGCTGATTGGCCTCCATATATTCATTCAACATCTGCTGGCTCCAATCAGCCAACGGGTTAAATCGAAAACGCCCCTCAAAGAATTCAACCCGTTCCATATTTGCCCGAGTGCCTGTTTGAAACCTTTTTCGACCCGTGATTTGGGCGCTAAACGCTGAAAGCGCCCGGCTTAAAGGATCCACCTTCCTGAGGTCGCAGCAGGCGTCCGCATCCTTGGACCACAGAATGCCATCGGGATCGCGCTGCTGGCGCATGGCAGGATCCGGACCGATCGACCGCACATCGCACAGTCCAAGCTGCTCTTGAAGGCGGTCGCGATACCGTAGCGTCTCCCCAAACAGCTTTCCCGTATTGAGGAATATAATTGGAGTATTTGGATCAATTCTTGCTACTAAATGAAGTAATATGGCAGATTCCGCACCAAATGAGGAAACAACTACTGTTTGCCCTTCGAACTCATGATTGAGTGCTATTTGCAAAATCTCTTGGGCATCACGACCACTCGCCTTATTTCTTAGATCATTTAATCTTTCCAAGATCTCGGGCGGCGGCCTCAAATTATCCACAACACTGTAAGCCGTCATTTGAGCCAACCCTTTTCTTCTAAAAAGCGGCGCAGGCGCTCAACCATTACGGTAGGCTCGAGACCCTCTCTTCGCCACCGCTCCCGCCTATCAGCGAGATCCTCCAGGTACTCCGACCATTGGCTTGGAAACTTTAGTTCCAGCCATTCTCGAATGAGCCGAGCAAGCCCCGGAGCCTGACCACCTGTGGCCACAGTCAGCAGCAGATCTCCCCGCCGAACACACGCAGGAACGTGAAAGTCACAAAGCTCCGGTACGTCCTCGACGTTGACAATGACCCCCGAGGCCCGAGCCTGCTGAGCCAGCGGTCGTGGCGCACTCAACCCTGCAATAAAAAGTACCTGGAGGCCCGCCAATACGCTCTGCTCGGGTTCATCACTGATCAGACAAGGAGTAATTCCCGCCTCGCGCAGCAGCTTCGCGCGCCGCGCACCAGGCGTGCCGCGACCGCAGAGTCCGACAACAATCTCGGAGGAAAGCATAATGGGAAGCATGGTCGCGCTCCGGCATGCCCCGCAAAGCTAGGACCAGAGACAACATTATGCAAGAATTAAGTGGTAATAAAAATATTATACACTTTACTTGTGTTTAATCTTGAACATGCCCTCGCAACAGCTCCGTCACAGAGACCCCGATTTTATCCCCGTGAATGACGATGTCGCCCCGCGCCACAGGCCTCTCGTTGGCATAGATCGTGACCGGATCATCCTGATGGGAGTTGAGTTCAATCACCGCGCCGCGGCCCATGCGAAGGAGTTGATGCATCGGGATTACTGCACGCCCGAGAACGACGGAGATTTCCACCTTGACGGATTCAAAATTGAGGGACATGACCGGCCTGTTATGAGCGTAAGCACCCCCTACCATGGCGCCAATATGGTTTCCGCCGACTTAATGCAGCCGGAGTGGGTGGTTGCGGAGCAGCCCGTCCCCTACCCTGAGGCGGTGGCAGCCATGGAAGCAAGGGTTGACGCGATCGCCCATCATACTGATAGAGAACGTATCTGGCTCCTCGAGCATCCCCCGATCTATACCGCCGGCACCAGCGCCCGCACTGAGGACCTGCTCGAGCCTCGCTTTCCCGTGTTCAAAACCGGTCGAGGGGGACAATACACCTACCATGGGCCGGGTCAGCGTGTGGCTTATGTTATGTTGGATCTGAAGCGCCGCCGCCCAGACGTCCGCGCCTATGTGCATGACCTTGAAGAATGGCTGATTCGCGCTCTAGCTTACTTTAATGTCAGGGGCGAGCGCCGCACCGGTCGAGTCGGCATATGGGTTGCGAGAGGATCGCGCGAAGACAAAATCGCAGCCATCGGCGTTCGGGTACGCCGTTGGGTCAGCTATCACGGCGTATCGCTGAATGTGGACCCCGATCTGACCCATTTTGGTGGAATCGTGCCCTGTGGAATTTCGGAACATGGCGTAACGAGCCTGCACGATCTCGGCCTTCCAATCAGCATGCCAGACGCTGATGTTGCGCTGCGGAAAGCCTTTGAGGAGGTATTTGGGAGCGTTACGGACAGCCCTGGCGACCTATAGCCCCACATCGCCCCCGGCTAGTGCGCCAACCCGAGTTATGTGCCAGTCCAGACTATAAAAGCTAAATCGATGACCGTCTCCGAAATCCCTTCTCTCTCGGCAGTTCGGCGCTTTCCATTTGCACATTGTCGACGCGGCTACCCGACGGACCACGCGAGCATGAAACGAAAAACTCTTCGATGGCCTTTGTAGGACCAGCCACAAGCGCCTCAACGGTCCCATCCGCGCGGTTGCGGACCCAGCCGTCCAATCCCAGCTTGCGCGCCTCAGACATCACAAAATTGCGATATCCCACTGCCTGAACATGCCCCTCGATACGGAACCGCAAGCACGTCAGGTCATCAGTGCTGCCATCGCTCATTGGAAAGTTCTCCGACACAAGGTGTCTTGCACAACCAAGCTAGAGTCACTGCCCGGTGCATTCAATACCTCGTATTTCATGCCGAAAAAGCGTCTCAGTTATGCGCCTCTCGCAGGTTTGTGCAACAGCAAGAAAGTCATACGTACCCTTCTCACCATGATGGAAGTGTACATGCCCTTTCGAAGGATGATCGACTGCCGACTCACCCTGCCGTCCTGCCCGACACTTTTACTGTCGACCTCAGCGCATGCTGCGGCCAATTCGAGCTATCCGGCATCATTCTTTGCAGCTGCCCATCCTAACACCGCTTATGACATGATCAGGCGTTTGCCAGGATTCGCTTTTTTGACGACGGAACAAATGCGCGCGGCTATGCAGGAACCGCCGACAATGTCCTAATAGATGGCCAACGCCCAACCGCCAAAACCGACGACCTAAAATCAATACTCGAACGAATTCCAACAGCGGATGTGATGAAAATTCAGGTCATAAGTGGAAATCCGCGTGGCATCAATATGGAAGGCCACACGATTGTCGCAGACGTCATCCGGAATACATCTGCGTTAACGAACCTTATAGCCTCGCTCAGCGCCATCATCTGGCCGGACGGACACTCCGTTCATGATATGAAGCCAGAATGCGCACACACCAATGGTGCCTGGCGTTACGAAGTCACCGTCGAACGCTTTCCAAATTACGACGACATTGTTGGTGGAGGAACAAATACCGTCATAGATTATCCATGAGCCGCTACGCTTCAACATGTTAACTATACCAGCGCAGCCGAAGGATGGAATTTTAATGGCACGATTGCCATGCCACTCTTGAAATGCAGTTTGCGCACCAACCTGTCAGTTCGGGAAAGCCCAAATAATTCCCTTCTTAAGTCCGTCTCAGCCGCCAAGATGCAACGGCTCATAGCCGATAGCCACCTGAATGACATCGAATTGGGTACACACTGGACCAGACGTTGGACTGACTTTTCCCTAAGCGTGCGATCGTTACAGCGACTGGATCAGTATACCGAGATCAATGAATCATTTTCTCCAGAAAGCAATCGGACTTTCTCCACAGCTCAAAATACAGGCGAGTCAATACTTCGCGCAGTACTGCGTTACGACAGTCACAGTGATATCTCTGTCGAAGGTGGCGGAGAGGCGGTATATAACTAGGTCAACAGCTGAAGAAGCTACACAGATAATGCCATTGCATTGTCTCCGCCTGGAGCCAATGCGGATGTTTCCGAGCAACGCGGTCAAGCATTTCTCCAGATAACCTGGAACTTCTCAACCAACACGTCACTTCGAGCTGGAAACCGGTTTGAATTTTCCTTCATCCATGGAGGCGGCGACGCCCGTCAGACGCGTTCACTCTTTTATCCAAAGCCAAGAATGGTGCTGTCATAGACACCAGATCACAATACTCAGGTGAGATTGCGCATTCAGCGTAAGGTTGGCCAGCTTGATTACACAAACTTCGCCGCGCCGAGCGATCTACTAACATCCGGGGTGCATGCAGGAAATTCCCAGCTCAGACCAGATCAGCACATGCAATATGAGCTACACCTTCAACGTCAATTTTGGCGCAGCGGGACGCTGCGTCTGGGACTTTTGCATGACGAAATGGCAGACGCTATTGACTGCGTTCCGATCTACGCCAACGGAACAATGTATGACGCCTCTGGACACCTTTCTAACGAACGGGATAACAAGATCTACGTTGATGCCAGATTGCTGTTGACACGATTAGATATTGCGAGAGGAAAGCTACGCCTCAAGTCCGCGTTCCGCTTTAGTTCGGTTCAGGATCCAGTCATACACCAGGCTCGTCGGATCTCTGGCAAACACCCCCACTCAATCAGGGGTAACTTTTGCTCAGGACATTTCGCGATCGCAATCAACCTGGGGGATAGGCTTCGACGAGAGCTGGGATGAATACTACTATCGCGTACAGAGCTATGAACTCTGGTTCATTGTACTACCTTATATCCAAATTCACCGGCAGTATGACCCTGTTTCCGCTTGGTCTCTTCGAGCAGAAGTTGATAATGCCCTTCCCATTATTTTTGGAGAGACGGTAATCACCTACAATGGTCTGCGCGATGCATCCACGCTATTGCAGATAACGAGACTGCAAATAAACTCACAGCCTCGCTTGTTTCTGCAGATCCGACACGCTTTTGGACAAATGAGATTCAGACAAATTCGAGAATGACATCATCCAGTGCCAGGCTATCGCCTTTCCCAACATTAATCTTTTTAATCACGCCATCGCGTTCTGCGGTGAGAACATTCTCCATTTTCATGGCTTCAACGACAGCTAAAGTCTCTCCGGACTTGACGTCGGCACCTTCTGAGACGTTGATCGAAACCACGAGCCCTGGCATCGGGCAGAGAAGAAATTTTGACGTATCGGGAGGCGCCTTTTGGGGCATGAGACGGGCAAGTCTGGCAATTGGAGGTACTCGGACGCTTACTTTGACATCGATACCAGCGTGCGTCAGTCGATACCCTCCCGGTTCCCTTGTGACTTTAATGGCAGCAACGCCCCTTTCGTCTTCAAGCCGGAGGATCGACTGACCGATGTACCACGCTATGCGCCCCACGAATTCCTTGCCCTCGATCCGCGCCCTGAACTCTTCACCCTTCAGTGAAGCTTCACGCACTTCAACTTCCTGCTCGGCAAGTGTAACGATTACGCTTCTAGGTACTCCAAGTGCGCCATCAAGCTGTCCGGATACGCGACTAGCCCGTTCTGTGCGTATGATCTTTACCGCCGTTGCAACTGCAGCGAAGCGGCGCATAGTTGATTCGTCGATCTCCCTGCCGTGAAAGCCATCGGGAAACTCCTCAGCAATGAAGCCGGTGCTGAGCCTACCTTGCTTGAATCGATCATTGTGCATGATCGCTGCTAGGAACGGTATATTATGGTTGATGCCCTCTATGAGGAATTCATCAAGTGCCTCGCCCATCCCCGCAACAGCTACGTCGCGCGAAGAGCCGTGCGTGCAAAGCTTGGCAATCATTGGATCATAATAAATAGAAATTTCGCCGCCTTCGTACACGCCAGTGTCGTTACGCACCATGATGCCACCACGTCGTCCCTCTTCGGGCGGCCTATAACGGGACAAGCGACCAGTTGATGGGAGAAAGCCACGGTAGGGATCCTCGGCGTAAATTCGGGCTTCAACTGCCCAGCCATTAATCTTTACATCTGACTGGGAGATAGGCAGGCGTTCCCCCGCCGCAACCCGGATCATCAATTCCACCAGATCAAGGCCTGTGATGAGTTCCGTCACCGGGTGTTCAACCTGCAGGCGCGTATTCATCTCAAGAAAGTAAAAATTACGGTCACGGTCAACGATAAATTCCACCGTTCCAGCACTGTCGTATCCCACGGCTTTAGCCAATGCGACCGCCTGCTCGCCCATTGCGCGCCGTGTTCGGTCATCAAGGAATGGCGATGGAGCTTCCTCAATAACCTTTTGGTGCCGACGCTGGATCGAACACTCGCGCTCGTTGAGATAGATCACATTGCCATGCTTGTCCCCCAATACTTGGATTTCGATATGTCTGGGCTCGGTGACAAATTTTTCGACAAAGAGGCGATCATCACCAAAGCTCGCCCTGGCTTCGTTTTGTGACGACTGGATAGCCTGCACGATTTCTTTTTCGCTGTGAACGATACGCAGCCCCTTGCCACCGCCGCCGGCAGAGGCCTTTACCATAACCGGGTAGCCGATATCGTGTGCTATCTGCTTGGCGTGAGCTGCGTCCTTTATCTCTCCCACAAAGCCGGGCACAGTTGTTACGCCTGCTTTGACTGCAAGTTTTTTGGACTCGATCTTATCGCCCATGGCCGCAATGGCATGCGGATTTGGCCCAATAAAGGCCACGCCGGCAGCAGCTAGGGCCTGAGCAAAGCTCTCGCGCTCCGAGAGAAACCCGTAGCCTGGATGAACCGCCTGAGCCCCGGTATCGCGGCAGGCCTGAACGATCCGCTCGGCCATGAGATAGGACTGGGCCGATGCGGCGGGACCAATTCGCACCGCCTCGTCTGCCATCTCCACATGCAATGCATCCTGATCGGCGTCTGAATAGACGGCGACAGTCTTGATCCCCATCTTCCGCGCAGTCTTGATCACGCGGCAGGCAATCTCGCCCCGATTGGCTATTAGAATTTTGTTAAACAACCCGGACCCCTTAGGCAGATGAAATTATGGCGACTATACTTTTATGGGGTCCAATGCGGGCCGTAAACAGATGATGACGAGATTGACGCGGAAGTCGCCGAGCAGTGTCGTTGGGACAGCTTTTCACGCTTGCCCCGAGGGGACACTGAGAGCGTCCACGATACTTCCCGCGGCTCAACACAAGGGGTGGCAGCCTAAACTACCCGCCGGAGTTTCCGGTTGGTCTACCAGATGCCTTGCACGTCCCTAGGAGCGATCTCCTGAGGCTTCTGAACGGCCAGGATCTCATCCCGCCGCCCAAACAAGCATTCTGGCGGCCAGAGGCCCACTTTGCGATGGGCTGTGCGGAGCGATCCGAGGCAGTACCTTCAGGCACCACGGGGCGCCCCAATCCGTCTCCTAAGGATCGGGCAACATCCTTGCCCACAGGCCTTCAGGTTCGTCCCCCTTTGAACACCGCCCGCCCGGCATTCCACTTCCCTTCGGCGAGCGACGACTAATGTGGGTATGGGCTGCCGCGCCCATGGGGCGAACGTACCAACGCCAACATCAACCACTGGTGCAGAAGAATACTTCTCGGTTTCCTCAGCGGGAAGGCCAAGCCGGACCCCGCGCAAACCCGTCTCATAAACCGCTTACTGCACTCTCATGGGGGCCTCCCACCCCGCGGCAGGTGCATGACAAGGCGCCAGATACTCAGATCAGGTGGAGGGGGTACGTTTAGTCCTTAACTTCGCCCAGTAGTCGAGACGCTTGATAACCTCCCGTTCAAAGCCCGCTTCCTTAGGTTCATAAAAGGCTTCACGCCGCATCGCATCCGGAAAATAGTTCTGTCCAGAAAAGCCTCCCTCGGCGTCATGATCATACTCGTACCCGCTGCCGTACCCTAGATTCTTCATCAGTTTGGTAGGCGCGTTGAGAATATGGGCAGGCGGCATCAAAGAGCCGTGCTGTCGCGCCGCCCTGCTAGCAGCACCAAAGGCCTTGTAGACAGCATTCGATTTTGGAGCCGTCGCCAAATATAGAACGCATTGCGCGAGGGCAATTTCACCCTCCGGACTGCCCAAAAAATCATACACATCCTTTGCTGCGAGTGCCTGCAGGACTGCTTGCGGATCTGCAAGACCAATATCTTCAACACTCGCACGAACCAGGCGGCGAGCGATATAAAGCGGCTGCTCTCCAGCTTCGAGCATGCGGGCGAGCCAGTAAAGCGCCGCATCAGGATCCGAACCACGGATCGACTTGTGAAGCGCCGATATCAAATTGTGGTGCTCTTCGCGACCCTTATCGTATAGCGGCGCTCTACGTTGTACCGCTTCAACAAGTGCCGCCGTGTCCATCGGCTGTAGCCTTTTTAGTCCTGCAATCTCTTCAACCAGATTGAGCAGGTAACGACCATCGCCATCGGCCATTGCTCTTAAGGCAGCGCGTGCGTCATCTGTCAATGGTAGTTTCTGGCCGTAATGTAATTCGGACCGCTCGAGAAGCTTCTCCAAGGCTGCATCATCGAGTCTACGCAGAACCAATACTTGACAGCGCGAAAGCAAGGCTCCGTTGAGTTCGAATGACGGGTTTTCCGTGGTTGCCCCGACCAGAACCACTGTACCATCTTCAACAGCCGGCAAGAACGAGTCCTGCTGGCTTCGATTGAAGCGATGAATTTCATCGACGAACAGCAAAGTCCCCTGACCTACGCGTCGTCGCTGTCGTGCAGCCTCAAATGCCTTTTTAAGGTCAGCGACGCCGGAAAAAATCGCCGAAAGCTGATCAAAATGCAGCTTGAACGCATTCGACAGCAGCCTGGCGATGGTCGTCTTGCCCGTGCCGGGCGGCCCCCAGAGTATAACGGAGTGCGGCATTTCACGCTCGACCATACGTCCCAGCGGGCCCTCGGGCCCGAGAAGATGATCCTGCCCGACCACATCTGAAAGTGAATGAGGACGCAACTTATCAGCAAGGGGACGCGGCGCCCCAGAGTCTAACCCACCCGCTTCAAATAGATCACTCATTGCAACAGCCTAAGCCTACCTACGGAGAGTGAAGAACCGGACAGGAGCGCGCCAAAGCGCTTTAGACAAACACCCGGGATTTATGATTTTCCGAGCAGACATACCCGCCCGAACCCTTCCACTACCGGCTCATGTAGAAACTGTGTCTATTAGACTTGAGGTTTAGTCTGTCCAACTCAGTCGCCTATCTACGTACGGCCAAAGACAATTGCTGCCCATTTCGGTTGACCACAATTTGCCAGCCGCCCTGTCTTTCCCCAGCCAGCAAAGCCTGGTTCAGCTGGTTGACGTTGCCGATCAATTCTCCATTCATGCTCTGAATGATATCCCCGCTCTCAAAGCCCTGACTTGCTGCAAGACCCTGTCCTGGAGATGCTACCACAACACCGTGGAGCATCGGATCCAGCTGCAACTGTGTTGCAACCGCTGGCGAAAGATTTTCGACCCGAGCACCCGTGAGGGGATTGCGGCCACCTATCAGGGTTTCGTCAGGTGGTGGGCTTGCAGGCGGCAAGCTCAACCTGACTTCAACAACATGCACATGTCCACTCTGCACCACTCGCACCTTTGCCATCTCTCCTGGCCGGTGAGTGGCCACACGGTAGTTTAGCGCATCCATACTGTTGACACTGGAGCCGTCAATCGCAAGCACAACATCACCATGTTTGAGACCCGCACTTGCGGCAGGACCGCCTGGATAGACCTGGTTAAGAACGACACCCTCCGGAAATTTCAGGCCAAGTGCTGAAGCAAGATTAGGCGTTACGCTTTGGCCAGCAACGCCAAACCACGGTAGTTGAACACCCCCACCCAGAGCGCCATCGACGACGCGACGTGCGAGATTGGCTGGAATGGCAAAGCCGATGCCGATGTTTCCCCCGGACCGCGAATAGATGGCCGTATTTATACCTGCAAGCTTACCATCCGTTGTAACGAGCGCGCCACCGGAATTGCCCGGATTTATTGCAGCGTCAGTTTGTATGAAAAACCGATAGGAGCCGTCAGCGACATTGGTACGTGCCAGCGCAGAAATTATCCCTTGCGTCACGGTTTGTCCCACGCCAAAGGGATCACCGATAGCTAACACAATGTCGCCGACTTCAAGCCGATCGGAGTTACCGAAGGCAATGGTTGGCAAATGCTGTCCTTTAGGTACATCGATCTTCAGGACTGCCAGATCCGTGCGCTTATCGGCAAGCAGAACTTTCGCCTTGAATTCCCGACGGTCGGCCAAAGCCACGACTATGTCCTGAGCACCGGCGATAACGTGATCATTCGTCAATATGACTCCATCACTGCGCACGATGACGCCAGACCCCAGAGATTGCTGAACCCGACGACGAAATTGCGGTGAAAGTCCGAAAAACTGCTGGAACAAAGGATCCGCGAAGAGTGGATTGACCTGCTGGCGTACGACCGACCGCGCATAGACGTTCACAACCGCCGGGGCCACCCGTTTGACAACACTTGCGAAGCTGAGCTGGATTTGCCCAGTTGATTTGGGCAATACACGCCCTGCCAATGCAGCTCCCGGCGACACTAGAGCCAGCGTGAGCAATATCGGTATCAAAGGTACCCGTGTTTTCATCTGCAGTCCTCAACGCAAAAGGGCGGCTCCTAGAGCCGCCCCGACACCTATCTCATTAGCACGTCGGCCACCTCTATTCTTCAGCGTCGCCATCCACGGTTACTGGCCCTGAATCCTGGCCTTTAGCCTCAAGATCGCGTTCGACGAACTCGATGAATGCCATGGCCGCATTGTCACCATGACGAAAACCCGCCTTAAGCACCCGAGTGTACCCACCAGGGCGATTGGCATATCGTGGTCCAATCACATCGAACAACTTCTTCACCTGGGCGGCATCGCGGACGGCCGCGAGCGCCTGACGCCGCGCATGCAGGTCGGATGCTCCACGGCGGGACAAGGTTACGAGCTTTTCCACAACTGGACGTAGCTCCTTGGCCTTTGGCAGAGTGGTCTTGATTTGCTCATGTTTGAGCAGTGCCGCAGTCATGTTTGCGAACATGGCTGTACGGTGAGCGGATGTCTTGCCGAGTTTCCGGCCCGAATTGCGATGGCGCATGATACACTCTTGTTTTCTATCCCGTCGTCACCGGCTTATGCCGACAACTTGCCCTCAGCGCCACCCTAAGTGGAGTGGCGCTGAAAGGTATTCAGTATTGGTCTTCGTAACGCTTGGCGAGGTCTTCGATATTTTCGGGCGGCCAGCCAGGTACTTCCATGCCAAGATGCAAACCCATCTCGGCAAGAACCGCCTTGATTTCATTCAGTGACTTTCGCCCAAAATTCGGTGTACGCAGCATTTCCGCTTCGGTCTTCTGAATGAGATCACCAATGTAAACGATATTGTCATTCTTCAGACAATTTGCCGATCGGACAGAAAGCTCAAGCTCATCAACTTTTTTCAGCAATACCGGATTGAACGCCAGTTCGGGCTTGCTTTCTTCTGCAACGCGTTCGCGCGGCTCTTCAAAATTGATGAAGACCTGGAGCTGATCCTGCAAAATGCGCGCCGCGTAGGCAACAGCGTTATCTGGGTTGACGGCGCCATTGGTCTCTACGTTCAAAGTCAGTTTGTCATAATCAAGGATCTGGCCCTCTCGGGTATTCTCAACCTTGTAGGAGACCTTTTTTACCGGCGAGAACAATGAATCGACCGGTATCAATCCGATCGGCGCATCTTCTGGCCTATTGCGATCAGCTGGAACATACCCCTTGCCGGTGGCTACCGTCAGTTCCATACGGAACTCGATTTTTTCATCGAGCGTACAGATCACCAGCTCAGGATTGAGAATTTCAACGTCCGCCGTTGCTGCTATGTCACCGGCTAAGACCTCGCCGGGCCCAACCTTGCGCAGGGACAGCCGCTTTGGACCTTCCGCATGCATACGAAGGGCGATTTGCTTCACGTTGAGAACGATATCCGTGACATCCTCGCGCACACCAGTGATAGAGGAGAACTCGTGCAGCACACCCTCGATTTGAATGGATGTGACAGCTGCCCCCTGCAGCGATGACAGTAGTACACGCCGCAGGGAATTGCCGAGCGTTAGGCCAAAGCCTCGCTCCAGCGGTTCAGCTACAAGTGTGGCCTGGCGACTGGCATCCTCGCCTGCCTCTACCCGCAATTTTTGCGGCTTGATCAATTCCTGCCAGTTTTTCTGAAACATCTTGGCCTCATCGTATCCCGGTCGCTTCGGACCGCGGCCTATACGTTCGATGGGTAATTACGTCCGAACTCACTTGGAAAGGGTCTTCTCACAAAACCGATGATCCGCCCCTCACTCCTGAACTAAACCCGCCGCCGCTTCGGCGGACGACATCCATTATGCGGAATAGGGGTCACGTCGCGAATGGCGGTAACTGTCAGCCCAACGGACTGAAGAGCCCGCAGTGCCGATTCGCGTCCCGAGCCTGGCCCAGACACCTCGACTTCGAGGGTACGCATGCCATGCTCCACCGCCTTCTTGGCAGCATCTTCTGCAGCTACCTGGGCGGCATATGGCGTCGATTTACGTGATCCCTTGAATCCCATCATTCCCGACGACGACCAGGAAATCGCATTCCCAGCTGTATCTGTGATGGTTACGATAGTGTTGTTGAAGGTTGCAGCAACATGAGCCACACCGACCGCAACGTTTTTCTTTTCCTTTTTGCGGACACGCGCGCCGCCGACAGCTTTAGCCATATTTGATTAACCCTACTTCGTGACTTTTTTCTTACCGGCGATTGCTTTAGCCGGGCCCTTGCGGGTCCGAGCGTTGGTGTGGGTGCGTTGGCCGCGAACTGGCAGGCCTTTGCGGTGACGAAGTCCGCGATAGCAACCCAAATCCATCAGACGCTTGATGTTCATTGCGACGTCTCGCCGAAGATCACCTTCGACCAGATAATCGCGATCGATCGTCTCTCGGATCTGAATGACTTCCGCATCGGTCAGGTCGTGTACCCGACGCCCCGGCGCTATGCCGACCTTTTCGCAGATTTCCTTGGCCTTGGAAGATCCAATACCGTGAATGTAGCGCAGGCCGATCTCGACGCGCTTCTGAGTAGGAATATTGACGCCGGCAATACGCGCCACGAGACTCTCCTTTGATCGTTAAGCCTTTGGAAAGACGCTTTGTTTAGTCGCTACCAAAACACCGACCACCCCGCCCCGACCATTCCGCCGCTCAACCCCTTTGGGAGCGGTTGGGATGACCTGAGCCGGATGGCCGTCTGCAAGGGCGCGGATTATAGAAATCGGCGAACCCCAGTCAACATGAGATCTGTCCTAAATCGCGGATTTTCGACAGAATTCGTACTTTAAGCGTTACCCCCAGATCGATCGATCAAAGCAGCTATCGCGGCAGTCACCATCTCGATCGAGGCCATCCCATCAACCTGCACCAGCTTGCCCTGGTCGGAATAAAATTTCAAAAGTGGCGCTGTATTTTTGTAATAAACTTCAAGCCGGTTTTTCAGCGTCTCCGGGGTATCGTCGGCGCGGGCTGCCCCACCGGCATCCTTGATACGCTGGCCCACTCGGCCCAGCAGGATGGCATCATCGACCTTCAGTTCAATGACGAGGTCAATTTTCCGCCCACGGTGGCTCAGCATTTCGTCAAGAGCCACGGCCTGCGGCGTTGTTCGAGGAAAACCGTCAAACACCGCTCCGCCTCTGCAGTCCTTCTGGTCATAACGCTCTGCAATAATAGCAATGACAACCTCGTCAGGGACCAAATCCCCCGCATCCATAATTGCCTTGCATCTTTTGCCCAGATCGGTGCCCGCGGCGATTGCGGCGCGCAGCATATCCCCGGTAGACAATTGCGGCCAACCGCGCCGTTGCGTCAGGACCTTAGCCTGCGTCCCCTTACCGGCGCCCGGCGGCCCAAATAAAACCAAATTCACCGTCTCGCCCCCCTCAGACGCGACTTCCGCAGCAAGCCTTCATATTGCTGCGCGACTAGATGACTTTGAATCTGCGCCACAGTGTCCATGGTGACACTGACGACAATCAAAATGGATGTGCCGCCGAGATAAAATGGGATGTTGTATTTAAAGATAAGCCATTCAGGCAGCAGACACACCAGCGCGAGATAGATAGAGCCTATAACCGTGATTCGGGTGAGAACAAAATCGATATAGTCCGCCGTTTTTTTTCCAGGGCGAATTCCTGGAATGAACCCGCCGTACTTCTTAAGATTTTCTGCGGTTTCCTCGGGATTGAAAATAATGGAAGTGTAGAAAAACGCAAAAAATATGATCATCAACCCGTAAAGTAGCAGATACAGGGGCGTTCCGTTGCTAATGTACGCGAGGACCGTCTGAAACCAGCCCGGTACACTGGACGAATCGAAATTCGCCACTGTCGCGGGCATCAGCAGTATTGATGAAGCGAAAATGGGTGGGATCACGCCTGACACGTTGAGCTTAAGGGGAAGATGAGAGCTCTCCCCCCCAAACATACGGTTTCCTACCTGCCGTTTGGGGTATTGAACAAGAAGACGCCGCTGCGCCCTTTCCATGTACACAATTACCCCAATCAGCAGAACAACAAGAATGATGCCACCGATCAGTACTGCCGGCGGGATGGCGCCGGTCCGTCCTAACTCCAACACCGCACCAATCATCTGCGGGAAGCGAGCAACAATGCCCGCGAATATGATAAGCGAAATGCCGTTTCCAACACCCCGCTGAGTGATCTGCTCACCCAACCACATCAGCAAAATCGTTCCGCCCGTAAGCGTAATAATCGACGTGATGCGGAAAAACCAACCCGGATCTATGACCACATTACCCCAATGCTCGAGGCCGATCGCAATACCGTAAGCTTGCAAAGCCGCCAGTCCCACCGTGCCGTAACGGGTGTACTGATTGATCGTCTTCTGGCCAGCCGCACCTTCCTTCTTGAGCTTGTCAAGCTCGGGGAACACGGTGGTCATCAGCTGGATAATAATGGATGCCGAAATATACGGCATTATCCCAAGTGCGAAGATCGCCATACGTCCGATGGCACCACCGGCGAGAACATTAAATACGTCCAGCAAGCCACCCTGTTGTTGGTTGAGCTGCTGCGCAAGCGCGGATGGGTCAATGCCGGGCATGGGAATGTAGGTTCCCAATCGACATAAGATGAGTGCGCCGAGGGTAAACAAAATCCGTTGGCGCAGTTCTGTTGCCTTAGCTAGAGTCTTGAAATTAAAATTGGCCGCCAATTGTTCGGCTGCTGAGGCCATCACCTACTCCCCGAGCGAACAGTTCTCACCGTCGGATTCGCCTAAAGGTGAGGCTGCGCGTTAGTTTTCCCCGGTCTGACCGCGTCAGAACAGGTGAAAAGCTTTATAGGCCTTCCTGCCATGAATTGTCGAAGGGCAGGAAGGTCGCCAAAAAACCTAAGCCGGATTGGCGGCGCGAGCACGCTTTTCGATACTGACAGCGCGACGCTTCTGGCGCTTTCCGGGTTCACCGTTTTTGTTAGTGTATATTTTCTTCTGGTACGTCGTCGTCAACGTTCCGCCAGCAGATTTCACAGCTTCAGCGGCGCGCTTGGATACTCCGGCAATCTCGATATCAAGCTTACTCGTCAGTTCACCTTTGGCAAGGAGCCTGACGCCGTCGCGAGCTTTGGAAACAAGTCCCACCTTACGCAGCACTTCCTCGGTGATTTTTACGCCGGCATCTAGCTTGCCCTCATTGATCGCCTTCTGCAGGCGACCAAGATTTATCTCTGCGAACTCTTTCGCGAAGATATTTTTGAACCCGCGCTTGGGCAGGCGCATATAAAGCGGCATTTGGCCGCCTTCAAAGCCGTGAACAGAGTTGCCCGTGCGCGCCTTCGCGCCTTTGACACCACGGCCACTGGTCTTCCCGAGGCCCGACCCCGTTCCACGTCCAACACGCGTCTTGCGTGTCTTGGCGCCGGGATTATTGCTGATTTCATTCAGTTTCATGTGAACCTCGCCGCGACGGCGTCTACAACGCACTATCACGCCTTCCATACGCCTGTTTATTCTTCGATAACTTCTACCAGATGGTGAACGGCATGGATCATGCCACGCACGGCAGGAGTATCCTCAAGTGTACGCGTACGCCGAATCTTACCCAAGCCAAGACCGCGCAAGGTGGCTTCCTGTTCCTTGGGACGACGCGCAGTCGAGCGGACCTGGCGTACGGTGACGGTCTTCTTGGTCGTTACCATATTCAGCTCCCAACCCCTGTTTCAGAAGAGGCTTGATCATTCCTGTTACCATCGCGTCGCGATATAATTTCCGCAACACTGCGACCTCGCCTCTGGGCAATCAGACGAGGGCTCTGCTGACGTGTAAGGGCATCGAATGTGGCGCGAACCATATTGTAAGGATTCGACGTACCAGTTGATTTCGAAACTACATCCCCAACGCCAAGCGCCTCGAACACCGCACGCATAGGACCACCCGCGATTATCCCAGTCCCGGCTGGTGCCGGACGAACAATGACCTTGCCCGCCCCATGATGACCACGTGTATCATGATGTAGCGTCCGACCATCCTTGAGCGGGACCCTGATTAGCGCTCGCTTGGCTGCGTCAGTAGCCTTACGAATAGCTTCAGGCACTTCACGAGCCTTGCCATGCCCGAATCCCACTCGACCGCGTTGGTCGCCTACAACCACAAGCGCGGCAAACCCAAAACGGCGGCCGCCTTTCACGACTTTGGCCACGCGGTTGATATGGACGAGCTTGTCTACAAACTCATTATCGCGCTCTTCGCGATCCCCGCGCTCGCGCCGCCGTCCACGACCATGTTCTTCATCACGCGCCATAAAACGTGCCCTTCCTTAAAACTCGAGACCGCCCTCGCGGGCCGCCTCAGCGAGCGCCTTAACACGCCCGTGATAGATGTAACCGCCACGATCAAAAACAACTTGGGACAGGCCCTTGTCCTTGGCGCGTTCGGCGATCTTTTTTCCCACTTCAACTGCCGCAGCAATATTATAGCTCTTAGACACGGCGCCATCTTTTTCGTGCGTTGATGCCGTCACCAGGGTGACGCCAATCGCATCATCAATGATTTGAGCATAAATGTGCTTTCCCGAGCGATAGACGGACAGCCGCGGACGGCCATTCGACGATTGCGAAATCTTATAACGGGCTCGGGTCTTGCGCCGGTCGAACAGATTCTTTGTCATGGCTATTTCTTCTTGCCTTCCTTGCGCCGGATTGTCTCGCTGGCATACTTCACACCCTTGCCCTTGTAAGGCTCAGGCGCACGCCAGGCTCGGATTTCCGCAGCAACTTGGCCCACCAGCTGCTTATCGATCCCCGAAATTGTTATCGAGGTAGGCTTCTCTGCAACGATATTAATTCCGGCGGGAATTGGATAAACCACGTCGTGGCTGAAACCCAGTTGTAGATTCAAGTTCTTGCCCTGAACCGCCGCGCGGTAGCCAACGCCATTGATGTCCAGCCGTTCAGCAAAACCTTCGGTCACACCGATGACGAGGTTATTTACCAAGGTACGCGACAAGCCCCACATGGCTCGCGCGCGCTCGTGATCCGGGCGAGGGCTGATTACAACACCCGAGTCCGTGAGCTCAACTTGGACATCGTCCACGAGCGTGACCTTGAGTTCGCCCTTTGGGCCCTTCACCTTGACCGTTTGGCCATCAACTGCAGCCATAACCCCCTTGGGGAGTTGGACGGGCTTTTTGCCGATACGTGACATAGTCTTCTTCCTTCCGCTCGGCTCAGAATACGTGGCAGAGCACTTCGCCGCCGACGTGCTCTTCGCGAGCGTGTGCATCCGTCATAACCCCTTTCGGAGTAGACACGATCGAAACCCCGAGGCCCTGCCGATACGGCAGGAGATCGCGAACCGATATATAAACCCGCCGCCCCGGCTTGGAGACACGGCGTAACTCACGAATAACCGGGCGCCCTTCATGATACTTAAGCTCGATCTCAAGCTCTCTGTGACCCTCCTTCTCTATTTCCGCGTACCCGCGGATATAGCCCTCGGCTTGAAGCACATCGAGTACGCGCGTACGCAAATGGGAGCTAGGTGAGCTGACCTTGGTCATGCCACGAAGTTGGCCGTTACGAATGCGACTAAGCAGATCGCTGATCGGATCGGTGATCGCCATTTCTTTAAACCCTTCCTTACCAGCTCGCCTTGGTCATACCGGGGACCTGGCCGAAATTAGCAAGCTCACGGAGCGCGATACGAGACAACCTGAGCTTGCGATAGTACGCCTTAGGACGGCCGGAAAGTTCGCAACGATGATGGATACGTGTCTTGGACGAGTTACGTGGTAATTCCGCCAACTTGAGCATTGCCTGAAAGCGCTCCTCCGGCGGCACCGACATATCCTCGGTCGTCTTCTTCAGCGCTGCGCGCTTGGCCGCATACTGCGCGACCATCTTTTCGCGCTTTTGATTGCGGTTGATCTGGCTGGTTTTCGCCATGGTCCGTGCCTTCAGTTCATAAAGGGAAATTGAAAACCTTTGAGGAGCGCCTGTGCTTCCTCATCAGTTTTGGCGGATGTATTGAGGATGATGTCCATGCCCCACACAGTTTCCGTCTTGTCGTAGTCAATCTCGACGAAGACAATGTGTTCCTTGAGACCCATCGCATAATTACCGCGCCCATCGAAGCTTTTGCCATTGAGTCCGCGAAAGTCACGCACTCGCGGCAACGCCATTGTCACGAGACGATCCAAGAATTCATACATCCTGTCCTTGCGCAGCGTAACTTTGGCGCCAATAGGCAGTCCGGTACGAATCTTGAACCCCGCAATTGCCTTCTTTGCGCGAGTTACAACGGCCTTCTGGCCCGCAATGGCTGTCAAATCATTCACGGCGGACTGGAGCTTCTTTTGGTCTGACGCAGCCTCTCCCGCACCAATATTGAGAACGATCTTCTCGATGCGCGGAACCTGCATCAGGTTCTTGTAACCGAATTGCTCCATCATCTGCGGACGGATAACTTCGTTATAGCGCTTCTTAAACCGCGGGACGTATTGAGGATCGACCGATGCCTCGCCCACGGCGACTTTTGTCCCCGCAGCAACTTCCTTGCGCGCCGCGCCGTCTTTCTTGACCGCACCGGACTTCTTCGTCTTGCTGCCCTGCTCAGACATCGATGACCTCACCGGACTTCTTGGCAAAGCGGACCTTGCGTCCGTCGCCCAAAACCTTGAACCCAACCCGCGTTGCTCCACCAGTCCTGGGATCAACGTGAGCAATGTTGGAAATCTGAATCGGTGATTCCTTGCTGATAATTCCACCAGCCTGGGCTTGCGTCTGACGCTGATGCCGCTTCACCATGTTCACGCCCGAGACAAGTACTCGGTCCTCCCTGGGAAATACCCTGAGAACCTCACCCTTTTTTCCTTTGTCCCGGCCAGTAGTGACGATGACACGGTCACCTTTTTTAACTTTCACCGCCATCACAGCACCTCCGGCGCCAAAGAGATGATCTTCATGTGGTTTTTAGCGCGCAGCTCGCGCGTTACTGGACCGAAGATGCGCGTGCCGATTGGCTCGCCCTGGTTGTTCACAAGAACTGCCGCATTGTTATCGAAGCGTATCAAGCTGCCATCGGGCCGACGTACGCCATGGGCCGTCCTAACGATCACAGCCTTCAGCACTTCGCCCTTCTTCACGCGACCACGCGGAATAGCCTCCTTGACCGAAACAACGATGGTATCGCCAACTCCGGCATACTTTCGCTTCGAACCGCCCAGAACCTTAATGCACATCACGCGTCGGGCTCCGGAGTTGTCCGCGACGTCGAGCTCAGAGGTCATCTGAATCATAGTTGTTCTCCCTCAGGCCTCTGGCTCATTCCTGCCCTGCCAAACCGACCACTTCCCAGCTTTTGAGCTTCGAAAGCGGCCGGCACTCCCGTATGCGCACAATGTCACCAACCTTGAATTGGCCGGCCTCATCATGCGCGTGATATTTTTTCGAGCGACGCACGGTTTTCCCCATGACTGGGTGTGTAAAGCGGCGTTCCACCTTCACCACCACAGTCTTGGCATTTTTGTCGCTGACCACGACGCCTTGGAGCACGCGCTTAGGCATAGTCTTCTATTGTCCCTTTTTCCTTCAGCTCGCCTTGCGACGCTGCTCGTTCAAAATGGTGGTGATGCGCGCGATTTCGCGACGCACGACCCGCACGCGACCGGTATTCTCAAGCTGACCGTTTGCCCGTTGAAAGCGCAGATTGAACTGCTCCTTTTTCAACTTCGTCAGCCGTTCAGTGAGTTCATCCGCGCTCCTGGTGCGGAAATCGTCGGCGGTGTTATCTTTCTTCGCCATGGTCTTCTTTCCTCACGCACCAATGCGGTGAACGAACTTGGTGGCGATCGAAAGCTTTGCTGCCCCGAGACGCATCGCCTCTTTGGCTGTCTCATGATCCACACCATCGATCTCAAACAAGATGCGCCCCGGTTTGATTTTCGCCACCCAATACTCGGGAGCACCTTTGCCTGAACCCATACGTACTTCGGCAGGCTTCTTCGAAACTGGCACATCGGGAAATACACGTATCCAAACGCGACCTGCGCGTTTCATATGCCGCGTGATCGCCCGACGAGCAGCCTCGATTTCACGCGCGGTTATGCGCTCCGGCTCAACCGCCTTTAGGCCAAAGGCACCAAAATTTAGCGCCGTGCCACCCTTGGCCGGGCCATGTATGCGACCCTTAAATTGCTTGCGGAATTTTGTTCGTTTTGGTTGCAGCATGACTAATCTCTATCGCGTTAGGCAGCCGGCTGGGTCTGTTCACGACGGCGATCACCGCCGGGTGTACGTCCCGCCTCACCTGACTGCTCAGACTGACGCTTCTCCGTTGCCATGGGATCGTGCTCTAGAATCTCACCCTTGAAGATCCATACCTTCACGCCACACGTCCCGTAGGTCGTTTTGGCGGTAGCCACGCCGTAATCGATATCCGCCCGCAGAGTATGCAGCGGCACGCGACCCTCTCGATACCACTCAACCCGAGCAATCTCTGCGCCGCCGAGGCGACCACCACAGTTGATACGTATCCCTTGCGCACCGAGACGCATCGCAGACTGCACCGCCCGCTTCATCACCCGACGAAACGCGACGCGACGCTCCAACTGCTGTGCAATATTTTCCGCAACAAGCTTAGCATCGATTTCTGGCTTGCGGATTTCCACGATGTTGAGGTGCACTTCATCAGCGGTGAAATATTGCACCTCGCTTTTCAGCTTCTCGATATCCGCGCCTTTGCGACCGATCACAACACCAGGACGAGCAGAATGAATCGTGATGCGGCACTTCTTGTGCGGGCGCTCGATCACAATCCGAGAAACACCGGCGGCCTTCAGCCGTTCCGCCAGATGATTGCGGATCTTGATATCTTGCTGCAGGAGCTTGCCGTAATCTTTTTTGTTCGCGTACCAGCGCGAGTCCCACGTGCGGTTGATACCGAGGCGAAGCCCCGTGGGATTTACTTTCTGACCCATCAGGCTTCTCCCTGCGCACTAGCGGTTTCGACGACAGCATCTTTCGCTGCCGGTTTAGATTGGGACTGCGTCCGCCCACGTTTATTCTTCGACGCGGACTTCTTCTCTTTGGCCTGCTTCTCTTCAACAACTACCGTTATCTGCGCGAAGGGTTTTTCGATTCGCGCGCCGCGTCCGCGGGCGCGCGCGTGGAAGCGCTTCATGATCAGATTCTTACCGACCGACGCTTCACAAACGACCAGATCATCAACATCAAGATCGTGGTTGTTCTCAGCATTGGCTATAGCTGACTGCAGCACCTTTTTTACCACCTTGGCGACGCGCTTAGGCGAAAACGTCAACTCGTTTAGCGCGGTCTCCGCGGACTTGCCGCGGATCGACTGGGCCACGAGATTAAGTTTGCGCGGCGAGGTCCGAATATTACGTCCAATGGCCTTTGCCTGGGTGTCGGCCAGAACGCGCGGGCGAGATGCCTTACCCATTGTCAGCCCCTCTTTGCTTTCTTATCTGCCGAATGGCCATAGAAGGTGCGTGTCGGAGAAAACTCTCCAAGCTTGTGACCGACCATGTCTTCCGTGACGAGCACAGGAATGTGCTTTTTCCCGTTGTAAACACCAAAAGTGAGGCCGACGAACTGCGGCAGAATCGTTGAGCGCCGCGACCAGGTTTTGATCACTTCCTTGCGACCCGTGCTGCGTGTGGCTTCCGCCTTCCTAAGAAGGAAGCCATCCACAAAAGGGCCTTTCCAAACCGAACGAGCCATAACGTCTTACCCTTGAGTCTTTTTGGCGTGCCGCGAGCGCACGATGAATTTCTGCGTCTTTTTGTTTGAACGCGTCCGCGCGCCCTTGGTCGACTTGCCCCACGGCGTGACGGGATGGCGACCACCTTTGGTACGCCCTTCACCACCACCATGCGGATGATCGATAGGGTTCATCGCAGTGCCGCGAACATGGGGGCGGCGCCCCTTCCACACATTGCGTCCGGCCTTGCCGATGACTTCGTTCATATGGTCGGGATTGGAAACTGCACCAACCGTAGCCATGCAAGTCAGTAATACCTTGCGAACTTCACCGGAATTCAGACGCAACGTCGCGTAACCGGAGTCACGTCCAAGATACTGCGCATAGGTCCCGGCTGAACGCGCGATTTGCCCGCCCTTTCCGGGCTTCATCTCGATATTGTGCACGATCGTACCCACCGGCATCGCCGCCAGAGGCATGGCATTTCCCGGTTTAACGTCCACACGGTCTCCAGAAATTACCGTGTCACCCACCGCAATGCGTTGCGGCGCGAGAATGTATGCAAGCTCGCCATCCTTATATTTGATCAAAGCAATATAGGGAGTGCGATTGGGGTCATATTCAATACGCTCAACACGCCCGGGCACATCAAACTTGCGACGCTTGAAGTCAACTATCCGATAGCGTTGTTTATGGCCACCGCCTTGCCAGCGAACCGTCACGCGGCCAGTATTGTTACGCCCGCCGTTACGCGTCTGCCCTTCTGTCAGAGACTTCACAGGCCCGCCCTTATGCAGGTGGGCACGATTGACCAGCACGAGCTGCCGCTGACCTGGGGTAGTAGGTTTATATTTTTTCAGCGCCATCTCAGAGCCCCGTCGTAATATCGATCTGCTGCCCTTCCTGGAGGGTAACGATCGCTTTTTTGTAGTCACTGCGCCGATAAGGCCTGCCCCGCGCCATCTTAGCTTTGCCCTTGATGCGCTGAGTGTTAACTGCCTTTACCTTAACCTTGAACAGCGACTCTACCGCCTTGGCGATGGCAGGCTTGGTCGCGTCAAGTGTCACGCGAAACACCACCTGATTCACTTCCGTAAGCTTGGTCGCCTTTTCTGTAATCACTGGCGACAGGATCACGTCGTACTCGCTACTCATGCTAGACGCTCCTCGATCGCTTTCACTGCGGCTCTGGTTAGAACCAGCTTCTCGCTCCGGAGAATGTCATAAACATTCAAGCCTTCGGCCGGAAGCAACGATACATGGTTCAAATTGCGAGCCGACATCGCGAAATTCAAATCAAATTGCCCGTCTACAACCAGAGCGTTTTCAACTCCAAGCTTCTTAAAATGTGCCGCAAGGTCCTTGGTTTTCATGGCGGCCGACTTGGCTTCTTCTAACACTACGATGGCACCGATTTTAGCCTTCGCCGAAAGCGCGTGCCTCAGCCCAAGCGCTCGAACCTTCTTGGGCAGTGAGAACTCATGGCTATGGGTGACCGGGCCCATAGCTTTCGCACCACCAACGAAAAGCGGAGCAGAGCGGGGTCCATGGCGAGCCACACCGCCGCCTTTTTGCTTACCCACGCGCTTCTTGGTCCGATCGATTTCACCACGCGTAAGTACTTTATGGGTACCAGCGCGACGTTTAGCTAATTGCCAAACCACAACACGCTGAAGCAGGTCAGCCCGCGGTTCCAAACCAAACACCGCATCGTTGAGTTCAATCTCGCCGCTGTCACTTGCGTCGAGCTTGAGAACTTGCGTTTTCATCTCAACCCTCCGCCGCTACTTCAGCGCCATTGGCGACGCGCTTCTTGACTGATGCAGGCACCGGAGCTTCCTTCGGCACTTGATGTTTGACAGCGTCCCGCACCATCACCCATCCGCCGCGATGGCCAGGAACCGCTCCTTTGACCATGATGAGCCCACGCTCGACGTCGACCTTAGCGATTTCGAGATTCTGCGTGGTGACCCTGTCAACACCGTAGTGCCCGTGCATCTTCTTGTTCTTGAAGGTCTTACCAGGATCCTGACGACCACCCGTGCCGCCGAGGCTGCGATGCGAGATCGACACGCCGTGGCTCGCCTCCAGTCCACGAAAATTCCAGCGTTTCATCGCGCCGGTGAATCCGCGACCAATGGTGATACCTGTGACGTCCACTTTCTGGCCCGGCACGAAGTGATCCGCCAAAATTACATCGCCGACTTCCAACAGGTTGGCCGAGTCAACGCGGAATTCCGCGAGTTTCTTTTTCGGTTCAACTTCGGCCTTGGCGAATTGCCCGCGATCGGCCTTCGTTAACCTTTTTGGCTTTGCAAATCCAGAACCGAGCTGGACAGCTGTGTAGCCATCCGTATCCTCGGTGCGCCTGGCCACGACCTGACAGCCATCAAGCTTCAAGACCGTAACGGGCACATGCCGGCCGTCCTCTAAAAAGAGGCGCGTCATGCCGACCTTCTGCGTGATGACGCCTGTGCGCATCTCCGCACCTACTCCTTAAAGCTTGATCTCGACATCAACACCGGCGGCCAGGTCGAGCTTCATAAGCGCGTCGACCGTTTGTGGCGTCGGTTCAATGATGTCGAGGAGACGCTTGTGAGTCCGGATTTCGAACTGTTCGCGGCTCTTCTTGTCAACGTGCGGGGACCGGTTCACGGTAAAGCGTTCGATTAACGTTGGCAGCGGGATTGGTCCGCGTACCTGCGCTCCCGTGCGCTTTGCCGTGTTTACGATTTCCCGCGTCGAATTGTCGAGGATGCGGTGATCGAAGGCTTTGAGCCGGATCCGTATATTTTGGCTCTGCATTTTCTACCTCTATCGTGGCACTCGGCCGCTTTTACTCGGCCTACCACTGCTTTCGTTCTACAAACCTAATTCACCACTAATCCTCTGATCCCAATCCCGCGCGCCCATTGAGACCGCGCGGGCCAGGAACCATACGCACTTACTTAATAATGGCCGAGACTACACCAGAACCCACAGTGCGACCGCCCTCACGGATAGCGAAGCGCAGCTTCTCCTCCATGGCGATTGGCACAATCAGTTCGACTTCAATAGCCACGTTGTCACCAGGCATCACCATCTCCGTGCCTTCCGGCAATTTCACGATGCCCGTCACGTCGGTGGTACGGAAGTAAAATTGCGGCCGGTAATTACCAAAGAACGGCGTGTGACGACCGCCTTCTTCCTTGGTCAACACATAGACTTCCGCCTTGAACGTGGTATGGGGCGTGATCGAGCCCGGTTTGGCAAGAACCTGCCCGCGCTCTACACCCGTGCGATCGATACCACGCAGCAGACAGCCGACATTGTCACCAGCCTGACCTTGATCAAGCAACTTACGGAACATTTCCACACCGGTAACCGTGGTCTTGGCCGTAGGCTTCATCCCGACGATCTCAACTTCCTCGCCGACCTTGACCACACCGCGTTCAATACGGCCAGTTACCACGGTACCGCGGCCGGAAATCGAAAACACGTCTTCGATCGGCATCAGGAACGGCATATCAATCGGACGTTCAGGCTGCGGGATATAGCTGTCGACAGCATCCATCAGCTTCAGCACTGCGTCCTTGCCCAGAGCTGGCTCGCGATCCTCAAGGGCGCACAACGCCGAACCGCGGACGAACGGAATATCATCCCCTGGGAAGTCATAGGATGAAAGCAGTTCACGAACTTCCATTTCGACGAGTTCCAGCAACTCGGGATCGTCAACCATGTCACACTTGTTAAGAAATACCACGAGCGCCGGCACGCCAACCTGGCGAGCCAGAAGAATATGCTCGCGCGTCTGCGGCATTGGACCATCGGCTGCGGACACCACGAGAATGGCGCCGTCCATCTGGGCCGCGCCCGTGATCATGTTCTTCACGTAGTCCGCGTGGCCTGGGCAGTCGACGTGGGCGTAATGGCGCTTCTTAGTCTCGTATTCCACATGCGCGGTTGAAATCGTGATGCCGCGGGCCTTTTCCTCCGGCGCCTTGTCAATCTGATCGTAGGCAGTGAAGGTAGCTCCGCCGGTTTCGGCGAGCACCTTTGTAATCGCTGCGGTCAGCGACGTCTTGCCATGGTCAACGTGACCGATCGTTCCGATGTTGCAGTGCGGTTTCGTCCGCTCGAATTTGGCTTTCGCCATGGTCTCTCTCCGTCGTCTGAACCAAGTACTTTGGCCTATCGCATAACGAGAGGCCGGTTTTTTGACCAGGCGCCATAAGGCCCGGCCGCTCGATTACGCGTACTTTGCCTTCACTTCATCCGCGATAGCTTGCGGAACTTGCTCATAATGATCGAATTGCATCGTGTACTGGGCACGCCCCTGTGTCATCGACCGCAGGGTGTTGATATAGCCAAACATATTCGCGAGCGGCACCATGGCAGTCACCACCTGCGCATTTCCGCGCGTATCGGTTCCCTGCACCTGCCCACGACGAGAATTAAGGTCCCCGATGACACCGCCCAGGAAGTCCTCGGGCGTCACCACTTCGACCTTCATAATCGGCTCAAGCAACTTAACGACGCCCTTTGTCGCCAGTTCACGGAAGGCTGCACGGGCCGCGATGTCGAAGGTAAGAGCATTCGAGTCAACTTCGTGGTATTTCCCGTCGACGAGACGTGCCTTGAAATCGATCACAGGGAAACCCGCCATGAGGCCCGATTCCTTTTGCGCGCGCAGTCCTTTTTCGACCGAAGGAATGTATTCTCTAGGAACTGAGCCGCCCACAACCTCATTTTCAAAGGTGAACCCGGAGCCGGGAGGTAGAGGCTCGAATTCGATTTTCACTTCGGCAAACTGCCCCGAACCACCAGTCTGCTTCTTGTGGGTGTAGAGAATTGTGATCGGCTTGGACAAAGTCTCTCGGTACGCTACCTGAGGCGCTCCGACATTGGCGTCGACCTTGTAAGTCCGGCGCAGAATGTCGACCTTGATATCCAGGTGCAGTTCGCCCATGCCCTTCAGGATCGTCTGACCGCTTTCGGCATCAGTTGAAACCTGGAATGACGGATCTTCCTGGGCCAACCGCGCCAAGGCCATACCCATTTTTTCCTGATCAGCTTTTGTCTTAGGCTCAATAGCGAGTTCAATAACGGGATCAGGAAATTCCATACGCTCCAAAATAACCGGATCCGATGGGGTGCAGAGCGTTTCGCCAGTCGATGTCAACTTAAGTCCAGCAAACGCCACTATATCACCGGCCGCAGCCTCCTTGATATCCTCTCGACTATTAGCATGCATAAGCAGCATCCGGCCGACGCGCTCATTTTTATCTTTCACAGAGTTAAGAACGGACGTTCCGGAACTGATTGTTCCAGAATAAACCCGTACAAACGTAATCGATCCGACAAACGGGTCATCCATGATCTTGAACGCGAGACCCGCGAATGGCGCCTTGTCATCAGCCATACGTACCAACTTTTCATCGGTTCCCGGTCTCACCCCTTCCACAGGAGGGATATCAAGTGGCGATGGCAGATAATCGATAACTGCATCAAGCAGGGGCTGTACCCCCTTGTTCTTGAACGCTGATCCACAAAGCACCGGCACAAATCGGAAAGCAGTTGTGCCCTTGCGGATGCAGTGCTTCAGATCTTCATACGATGGAAAACTGCCCTCAAGGTAGGCTTCAAGAAGCTTTTCATCTTCCTCTACCGCAGTTTCGACGAGTGCAGTATGTAGTTCTTCAGCCTTGGCGCGGTACTCTTCAGGAATTTCGATTTCGTCGAATTTGGCACCAAGCTGCTCTTCTTGCCAAACCAGGGCCTTCATTTTGACTACGTCGACCAGACCCTTGAAATCAGCCTCCGCGCCAATCGGCCAAGTAATCACAAGCGGCTTCGTACCAAGCCGATCAATCATCATGTCGACGCAACGCTGAAAATTTGCGCCCATACGATCCATTTTATTAACAAAACAGATGCGCGGAACGCGGTACTTGTCAGCCTGACGCCACACGGTCTCCGACTGAGGCTCCACACCGGCAACTGCATCGAAAACGGCAACGGCACCGTCAAGCACGCGCATCGAGCGCTCTACTTCAATCGTAAAGTCGACGTGGCCCGGGGTATCGATAATGTTGATGCGATGGTCTTTCCAGAAGCAGGTCGTGGCCGCAGAGGTAATGGTGATACCCCGCTCCTGTTCCTGCTCCATCCAGTCCATGGTGGCCGCACCATCATGCACTTCGCCGATTTTATGGCTACGTCCGGTATAATAGAGGATACGCTCCGTAGTCGTGGTCTTACCGGCATCAATATGCGCGGCAATGCCGATATTCCGGTAGTTTGCGAGTGGCGTCTGGCGCTGCATCGTAAAATTCCTCGGGACCCTTACCAGCGGTAATGTGAGAATGCGCGGTTTGCTTCCGCCATTTTGTGGGTGTCTTCGCGCTTCTTAACTGCATTTCCGCGATTACTCGCTGCATCAAGCAGCTCACCTGACAGACGCCCGGTCATCGTTGGTTCGTTACGCCCACGGGCTGCGTTGATCAGCCACCTAATGGCCAAGGCACGACTGCGATCAGTACGAACTTCCACTGGAACCTGATATGTCGCACCGCCGACACGACGAGAGCGGACTTCAAGCGCAGGCTGAACGTTGCGCAACGCTTCATGAAATACCTGCAGCGGGTCCTGCTTGGTCTTCTCTTGGATTACATCAAACGCGCCATACACGATGCTCTCTGCGGCAGACTTCTTGCCGTCATACATCAGACTGTTCATGAACTTTGCGAGAATCAAGTCGCCAAATTTGGCGTCTGGATTGATTTCTCGGCGTTCAGCGCGGTGGCGGCGGGACATTTTCTCGACCTCTTCAAATTACTTCGGACGCTTCGCGCCATAGAGCGAACGGCGTTGCTTGCGATCTTTAACGCCCTGCGTGTCCAGCACGCCACGAATGATGTGGTAGCGAACACCGGGAAGGTCCTTCACGCGACCGCCCCGAATGAGCACCACAGAGTGCTCCTGCAGATTATGCCGCTCGCCGGGAATGTAGCTCACCACCTCAAATCCATTGGTAAGGCGAACCTTTGCGACCTTACGCAATGCAGAGTTTGGCTTCTTCGGCGTCGTCGTATAAACGCGCGTGCACACACCCCGCTTCTGTGGTGATCCCGTGAGTGCGGGCACTTTATTGCGCTTGGGCTTTTCCGAGCGCGGCTTACGGATCAACTGGTTGATCGTCGGCATCCTGTCTTCCCTGGCAACCGGCCCTGCCGGCATATACAAAACAACATAGCCAACCCCCAACGGGGGCTGGCTTCCCGAAGCGGAGGATCAGGCGCACCAACGCCAGATCGCGCTTACCAAAGCTCTCCTACTGGTCTTCCTGACAACGTTTCGGCATACGCCGACAGCCTGTCCACAGAAGGTGGCGGTATATATCCGCGGGGCCACTCAGGGTCAAGCGGAGACAGAAAATTTCTTTCCTATGAAGGCTGGGAGGCAGTGCTAAAGCGCCAGAAGCGACCGTATGGCCATAATCATCAGCACAAATGTAGACATTGAAAACACCATAAAGCGCAGTGGAACCCTATTTACCGTGCACTGTACGCCCGTATGAATGACGCGCAGGCCGACATACGCCCAAGCCAGCCCCACATAGAACGGATCCACTAGCCCCGCTAGGTAGATATAAAAGACCAGTGCGTAGAAGATCGTAGGCTGTTCCATTAGGTGGTTGTAGTTGTCAGCGACCCTACGCACTTCACTTGGCAAAACATCCAGGGATCCGGGGTGCATCGCAGCGTCTGGGGTAAGTTTTGCGCGCTGCATGGCCGGGATGCGCGTCGCGTACATCCAGACCCACACGATCAGGCTAAGGCATATAAGCGCCAGAACCGGCGTCAATATTGAGTTCATGGTACAGCCTCCCCTTTTTGGCAATCTTATGATGAGTCCATCCCGTCGCGCGAATGTCTGATTTGACAATAATATCATGGCGGTACGGGACAGTCCCGTCCGCGACGGCGACCACGGGCGCGTCGCGCCTTATACGTTTGCACCAGCCACGGCCACACGCTTCATGTTCAGCCCCAAACAGCGTGCGCCACCTCAAAACACCAAACCTGGCATAAAGCGGAAACTGCGCGCCCAAATGAAGTAGGCGGCCTAAGACTCAGGCTAGCCCTTTCGCATAAGCGGGAATGTCATCGCTCGTAACAGGAGCACGCATTTGGCTCATCTCAAGATTTCACGCCAAATACCCCATGGGCAAATTATCCAAATAGGCTGTCGCGACGTCCTCCGTGCCGGGCCTCATGCTCCAGCAATGCGCGCTTAAGTGGCAAGCCACCGCCGTATCCGGTCAGACTGCCATTGGCGCCTATCACCCGGTGGCACGGCACAATCAATCCGATCGGGTTTTGTCCGTTGGCAAGCCCAACCGCACGCGCCGATTTGGGCTTGCCCAGAGCCTTCGCAAGGGCACCGTAAGACCACGTAGCGCCATAAGGTATCTCGCACAACGCGTCCCACACGCGCATCTGCCAGGGGGTTCCTCGGGCAGCTCGGACGACATCAAAGTTGCGGCGTGAGCCGTTCTCGTACTCTGAAATCTGTTGCTGGATATCGGCTAATGCCGCGCGATCTTCACGGGTCCCATTCGGCGCAACCGTGCAAGCCCTCAAATCAAAGCTCAAAAGTCGTCCCATTGCATCAACTGTCGCGGCGAAACGCCCTAAGCAACTCGTAATAGGTGCCCAATATAACACATCGCTCATGCGGCCTCCTGTCGAAGACTGGCCCACAAATGGGCGGTTGCCAGTGCACGGAAGGGTGCAAACCTACTCATCATGCCAATAACTTGCTCATGACTTGGCCGTTCATCCAATCTTTGCCAACGAGTGAGGGCAGCTGCAAGCGCTACATCGCCGACTGGCATGGCGTCCGCAAATCCCGTCCGCAGCATCTGATATCCAGCGGTCCACCGGCCGACTCCGCGTAACGCTGTTAAAGACTTCTCAGCCGCAACCGCCGATCCGTTAGGCAAATCCTCAAGATCAATATCTCCACGAGCCACAGCCGCAGCTGCCATCGTCACATATTCAGCCTTTGAACGTGAATAACGGCGAGACGTCAGACTATGCCATTCGATGTCCGCAACGCGTTCCGGTGACGGGTGAGCGCGCATGTCGCCAATTCTTTCACCTGCAAGCTCAATGAGCTCCCGTCGTAATGAAGCGGCAAACGCAACATTTATTTGTTGACCAATAATTGCCCAGCATAATGCGTCAAACCCATTTGGTACCAATGCCAGTCGCAAACCAGGACGTATTTTGAACAAGGACGCACAACTTTCATTTCTGGACATGCGCGCCTCAATACCTTCCACTTCACAACAGAGACCCAACATCCTCATCGCACTGGCATGCACAAAGCGCATACTCTGAACAGAGCGTGCGGTTTCAGGATACACACGGCACCACGCACCTTCGCATTCCAGAGAGATTTCCAGCACCGCAGTCCCCTCCTGCAACTCGAGCGCCTTGCAGATGCGAAGGCCGTTGACGCGCTCACAAGGACTTTGTTGATCCCGCGCATGATAAGCCAATACTTCGTTGGACTTATAAGCTGGAGGCAGGTGAAGAAGAAAAACGTTCGAGCTCTTTAGCGCCCGCCACGCACCGGGTGTCATTCGCGTATGCGCAACAAACTGACGATGGAATGCCGATTCACTTTCAAATCCGGCTTCCAGTCCAACCTCGACTACTCCATCATGTTCTTCCAATAAGCGGTCACATGCTCTCCTTACACGCTCACGACGCAAAAACGCTGCGGGTGTCATGTGCGCGTGCGCCCGAAACAATTCACCAAGCTTAGTTGACCGAACACCACAAGCGCGAGCAAGCGCTTTGGAATCTGCATAGTCCTGTGGAGCTTTACGTACACGCTCAATCAGCCCATCAAATAATTGCAGATCGCTATCTTCACCGCGATTATAAAGGTCTGGTCTGCAGCGTTTGCAAGCTCTCAGCCCCGCGGAGATTGCATCGGACTCACAACCAAATAGCTTGACGTTCTCCGCTTTTGGCGGCCGCGCAGGACAGGACGGTAGACAATAGATGCCCGTTGTGAGCACTCCGATGAGGAACTTGCCATCCAACACACCACTGCGCGCCGCTGCGCGGTCCCAGCCGTGCAGCTTGATCATCGCCTCTGCCTCATTCGATTGGTCACAGCCAGGCATTATACGTTCCACCCCTAAAGTGCCGAGGTATGTCGTTTCAACGTCCGTCGCCGTATTCAGCAGGCGATGTTCATGAACGCAGGATATCGTACTGATCTTCAACCTGCCTCCCATTTTGCACGTTCGATGCTCTAACGAAAAAGGGCCGGTGCTGCCACCGACCCTTTGACGAGACTTGACTTGACGGCTGGTTACTCAGCCGCTTCCGACTTTGACTCTGAGGGGCCCTCCAGTTGAGGCACCGGCTCGAGTTCGCCACGTTCGGCCTGAATGGCACGATCACGCTCCTGCGCAATATGGCGCAACCGCGCCACCGCTCCACCTGTACCAGCCGGTATGAGGCGGCCAACGATGACGTTTTCCTTCAAGCCCTCCAGGGTATCGACCTTGCCATTGACCGCCGCGTCAGTGAGTACCCGTGTTGTTTCCTGGAACGATGCGGCAGAGAACACCGAACGCGTCTGAAGACTGGCCTTGGTAATACCCAGAAGTACTGGCCTTCCCACTGCAAGCTTCAATCCCTCACGCTCGGCCCGACGATTCGCATCATCGAGTTCACTGAGATCAACCTGCTCACCTGCAAGCAGGGTTGTCTCCCCACCATCAAGAATCTCCTGCTTCTGCATCATCTGCCGGACGATAACCTCAATATGCTTATCGTTGATCTTCACGCCCTGCAGTCGATAGACGTCCTGGATTTCCTTGACGAGGTAGCTCGCCAATTCCTCAATACCCTTGATGCGCAAGATATCATGCGGGCTGGGGTTACCTTCGACGATGTAGTCGCCCTTTTCCAGATAGTCGCCTTCACGCACGGACACATGCTTACCCTTGGGTATCAGGTATTCAACTGGTTCCAGCCTCTCGTCCTTAGGGCGAATGATGATCCGGCGCTTGTTCTTGTAATCTTTACCGAACTCGACGAAGCCATCGACCTCAGCCAAAACCGCGCATTCCTTGGGCTTGCGCGCCTCGAACAGCTCGGCCACACGCGGCAGACCACCGGTGATATCGCGCGTCTTGGCGCCTTCGGTAGGCAAACGGGCCAAAACGTCACCCGCTTTCACCTCAACGCCTTCCTCAACCGACAGAATGGCGTCAACAGTGAGCCCATACCGCGCCTCAACGTTCCCTGGAAGAGTAACAACTTGACCCTTCTTGTCAGTGATGACGATCGCTGGACGCAAATCCTGTGATTTCGAACCAGCGCCGCGACTATCCATCACCACGCGATTGGTAACGCCGGTCTTTTCGTCGGCCACTTCCTTCATGGAGATGCCCGAGACCAGATCCTCGAACTTTGCGAGGCCATCAACCTCCGTCAACACCGGCAACGCATTGGGGTTCCATTCCGCCAAACGGTCACCACGCTTCACTGTCGCGCCCTCGTCCAACTTTAGCCGCGCACCATAGGTGATGCGATAAGAAGCCCGCTCCTGTCCCTTTGGATCAAGAATAAGGACCTGCATATTGCGACCCATCGCGATCAATTCGCCTTCGGAGTTTTTCACCACATTGCGATTATTGATTTTGATCGTGCCGTCATAGGAGGCCTCGATTTTGGACTGACCGGCAAACTGGGCGGCACCGCCAATATGGAAGGTACGCATCGTGAGCTGCGTTCCCGGTTCACCAATCGACTGGGCGGCAATAACGCCAACCGCCTCACCGATATTGACCGGGGTTCCACGCGCGAGATCACGTCCATAACATTTGGCGCAAACGCCTTCCTTAAGTTCACACGACAACACCGACCGCACACGCACTCTCTGAACGTGTGCCTCCTCGATACGTTCGGCGATATCTTCCGTCACCTCACGGTCACGCTTAATGATGACTTCACCGGTATCCGGATTACGCACATCCTCCGCTGTTGTCCTGCCCAAAATGCGTTCAGCAAGTGATGACACAACTTGACCGCCATCGATTTCCGCCTGCACCGTAACACCATGCTTGGTGCCACAATCGTCAGCCGTTATGATGCAGTCATTGGCCACGTCCACCAGCCGCCGGGTGAGATACCCCGAGTTCGCCGTCTTGAGGGCCGTATCAGCCAGTCCTTTGCGTGCGCCATGAGTCGAGTTGAAGTATTCGAGCACCGTTAATCCCTCCTTGAAGTTGGAGAGAATAGGCGTCTCGATGATCTCACCTGACGGCTTTGCCATGAGGCCACGCATACCAGCGAGCTGCTTCATCTGCTGAGGGCTGCCGCGCGCGCCAGAATGGCTCATCATGTAGATGGAATTCATCTCCATGATACGGCCGGTATCGGGATCAACCTTAGGCTCAGAGATTTCCTTCATCATCTCAGCCGCGACCTGATCCGTGCACTTGGACCAGGTGTCAACCACGAGATTGTACTTCTCTTTGTCGGTAGTCAGACCGTCCAGATATTGCTGTTCGTATTCACGCACACGATGGCGCGTTTCCTCGATCAGCGTGTGCTTTGCGGCCGGGACGACCATGTCGTCCTTGCCAAAGGAAATGCCTGCCTTGCAGGCTTCCCTAAAGCCCAGCGTCATCAATGCATCCGCGAACAGTACGGTCTCCTTCTGGCCGCAATGCCGGTAGACAACATCGATGAGATGACTGATTTCCTGCTTACGAAGCAAACGATTTACCAGTTCAAACGGCACCAACCTGTGACGAGGAAGGATTTCCGCAACAATCATACGACCGGGCGTGGACTTCACGCGCAGCGTCACTGCCTCCCCCTTGTCGTTAACCGTCCGGTAGCGCGATTCTATCTTGGTATGCAGGGTAACGGCACCGCAGAACAGCGCGTGCTCAATTTCCCCGATGTCATTGAACACCATGCCTTCGCCCGGTTCATTTTCGCGCTCTTGGCTTAGATAATATAATCCGAGAACGATGTCCTGGGTCGGTACAATGATCGGCTTGCCATTGGCCGGGCTTAGAATGTTGTTTGTCGACATCATGAGTACGCGAGCTTCCAGCTGCGCCTCAAGGCTCAACGGAACATGCACCGCCATCTGGTCGCCGTCGAAGTCCGCATTGAAGGCTGTGCAAACTAGCGGATGAAGCTGAATGGCTTTGCCTTCGATCAGCACAGGTTCAAAAGCCTGAATGCCAAGGCGATGTAGAGTCGGTGCGCGATTGAGTAGAACCGGATGCTCGCGGATCACCTCTTCTAAGATGTCCCAAACCTCCGGCTTTTCCTTCTCCACCAGCTTCTTTGACTGTTTAACAGTCTGAGAAAATCCCTTCGCTTCGAGACGGGAGTAGATGAAGGGCTTAAACAATTCGAGCGCCATTTTTTTCGGCAGCCCACACTGATGAAGCTTTAGCTCCGGACCCACAACGATTACGGAGCGACCCGAATAGTCGACGCGCTTGCCGAGCAGGTTTTGCCGGAACCGCCCCTGCTTGCCCTTAAGCATGTCCGCCAACGATTTAAGCGGCCGCTTGTTAGCGCCGGTAATCACCCGTCCACGGCGGCCATTGTCAAACAGCGCGTCAACCGACTCCTGCAGCATCCGCTTTTCATTGCGCACGATGATGTCAGGCGCCTTCAGCTCCATCAGACGCTTGAGACGATTGTTACGGTTGATCACCCGCCGATACAGATCATTAAGATCCGAGGTCGCAAAGCGTCCTCCGTCCAGCGGAACGAGGGGCCGTAGCTCTGGCGGAATAACCGGAATAACGGTCAGGATCATCCACTCGGGACGATTGCCAGAGTCAATAAACGCCTCAACCACCTTGAGGCGTTTGACCAACTTCTTGGGCTTCTCACCGCCATTGCAGGTTGCAATTTCCCGGCGCAGCTCATCGCGCAGCTTCTCGAGATCAATCGCCGAGAGTAGAGAACGGACGGCCTCCGCGCCGATCATGGCGGTAAAGCTGTCTTCACCGTACTCGTCCTGAGCACGGTAGTACTCATCCTCGGTGAGCAGCTGACGTTCCTTAAGAGGCGTCAAGCCTGGCTCGATTACAACATAGTTTTCAAAATACAGAACCCGCTCAAGATCCTTGAGCGTCATGTCAAGCATCAGGCCAATGCGGCTGGGCAGCGACTTCAGGAACCAGATATGCGCAACCGGTGACGCCAATTCGATATGACCCATACGGTCACGGCGTACTTTCTGAACGGTCACCTCGACGCCGCATTTCTCGCAGACGATACCCTTGTACTTCATGCGCTTATACTTGCCGCACAAGCACTCGTAGTCCTTGACCGGTCCAAAAATGCGGGCGCAGAAAAGTCCGTCCCGTTCCGGCTTGAACGTCCGGTAATTAATCGTTTCCGGCTTTTTGATTTCCCCATGGCTCCAGCGCAGGATCTGATCCGGGCTGGCTAGCGAAATCTTGATCCGGTCGAAGGTTGGTACCTCTTTACCGGTGGAGAAAACATTCAAGAGCTCTTGGTTCATTACCGAGCCTTTCTTTCGATAACAGTGATCTCGCAGCACAAGGCAGTTGCCACGATTATCCGTTCAGAAGTTCCACATTGAGTCCGAGCGAACGCATTTCCTTGACGAGCACGTTGAAGCTTTCGGGAATACCCGCCTCGAACGTGTCTTCGCCGCGCACAATCGCCTCGTAGACCTTGGTGCGTCCGGCGACGTCATCGGACTTAACCGTCAAGATCTCCTGTAGTGTGTAAGCCGCACCGTAGGCCTCAAGCGCCCACACTTCCATTTCACCAAAGCGTTGTCCGCCAAACTGGGCCTTACCACCCAGAGGCTGCTGCGTCACCAGCGAATAGGGTCCTATCGAGCGCGCGTGGATCTTGTCATCAACAAGGTGATGCAGTTTGAGCATATAGATGTAGCCAACTGTCACCTGCCGACGGAATGCATCGCCGGTACGTCCGTCGTAGAGCGTGACCTGGCCACTCTCATTGAGACCGGCCTGGCTGAGCATGTCGACGATATCCCGCTCCTTGGCCCCGTCGAACACTGGCGTGGCGATCGGAACACCTGCACGCAGGTTTTGTCCAAGTTCCAGCAGTCCCTCGTCGTCCAATTCGCGCAGACGAGCATCATCGCCATACACCTCTTTCAGTGCGTGTCGCAGCGGCTCCGCTCGCTTCTCCCGCTTGACGCGGTCGACGACATCACCGATCTGACGTCCAAGACCGGCACAGGCCCAACCCAAATGGGTCTCAAGAATCTGGCCCACATTCATGCGGGACGGCACACCCAGCGGATTGAGCACAATATCAACCGACGTGCCATCTTCCAGATAGGGCATGTCCTCAATCGGCAAAATGCGGCTGATAACGCCTTTGTTGCCATGGCGGCCAGCCATTTTGTCACCGGGCTGCAGCTTGCGCTTCCCCGCGACACACACCTTCACCATCTTCATGACACCAGGAGCCAGTTCATCGCCCCGACGCAGCTTCTCGACCTTGTCGGCGAAACGCTTATCGAGGAGTTGCTTGGCATCATCATACTGCCTGCGCAAAGCCTCAATCTCTGCCATCGCCTTGTCATTACGCAGTCCGATCTGCCACCACTGATGGCGCGGGATCGCATCCAGTACGCTTTGCACGATCTTGGTTTCCGCAGCCAGTCCCTTGGGACCTGACGCAGCGGTCTTGCCCAACAATATCTCCGAAAGACGCGCGAAAATGTTGCGCTCCAGGATGACCAGCTCGTCGTCACGGTCTTCGGCAAGGCGTTCCTCTTCAGCCCGCTCGATCGCAAGTGCACGTTGGTCCTTGTCAACGCCATGCCGGTTGAAGACTCGTACTTCTACAATCGTGCCGGTGACACCCGGCGGCACCCGCAAAGACGTGTCACGCACATCGGCTGCCTTCTCGCCGAAGATCGCACGCAGCAGCTTTTCCTCCGGCGTCATCGGAGTCTCGCCCTTGGGTGTTACCTTGCCCACAAGGATGTCTCCAGCATTGACCTCCGCGCCGATGTAAACGATACCCGCCTCGTCGAGGTTCTTCAGGCTTTCCTCACCGACATTGGGAATATCCCGGGTGATTTCCTCCGGCCCGAGCTTGGTATCACGCGCCATAGTCTCGAATTCTTCGATATGGATCGAGGTGAAGACATCGTCGCGCACGATGCGTTCGGAGATGAGGATAGAGTCCTCGAAATTGTAACCATTCCACGGCATAAAGGCGACGAGTACGTTCTTGCCTAAGGCAAGATCCCCCAGCTGCGTGGAGGGACCATCCGCAATGATGTCACCCTTGGTCACCTGATTACCAACTTTCACCAGAGGACGCTGATTGATACAAGTCGACTGATTGGAGCGTTGGAATTTCTTGAGGCGATAGATGTCAATTCCGGGCTTGGTGGGATCCGTCTCTTCGGTGGCGCGCACCACGATACGGGTAGCGTCAACCTGATCAACAACGCCGGAGCGACGGGCGGCAATAGCCGAACCAGAGTCGCGTGCCACTACGTCCTCCATGCCGGTTCCCACCAGAGGAGCCTCTGGTTGCAGAAGCGGTACCGCCTGCCGCTGCATGTTGGACCCCATCAGCGCGCGGTTTGCGTCGTCGTTCTCCAGGAAGGGGACCAATGCCGCCGCGACCGACACTAACTGCTTGGGCGAAACGTCAATGAATTCGACCTGGTCAGGCGTGGTCATCACGAAATTCCCGCCACGCCGGCAGGAGACCAGCTCATCAACCATTCGACCCTTGCTGTCGATGGTCGCATTGGCCTGGGCAATCGTGTACTTCGCCTCCTCCATGGCCGACAGGTAGATCACCTCGTCAGTCACGCGCTTGTCGGAAACTTTCCGGTAAGGACTTTCAATAAAGCCGTATTTATTTACCCGAGCATAGGTGGCCAGAGAATTGATGAGGCCGATATTCGGACCTTCGGGCGTCTCAATTGGGCAGATACGGCCATAATGCGTCGGGTGCACGTCTCGTACTTCGAACCCAGCGCGCTCACGGGTCAGACCGCCCGGCCCCAGCGCCGACATACGCCGCTTGTGCGTGACCTCTGACAGGGGATTGGTCTGATCCATGAACTGGGAGAGCTGCGACGAACCAAAAAACTCCCGCACCGCCGCTGCCACAGGCTTGGCGTTGATCAGATCATGCGGCATCACAGTGTCGATATCAACCGCACTCATGCGCTCCTTGATAGCCCGTTCCATGCGCAATAGGCCAACTCGGAACTGATTTTCCATCAGTTCACCAACCGAACGGACGCGGCGATTGCCAAGATTGTCGATGTCGTCAACTTCGCCGCGACCGTCGCGCAGATCCGCTAGCGCCTTGACTATGGCGAGGATGTCGTCTTTGCGCAGGACACGCATTGTGTCAGGGGCGTCCAGGCTGAGGCGCATATTCATCTTTACGCGGCCAACACTGGAAAGATCATAGCGCTCCGAGTCAAAGAACAGCTGGTTGAACAGTGTTTCCGCAGTATCAAGCGTTGGCGGCTCACCAGGACGCATGACACGATAGATATCGATCAATGCCTGTTCACGGCTGTGATTCTTGTCGACTGCCATCGTGTTGCGAATATAGGCGCCAATGGTGACACCATCGACGTTGATCACATCGATTTCATTGAACCCTGACTCGCGTAAAGTGTTGAGGCCGGCTTGCGTCAGTTCATCACCAGCTTCAACGAAGATTTCTCCAGTCTCAACGTTGACCATGTCGAGAGCAGAATAACGCCCGATCAGCTCTTCATCGCCGACCATAACGCTCTTGATCCCTTCCTCGCCCCACTTGCGCAGAGTGCGAGCCGTAATCTTGGTGCCGGCCTCGGCCAGCACTTCGCCGGTCTTGGGATTTGTCCAGTCGGTCGTTGCCTTTGCGTTACGCATCCAGCCTGGCTCCAGGGGGGTGAGCCAACCTTCCTTTGTGCGCTTGAAGGCTATCTTTGAATAGAAATAATCGAGGATATTCTCCTGATCCATGCCCAGGGCATAGAGCAGCGCCGTAGCAGGCAGCTTTCGGCGGCGATCGATGCGCACATGGATAATGTCCTTTGCATCGAACTCAAAATCCAACCACGAACCGCGGTACGGGATCACGCGGGCTGCAAAAAGAAGCTTGCCGCTGGAGTGTGTCTTTCCCTTGTCATGATCGAAAAAGACACCTGGGCTGCGGTGCATCTGGCTTACAATCACTCGCTCGGTACCATTTATGATAAAAGTACCGTTTTCCGTCATGAACGGGATGTCACCCATATAGACATCTTGTTCCTTGATATCCTTGACCGACTTTGCCCCGGTCTCGGGGTCAACATCGAACACGATCAGTCGCAACGTCACCTTCAGAGGGGCGGCGTAAGTCATGGAGCGCTGCTGGCACTCCTCGACATCGTATTTGGGCTCTTCGAAATGATAGTCCACATATTCCAGCAGCGAGTGCTCGGAAAAATCCTTGATCGGAAAAACGCTCGCAAAGACCGCCTGCAGCCCCTCATCCAGGCGGGTATTGTTCGCCAGTTTATTGACCTGAAGAAACTGATCATACGAGGTCTTCTGCACCTCGATGAGGTTCGGCATCTGCGCGACCTCGGTGAGGGAGCCGAAATATTTGCGAAGCCTTTTGCGTCCGGTGAATGAAAGCGTCATCCCGCGATCCCTTGCCAAGTTCCAGTGCGTGTTGCGGTCCGATGGCGCCATGGCACCTCGGCCCGAAATCTGTAGAGTGCCCAAAAGAGCGAAAACCACCGTCCCTCCGGTAGCTCTCGCCGCCGGAGGGGGTGGGTGTAGCAAATATGTATGCGCGCGCCGTAGTTCAACCGGCGACGCCTCCTTACTTCAGCTCGACCTTCGCACCAGCGTCTTCGAGCTGCTTCTTAAGTTTGGCGGCCTCGTCCTTGGAGACATCGGCCTTGACGTCCTTCGGAGCCCCTTCCACCAGGTCCTTAGCTTCCTTGAGGCCAAGCCCCGTGATGGCACGGACTTCCTTGATCACGTTGATCTTTTTGTCGCCGGCATCCACCAGCACGACAGTGAATTCGGTTTTCTCGACGGCTGCAGGTGCAGCGGCTCCGGCAGCGGCAGGGGCCGCCATGGCAACCGGCGCAGCAGCGGACACGCCCCACTTCTCCTCAAGCAGCTTAGCCAGCTCAGCAGCCTCGAGGACGGTGAGACCAGAGAGATCTTCTACAAGTTGTTCAATCTTCGACATGGTAACTTTCTTTCTTTAACGGGTTCGAATTCCAATGATTTGATCGCAGCCCTATGCGGCAGTCTTCTCGGAATAGGCCGCCAAGACGCGGGCCAACTGGCCGGCGGGGGCTTGAAGAACCCCAGCAATCTTGGTCGCGGGCGCCTGAAGCAGACCCGCGATCTTGCCTCTCAACTCGTCGAGCGACGGCAGTTCCGCGAGCGCCTTCACGCCGTTCGCGTCCAGTTCCGTCTTGCCGACGACACCGCCGAGGATCACGAGTTTGTCGTTCTCCTTGGCGTAAGCCGCTGCCACCCGCGACGGTGCAACCGGATCGCTTGAATAGGCGATACCCGTCGGACCCTTGAACAGATGGGCAATCGGCTCGGCAGCCGTTCCTTGAAGAGCGCGCACGACCAGACGGTTTTTGGCCACCTTAAATGACGCCCCTGCAGCCCGCATGCGGGCACGCAGATCGCTCATCTCGGCGACCGTCAGGCCGGTGTAGTGGGCGACGACCACAGAGCCAGCTCCGTTGAAAACCTCATTAAGGCTTTCGACGACCTCGGCCTTTTTGCCTCTTTCCACTACGCTCTCCTACTATCGGCATCCGGGACGCTCCGGCTGCTTCCCTGTTGCTGTTTCCTTCGTCCTTTCGGCGCGAAGGCCTGCCCCAGGGTTCGAACCCGTCTGCCGTGGACTCAACCAGGACAAAACGGCCCATCACCCTGTCTATTGCGAGCAATCATTAAGCCGATAAACCGGCACTCGCAGTCTCGGACAGGTTCCGGCGATGCGTCCGCCGGAATTCCAATTACATCACCGGTCCATCACTGACCGTGTTCAGCGCAACGCTAAGCCCCGGCCCCATCGTCGAACTCAGTGATACACGCTTAACATAGGTTCCCTTGGCGCCGCTCGGACGGGCCTTGATCACACCATCCACGAAACTCTTAATGTTCTCCACGAGCGCCTGATCGGCGAAGCTGGCCTTGCCCACACCGGCCTGAACGATGCCTGCCTTCTCAACACGGAACTCAACCGCACCGCCCTTGGCGTCCTTGATGGCATTGGTGACGTCCATGGTCACGGTTCCCACCTTCGGATTTGGCATCAGGCCACGCGGGCCCAGCACCTTACCCAGGCGCCCCACCACGCCCATCATGTCCGGGGTAGCGATGCAGCGATCAAAGTTGATTTCACCCTTCTGGACCTGCTCGGCCAAATCATCGGCGCCAACTATATCGGCGCCCGCCTTCTTGGCTTCCTCAGCCTTCGGCCCCTTGGCGAATACTGCAACCCTGAGACTGCGACCCGTACCGTTGGGAAGAGATACCACGCCACGGACCATCTGGTCTGCATGGCGCGGATCGACGCCAAGATTCACGGCAATTTCCACGGTCTCGTCAAATTTCGCGCTGGACCTCGCCTTCACCATCTTCACCGCTTCGTCGAGCGGGTAAACCTTGGTCGCATCAAGACCATCGGCAGCTTTGAGATAACGCTTAGATTGCTTCGCCATGATCTACCCCTTCACCTCAATACCCATCGAGCGCGCAGATCCTTCGATCATCAATATCGCTGCATCGATGTCGTTGGCATTCAGGTCATTCATCTTAGCTTCCGCAATTTGGCGCACCTGATCACGGGTCACGCTACCCTTGAAATCCCGTCCAGGCGCCTTGGAGCCGCCATCGACCTTGGCCGCCTTCTTGAGAAAATAGGACGCAGGCGGGGTCTTCATCTCGAAGGTAAAGGACTTATCCGAGAACACGGTGATCGTCACCGGGATCGGCATACCCTTCTCTTGGTCCTGGGTCTTGGCATTAAACGCCTTGCAGAATTCCATAATATTAAGGCCACGCTGACCCAGCGCCGGCCCGATGGGCGGCGAAGGGTTGGCACTGCCGGCAGGAACCTGCAGCTTTACATATCCGGTAATCTTCTTCGCCATTGTGCTCGACCGCCTCCTTCGCGCGGTTTGCGGTGCAATCGGAGCTGGCAGCTCCTCCCGCGATGGATCACCTCAGAGCTTTTCGACCTGGGTGTACTCAAGTTCTACTGGGGTTGCGCGCCCGAAAATCGAGACCGCAACCTTGACGCGCGAGCGCGCCTCATCCACTTCCTCAACCACGCCATTGAACGAGGTGAACGGGCCATCAGATACGCGCACCTGTTCGCCGATCTCAAAGCTGATCGATGTCCGAGGCCGTTCAGCACCTTCGCTGACCTGATTGAGAATACGGTCCACTTCACCTTGGCGCAGCGGCATGGGCTTGTTGTTCTGGCCCAAAAAACCGGTCACCTTGGGCACATTCTTGACCAGATGATAGGCCTCGTCCGTGAGCTTAGCCCGCAGCAGCACGTAGCCAGGCAAAAACTTGCGCTCAGCGTTGACCTTGTGACCGCGCCGGACTTCGACCACCTCTTCAGTAGGCACCAGCACGTCTTCGATCAGATCATTTAGGCCCTGGATCTCCGCCTGACGCTTGATCTCTTCGGCCACCTTCTTCTCGAAATTCGAGTAGGTGTGCACGATGTACCACTTCGCATCGGAACGGGGTAAGGCCGCAGCTTCGCTCATGACGTCTCTCAATCAATAAGGATCGTTAGCCAGCCGCGCCGATCAAAAACCGCTCGCCAAAAGCAAGCACCCAATCGACCGCAAAGAAAAACACCATTGTCATGCCGACCATGACAAACACCATGATCGTCGTCAGATAGGTCTCACGAAAGGTCGGCCACGTCACCTTGGAGGTCTCGCGACGCACTTCGCGGAAAAACTGAATCAGGCTGGCACGTTTGACTGGTGCAGCTGGCGTGGTGTCCTCTGCCGCCTTCTTGTCTGCCGGCTTTTTCTTTTTTATGTCCGCCACGTCGGTGATCCGTTCTGTTGTCGCCGTGACGCAGGTCACGCTACTCATTTGGCAGGAGTGGCAGGGATCGAACCCGCGACCTACGGTTTTGGAGACCGCCGCTCTACCAGCTGAGCTACACTCCTAAAGACAAAGGCACGGGCACCGGGAGCACCCTGCCCTCCAGCGCCTCGCTTTTGCTAAGGGGGAGCGATTTACCAGTCGCCAGGGACTGGCGCAAGCGGGAAAATCATTGCCGCCTTCCAGACACCCTCTGGCACCCTCTGGCAACCCCCCAAGCGCTCGGCAGCGACCCGTGCCCAAGCCGCTACAGCCCTTTTGCCCTCCAGTTCTGGCCGGTCCTCAGCCCGGCCAGGCGCAAGCGCCGGTCTTCAGAAATGAGCCGGCGGGACCATCCCCTCGGACGGATAGGCCGGCAATGGCGGCGGTGGGGGTGGCAACCGGGACGGGTGGGTACCCAGCTTTTTCATCAGATAGTCGACCGCAGCCACCAGCTCAGCGTCATTGCTGGCCCAAAAGCGACGCCGGATCGGTTCGAACCACCCTGTCAGGCTCTACGCCAAGATTGTCGATGATCCATTGCGAATGCAGTCCTTAGAGACTGTCTTCTGGTATTGTAATGTAACCACCGTCCATGACCGTCCAATAGCCCCGTATCCCGCGCACCCCACCCCAGGTCCGAGTCCCGATCAGCGGGCCCAGGCCATATTTGCGGAAGAAATACGGGAAATATCGCCATCTGAAGCCGGGTAGTGGTTGATCAGGCAGACATTAGGTCCATTGATCAATTGCTGAGGTATCGTCATTGCCTCCCGCTCTCGATTGGTCGACACACCGATCAGAACGCGCCGCAGGCGCTCCAGCATTATTTGATCGATGAAGCCCCCGCCATTGAAGCGGTCATCCATGATCAACACCTGTTTGTTAAGCTGTCCGTAGAACTGCCGGATAAACTGGTCCATACCCAGCGCGTCGACATCGGACATGTAGACGCAACCTATACGCCCTCTCGCCAACTTGTTCACCATTTCCCTGTTATGATCGATCCATGCCTTCTCGCGCACAGACAGCTCATTTTTGCGGCATCACAGTGACCTTGCCGGTCCTCGCATCCGGACTACCAGCGATCGTCAGCGTGACAGGCTCACCCGTCAACCCAACGAACAATCTATAGGGATTGGTGGAGCCTTCAGCTTTCGGCCATCAACTGTCCGGAGGTAATCACCGGCGTGCGCTTCGACGTCGGGTTCACTCAGCGGGCTGCGATACCCCTTGCGGCTATTATCGCCTGGATTGATTTTTTGAAGCGATATAGACCAGAAGCAGTTACCAGCTCGAAATCCACGTCCAGCAGCGCAGTCGACACGTATTCGGTGAGGTCATTCGTATCACCGCCACCAACATATGTGTACGAATTGGAAAGCGACCTCTGCATTTCACCCAGCAACTAATTTAAGTCCTCCCGCGATCCTAGTAGTCGCAGAAATTTCGCATAGCGAGCACGCACCTCGGGCCAGTTAACGCCATTCATCTGGGGGTAACGAAAAAATCTCTCTGAAGTCGCCACGCATTATTAAAAACTTTCCGCCCATTCCTGAGTAGGAACGACGCACACTTCCATGTGGCTGCAAATAAGTTTGTCAGATTTTTTGCCGCCGAGCTTTATTTTTGGTACAGCTTTGACGATCCCGTAGCTGTCACCAACCTTGTAGAGCAGCTCTCTAACATCCGCCGACAAACTGAAACTGCTGAACCCAGAGGTCAACTCTGCAGTCTTGCACGCTTTCAGGTCGTAGACTCGCATTGTAGTCTTCTCGCCTGGCAACGGCCCTGAAATCATCGGCGGTGCAGTCGTTTCGTAGAAAATTTCATCGCCGCTGGCATCGAGACTTTCCATATCCGACGCCAGGAAAGGAACTGGAACCGTTCACGCCATCAATCCATAAGATTGACCGGGACCCAACCCCGGCGGAAGGTCTGCGGCTGACCAGTGCCGTCCTGAATGCGATAAAAGCGCGAACTATGACAAAAATACTGACTAATTCGCGGAGCCAGTCTCGACGGGATTTATTTCCTCGTGGACAAAGGGCATGGCAGACGCGTCAAACGCTTTCTATCCTTACCGAAGCGCCATCAAATCCTTGCGGAGCAAGTCCGGCCGACGTGGCAATCCTCCCCCCGACAACCTGCCGGCAAGGCGTGTTCCGCGAACATAGACTAAAAGAGATTGCCGCAAACTTGTCCGCATACAGACAAAATGGCTCTCAACCCATTGAAAATAAATGGAGCGGGTGAAGGGAATCGAACCCTCGTCATCAGCTTGGAAGGCTGTTGCTCTACCATTGAGCTACACCCGCCGCGCGCGGACAACCACCCGCGGTGTCAGTCATGCGTGCGCCGGATCAAGGCCCTCGGTCCCGCCCGGCGCCTGAGCGGAAAGGCTGGTGGAGGGGGTTGGATTCGAACCAACGTAGGCGTAGCCAACGGATTTACAGTCCGTCCCCTTTAGCCACTCGGGCACCCCTCCATGTCACGTCCCGAAGCTTCGGCCGTGGCCGGCGGATATCGGCCAATTGGTCTTTCCTGTCAACTGACGATCTCCTACCAATAGCCTTTACTTGGAAAATTTCGATGACACAAAACCACAAGCCGCGACCGCGGCCATCTGACCTTGCACGGGCCCGGTCGGGTCTTTGGCTTTATGGCCTACACGCAGTTCGCGCCGCCCTCTCCAATCCGCGGCGCAAGGTGCTACGTGCCGTGTTGAGCGAACGGGTGGCACGCGAGCTGGGCCCTCGCCTTCTCGCGCAGGTACGCTACGAGATCGCTCCACCCGACGCCTTCGACCGCCTGCTTCCAAAAGGTTCGGTGCACCAGGGCGCCGCTCTGAACTGCGAACCTCTGGAACGGCGCTCACTGGACGACGTTCTGGTCGATAGTCCGGCGCGCCGACTGGTTTTGGTTCTCGACCAGATTGCCGATCCCCACAACACCGGCGCAATTTTGAGATCTGCCGCAGCATTCTCGGTTGCGGCCGTCGTTGTGCAGGACCGCCATTCAGCACCCGAGTCCGGTGCTCTCGCGAAGGCGGCTTCCGGCGCGCTCGACCTCGTGCCCTACGTTGAAGTCGTCAACATCGCCCGCGCATTGGACGCGCTGGGGGACCGAGGCTTTTTCCGCATTGCCCTAGCTGGTGACGGCGATGCCGCTCTTCGGGACTGCGTGAGCGACCGCGATATTGCGCTTGTGCTCGGCTCGGAAGGTTCGGGCATTCGTAGGCTGGTACGCGAGCACTGCGACCAGATTGCCCACATTCCGATATCCTCCCAAATGGAGAGTCTCAATGTCTCCAATGCAGCCGCGATCGCCCTATATGAAGTCCGCCGCTGACATATGGGTCCGCGCGCGCTAGTCACGCCACCGCACGCGCACCAACGCGCGTCCCTCTCAACGTCTGCCGCCGCGTCAGCCCACGTCCGAGCACCAATGACCTAGACCAGACCCTTGGGTAAGATTTTCCCACAACCACAGAACAGGTGTGCTCATCCTCTTTACACTCTCCGTTCTTCTGCTCTTCCAACTCGCCGGCGAAGTCGCAGCGAGAGGTCTGTCATTACCTATCCCTGGTCCAGTCTTCGGGCTCGTATTCCTCGCGCTAGCGGGCATGCTGAGACTGTCACTGCGGCGCGCCCTTGAACAGACAAGCACAACCCTGCTCGATCACTTGTCGCTGCTGTTTTTACCGGCGGCCGTTGGCGTCATTCGCTTTCTTCCCTTGCTTGCGCGCGACGGGTTGACACTTGCGGCTGCAGTTCTCGGTTCCACTCTGCTCGCACTGACCGTTACCGCCCTGGTCTTTGTCGCCGCTTCGCGGTTTCTCACTGACAATGGAGAGGCGCAGTGAATACCAACGTAAGCAAATTATGGATCTACCTGTCGACGACACCCTTGCTGTGGCTCGCTGCGACTTTGAGCATTTATTGGCTGGCAGATCGCATCTTCCTGCTTAGCCGCCGCTTTCCTCTGGCCAATCCGGTACTGCTCTCTGCCATTGTCCTGGGCGCCTTGCTCAAATTTTCAGATACGCGCTATCAACCCTATTTTCAGGGTGCCCAGTTTGTGCATTTCATGCTCGGACCGGCAACCGTAGCCCTCGCCGTGCCGTTGGTGGGAGAAGTTCAGGAACTGCGCCGTCGCGCACTGCCGGTTACGCTTGCTCTTATTGCCGGTTCGCTGACAGCAATCATGAGTGCTGTGGGTATTGCCTGGGCCATGGGCGCCTCTACGACAATACAGGCCTCGCTGGCCCCCAAATCGGTAACGACGCCCATTGCCATGGGCATCTCCAAGGCTGTAGGCGGGATTCCCGCTCTCACTGCCGTGCTCGTCATTCTCACCGGCATCATTGTCGCTGTCATTGCACAGCCCTGGTTCAACACCTTGCGCATCCGCGATGATGCGGCCCGTGGCTTTGCCAGCAGTCTGGCCGGTCATGGCATTGGCACCGCACGCGCGTTTCAAGCAGGAAGACGGGCTGGTACCTACGCGGGCCTCGCACTTGCCCTCAATGGGGTGCTTACGGCTGTGCTCGTACCCTATCTGTTGGCGCTGTGGCTGCACTAGACAAAGGTCTGGGTATGCCAATGTCACTGGTCGCAGCAGCAACTGGCTCTTAGCGCAAACGCGGATTGGCCGCTGCCCCTGTCACTTTACCAATGTCCCTGGCCAGGGTGCGGGACGCACGCCAATAACAGAAGGCACCAGTCACGCTGGTCACCATGCCAGTCATCAGCGCATAGCGCAGAGAGTTACTGCCAACGAACGGCCTCAATACATCGCTGATAAAGCCTACTGTCAAAGGACCCATGCCCAATGCAATCATGTTGAGTATGAACAGAAGGATGGCTACGGCCTGGGCGCGCATGCGTAGCGGCACTAGTGCCTGGGTCATGGCATAGGAGGGCCCAAGATAGGCTGCCCCCATCAAGGACGGCCCGATGGCGGCGGCCAAGGCCACCGGCGTACTTGGCGCGAGGTAAAACACCGGAACGAATGGCAAGGCAAAAAATGCCGCCATAATGGGCACGTACATGTTCCATCGCACATCGCGGACACCCAGCCGGTCAGCAAAAACCCCTGACAGATAGGTCCCAAGCGCCCCAGCCACCCCGGTAAGCAGTGCCAGCGCAACGCCGACTTCCTCCGGCGTCATGTGATGCGACACATAGAGAAATTTAGGGATGAAAAAAATGCCGGCATACCCGCCAAACGCGCTCATTGAGCAACCCACGGAGATCCAGCGGAACGATGGTATGCGTGTGAGATAGCGTATGGTTGCCCAAAGTGAGGGTGCCGCCTCGCGATCCTGCAGGGCATCCACCGCCCCACGCGTAGGCTCCTCGACGGTGAACAGAAGCAACACTACCAGCAGTAGTCCGGGCGCCCCGGAGGCAACGAACGCTGCGCGCCAGCCGAAATGCTGCAGAACCCACCCTCCGGCGAAGAAGCCGATGAGTAGTCCGACATTCAATCCCGCCGAGTAAAAGGCCAATGCTGAGGCGCGCTGTTTTGGGGGGTAAAGATCGGCGATCATCGAACTGATGGCCGGACCTGTTCCAGCCTCACCAATCCCAGTCCCGAAGCGCGCCAGCAGCAACTGCCAGTAGCGCACCGCGTATGCGCTCAGCACGGTCATAAAGCTGAACATCGCCAAAGATGCAGCAATAATATTACGGCGACTGAGCCGATCCGCGAGACTTGCCAGAGGAATTCCCAAACTCGCGTAGACCACCGCGAAAATGGTCCCGGAGAGCAATCCGGCTTGGGCATCATCAAGGTGAAAATCGTGCTGTATGAAGGGCAGCAATATGCCCAATATCTGCCGATCCAGATAATTGACCACGTAAACGAGTGTCAGCAACAGCAGGGTATAGCTGCGGCGCGCCGTCGTTGGCTTGAGCGCCACCGGCGCATCCTCCAAAATCATATGCGCCTCTGGGGCAATTCTTCTCAGATCACCCTAACAGAAAACACTTATCGGAAAAGTGCTTTTGGCGTCTTATAGTGGCGAACTCGGGAGCGCGATCAATGTCAGCCTTGCGACCACAAAGCCTGCTCGAAACCCATGATGTCACAAATCAGCCGCCGCCATTTGAGGATATCGACCTCTTCACCAGTGATCTTGCTCTGCGCGAGGCGGTCCTGCGGGCTGGCGCTGGGCAGTACCATTCCCGCCTTAGCGATTTCGGCCAGCGTGTTGGGTCAGCCCAAACCATAGCCTGGGCGATCCAGGCCAATCGCAATCCACCGCAGCTGCAGAGCTTCGATCGCTTCGGCCAACGCCTCGATGAAGTCGAGTTTCATCCCGCCTATCACGCGCTTATGGCCCTCGGCCTTGAATCCGGAGTTGCCGCTGCCCCCTGGCGTGGTGAGGCTCATGGGCATGTGCTTCACGCCGCCCTTGAATTTCTAATGTCCCAGGGTGAACCAGGTGTGTGTTGCCCCATGACAATGACCTATGCAGCACCGGCCGCACTCACGCAGGAGCCGACCGTCGCCGCTCAATGGCTGCCCAAAATCATGTCAGCCGGTTACGACAGCAATTCCTGCCCCGCCACGCAGAAGTCGGCAGTCACAATCGGCATGGCGATGACCGAAAAGCAGGGCGGCTCGGATGTGCGGGCCAACTCAACCAAGGCTCACCGCCAGAGTGACGATAGTTACACCCTCGTCGGACACAAATGGTTCTGCTCCGCCCCGATGAGTGATGCTTTCCTAACGCTCGCCTACGCTAAGGGCGGACTGACCTGCTTTCTTGTCCCACGCTGGCGTCCGGATGGTAGCCGCAACGCCATCCACCTCATGCGCCTCAAGGACAAGCTCGGCGACCGGGCCAATGCCTCCTCTGAAATCGAATACCATGGCGCTTTTGCCCAGCGCATCGGTGAGGAAGGCCGTGGCGTGCGAACCATTATCGAAATGGTTCAACACACGCGCCTGGATTGTGCGATCGCCCCTGCAGCCTTCATGCGCCAGGCGCTTGCCAACGCCGTTTGGCATACGCGCCATCGCCGGGCATTTCAACGAAGCTTGATCGATCAGCCCTTGATGCGCGCGGTACTTGCAGACATGGCCATCGAATCCGAAGCGGCAACCACCCTTGTCTTTCGCCTAGCGCAAAGTTTTGACGCAAACCCCAGCAATGAGGCGGAGGCGCGCTTCATGCGGATTGCGACACCCATAGGCAAATACTGGCTCAACAAACGTGTGGTGAACTTTGTCTATGAGGCGATGGAGACCCATGGCGGCGCGGGATACGTCGAGGAAAGCATAATGCCGCGCCTGTTCCGCCAATCCCCCCTGAATTCCATATGGGAAGGCTCTGGCAATGTCATCTGTCTGGACGTCCTGCGCGCGATGATACGCGAACCAGAGAGCGTGGTTGCCTTTCTTGATGAACTGGAGATCAGCAGGGGCGCCGACCGTAAGCTCGACGCAACCCTCGACAGTCTCAAGGACCGCCTCGTTCAACCGCCAGCGGAAACCCAGGCGCGCCATCTGGTGGAACAGATGGCGCTTGCGCTTCAGGCTTCACTGCTGGTGCGTCATGCTCCTCCTGCGATCGCTGATGGCTTCTGTGCCACGCGACTTGCTGTGCCGGGCGCAACCTATGGAGCAAGCGGCCAGAGTCTAGACGAACGCACCATTTTAGACCGTGTTCTGCCCCCCGCATAAGCACGTACCACCGCTGACGGAGCGCCAACATGCTTGGACGGGAAATCAGGCAAATTTACCACTTTTGGCAAAACCCTTGGGCGGCAGGCGTCCCGCCTGAGCGCGCTGTCCGCGCCAATCCTTGAGTTCAGCCGCACTCCAGTTGCGATTGTTCTGGTCCTTAAGTCCTGTCTTCAGGACGAACGTGGTAGCATCAATCAGTCCCCCATCGCGGTAACGCTGTAACAGAACCCCACGGCCTTTGGCCATTTCAGGTACCTCGCTGAGAGGGAATATCAGCAATTTGCGATTTTCGCCGACGACTGCAACACTATCTCCTTCTACCGCCCGGCAGACAACCGCCTCCTGATCTACCGGTATATTCATTACCTGTTTGCCTGAACGTCGCATCGCGACGACCTCATCCTCTGAGGTGATGAAACCGTGCCCGGACGTCTGGGCAAGCAGCAATTTACGCCCGGGTGCATGGACAAACATGGCAACAAGGTCGGCCTCGGGTGGAAGATCAATGAAACTCCGGATTGGCTCACCATTACCCCGTCCGCCGGGAAGTTTGGCACAATCGAACGTAAAGAAGCGACCATCTGTGGCAAAGAGCACCAGACTGTCGGTGGTTTCGGCATGAATCCAGAATCGTCCGCGATCTCCCTCACGATATTTTACCGCATCACTCTGTTCCTGATGGCCTTTGAGCGCCCGCAGCCAGCCTTTCTGTGAGCACACGACGGTTATCGGCTCGCGTTCGACTGCCGTTTCAAGAGCAACAACTTCTTCGGCCACCGCCTGGATTGCCGCCAGATCCGAGGCTTTGACAAATTGGGTCCGGCGCTTTCCGAGCTTCGTCTTCTGTCCGAATTTAGCGTCGATCGCGCGAATTTCCTCAACCAGACGGTCGGACTTGAGGGCGTCGGAGCCCGCCAGCCTTGTCAAATCCTTCCTCTCCTCAGTGAGGGCAGTATGCTCACGACGAATTTCCATTTCTTCAAGCTTGCGCAACGAGCGCAGACGCATGTTGAGAATTGCCTCGGCTTGGGTCTCAGTAAGTTTGAACGCTTTGATCAGTTTAGGCTTGGGTTCGTCTTCGTTGCGAATGATGTGGATCACCTTGTCGAGATCCAAATAGACAACCAGGTAGCCTTCGAGAAGGTCGATGCGTGCGGCAATTTTTTCAAGACGGTGTGCAGTACGTCGCTCCAGCACTACGCGACGATGATTGATGAACGCCTGCAGTGTATCCTTCAGACTCATCACACGGGGGACCAGCCCATTATCCAAGACATTCATGTTAAGCGGAATCCGGCTCTCAAGGTCAGATTGCCGAAACAGCTGCTCCATTAGGATTTCAGGCTCAACCGTGCGTGACTTGGGCACAAGGACAATACGGATGTCCTCTGCCGATTCATCTCGAACATCATCGAGAAGCGGCAGCTTCTTTTGTTCGATCAACTCGGCGATCCGCTCTATCAACTTGGCCTTTTGCACCTGATAGGGAATCTGATCGACCACAATCTGATAGCTGCCGCGTGCTCCTTCTTCGCGCCACCAGCGGGCACGTACGCGAAAGGCACCCCGGCCCGTGCGATAGGCCTCGACAATGCTCGCCGGATCATCCGCAATAATACCGCCGGTGGGAAAATCTGGTCCCTTGACATATTTGAGCAAGCTATCATCGCGCAGGCCGGGCGTACGGATCAGGGCCTCGACTGCAGCACACAATTCTCCGAGGTTGTGTGGCGGGATCGACGTCGCCATGCCCACGGCTATGCCGTTTGACCCATTGGCGAGGAGGTTTGGAAATGCTGCTGGCAACACAACCGGTTCACGGTCCTCGCCGTCATAGGTGGGCCGGAAGTCGACCGCGTCCTCATCGAGCCCTTCAAGCAGCGCCTGCGCGAGTTCCGTCAGACGGCTTTCGGTGTAGCGCATGGCGGCTGGATTATCGCCATCGACGTTACCGAAATTGCCCTGCCCTTCGACCAGGGGATAGCGCACCGCAAAGTCCTGCGCCAGGCGCACCAGGGCGTCATAAACTGCCTGGTCACCATGCGGATGAAACTTGCCGATGACATCGCCAACCACCCGTGCGCATTTTTTAAATCCTGTATCCGGGCGCAATCCCAGCTCGCGCATCGCGTGCAGCAGACGGCGGTGTACCGGCTTCAGCCCATCCCGTGCGTCCGGCAGGGCGCGCTGGGTTATGGTAGACAAGGCGTAGGCCAGATACCGCTCGGACAGCGCTTGCGCCAAGGGTTCTGGACGAATGTCTTCGATTTGGTCTGTCATCGGATGTCTTGGTTTTGAGTCGGAGCTCTTGGCAGTATCGGTAACGTGCCGCCATGGCAATGGGAAGAGATTGCGGGACGCTGACGGAGGATCAGTGGGCCCCAGTCCTCCTCAAAAGCACGCCCAAGCCTTGGGGCTTATCTAGACACTGTCGAGCCGGGTGACGAGTTCCTGCAGCTGCAATCGCGCGCCCGGCACTTCCTGGCCATGGGGATAAAACACCCGGTGGACGAGAAAATGCTCGGTGAGAGCGAGCCCGGCCTGAACATCCCCCGCGCTTAAGGCATTTTGGGCGCCGAGCAGAAAAGCGGGCAACTTCAACAGACGATCACGATAGGGCGCAGCGGCGGCGGCTGACACCGCCCGGCCGCTTTTGGGCGAGACATGTGTGAGATCCTCGCTCACTCCGGTAGCGGCGCAGCAGCTCAGATCAAGTCCGAAGCCCAGCTCCGTGAGCAACCCTATCTCCCAACGCACGTAAAGAGCCATCCAGTCGATGAAATCGGCCGCAATCATGGCATCGAGTAGCACCAATCCAGCTTCAAAGACCCCCTCATGTGGTTCGCGCTCAGGAAGGGCGGAATGTGCCATGGCAGTGAAGGCATTGAGACCGACAAGCCGCTCTCGGACCTCTATCAACGCCCCAGAGCGGACCCTTATCGGTTCGGCGGCAAAACTTCCCAGATGCTCCTCGAGGCGCGCCCGCCACACCACGTGCAACGAATTGCCTGGTTGCAGGTCTGCCCTTACCTTGCGGGATGCACCGCCACGAACGAGTCCCGCATGGCGACCATGAGAGCGGGTGAGAACATCGAGCACCACGGCATGCTCGCCATGCGCACGCATCCCCAGGACCACCGCTTCGTCAGCCCACTCCAATCATTCCTCCGGAAACTCCAGGCCAAGTTCGCGATAATGCTCGCGGCTCTCTGCCCAGTTCTCGCGCACTTTGACGAACAGGAAGAGGTGAACTCTGCGCTCAAGCAAGTGTTCCAATTCGCGACGGGCTGCTTCCCCAATGACTTTGATGGTTTGACCACCCTTACCAAGGACGATCGCCTTTTGCCCCGCACGCTGCACGTAGATGACCTGATGAATGCGAACTGATCCGTCCTTCTTTTCCTCCCACTTTTCGGACTCGACGCTGGCGGCATAGGGCAACTCGTCGTGGAGCCGCAAATAGAGCTTTTCGCGGGTAATTTCCGAGGCCAGGAGGCGAAGAGGTATATCGGCGGCCTGATCTGGTGGATACAGAAGTGGACCCGGGGGCATCTGTTCGGCGCACCATGCGGCGAGCTCTTCCAAGCCATCACCCGTCAGAGCGCTGATCATAAACACCTGCGCAAACCGTCCCGGTGGCGCAAGGCGCTGGATGAGAGGTAGAAGATCGGCACGCTTCATCGTGTCAATCTTGTTCAATGCTAGCGCCGCCTTCGTTGCTGGGCTCTTGAGCTCTGACAGAATATTTGCCGTATCACGCGCCGCCAGGCCCTCGGGATGGGCAACAAGATCGGTGGCATCAACAATGACCACAACGCAGTCGGCGTCTGCGACCCCGGACCAGGCCGACTTGACCATAGCCCGGTCCAGACGGCGACGCGGCGAGAAAATGCCAGGTGTATCGACCAGAACAAGCTGAGTGTTACCACGCATCGCCACCCCGCGCACCGGCATCCGGGTGGTCTGAACTTTATGGCTGACGATCGAGACCTTGCTACCCACAAGGGCATTCACCAGCGTCGACTTTCCTGCATTGGGCGCACCGATAACCGCGACAAAACCCGCGCGGGTGCCTAAATCGTTGCTCATAGGCTCATTTCTAAACGTTGCAGCATAGCGCGCGCGGCAGCCTGCTCGGCTTCGCGTTTAGAGCCGCCACGTCCCTGTGCTGGTTGCAGGCCCTCAATTGTTACCTCAACATCAAATTGCGGTGCGTGATCAGGTCCGCCGCGGCTTACCACCCGATAGACCGGCGCACCGCGACCATGTTGTCGCGACTGGGCCCATTCCTGCAATGCCGTCTTGGCATCGCGCATGTCCCGCCCCAGATCGTCGAAGGCGCTTTGCCAATGGCGCATCACGAACTGACGTGCTGCCGCAAGGCCACCATCGAGGTAGATCGCGGCAATCACTGCTTCAGTCGCGCCGCTAAGAATGGCTGCTTTATGCCGACCACCGGATTTTACCTCACTTGCCGCCAGGACAAGATGGCTGGACAAGCCGGCACTTTCCGCGGCGGCGGAGCAGGCCTCGCGGCGGGCCAGAGCATTGAACTTGAGTGCCAAAAGTCCCTCGGCATCATTTGGATAACGCTCGTATAGGGTTTGGGCCAGGATAAGTCCCAAGACCCGATCGCCAAGGAATTCGAGACGTTCATTAGAAGCCTGTGCGTCAGCACTCGAATGGGTTAGCGCTTGCCGAAGCAGCGCAGTATCACGAAAGGTATGATCTAGCATAGGCGACAGGGCAGATAGCTCGGCACTACGCACCCTAGTCAATGACCGTGAAGAGCCGGTCCCAGCGGATCGACCATGGCCACTTCCAGACCTGCCACCAGCTCGCTTTGTCATTGACCGAGAAAAAGATCAGTTCCGCCTTACCCACCAAGTTTTGCGCCGGAACGTACCCCACATCGGCTCGGCTGTCGTCGGAATTATCGCGGTTGTCCCCCATCATGAAATAATGGCCTGGGGGAACCTTGAACAATTGGGTATTGTCGTAAGGCCCGTCAGGGGTGCTGTCGAGAATATAATGTGTCTTGCCCCCCGGCAGGAATTCCTCATAGCGCGGTACACGGCGCTGATAGCCGTCAATGGTCTCGACAAAGTCCGAAACCCTCTTCTGCGACACGATCTTGTTATTGATGTAGAGGCGATCATGGATCATCTGCACGGTATCTCCCGGCAGCCCGATCACGCGCTTAATGTAATCGATCGATGGATCGCTCGGCAACCGAAACACCACGACATCACCGCGTTTGGGCGGCGACGCGAGTATCCGGCCATGCCAGAGATCTCCCAGAGGTCCAAGGCCCCACGGGAAGGAATAGCGGCTGTAGCCATAGGCGTACTTCTCGACAAACAAATAGTCGCCCACGAGAAGCGTACTTTTCATCGAACCTGAGGGAATGTTGAAGGGCTGAATGACAAAACTGCGTATCACGAGGGCAATCAGGATCGCATAGACGAGGGTCTTGATGATCTCGATCCAGCTTTCCTCTCTTTGAGGAGCAGGTCCCCCTCCCCCATCCTTGCCCTCCGCAGGGACGCGGCCGCGCCTGCCGGACAGAGCATCGGCCGCAGTGAGGCCAGATGGCTTTGGTGTGTTCGCCGCGGAGGGTGGGGCGTTGCCGTCTGGTTGGTTTTTTGGCGGCGGTGTCGACCCGCGGTCCTTGCTCATTATTTCTTACCTGTCTGTCTCGAGGGGAAGGAAGCGGATACGCGCCGCCGGGTCAAGGCAGGGAGTCAGGCATTAGCGCCCGGATGTGCAGATAGTGGGACCGCCGAGATGATGACAATCGCCTGGGCCAGCGGAAAATCATCGGTTATCGTCAGATCGATCTGCGCCCGATGACCACGCGGAGTAAGTTCCTCAAGACGGCGCAGCGCCCCACCCGTCAGCTGAATCGAGGGTTTACCACCCGGCAGATTTATCACACCCATGTCCCGCCAAAACACTCCGTGCCGCAATCCCGTGCCCAATGCTTTAGAACATGCTTCCTTTGCCGCGAAACGTTTGGCGTAGGACGCCGCCCGCTGGGCCCGGCGCTCGGATTTTGTCCGCTCAACAGGCGTGAAGATCCGCCCCAGAAAGCGCTCGCCAAAGCGCTCAATACTGCGCTCAATCCGCCGTATGTCGATGAGATCCGAGCCGATGCCAATGATCACAGCTGCGCTCCACCGCGGGCTTCGTCCATCAGCTGACGCATCCGGCGTATCGCCTCTTGCAGGCCCACGAAGATCGCCTCTCCGATCAGAAAATGGCCAATATTAAGCTCACGGATCTGCGGGATGGTCGCAATAGGAGCCACGGTTTCGTAACTCAGGCCATGGCCGGCGTGAACCTCCAAGCCGAGCTCTGCGCCATAAGCCGCCGCCTCGCGGATTGTCTCCAGATGACGCTGGCGTTGCCCACCATGGCTGTCACAATAGGCCCCTGTATGCAGTTCGACCACAGGTGCTCCGAGTGCCTTGGCGGCATCAAGGTGGCGTCGGTCAGGTTCGACAAAAAGTGACACGCGCGTGCCGTTTTCGCGCAAGGCTCTTACCATAGGCCCCAACCGCCCTCTCAGTCCCACAGTGTCGATGCCACCTTCCGTCGTGCGCTCTTCGCGCTTTTCCGGGACAATGCAAGCCGCATGCGGGCGATGACGCAGGGCTATAGCGAGCATTTCAGGGGTTGCGGCCATTTCCAAATTGAGGGGCAAATCAAGCTCGTGCGTCAGACGCTCGACATCGGCATCGGAAATATGCCGCCGGTCCTCACGCAAATGCGCCGTAATGCCGTCCGCACCGGCCATAGCGGCAAGCTTGGCGGCACGAACCGGATCAGGAAATGCACCACCGCGGGCATTACGAATTGTCGCAACATGATCAATGTTGACCCCGAGCCGAAGCTTCGTCACCTGCACCAACTCCTCCGGCTGTGACCGCGCAACTCTCCCCATTTCATGCCAGACCCCGGCTGCCCGGCTTGATCGCCGGCGTCATCTTCAGGTGCGCAGGCAGTGCGTCCGCGGGCCAGGATGGTACTTCGATTGCTGCTAGAGCGATGAGGGGCACACCAACATCGGCCTTGCCGCCTGAGCGATCGATCAGGCAGCAGGCCGCCACTGGATCGGCGCCCGCTGCACGGATAGCACTCAGACATTCGCGACTGGACAGGCCGGTCGTTACAATGTCTTCTACCATCAGCACGGGCTGGCCCTTTTCAAGATGAAAGCCACGGCGCAACTGAAAAACGCCTGCTTCGCGCTCGACATACATGGCTGGCACTTGAAGCTGGCGGCCCATCTCATAGCCCGGCACGATGCCTCCGACCGCGGGCGACACAATGGCAGTAAATGGCTGCTTCACAAGCGCCCGAACCTTCTGGGCGAGAGCTGCACATAACCGCTCGGTGCGGCGCGCGTCCTGAAACACAAGCGCCTTTTGAAGAAATAAGTCGGAATGCCGTCCACTTGACAGAATAAAATGGCCCTCGAGCAACGCCCCAGCAGCCCGGAATTCATTCAAGACATCATCCACTGTCACTTTGCTCGCTCCGTTCGAGATCGTCGCCTTCCTGCGGCCCACGCACGCGGTCAACCGACTCGACCGCTGCGTTCACGCGTAGCGCACCAATGATATTCTGCAAATGAGCGACATCGCGAACCTCGATGTCTACGGTAAAATCAAAAAAGAGCGGATTACGGGCCAGCACCTTCAGATTGAAGATGTTTCCGCCATTATTTGAAATCACGGTCATCACTGCAGCCAGAGATCCGGGCGCGTTTTCAACACGTACCGCAATGCGGGCGATTGATGGTCCCAGGTCGGCTGCATATTTGCCCCAACTAACATCAAGCCAGTCAGCGATCGCACTTTGTGCTTTCTCGAGTTCGCCACAGTCAATGGTATGGATAATCGCACCCTGTCCGGGCACCATGATGCCGACGATGCGGTCGCCCGGCAATGGATGGCAGCAGCTCCCGAGCTTGTAGGAAATTCCTTCCGTCAACCCACGGATGGAAATCGTCTTATGCTCGCCTGGCTGAGAAAACTGGGCGAGCTTGTTACGGTCCGGATCGCGCTTGATCTCGGGAAACACAGCCTCGACAACTTCCTGGGCACGCAACGCACCACGTCCGAGTTCGGCGTACACATCCTCTGGCTTGGACAGGCGCAGCTTGCGCGCCACCTCCTCAATTGCCTTATCGGTTAATTCGAGATTGAGGTCGCTGAAGGACTTCTCCAAGATCCGCTTGCCAAAGGCGATATTTTCATCGCGCTGGGCATGGCGCAAGAATCGGCGAATCTCGGCACGCGCTCGCCCGGTAACAACAAACTGTTCCCACAGCGCCGATGGCGCGGCATCCTTTGTGCGGATGATTTCGACCTGATCACCGTTGCCAAGAGCTGTATGCAATGGCACATGGGCACCATTAACCTTCACTCCCACTGTGGTGTTGCCAAGATCAGTATGCACTGCATAGGCGAAGTCGATTGGCGTTGCTCCACGCGGCAGTGCAATCAGGTCTCCCTTCGGCGTAAAGCAAAACACTTGGTCCTGATACAGGTTGAGTTTGGAGTGGTCGAAGAATTCCTCGGCGGAATCACCTCTTTCCAGCAAGTCCACCATATCACGCAGCCATTCCAGGGCTTTTTCGGGCGGCTCCCTTTCACCGACATGCTCGCGATATCGCCAATGCGCAGCGACGCCACGTTCGGCAACCTCGTGCATCTGCTGAGTCCGTATCTGTACTTCGACACGTTGATTTTCCGGCCCCATGACCGTGGTATGAATCGATTGATAGCCGTTGGTTTTGGGATTGGAAATGAAGTCCTTGAACCGATCTGGTATCATGCGCCAGCTCTGGTGGAGTACGCCCAAAGCACGATAGCAGTCATCGGTCGTGGCAACGATCACGCGAAACCCCAGGATGTCGGAGAGCTGCTGGAAATTCAGCTGCTTCTCCCTGAGCTTCCTCCAGATTGACCACGGCCGTTTGGCGCGGCCCGATACCCAGGCTTCGATGCCTTCTTCGGCGAGACGGCGTTTGATCTGATCAGCAATGCGGCCAATTCGATCGCCGCTGGTGTCCTTCAACCGATCCAACCGGGTTACAATCGAATTCCGTGCCTCCGGATTGAGGTCGGCGAATGCCAGATCCTCGAGCTCCTCGCGCATATTCTGCATGCCGATACGCCCGGCCAGCGGGGCATAAAGATCGATCGTTTCCTGGGCGATACGATGACGCTTGTCAGGCTTGGAAATGTAATTCAGCGTACGCATATTGTGTAGTCGATCGGCCAGCTTAACGAGGAGCACGCGCACGTCACTGGTGATGGCAAGCATCAGTTTACGAAAATTTTCGGCCTGCTTTGTCCGCTCGCTGAAGACCTCTAGCTGGGACAGTTTGGTTACACCATCCACCAAGATCGCGATTTCTTCGCCAAAATCGCGTTTGATATCATCGAAGGTAACGCTGGTATCCTCGATCGTGTCATGCAGGAGTGCGGTGACGATGGTGGCGACATCGAGCTTGAGCTCGGTGAGGATGGCCGCTACCTCCAGCGGATGGGCAAAATAGGGATCCCCCGAGGCCCGCAGCTGCTTGCCATGGGCGTGCATGGCATAAACATAGGCCTTGTTGAGCAGATCCTCGTCAGCCTCAGGATCGTAGCTGCGCACCCGCTCCACAAGTTCAGTCTGACGCATCAGCTTGCGTCGCCGTGCTCGCACCGGCGGTGGCGCTACCGCTGGAGCGGTCGCCACGGTGGAGGAAACGGGGTTTGGCGGTGTCGTCATGTCACCGCAGCATATAGGAATTCGCGGCGCATTTTACCCCGTCGGCGCGTGCGACAGGTGTTCTTGCACCACCCCTACTCGTCGTAGTCGACCTCAGGCTCGGGCTGTGGTTCAGCCCGCCTCTGGGCCTCGCTCGTCAGGGCGCGCAGCAGTTCCTCTTCCGTTACCTGACGGAACTGAACATCTTCGCGGGCATCATCCTCGCCTGGCACTTCTTCGGGCTCATCGACCTCGGCGTGCTTCTGCAGCGACTTAATATACTCCTCACGGACCACATCCGGGGTCAGCTGGCGATCGGCAATTTCGCGCAGAGCGACGACGGGGTTTTTGTCGCGGTCGCGATCCACCAAAGGCTCGGAGCCTCCGGAGAGCTGCCGGGCCCGGAAGCCGGAATAAAGTACAAGATCAAAGCGGTTTGGGACCTTGTCGACGCAATCTTCAACGGTAACGCGTGCCATAAGGAATCCTTCGAATTCACCGGAGCTGCGGCCACTAGAATACCGCCGGCAGAATGGACCTTCTCCGGAAAGACCGGGGACCATAGAAGAAGCGCCCCGCTGATGCAAGACGCCTAGAAGCCAGCACAGCCCGCGTCGATCCACTCCAGAACACTTTGTTGGCGAAAGAGCCGCTTATAGGTCGAACGGATCCTTTGAAGCCGGGCAAGATCATCGGCCCAGCCCGGCAGCACGATGACCACCACCTTGCTGGCCTCAAAGCCGGCCCGTTCTGATCCTTGCCAGTAACCCCGCGCCGCCAGAACCGTAAAACCCTTCGGAAATTCCGGAATTAGGGTCGTGTCTACAAATTGGCGCCACTGTGCTTGAGAAACCGTCCGGCCCTGCGCCGTCGAACGGCCAAAAAAGAGATAGGCGGTGCGGGCGTAGCCAAGGGGCCTCGGGCAACTGAGCGGCGGCGGGCGAACGCAGCCCGCGAGCAAGAGCGAGACGCCAAGGGCCGCGGCGTTTCGCATCAGCTCAATCTCGCGCGATGGGCGGCAAGCATCGGACGCACCCTGAGCATCAGCGTGACAGCACGCGCCCAGATGAGGCCAACTGAGAACACAAGCCCCAGATCCGTAGACACCAGTGCCGTCCCCGCAAGATGGCCATGGACCTCGGGGGTCTCAAACACGCTGCGCAACACGGCACGCAGCAGAAACAGCGCGATGAGCAGCATCAGTCCGAATGTTGTCGCCTTGGTTGTAACTCGCCCGCTGGCGTCATCAATCCGGATATGAAGGTGACGGGCCCGCAACCATCCGACTACGCCGCCCGCCACGAGTGCAAATACAAAGCCGATGACGCTAAGCACCGACAGTTCAGGTGGACGATGGCGCAGTGTGGTATACAATGCGAAAGTGGTGACACAGGGTATGACCCACATTGCCCGGAGGCGAAGACGCGACCCTCTGGAGCGGCGCTGCCACCACACAAGCACCGCCAACATGAAGAGTGTTGGCAAATAGGGATTGAGCAGCTGCCACATAATTCCTTCCTCGCGTCGTAGCGGAAACGTTCATGAATTTCGAAGTAAAATCATTGCTATTCGGCATTTTTCTAATGTGCAATCTAGGTGCTTCTGCGACAGCTGCCACCACTGCCGTAAAGCACTTCTCACCCGCAAACGGCGCCTACATTGCGACCGTTCCCCAAAATTGGACAATTCAAACGGACTATACCTTCAGCGTCCTGGGGCCGGGTCACCCACTTCCCGGCGTACTCTTTTCCATACCCCAGTCCGAAGCTGCAGGCACCAATCTTTCGTCGCTGGGTACCGGCGTCGCCGTAGTCACCCCGCCCCGCCATCAGCCCTGCGATGCGCGTGACTATCTTGCCACAGCCCGCAACAGTGTGGAGTTGAGCGAAGCCGGGATCTTATGGACGATGGCGCACGCCACCGACGTCGGTACCGGAACCAAATCCACCACACAGATCTTCGCCCGGCGGATCGGCGGACATTGCCTGCTCGTACTCTACCTCGTCCATACGACCGATCTTAATGCTTACCCAGCAGGTTCGGTTCAGCCCTATGATCGCGTCGCTCTCTTGCGCACGTTCGATCGCGTGCGCCGCAGCCTGGTCCTGGCATCGGTTGCCAACATCACCTCCGGAATGCGTGGGCCTATAGCCACCAAGGGGGCAACAACACAGCGGCACTAACGAAGTGGGCGAATCGCGTCCTGCTCGGCGCCCGACAACTTACCGATGAGTTCCCCAACGCTGCGACCGCTGACGGGATGGACCCATCCGGGCACGATATCTGCGAGAGGTATTAGGACAAATCCGCGGCTTTCTATTCGCGGGTGCGGCAATATAGGCGGGCCCGCCTCAATCTTCCCGTCATAATCAAGGAGATCAAGATCCAGGCAACGCGGGGCATTGCGTTTACCTCTCACCCGCCCAAGACGGCTTTCTATGTCGTGCATGAGCCCCATGATGGCCCCAGGAGTCAGAGATGATGCCACCATTGCCACCGCGTTCACATAGGATGGATCAGACGGATCCGGCCATGCCGGGGTCATAAAAAAGCGCGAAACAGAAATCACTTTTGCGCCGTTATTGCTTAACAGCGTCAGGCTAGCATGCAGCGTCTGGTCCGGGGTCGCCGCGTCAAAAGGCAGATTGGCGCCAAGCGCTATAAGGATCACAGCACGGCCTTTATGAACCAGAGAAGGAAATAAGCCAAAAGCAAGATGACATTTCTGAATTTGTTACCTGTTTCATAGTCATTGGAGGAATTTATGTTATTCTACCCGCAGGAAAAACTTGCCCTCTTTATCGACGGAGCCAATCTCTACGGCGCAGCGAAAGGTCTAGGGTTCGATATAGACTACCGGCGCCTGCTCGAGCTATTCGCGCACAAGGGCATCTTGGTACGCGCCTTTTACTACACGGCGGTCGCGGACGACCAGGAATTCTCACCCCTGCGCCCGCTCGTGGATTGGCTCGACTACAATGGCTTTGCCGTCGTCACCAAGCCACTCAAGGAATTCGTTGACAGCCAGGGGCGTCGTCGGGTCAAAGGCAACATGGACATTGAACTGGCGATCGATGTCATGAATATGGCCGAAATTGTGGATCACATCGTAATCTTTTCGGGTGACGGTGATTTTCGGCGGCTCGTAGAAGCCGCGCAACGCAAGGGCAAGCGCGTCAGTGTGGTGTCGACGACGCGGACACAGCCACCAATGGTGGCTGATGAATTGCGCCGGCAGGCCGATAATTTCATAGAGCTGGATGATCTTAAGGCCTCGATCATGCGCGAGGGCGGTCAGCGCGTGGGTGAACATCATCGCGACGAGGACATGCAGAGCAGTGCGACAGGCTGAGCGCGGCTATACTGACGCTGCGAGTCGAAGCTAGGCACCTATGCCGTCCAATTGCGAGCCCGAGTCTGATTGTTCCCTGTGCCCGCGCCTGGCCAGCTTCCGCCGGCAGAACGCGCGGGCCCTGCCGGATTACTTCAACGCGCCAGTTCCGAGCTTCTGCGCCAAGGGTGAAGTGCGATTGCTGATCGTCGGCCTGGCCCCCGGCCTACATGGTGCCAACCGCACCGGACGCCCTTTCACGGGTGACTTTGCGGGAGACCTGCTTTACGCCACTTTGCTACGCCACAAGCTCGCACTCGGCCATTACGGCCAGCAGGCAGACGACGGGCTCAAGCTCAATCACTGTGCCATCACCAACGCGGTGCGCTGCGTGCCACCACAGAACAAACCTCTGCCGGCGGAAATCAACACCTGCCGGCACTTTCTCACAGCACAGATCTCATCATTGCCCCAGCTGCGTGCGATCCTGGTTCTGGGCAAGATCGCTCATGACAGCGTCGTCAAGGCGCTCGAACTGAAACTGAAGGATTACCCGTTCCGGCATGGCGCATGTTATCGAGCCGGAAAATTTACTTTGGTATCGAGCTATCACTGCTCCCGTTACAACACCAACACAGGCGTGCTAACCGCTGAGATGTTCGACCGCGCTGTGGAAACCGCCCGGCACGCCGCCATGACGGCGCGCGCGCAATAAGACTTGCCGCAACAACGCAGGTGCCCCAGCGCAACCAAAGACGGTGAGGCCGTCAGCTGTAGCGCTCTTCCTTCCAGGGGTCGCCTTCATTGTGATAGCCGCGGACTTCCCAAAAGCCCGGCCTATCCTGCGCTGAAAATTCTATCCGGGTCACCCATTTCGGGCTCTTCCAGAAATACCAGTCCGGAATGACGACGCGCACCGGACCGCCGTGTTCGCGGCTCAGCGGCACACCTTCCCAGTGATGGGCCAGAAGTGCGTTATCGGCGGCAAACACCTCGAGGGCGACATTTGTGGTATAGCCATCATAGGACTGAAAAAGCACGTAACGGGCCTCAGGTTTGGGCTTTACGAGCGCAAGCAAGGTTTGTGTGGCAACGCCCTGCCAATGGTTGTCATAGCGGCTCCAAGCTGTAACGCAATGAATGTCGCTGACCATCTCGCTTTGCGGAAGCTGCAGGAACTGCTCGAGATTGAGGATCAGAGGCGCATCAACCAGCCCCCCCACGCGTAACCGCCAGCGCTCCGGGGAGATTGCCGGCTGTGCCCCAAGATCAAGTACCGGCCAGTTGGTGACCAACCGCTGCCCGGGAGGCAACCGGTTGACGCGACCAAGATCAGGCCGACCGGTCAGCAGCCGACCTTCGTCCGCCCATTTCTCCTTCGCGCGTAGTAGCTTTTCGCGCGCGGCCGGTTCCGGAATGTCATCCTCACTCATCCCATCCGCACTCCTCAAAGCCCCTGCTCCGGATTGACTGCCAGGATGGAGCATCTCTTGGGATCGCTGGCGAGCGTCGTCCAAGCCTGTGTGGCCGGTCCACAGCTATAAAGCGTCCGTGCCTCGACGTAATGTTCCTAAGCCGCGACAAGCCCAATTGGAAGGGGCCGCCTTCAGCCAAGGCTCGTGCTGCTGAGGAAAATAACCAGGCCACAAGCACGCTCCTTCCCTTTTTAAGACCATCTACTGGAGTTCGCTCCAGTGTCACACGCAAACATGGCTACCCGATTTAGTGGCCTGTCAGGAGCGCCATGGTCGCGCAAAACCCTGTCGATAAACCCCACCGCTTCCCAAGTGCATCACCTAGCCTCGGTCGCGCATCAGACGGGCTTTTTGTCGCGTCCAATCGCGCTGCTTCTCGGTCTCGCGCTTGTCGTGCAGTTTTTTGCCCTTGGCGATTCCGAGTTCAAGCTTGGCAATGCCCTTCGGCGTAAAATACAGGCGCAGAGGAATGAGGGTCATGCCTTCGCGCTGGGTTGCCTGCGCGAGCCGGGCACTCTCACGCTTATGCAGCAGCAATTTGCGTACACGCTTTGGTTCGTGATTGAAGCGGTTGGCCTTCCCGTATTCCGGAATGTTGGCGTTGATGAGGAGGACATTGCCATCCTTGGCCTGGGCATAGCTTTCGGCAATGGTTGCCTTGCCCGAGCGCAGGCTTTTTACCTCAGATCCGAGGAGGCTTATTCCGGCTTCCAGAGTGTCACTGATGGCATAGGAATAGCGCGCCTTTCGATTTTCGGCGACAACCTTGCGCCCATCGTCCTTGCTTTTAGCCATTATAGGAGTCCCGCGCCCTCCATCGCCTGCCGTACCTTCGCCTGCCCAGCTTCACTGAGGGGGATGATGGGAAGGCGCACCTCGTCACTGCACAACCCAAGCAAGGAGGCACCAAATTTCGCCGGCGCCGGACTGGGTTCACAGAACATGGCGTCATGCAGCGCGATAAGACGATCCTGAAGCGCGCGCGCGGCGGTAAAATCGCCGCGCAGACATGCCTCCTGAAATTGCGCACACAATTGAGGTGCGACATTGGCGGTAACCGAGATACAGCCATGTCCGCCATGGGCCATATACCCCAAAGTCGTCGCATCCTCACCAGAAATGAGCCGCCAGGAGGAGCCGCAGGCGAGTCGCTCGCGGCTGGGACGGGCCAGATTGCTTGTCGCATCCTTGACCCCAATGATATTTGCGATGCGCGCCAGGCGGGCCATGGTCTCCACGGAAATATCCACGATCGATCGTCCAGGGATATTGTAGAGCAGGATCGGGATGTCCACGGCTTCGGCGATCGCAGCAAAATGGCGGTAAAGCCCTTCCTGCGAGGGCTTGTTGTAATAGGGCGCGACCGACAGCACCGCATCGGCACCAACGGCTTTGGCATGTCGGGTCAGCTCGATCGCCTCCGCGGTCGAGTTAGAGCCGGCACCGGCGATCACCGCCACCCGGCCATTGGCCTCTTCGACACAAATCTCTACGACCTGCTTATGCTCGTCGAACGATAATGTTGCCGATTCCCCTGTGGTCCCTGCTGGCACCAGCGCATGGCTGCCCTGGGCAATCTGCCAGGACACGAAGCGACGCAGCGCCCCATGGTCGACGGCGCCATTGGTCATCGGCGTGATAAGGGCCGGTATGGATCCTTTAATGCGTTCGCGCAGATCGCGCATTTGCTGTTCCATTGTTCGCTGCTGGATCCACAAAATAGGTTTCAAGATGCGATCCGGCAAGTCACCGGTTCGACTTGCTCTGGCCATGGCCAACGGGCTGGTTTAGTATCGTTAGGAGGGTGATGTGGCCCATCACCGATCTCAAACAGGTTCCGTCGATGATTGCGCCCCGCGCCGCGTTTTTGGCTGCTGTCGCTACGCTTGCCCTTTTTGTGCCCGCGCTGGCCAAAGCCCTGCCTCCGACACCGAGTGCACGCACCGAGGTCGATCCGGCGCGGCTGTCCCCTTTTGAGCTCGAAATCTACCGCCGGGCCTTTGATGCGGCGGACCATGACGACTGGGAGGCGGCCAAGGGACTGGCAGATCAGGGTCGCAACCCCCTGGCCCGTGATTTGGTGCTCTGGCGCTACGACCTCTCGCCACGTTCGCAAGCAAACTTCGACGAGATCAACGCCTTTCTAAAGCGTAATCCAAATTGGCCCCTGCGCTCGGTCCTCTATCGCCGGGCTGAGCACGCCATGCCCGCCAACCTGCCGCCAAAGCAGGTCATCGCCTGGTTTGGCGACCGCAAGCCGCAGACGGGGATAGGCATGATCCGGCTGGGGGTCGCTCTGCTGGCGTCGGGTGAGCGCGAAGAGGGTCGCCAGCTCATTCGCAAGGGCTGGATCGAGGGCGCATTTACCCCCGATGAGGAGCACCAGGTTCTGAAACAGTGCCGCGCCATCCTGACCCAAAATGTGCAGCGCGAACGGCTCAACTTTCTCATCTGGCACAATGATGTGGCGGCCGCGCGCCGCCAGATGCACCGCGTCGATCGCAAGGACCAGCGCATCGCCATTGTTAGATTGGCATTTCAGACCACGCCCGCATTTGCGGAGCACCTCTATTACCGCCTGCCCTATGCCTGGCGCAGTAATCCTGGCCTGGTGCTGGGCCACGCGCGCGTATTGCGCGCCCGTGGCAACAAGTCCGCGGTCGCGGATGCACTGCTGAGCGCAGACTTGCGCGGCCTGGTCAAGATCGATCCCTCCGCGTGGTGGAGCAATCTGGCGCTTGCCGCCCGCGATGCCATGGAATTGCACCGATACCGCCTGGCCTATCGTCTGGCAGCTGAAGCCGGACTGAAGAGCGGCGATGCGTTTGCCCAATCACAATTCCTTGCCGGCTGGCTGGCGTTGCGCTTTTTGCATGATCCCAGCACGGCGCTGCGCCATTTCAAGCTTCTGGCCGACGGGGTGTCGATGCCCATCAGCCTGGCTCGGGCCTATTACTGGATGGGACGGGCCTACGAGGCGAAAGGGGAACTGCTCGCGGCGGTGCGCGCCTATCACCGTGCTGCGGCCCATCCCGACACGTTCTATGGACAGTTGGCGTTGGCCCGTCTGGATCCCAACGCCGACCTCATCCTGCCGCGTAGCAAATCCGATCCGGCCAGTATTGGCGCGAGCTATGACGGGGAGAAAATGACGCGCGCCATTCATATCCTCGCCCAGCTACATGCGGGACGCTTCGTGCGAATCTTTGCCGAGCATGACGTCAAGCTTCATCCCAATCCCTCCTTTGTCGCGCGACTGGCCAGCGATCTGGTTCATCTCGGATATCGCGACGCAGCCGTACAGGCGGCGCAATTTGCCAGCTATCGCGGTATCGAGCTGCCGGCATTCAGCCATCCGGTCATTGCCCTGCCGCGCTACCGTGGGCCGGGCTCGGCACCGACGGACGCGCTGGTCCTGGCACTGATCCGCCAGGAAACCGAATTCGATGCCACCGCCGTGTCGAGTGCCGGTGCGCGCGGGCTGATGCAGGTCATGCCATCCTCGGCACAGCAGCTGGCAGCGCAGCTTGGGGTGCCGTTCCGTCCCGCGGAATTGACCCAAGATCAAAACTACAATCTGGAACTCGGCATGACCGAGCTTGCGCAGAATCTGCGCGCATGGAACGGGTCCTATATTCTTGCTGCAGCCGGCTACAATGCCGGAGACGGCAATGTGCGTCGCTGGATCAATTTTTTTGGTGACCCGCGCACCTCGGCGGTCAATCCCATCGATTGGATTGAGATGATCCCGTTCGCCGAAACCCGAAACTACGTCCAGAGGGTGCTCGAAAATACGGAGATCTATCGCGACCGCTTGACCGGCAAGAGCGAACCCTTGCGGATTTTGGCGGATCTTTATCGCCCCAGCCTGCCGCCCCAGCAAAGACCTTTGCCGTCGCTCTCCCAGGCCCTCGATGTTCCGGTACCCAAAGCGCGGCCCAGGGAGGCCGCCAACATCACCCATGCTCAGACTGCCTCGGTCAGCGCCGACGCGAACCCTTCCGCAGCCGTGAGCACACCCACCATGAGGCCTAAGCCCGACGGCTCAATGCAGTGACAACCATTCCCGCGCCAGGCGCAGAGCTTCTGCTATCTGTCCAGAGCTCATTTCCGCGGCAAGCTGCGCGCGCCAGTTCTTGGCGACTTCGCTGCCCTTCATTGCCGCCAGATTGAACCATTTGTGGGCGGTGACGAAATCCACGCCCACCCCCTGCCCTGTCGAATATGCTAGGCCGAGATTGTAGAGCGCATCCGCGCGCCCCTTATTAGCATCGGCCTCAAACTGTACGAGCGTATCGTAATCGACGCACGACATGTCTAACCCCTGCTGGCTCGTGCGACGCCACTGCCGCACCCACACCGAAATCTTGGCGCCGATCGGCTAAAGAGAAGTTAATAAGATGGTTGCCAAAGGGTAAACAGGTTCCTGGTGAAGACAGCACCGTAAGATTGATCGCCTGGCGCGGACAGGCGCACATGGAGGCAACGCACAGACGCTGGGCACAGCAGGCTGCCTGGCGAAAATGTATCCGTCGCCAAAGCCAGGACATCCTGTTCACGACGAGCTGCCGGGATGCCTTAGCAAGTCAGAACTCTGCTGGGATGGCCATCTCAGTCCATGGCTCGGAAGCAAGCAATGCGAGCGGTGATGGACAAGGGGAGCGCACTTTACCGCGAGGGGCGGAACAGAACCTGAAATGACCAGGGGCGATAAATCTGTTTTCCTTAGCAGACAATCCGGACGCGCGCGGTCCCGGTAGGGCGGGGCCGCGGTAGCGGGGAAGAGACCTAGCTCCTGCCCTTGCTGACCGCGGCCCGTGCCTTGACTAGAACTCCGTCTCACATCACCGGAGCGGCGACGACCGGAGCAGCCTTGGCTCTACGCTTGCCCGCGCGCTTGGCGGTCTTGCGCTTGCCGGCCTTCTTGGACGCCTTCTTGGCAGCTTTTCTGCCACCACGCTTGGCCGCCTTACGGGCGGTTTTGCGTTTGGCGGTTTTCTTCTTTGCTGCCTTGCGAGTGGTTTTCTTGGCAACCTTGCGCTTGGCCACCCGCTTCTTGGCGACTTTGCGCTTGGCAGTCTTGCGGGCCGCGCCCTTCGCCGCCGCACGGCGGACGACAGACTTCTTGGTGGCCTTCTTGGCCGCGCGCTTGGCGGGCTTTTTCTTGGCAGTCATTGGCATGTGACGACTCCTCGTAAGTTTGGGGTCGCGATGTTGCCTTCCCCAAAACACCAAGAATATGAGTGTCTTGGCTTAACGAAGCAATACTCCCCCGCCTGCGTCGAATGGCTGTCAAGTCCAGACTTCACAAAAAGCCCTATTTTTCTGCATTTTATGCACTACTCAGTGTACTGAGCAAATTTGCGCGAGAGAGCGTCCGCGCCCCATTGTGGCTTGCAAATGTGCGAATCACCCCTCTTCAGGCAATTCGAGTCGCGCCTTCAGGACGGCATTGACGGCCTGCGGATTGGCCTTTCCGCCCGTCTCTTTCATCACCTGACCGACGAACCAGCCGGCCAATTTCGGCTTCGCTTTAGCCTGCGCGACCTTGTCCGGATTTGCGGCGATGACACGCTCCACCGCCTCTTCGATCGCGCGTGTGTCGGTCACCTGACGCAGAGCTCGCGCCTCAACCACCGCGCGCGGATCACCTCCTTCGCTCCACACAATGTCGAGGAGGTCTTTGGCGATCTTGCCGGAGATCGTGCCATCGCTGGTCATGGCGATGATCGCATGATTGGCCTCGGCGGACACCGGACAATCGCCAATCGACAGCCCCTGCTTGTTGAGCCGACCCAGGATTTCGTTGTTGAGCCAGTTGGCAGCGAGCTTCGCATCAGCGCCGCGGGCCATGGCTTCGTAATAATCCGCCAGTTCACGTTCCGCCACGATCACCCCCGCATCATATGCGGACAGCCCATAGTCCTTGATGAATCTAGCTTTTTTCTCGTCAGGCAGCTCCGGTAGCGAGGCTTCAATGGCCTTGATCCAAGCCGCATCAAGCTCCAGCGGCAACAGATCCGGATCCGGGAAGTAGCGATAATCGTGTGCCTCTTCCTTGGAGCGCATGCTGCGGGTTTCACCTGCACGGGAGTCAAAGAGGCGCGTTTCTTGCTTCACCTTACCGCCGCTTTCCACAATCTCGATCTGGCGCCGGGACTCATATTCGATCGCCTGGGCGATGAAGCGCAGGGAGTTTACGTTCTTGATTTCACAGCGTGTTCCGAGTTCAGCACCGGGCCTGCGCACCGAGACATTCACGTCAGCGCGCAGGGAACCTTCCTCCATATTGCCGTCACAGGTTCCCAGATAGCGCAGGATCGCCCGCAACTTCTTCAGATACGCCACCGCCTCATCGGCACAGCGCATATCCGGTCGGCTGACGATCTCCATCAGTGCCACGCCGGCGCGGTTCAGATCGACGTAGGAATAGTCGGCGTGCTGGTCGTGGAGGGATTTGCCCGCATCCTGCTCAAGATGAAGACGCTCGATCCCCACCGTTGCAGTTTCGCCACCCGGCAGGTCGATGATGACCTCACCTTCACCAACAATAGGCTGCTTGTACTGGGAAATCTGATAGCCGCTCGGAAGGTCAGGATAGAAATAGTTCTTGCGGTCGAACACCGATACCCGGTTGATCTTGGCCCTGAGGCCAAGTCCTGTGCGGATAGCCTGTTCAACACAGCGCCGGTTGATCACCGGCAGCATCCCCGGCATGCCCGCATCAACAAAGCTCACCTGGCTATTGGGGGGCGCACCGAAGTCGGTCGCGGCCCCGGAAAAGAGCTTCGCCTTCGAGACAACCTGGGCGTGGACCTCCAAGCCAATCACGACTTCCCAATCGCCGCTTTCCCCACGAATGTATTTCGAAGATTTTGCCGGCGCATTCATGAGAGCCACCATGCCTTGGGTTTCACGCGGAACTGCGCGGCCAGCTCCAATGCCCGGCCGATGCGCAATACCATTGCTTCGTCAAATGCCTTACCGATAACCTGCAGCCCCAAAGGCAAGCCGCCCATCGTGAGCCCGGCAGGAACCGACAGTGCCGGTAGTCCGGCCATGTTCACCGTGACGGTAAAGATGTCATTGAGGTACATGGATACGGGGTCCTGGGTCTTCTCTCCCAGTGCAAACGCCGGGCCTGGAGTTGCCGGGGTCAGAAGCGCATCGCAATGCGCAAACGCCGCATCGAAGTCCCGCGCGATCAACGTGCGCACCTTCTGCGCACGTGCGTAGTAGGCATCATAGTAGCCGGCCGACAGCACGTAGGTGCCGATCAGTATACGCCGGCGTACCTCCTGGCCGAAACCTTCACCACGGCTGCGTTCATAAAGCTCGCCAATGTCCCTGACATCACGCGCGCGATGGCCATAGCGAACGCCATCATAGCGCGCCAGGTTCGACGACGCCTCAGCGGGAGCAACGATGTAATAGGCCGGCAATGCGTATTTGGTAAAGGGCAGGCTGATCTCTACAATTTCTGCGCCCTGGGCACGCAGCCAGTCAGCCCCCTTCTGCCAGAGCGCATCGATCTCGGGCGGCGCACCATCGACGCGATATTCCTTCGGAATGCCAATGCGCAGCCCCTTCACTCCTGCATCAACGATGTCCTCGTAATTGGGTACGGGGACATCAACGCTGGTTGAATCCAGCGGATCGATGCTGGCCATATGGCGCAAGAGAATGGCCGCGTCGCGGACTGTCTTGGTCATCGGCCCTGCCTGATCAAGCGAGGAGGCAAAGGCAATAATCCCCCAACGTGAACAGCGGCCATAAGTCGGCTTAAGGCCAACCGTTCCGGTAACCGCCGCGGGCTGGCGGATCGAGCCACCGGTATCGGTACCGGTTGCGGCCAGACACAGATCGGCGGCCACCGCGCTTGCCGACCCTCCCGAAGATCCACCCGGAACCAAATTCTGATTGGAACCGTCTGCGCGCCAGGGATTGGCTACGGGACCAAAATAGGAGGTTTCGTTGGATGAGCCCATTGCGAACTCATCCATGTTGGTCTTGCCCAGGAGGACGGCGCCAGCGTCCCACAGGTTCTGCGTAACCGTGGATTCGTATGGAGGTACAAAAGTCTCAAGAATGCGGCTGCCAGCGGTGGTCCGTACACCCTTTGTGCAAAACAGATCCTTGATCGCCAGCGGCAGACCCTCAAGGGATCGCGCCTCTCCGCGCGCCAGGCGGGCATCGCTTTCGGCTGCCATGGCAAGAGCCCGTTCCGGCGTTTGGGTGACAAAGGCATTGAGCGGGCGCGCCGCTTCAATCGCGGACAGCAATGCGCCCGTCAGCTCCATCGACGAAAAGCGCTTCTCCAGCAATGCTGTGCGTGCATCTGCGAGCGTCAGCGACGTGAGATCTGTCATGTTGCAATCGGCTCGCGAGCGAGCCCCTTTTCATAAAAAACGGACCAAGATGAGGCTGGATAATCAAGTACGGGCGGGCAGCGGCTAAAACCCGCACGTTCGTAAACCCGCCATGCCGCCGGATGCCTATCCCCGGTTTCCAGTACCAGTCGGCGCAATCCTTCCCGCCGGGCGAGGGTCTCTATCTGCATAAGAATGCGCCCCCCAATACCACGTCCCTGACAGGAGGGCTGGGTGTACATGCGCTTGACCTCGCCAACCAGCCCATGACGGCGCAGAGCCCCTATAGCGACTGCCCGGCCCGCAATGCGCGCCACAAAGACTGAGGTATGGGACTGCGCCATTTCCTCGGCAGTCATATGGTAGCAATGCTCCGGTGGGGTCAGCGCCAAAAGCACATCATTCAGGGCGCGGATCAGACCCCGAACTTCATCCGACAACGGGCTTTCAACGGCGATCGTCTCCTCGCCCATAGTTATTCAACTACCTTTGGAACCACATAGAAGTGATCCTCTACGAGCGGGGCGTTGGCGGTTATAGCTGCAGCATCACCGCCTGCCGTGACCTCGTCTTCCCGCATCTTCAGGCGCTGGGCGACGACCGAGGTGAGCGGCGCGATCTCGGAAACATCCACCTCCTGGAGTTGTTCGACCCACCCCAGGATCGTGTTGAGTTCCATCACCATGGGGTCGATCCGATTCTCCTCAAGGGCGATCCGGGCGAGCCGGGCGACGCGCAACACGGTCTTTCGATCGACGGACATGGGGCAGTCTCTGTGCTAGGATGCGGCTCTTGCTACCAACCAATGGGGCGGGCTGGCAAGCGATGGGCGTAGGATCCTAAGAGGTGACTATGGGATTTGCTATCACCGGCATCGACCATGTGCAGATTGCAGCGCCGCGTGCGGTGGAAAGAGAGACAATCGCATTCTACCGCGACATCCTAGGACTGACCCCTGTTTCCAAGCCTGCCGAACTGCAGGCACGGGGCGGTGCCTGGTTCCAGGTCGGTACGCTCCAGCTGCATATTGGTCTGGATCCAGACACCGGCCCCTTGCCCAAGTCCAAGCGCCATGTCTGTCTTCTGACGGAGGACCTCGCAGCAGCCAGACACGCCGCGCAGCTGGCCGGTCTTGTCATCGAGGAAGAGAGTCGTACCGAGGGCTTGACGCGCTTTTTCCTGCGCGATCCTGCCGGCAACCGTATTGAGATCGCTACCCGTAACTAAGCCCGCACGGTGTTGTCTGCAGCGCCACCTGTAACCTGCTTCCATCACCCCATCTTGCATTTGGTCTTTAGGTCCAGCTGTGGCATAGCGTGGGTGGGCTTTCTGGCGCACGCGGTCCGCAAGCGATGATTTTCAGTACTGTTGCGGAGTTCAAATCCGCCCTTCCCCAAATTGCCCGCCTCATCGGACTGGATCTGGGTGAAAAGACCATTGGCCTTGCCCTCTCCGACAATCTGCGCCTGATAGCCTCCGCCCGTACCAACCTCAAGCGGAGCAAATTTTCCACCAACGCGGCGGAGATCGAACAGCTGATTGCGCGCGAAGAGGTGGGTGGAGTGGTCATAGGCCTGCCCCTCAATATGGACGGATCGAGCGGGCCGGCGGCGCAGGCGGCTCGTGCCTTTGCGCGCAATTTTGCCGCGCGCTGTCCCTTGCCGCTTCTGCTCTGGGACGAGCGCCTGTCAACCGCCGCGGTGACACGAACGCTGATTGCGGCGGATACAAGCCGCCAGCGCCGCCGGGAGGTCGTAGACAAAATGGCGGCCGCATACATTCTGCAAGGAGCGCTGGACGCCATGCGCCACACCCCATGAGCGCAGTCCTTACGGCCCTGACGCCGGTGGTTTTTCTGATAGCCATCGCCGCAGTTCTACATCGCACCAAGTTTCTGCCAGAGGCGACGTGGCGGGGCATGGAGCGCTCCACCTATTACGTGTTTTTTCCGGCATTCCTGTTTCAGTCTCTGGCACAGGCAGATTTTCGTGGCTTCCATGTCTGGCCACTGGCGGCGGCGCTTTTGAGTGCGATCGCCGTCATGGCGTGCATTCTTGCGCTTGTGCCCCGCTTCATACGTCTTGATGGCCAGGCTTATTCGAGCGCCTATCTCGGCGCGATCAGGTGGAACAGCTTTGTCGCCATCGTTCTGCTCAAGCAGCTTTATGGCCGCACCGGCATCACACTTGCCGCCGTCGCCTTCGTCGCGATCATACCGGTCGTCAACACACTTTCGGTCTATGTGCTGTCCCGGCACGCCGGCGCCGACCGCAGCTTCAGCCTTGCCATCAAGGCGATGGCGCGCAATCCCCTGATCCTTGCCTGCCTTGCCGGCGCGCTGTGGCAGCTCGCGGGCCTACCCGTGCCTTCGGTCATCGGTACGACACTAACCTTGCTGGGTCGCACCGCCCTCGTCCTCGGACTGTTCACCGTCGGCGCCGCCCTCAGCTTCTCACACCTGCGCGCCCGCCCCGCTCTGCTCCTCCTCGTCGGCACACTCAAGCTCCTTGTGATGCCTGTACTGATGGCCAGCTTCTGCGTATTATATAATGTGCAGGGTCCAGCCCGCACCGTGGCCGTCGTTGCCGGGGCTGTCCCCACCGCCACTAATGCCTATATCCTGACACGCCAGCTCGGCGGCGATTCGGTACTGATGGCCAATCTGATCAGTGTCATGACGGTCGCCGCGCTGTTCACCATGCCCCTCGCCATCTGGCTTCTGGGCTGACGCTTGCCCAGCCTCCGGAGGCCGCCTATAAGCCGATGCACAGATGAACGCAGAACGCCCTTCCCTGTCATCCCGCCACTTGCTTGGCGCCGAGCAGCTTTCGGTTGCCGAAATCGAAGCTCTGCTTGATTGTGCTGAGGGCTATGTCGCCCTCAACCGCTCCACCGACAAGAAAGGTGCGGTGCTTAAAGGATTGACGCTCATCAATCTTTTTTTCGAGGCATCAACGCGCACACAGAGTTCCTTTGAACTGGCCGGCAAGCGCCTGGGTGCGGACGTACTCAACATGGCGGTGCGAACCTCATCGGTCAGTAAAGGTGAAACTCTCCTCGACACCGCAACCACGCTCAATGCCATGCAGCCCGATATCCTGATCGTACGTCATCAGGATTCAGGTGCCGCCGAACTGCTTTCCCACAAACTTGACTGCTGTGTTGTCAATGCCGGTGACGGCGCCCATGAGCATCCCACCCAGGCTTTGCTCGACGCCCTCACCATCCGTCGACACTGTGGAGGGTTTGAAGGACTTGTCGTTGCAATTTGCGGAGATGTACTGCACAGCCGCGTTGCCCGGTCCAATATCCACTTGCTGTCAAAACTCGGCGCCCGCGTTCGCATCATTGCGCCGCGCACATTGTTGCCCGCAGATGCGGAACGTTTTGGCATCGAGATTTGTTCGGACATGCGCGAGGGGCTTGCTGGCGCGGACATCGTGATGATGCTGCGGTTACAATTGGAGCGTATGGAAGGCGCATTCGTGCCATCGACCCGAGAGTATTTCCGCTTTTTCGGTCTGGATCGCCAAAAGCTCGGTTACGCCAAACCCGGCGCGCTCGTGATGCATCCCGGGCCCATGAACCGCGGCGTGGAGATCGACTCGGACATAGCTGACGATGTCGCAGTCAGTCTCATCCAGGAACAGGTTGAAATGGGGGTCGCCATACGCATGGCGGTGCTCGATGCACTCGCCAATGGCCTGAAACGATACCGGGGTAATGCAGCATGAGCGCCCGCATCGTTTTCACCAATGCCCGACTGATCGATCCGGAAAGCGGGTATGACACGCACGGAGGGCTGCTGGTCGCTGACGGGCAGATCGCGGATTTCGGGCCGGCCTTTGCCTCGGCGCAGTTGGAAAGCTGCGATCAGATCGATTGCGGCGGGAAGGCTCTGGCGCCCGGACTGATCGACATGCGCGTGTTTACCGGCGAGCCCGGCAGCGAGCACCGCGAAACCCTGCAGTCGGCAAGTGATGCGGCCGCCGCCGGCGGTGTGACCACGATTGTGGTGATGCCGAAGACCCAGCCGGTGATCGACGAGCCCTCCCTGGTAGATTTTTTGAAAAGACGGGCGGCAGCAACGGCCTGTGTGCGGGTGATGCCGACTGCGGCACTGACCCGTCATCTGGCCGGCGAGACCATGACTGAAATCGGCCTGTTGCGTGAAGCCGGGGCTCTCGCCTTTACCGATGCCGATACCACGATTGCCAATACCCGGGTCCTGCGTCGTGCGCTCGCCTATGCTGCGAATTTTGACGTGCTGGTCATCGGTCATGCCGAAGATCCCGACCTTTCCTTCGGCGCAGCGGTAACCGAAGGCGAATTTGCCACCCGCCTCGGACTTCCGGCCGCTCCGGCCATGGCGGAAACCATGATTGTCGAGCGCGACATCCGCCTCGTTGAGCTCACAGGCGTTCGTTATCATTTTGGTCAGATCTCGACCCGCGCCTCACTCGAGGCGGTCGCCAATGCCAAGAGCCGCGGACTTCCCATCACCTGCGGGGTCTCGGCCCATCATCTGGCGCTCAATGAACTCGACATCGGTGCCTATCAGACATTCCGCAAAGTCAAGCCGCCCTTGCGCAGCGAAGCGGACCGGGCGGCTATGGTTGAAGGCGTAGCGCAGGGCATCATTGATGTCGTTGTTTCCAGCCACGACCCTCAAGCTGCCGATACCAAGCGCCTGCCCTTCGGCCAGGCAGCCTTTGGTGGTGTTGGCCTTGAAACCCTGCTGCCCGCTGTGCTGGCGCTTTATCACGATGGACAGATGAGCCTTCCACGGGCGCTTCACACTGTTACGTCCGCACCGGCAAAGCTGCTCGGTCTGGGTGGAGGCCGGCTCGCCCGCGGCGCGCCCGCCGATCTCGTCCTACTCGATCCCGATCGGCCTTGGGTCGTCGACTCACATCAGCTGCGCTCGCGCGCACGCAACACCCCGTTTGATGGGCGGCGCCTGCAGGGCTTGGCGGAGATGACTTTCGTCAACGGGAATAAGGTCTTTGACCGCAGGAGAGCGGATTGATGGCGATCGCAGGCTTTTTCTTACACCCTGTGCCAGGACTCGTCGCGGCGGTAGCCATCGGCTACGCTTTGGGCTCGATACCCTTCGGCCTGCTGTTCGCGCGCCTGGCGGGCGCCGGGGATGTACGCAACATCGGTTCGGGTAATATTGGCGCCACCAATGTTCTTCGCACCGGCAAGAAGTGGGCGGCCGCCGCAACCTTTCTCTGCGATGCCCTGAAGGGTGCTGCGGCGGTATTGGTCATGCGGGCAGGATGGGGGCACCTGGCTGAACTCGTGGCCGGATTTGCCGCGCTCCTCGGTCACATATTCCCGCTGTGGCTCGGCTTTAAGGGCGGAAAGGGGATCTCGACCTTTTTTGGGGTCATGTTCGCCCTGTTCTGGCCGGTTGGTCTTATGGCCGCAGCAACCTGGCTGGCAATCGCGTTCGCCATACGCATTTCATCGCTTTCAGGACTCGTCGCCACGGCGCTGACACCTGCCTACATGCTTGTCTTTGGCCGGAACCCGGACGCCGGATTCGCCGTGGCCGTAGCGATGCTGATCTGGTTCATGCACCGCGGCAACATTGCACGGCTGCTGCGCGGCACGGAGCCACGCATCGGTGGACACAAAACCTAGCGATCGTCGCCGCTTTTTCCGGGCGATTTGAAAGAGGCGTAAAGCAGCACGCCCATGAAGCTCACAAAGCCCAGTACCACCATCACAAGATAGGCTTCAGTGCCGGTCGTCATCGTCTGCCTCCAAATCGGGTGTGCACCGCATTGCTCCGGACAATGGCAAAAAGGCAGAGCGGCCGCAATCGTCCTGCACATGGCAGCTGGGGTTACACACCACGCCGTGTCCGCTCACCCTCCCGAGGCATCATCTGTGACGCCCTGACGCAGGGCCCATAGAACGCGCTGGCCGCATCGACCCAGGGCCGGAAAAGAGGTGGCGCGGCGGATTTTCACTCTCAGGAACAGCCTTGGGATCGGTCGAGAATTTACTACTTTAAGTTGTATTTATAGTAAGAGTGCGAAATTCTTCTACTCATGGTATAGGGATCTCGCGCACTGGCCGTTGACACCCCTCTGCCGCTTCGCACAGTGTCCCGCTCCCCAAACCACCCTCCTGCCTGCCTAACCGGCTGGCTGGACCTGTCACTGATCACGTATGAACCTCCTCGTCGTCGAATCTCCGGCCAAGGCCAAGACCATCAACAAATACCTGGGTTCGGGATACAAAGTCCTGGCCAGCTTCGGGCATATCCGCGATTTGCCAGCCAAGGATGGCTCGGTGCGACCGGACGAAGACTTCGCCATGAGCTGGGAAGTCGACAGCCGGGCGCAGAAGCGGATCAAGGACATCGCTGACGCCGTCAAGTCTGCCGACAAGCTTATCCTCGCCACCGACCCGGATCGCGAGGGCGAGGCCATTTCCTGGCATGTGCTCGAGGTCCTAAGATCTCGCCATGCGTTGAAGGACAAGCCAGTCGAACGCGTCGTCTTCAACGCCATCACCAAATCCGCCGTCCTCGAGGCGATTGCCCACCCGCGGCAGATCAACGAGGAACTGGTCGATGCCTATCTCGCCCGCAGGGCGCTCGACTACCTGGTCGGCTTCAATCTGTCGCCCGTGCTGTGGCGCAAGCTGCCGGGTGCCCGTTCGGCAGGGCGCGTGCAGTCGGTGGCATTGCGACTGATCTGTGAGCGTGAAGCTGAAATCGAAGCATTCAGGTCACAGGAATACTGGACTGTTGACGCCGAAATGCTGGCAACGGCCGGTTCCTTCACCGCCCACCTCACCCATCTGGACGGCAAGAAGCTCGAGCGGCTTGGCCTCAGCTCGCAAGCGGAAGCCGAGGCGGCGGTAAGCGCCATTAACGCCCAGCGCTTTGCGGTTGGCAGTGTTGAGCGCAAACCCGTGAAGCGCCATCCGGCACCGCCATTCATCACCTCCACCTTGCAGATGGAAGCCTCACGCAAGCTCGGGTTTGCTGCCAAACGTACGATGCAGATTGCTCAGGCTCTCTATGAGGGTGTCGATTTGGACGGCGAAACCGTCGGCCTCATCACCTATATGCGGACTGACGGCGTGCAGATGGCCGGTGAAGCCATTGCCGAAGCCCGCACCTTCATTGCCCGCAACTATGGCGAGCGCTATCAGCCCAAGGCCCCGCGGGTCTATACCTCAAAAGCCAAGAATGCCCAGGAAGCTCACGAGGCAATCCGCCCGACGAGTTTTGGCCGCCTGCCAGAACAGGTTCGCCGCCATCTCGATGCCGACCAGGCCAAGCTCTACGAACTGATCTGGAAGCGGGCTGTCGCCAGTCAGATGGAGTCGGCCGAACTCGAACGTACCACCGTCGACGCCGTCAGCGCGGATGGCAAGATCCTACTGCGGGCAAGTGGCTCGGTGACGCTGTTTGATGGCTTCCTGAAGCTCTATCAGGAAGGCAAGGACGATGAACTCGATGAAGACAGCTCCCGCCTTCCACCCGTCAAGGAGGGCGAGAGCCTAAAGATCGAACGCCTTCTTCCGGCCCAGCACTTTACCGAACCCCCACCGCGATATTCCGAGGCCAGTCTGGTGCGCAAACTGGAAGAGCTGGGCATTGGCCGCCCCTCAACCTATGCCTCGATCCTCTCCACGCTGCGGGAACGTGCCTATGTGCGCATGGACAAGAACCGCTTCATTCCGGAAGACAAGGGGCGGCTTGTCACCAGCTTTCTGAGCAGTTTCTTCGGCCACTATGTCGAATACAGCTTCACCGCAGATCTTGAGGAAAAGCTAGACGAGGTCTCCGCCGGCACACTGGGCTGGAAAGCCTTGCTTCGTGATTTCTGGACTGGCTTTTCCGCTGCCATCGCCGAAACCAAGGATCTCAAGATTTCGGACGTCATTCACGCCCTCAACGAGATTTTAGGCCCGCACATTTTTCCGGCTTCAAAACCGGGAGAGGATCCGCGCCGCTGCCCCTCCTGCGCGTCCGGCGAGCTTTCACTCAAATTGGGCAAATTCGGCGCCTTTGTTGGTTGCTCCAATTACCCGCAATGCCGCTACACCCGTCAGCTAGGACAAAGTGCTGAGGAAGCCGGCGACGGCCAACCGAAGGAACTGGGTACCGACCCGCAAACCGACGAACTCATCACCTTGCGCGTGGGGCGCTTTGGTCCCTTTGTCCAGCGCGGTGACGGCGACAAACCCAAACGTGCCGGCATTCCCAAGGGTGTGGATACCAGCGACGTGGATCTCGACTACGCGCTGAAATTGCTCGCACTCCCGCGTGAGGTCGGGGCTCATCCTGAGACAGGCAAAGAGATCAAGGCCAATTTCGGCCGCTTCGGCCCCTATGTGGTTCACGACGGTCAATTTGCCTCGCTCGAAAGCGCCGAAGATGTCTTCACCGTGGGCCTCAACCGTGCCGTGACCTTGCTGGCCGAGAAGAAAGCCCGCGCGCCTTCACGACGCGGACCTGAACCGTTGAAAGAACTGGGCGCACACCCGCAATCCGGAGCTCTCATCAAGCTTATGCGCGGTCGCTTTGGGCCTTATGTGACCGACGGCTCCGTTAACGCCACCATTCCCAAGCAGAGTGATCCCCTAAGTCTCGAACTCAGCGATGCTGTTGCGCTGATCGATGCCCGAGCCGGCAAGAGTGGAGGTACGCCCGCGCGCAAAAAAGCTCGCGCCAAAGCGCCTGCCCCTGCCACCACCCGCGGCACAAAGCCGGATCCCGGCAAAAAAACCACCACCAAGAACAAGGCCGCGGCCAAGAAGACGGCCCGTGCCAAGACGGCAGCGGGAGCCAAACGCAGCACCAAAACCGTAGTCAAAAAGGCCGCAGCAGGAGGTTAGCTTGGCGCGCAGAGGCAAGGATGGTGCTTCACCGCCTGTCGATAAGGCGCGCGTCGTTGAGCTGCTCAGCCAGCATCCGCTTTATGGCAAACGCGAAATCGCGCGCGACCTGGGATTGAAAGGCAATGCGCGCATCGCGCTCAAACACATCTTGCGCGAACTTGAAGCAGACGGCGCCATCGCACGCGGGAATGGCAAGCGCTATCTCAAGGCCGGCAAACTGCCGCCCGTAGGCGTTCTGGAAATCGTCGGCCAGGATGCAGATGGCGAATTGCTGGCCCGGCCGCAGCACTGGGATCAGCAAACCGCGGCCCCGCGCATTCTGGTGATACCGGGTCGTGAGGATCAGGGACCGGCACTCGGCATTGGCGAGCGCATTCTCGCACGCCTGCACGAAACCGAAGACGGCTATGAAGCGCGTCTCATCAAGCGCCTGGGCGCGAGCGTGCACCGCCTGCTCGGCGTCTATCATGCCGGGACCCGCGGCCACGGTCGTATCGCTCCCATCGATCGCAAAAGCAAATATGAGCTGATCGTCGCCGAACAAGATGCGGGCGGCGCCTCTTCCAATGAACTTGTGATGGCCGAACCTCTGGCGGGACGCGATCATGGCACGCCACGGGCGCGCGTGGTTGAACGGCTGGGCTCGATGAGCGAACCCAAAACCGTCAGTCTCATCGCGATTCATGCCCACAATATCCCGACCGAGTTTGCACCAGACGCCCTCGCCGAAGCTGTCCGTGCCAAGTCAGTGGGGCTGAAGGGACGCACGGACCTGCGCACCATTCCCTTCGTCACCATCGATCCGGAAGACGCGCGCGATCACGATGATGCTGTGTGGGCGGGTCCCGACCCCGACCCCAGCAATTCCGGTGGTCATGTGGTAATGGTAGCGATCGCGGATGTTGCGCACTATGTCAAACCCGGCTCCGCGCTCGATCGCGAGGCCTTCAGGCGTGGCAATTCCGCATATTTTCCTGACCGCGTGGTTCCCATGCTACCGGAGAAATTGTCTGCCGATCTCTGCTCCCTCCACGAAGGCATTGACCGCCCCTGTCTTGCCGTGCGCATGGCCTTTAATGCGGAGGGACGAAAGCTGCGCCACGAATTTTTCCGCGGCTTGATGAAATCCGCCGCCTCCCTGACTTATGGCGAGGCCCAGCGTGCCTTCGAGGGCAAGGCAGACAGTCTGGACCACACGCTCAAGGTAACCTTGAGCGCGCTGTGGCAGAGCTATCACTGCCTTGCCCGCGCCCGCGATAAACGCGATCCGCTTGATCTGGATCTGCCGGAGCGGCGCATCGTGCTGGGGGCAGACGGCAAGATCAGTTCGATCGCGTTCCGCGAGCGCCTGGAATCAATGCGCCTGATCGAAGAGTTCATGATCCTCGCCAATGTCTGCGCCGCCGAGACGCTGGAGAAGCATCGCATACCGCCCATCTATCGGGTGCACGAAGTCCCTTCGCACGAAAAGCTTTATGCTTTCGCTGATTATCTGCGTACCATCGGAATCAATTTTGCAAAGGGTCAGGTGGTCAAGCCCGGCACCTTCAATCTTATCTTGAAGCAGGTCAGAAATGGTCCCCACGAAGCGGTGCTCAATGAGGTGATTTTACGCACCCAATCGCAGGCCATCTACGCGCCCGACAATATCGGACATTTTGGGCTCAATCTCTCGCACTATGCCCATTTTACCTCACCAATCCGCCGCTACGCCGATCTGGTTGTCCACAGAGGTCTCATCCGCGCCCTCAATTTTGGCAAGGACGGATTGGCCGATGCGGAGGTCACGCGCCTGGCAGAGATTGCGGACCATATTTCCGTGACCGAACGCAGAGCGATGGCAGCCGAGCGCGATTCGGTCGATCGCTATGTGGCGGCGTTCATGGAGGAGCGCGTTGGCGCCACCTTCCCTGCCCGCATCACCGGCGTGACCAGGTTTGGCCTCTTTGTACGCCTCGCCGAAACCGGTGCCGAAGGTCTCGTTCCCGTGCGCTCTCTCGGCCTCGAATACTTTCGTCACGACGAGCGCAAGCATGCCCTCGTCGGCGAGCTCAGTCGCAAGACCTACCGGCTGGGCGAAAGCGTTGTGGTCCGCCTCGTCGAGGCTGCACCACTGACCGGCGGGCTGAGGTTCGAGATCATCGCTGACGAGGAAAGGCCTGGGCTCACGCCCAGGTCCGCCCCCCCTAAGGCAAGACCGACAAAGAGCAAAAAGCGGACCACTTCGCGCAGTCCGCGATCTTGACGCGGCGTTCGGCTGGACCTTGGACCCAACCTCCTGCGATAAGAGAGCATGAACAAGTCCGATCCGATTACCAGCATGTTCGACAAGGACGAGGTGATCGTTCAAAGGCGACTGCGCCCCAAGGATGCTGCAACGTTGATTCTGGTGCGCCGCGACAACAACGTCGTGCGCGTCCTGATGGGACAGCGACATGGCAACATGGCATTCATGGCTGGAAAATATGTCTTTCCTGGCGGCCGCATGGACCTCTGCGATCTGCGGCTCACCGCCGCCAGTGAACTCAGGAGCACAGAGGCCCTGAAACTGGGTCCCAGGGGACGCGGCCTTGCCCATGCTGCGATCCGCGAAACCTTCGAAGAAACCGGAATACTCGTCGGCCGACGCGCGGCTGTGGCGCCACACACGCGCGCTCCCAGCTGGGCCCGTTTCTTCGCGCAAGGCGTGGTACCAGATCTGTCGCAGCTGCACTTCATCGGCAGAGCTATCACGCCGCCCAACCGTACCCGCCGCTTTGATGCCCGCTTCTTCATGGCGGACGCCAGCGCCATTGCGCACGAGCGCGCACGAGAAAGCAATGAACTGCTCACTCCCTGCTGGGTCACGCTTGGTGAAGCTCGCGACCTCGACTTACCCTCCATCACCAGGCGCATGCTGGATGAAGTGGAAGCGCGGGCCTCTGGCGAGCATGGCCGCCCCATTCCTTTCTTCCGCTTCCATCACGGCAAGGCCCAGGTCGATTTCCTGTGAGCGCACCGCGTACCGGGCTCGTCGCTATCCTTCTGACCATCAGCGTCTACGGCATCGGCATGGGGCTCACATTGCCGCTTTTGAGCCTAACCATGGAAAACATGGGCGTTTCTGGCACGCTCAATGGCTTGAACCTCGCGACCGGTGGACTGGCGGCGCTGCTGGTTACGCCCTTGATGCCAGCCGGGATTGCACGGCTTGGCGCCGCCAAGTTCATGACTGCAGCACTCACATTTGCCGCTGGCGCCCTGCTTTGCCTCCATTTTGTCGCCTCGCTGTGGGCCTGGTTTCCCATCCGCTTCGTACTGTCCGCGAGCCTGAACGGGCTTTTCGTGGCGACCGAATTCTGGATCAACGCCATTGCCGATGAACATAATCGCGGCCGTTACGTGGCGCTCTATTCGGTTTGCCTGACCGGCAGCTATGCGTTGGGTCCTCTGGTGCTGCAATTCATCGGCACCACAGGCCTGGCGCCCTTTGCCGCGGGTGCCGTGCTTCTGATTTCGGCGACTGTGCCCATCGCACTTGCCCGCAGACACGCCCCCAAAACCCAGGCACAGGCCGGTCATCGTGCCGTCTTTGGCATCCTCAAAGACGCGCCGGTCGCCTTCGCCGCCGCCGCCGTGTTCGGTGCCATCGATGTTGGCATGGCGGGCCTGCTTCCGGTCTATGCCGCTCGTCAGGGCTACAGCGATGCCCATGCCGCGCTGGCGGTCTCCGCCCTGTCCTTGGGCGCCTTGCTCCTGCAATTTCCGCTCGGCTGGCTCGCCGATCACATGGCCCGCGAACGGCTACTGGCACTGTGCGCCGGCTGCGGGGTGGTTGGCGCGGCGCTTACCCCCCTTGCGGTGGGCAATCCCGTCACCTTCTATCTCGTCCTCATCCTGTGGGGCGGCATTGTACTTGGCATATATTCGGTGGCCTTGACGCTTTTGGGTGAGCGCTTTTCAGGGCCCTCCATGGCTACCGCCAACGCCGCCTTCGTGATGTCCTATTGCCTCGGACTTCTGGGGGGGCCCGCCCTCGAAGGCGCCGCCCTACAGGCGTGGAACCCCCAGGGTCTTATCGTCGTCCTGGGCGGCATCTGTGCTGGCTATTTCGGCTTTCTGATTATGCGCCGTCCCCGGAGCTTGTGAGGCCTCAAGACCGGCCATGACCCGTTCGATGCGGCGGTCAGGCACCAGCCAGAGTAGGGCAACCAGCCCGTAAATGGCGACAGCGAGCAGTGGTAACCAGAGCGCAATCAGTGCCGCAGCCACATAAAACCCGAGCGACGCCTTGTCCTTGAAACCTGTCCCCAGGGCCTCAGCGAGCGAGCTGTGCTCATGGCGTCGGCGCAGGATCGCCTGCTCCAGAAGCAGGTAGGCGAGCGCGCACAGCAAGAGCAATAGGCCATAGATCAGAGTGGGGACAGGCGCAAGAAAATGACGTCCCTGCCAGGCAGTTGCCACCGGCAGCAAAGACAGCCAGAAGAGCAAATTGGCATTGGCCCACAGGATCAGCCCGTCGACCCGGCGCACCAGCTGGAACAGGTGGTGGTGGTTGTTCCAGTAGATGGCAACATAAAGGAAACTCAGCACATAGGCGACAAAGCCGGGCATGAGCTGGCCAAGGTCGGCGAGGCTGGACCCGAGGGGCAGCTTCAGCTCCAGGACCATGATGGTGATGATGATGGCGATGACCCCATCCGTAAACGCCGTCAGCCGTCCCGTACCCATGGCTCCCGCCCCTGTTCCACCCGGTCACGGTGGGTCCAAAGCGCCGGCTTGACAAGCGGGCGCGCGTGGGTAGCTTACGCCCCCTTCGGCACCTGTTTTAGAAAGATGGCCCCATGGCGAAGCCCACCACAGCGAAGATCAGATTGAACAGCTCGGGCAACACCGGGTTCTTCTACGTGACCCAAAAGAACACGCGCACCATGACCGAGAAGTTCTCAATCAAGAAATATGACCCCGTGCTGCGCAAACACGTGGAGTTCAAGGAAGGCAAGATCAAATAGATCCTAGCACGCCGCGTGGACACCAACCCCGCCCTGGGCGGGGTTTTTGTTTTGATGATTTCCTACACAGTACGGCGCTGCTCGACGCCGATTACAAACGGCAGGATGTACGCCTTGAGTTCGGGAATGACATCTAGCGGCATGTCATGACCCCAGCCGGGGATCTCGTGATACATCGCGCCTTCGATGCAGGCCGCGGTGTGGCGACCGGCCTCCGGGCGGATGAGCATATCGGCACTGCCATGAAGCACGAGGCTGGGAAGCCGCAGGCCCTTCAGACGCTCGCTGCGCGGGGGGGCTGCGATGATGGCCGCCCAGTGGCGCAAGGTGCCTTCCGGATAATAGGACCGGTCATAGCCGGCTCCGACGCTCGCGGCGATGCGCTCTTCGTCATAGGCAAAACGGGTTGAGGCATAGGCCCTTCGCGTCGCGAGTGCATGGGCGATTATCGCCTCACGGTCGGTGCTCGGCGGACGGCTCGTGAGGGCGGCCTGTGCCTCCGGCGATGAGGGCGGCAGCGCGCGATCCCCCGTGGTGGAAAAGATTGATATCAATGAGCGTGCCTTCTCCGGGTGGTTCAATGCCACGAGCTGGGCGATCATCCCACCCATCGAGGCACCGGCGATATGGGCGCTCTCAATGCCAAGCCCATCGAGCAGACCGGCCGCGTCGCGCGCCATGTCGTCCAGGCTGTAGGGGATTGGCGGTTTGGCACCGGCGCTGCGCGCGTTCTGCACCGCCTTGATATCGGGAATCACACCATCCCACTTCTGACTGAGGCCAACGTCGCGATTGTCGAAGCGGATGACACGCAATCCACCGTCACGCAGCATCTGGTGGAATTCTTCCGGCCATGCCGTCATCTGGGTCCCAAAGCCCATAATGAGCAGGATCGGCGCGCCGTTTTCGGGGCCGCTCACATCATATTCGAGCTGCACACCATCGACGAGGATCTTTGCCATCAGGAGCGCGCCCGCTGCTCGACACTGGCAATGAACTCACCAATCTGTTCGAGATAGACCGGCACCAGGCCACTTTCAAAACCGTGTCCCATGCCAGGCACGACAACGAGTTCAGCCCCGGGGATAGCCGCTGCGGTGTCATGGCCTGCAGCAAGGGGAATCAATGGGTCATCCGCACCGTGGATCACCCGGGCGGGCACGCGCAGCTGGCTGAGAAGCTCATTGCGCGGCGGCGCGGCCAGGATGGCGAGCATTTGCCGACCGATACCGTTGGGGTCATAGGGCGAGCGATCCACTTCACGAACCACGGTGGCTTCAAGGACGTCCTCCGGCTCGGCAAATCCAGGGCTGCCGATCACCTTCCACACATTCACACCAGCGCGAATGCGGTCCAGTCGCCCATTGGATGCTGGCGGCGTCGTCAGTGCGGCCATCGCCTCGGGGTTGGCCGGTGGCAGATCGCGGCGCCCCGTCGTCGACATGATCGAGATCAGACTGCGAGTTGCCTCGGGATGGCGAACGGCCACGAGCTGAGCGATCATGCCCCCCATGGATGCGCCCACAATATGGGCACTTGCGACATCAAGCGCCTTGAGGACTTCAACGGCATCCTCGGCCATGTCATCAAGACTGTAGGGCGCCTCGACTTGGCCTCCTGTCATGGCCTTGGCCATGGCGCTGGCCAGATCGGGCACTCCCAGTTCGTTCAGGTGGCTTGAAAGTCCAATATCGCGGTTGTCGAAGCGGATCACATAATATCCTCGCCCCGCCAGCCCCCGGCACAGCGCTTCGGGCCACATCGTCATTTGGGCCGAGAAGCCCATGATGAGGAGCACGGCCGGATCTGCGGCCTGCCCGAAAGTCTCGTACTCAAAGCGAAGTCCGTTGGCGGAGATCTGTGGCATTGATGTTCCCGTCCGATGCTGGTTCCGGGCGAGCTTAGCAGGCTTGGCCGTCCCGTTGACAAGTTAAGATCTCAGCCCCGCAGAAGATTGGTTGGCAAACCCAAGCACCCTACTTTGCACTCGGGTTGCTTGCCGCGAACAGCGCGATACAACATAATATGATGGTACGAAGAGTTGTGATGCCGGGCATAGGACACAGTCCGGCAACGACAGGCTGAAGATGCCCGCGTAGATCATCCGGGATCCCTCGCCACCTGTCGGCGGGGGGCCGTGTCTGTCCAGGCGATCAGGGCCGTGACAAGAACTTAGGGATGAAGATGCAGGGGTATCGGGGGCAAGCTGTTTGTGGGCAACGCCGATCACCCCAAGCCACAGAACTCCACCCCGCCTTTGCCCAAAGACCCGCTGGGAGCCTTAAGGCGATGACCGTTTCGGCGGGGCGCTCGGGTCTATTTCGAAGCTCAGCGATGTCGTCAGCAGGGCGCCCTGTTGGCACTGCCCAACCGTGTGGCTGGGTTATGCGCTCAAGCCGGCGCCATCATCGCCCCCTCGCCGATCCACACGCCAACAACAATGCGCTGCGTGACCCACCGAAACGGCGGGAACACCGATGCCAGGAGATTTGATGAAGCGTGATCTTTCCCGTCTGGCTGATGCCACCTTTGATCTCCTGATCATTGGTGGCGGCATCACTGGCGCAGCCACCGCACGTGACGCGGCGCTGCGCGGTCTTAAGGTTGCGCTGATCGAGAGCGGTGATTTTGCTCATGCCACGAGTGCGCACAACTCCAAGCTGATTCATGGCGGGCTACGCTATCTGCGTAATTTCGAGCTGGGCCTGGTGCGAGAATCGCTACGCGAGCGGCGCATCTGGCAGCGCATTGCTCCGCATATGGTCAGTGCACTGCCTTTTTTGGTGCCGCTTTATGGTACCGGACGAGGCGCCCGCATGACCTTGGCAGTTGGCCTCACGCTCTACGATGCACTGTCCTTCGACCGAACCTGGCTGGCTGATCCGGCACAGCGTCTGCCCGCACATGGCTGGCTTGGCGCAGGCGCCGCCGTACAGCGCGAACCGTCGCTGGCGGGAAAGGATTTTGAGGGCGCATTCCTTTACTACGATGCACAGATGTATGCCCCCGAACGTCTGGCGCTAGAATGTGTGCTCGCGGCCGCAGATCAGGGAGCGGCGTGCGCCAATTACCTCGCCGCAGAGGGGCTGCTCTTACGCGGCGGCCGGGTGGAAGGGGCACAGGTTCGTGATCGCGAAAGCGGCGCGCAGTTTGACATTCTTGCCAGCCGCACACTCTTGGCAGCCGGTCCGTGGTCGGATCTCTTTCTGGAACAGGCGCTGGGACAAAAAACGGCAACCCGGCTTCTGCGTTCGAAGGGTATCCATGTCGTCGTTCCGGCGATGACCAGGACTGACGCCCTGACGGTTGCAACACCCCATGGCCACTTTTTTGTCCTGCCCTGGCGCGGACACACCCTTTTGGGCACGACTGATACCGCCTTTGATGCACATCCCGATCAGGTCAGTGTCACCCCGCGCGACATCGAAACCTTGTTCGCACAGGTGAATGCGTTTCTGCCGCAGTCAGATCTCAAGCTCAGCGACGTCGAGCATTTTTACGCCGGCTTGCGCCCGCTCGTTGCGGATGAAGGTACGGAAGACACTTATGGCGCGAGCCGGCGCTCCGAACTCATTGATCACGGAAAGACGGACGGAATCGCCGAACTCTATTCGGCCGTAGGTGGCAAATGGACTACCTCACGACGGCTGGCCGAGCAGATCGTCGATCACCTCGCACCACGATATGAGCGACCGTTACGACCCTGCACAACGGCGCGAACACCACTTCCCGGTGGCGCAATCACCCGCATCGAGACCTTTCTGGAACAATATGCACGCGAGCTCCCCGAGCTCAACCATGCCCATCTCGCGCGCCTCTATGGCACCCGGCTGCCCGAAGTACTTTCTGCCTCCGAGGCATCTCCGAATTTGCTGAAGCCCATCGCGCCAAGCGGCGACATTGGTGCCCAGGTGGTTTACGCTGTGCAGCATGAAATGGCCCGTACGCTTGAGGACGTCGTGATGCGGCGCACAGGCATTGGTCAACTTGGCGCCCCGCCATCACCCGTGCTCCCAGACGTGGCGAGGCTGATGGCGGCGGAACTGGGGTGGGATGAAGAACGCCAGAGCGCCGAGATCGCCGCTGTTGGACGTAATTTCCAGCTCGGTGGCGAGGCATGAGCGCCCTTGCGGTTGTCAATCCACGCTCCGCTGCTGGACGCACGGGCAAAGATTGGCCACAGCTCGAGACCAAGCTGCGCGAGATCTTTCCGACCATGCGCAGTATCGCCACGAGCGCCCGTGGCGATGCCACGGGGCTTGTGCGCAAAGCCCTCCGCGCAGGCGTCGCGGAGATCATCGCCGTGGGCGGCGATGGTACGATCAATGAAGCCATGAACGGATTTTTCGAACATGGCGAAGCGATAGCTCCTGATGCCGTGTTCAGCTTCATCACCTCCGGAACCGGGGGAGATTTTCGCAAGAGCTTTGGCATTTCAGCCGGACCTCATTCCGGCCTCGCACATCTGCAGCATGCCCCCGTCAGAGCCATTGACATCGGACGGGTGACCTGCGTGTCGGCCGAAGGCGGCACCAATGTTCGCCATTTCATCAATATTGCATCTGCTGGCGTGTCCGGAGAGATCGTCGACACGGTCAACCGCTCACTAATCCTGCGCCGCTTTGGCGGGCGCATCGCATTTGCCCTCAGTTCGGCAGGCGCGTTTCTCACCTACCGCGGGCGCAAGGTCCGTCTGCGGATCGATGGTGAGGTCGATACCATCGCCACGATCTCCACCTTGGTCGTCGCCAATGGCCAGTTTTTCGGTGGTGGGATGCGTGTGGCACCGCGCGCCAAACTCGACGACGGCCTCTTTGATGTGCTCGTCATGGAAGCGGTATCTGGTCGAAGGGCTCTCGCCGATATGGGCCAGATCTACAAGGGTACTCATCTTGATAATCCCTCGGTGCGGGCGCTGCGCGCCAGCAAGGTGCTGGCCGCACCTGTGGCCGAAACCCGAGGGCTGCCCATCCGCATCGAGGTGGATGGTGAAGTTGCGGGCCAGTTGCCCGCGACCTTCGAGATCCTGTCCAGCGCGCTTAAGGTTCGCGCTTGAAACTTTGACCATTTGTACCACAGCCTGACGGCATGGCCCGGAACGGCGCGGATTTGAGCCCCATGGAGGACAGATGAGCCAGGAACACCCAGCGATGCGTTGGAACGGATGGGGTAAGAGCGCCCACCACGATCCCGCACTTGAAAATGACGCGGTGTGGAACTGGCTTGCCCGCGAGCTCGGCATGCCGAACCTTATCGCCACACCTGCACGGGAGCTTGGTGATGTCGTGCTGACACCGGCGCGCCTGGATGCTGCAGCGCTAAAGGCGCTTGCCGCCATTCTCGCCTCTGAGCAACTGCGGCAGGATGATATGGCGCGCATTCTCCATGCCCGTGGCCGCTCCTACCCGGATCTGCTTTATCTGCGTGCTGGCGATCTTTCCTGTGCTCCGGATGCGGTTGTCTTTCCGAAAAGCACGGGCGAGGTGTTGGCCCTTCTCAAATGGGCCGAAGCTCATGATGTGGCCATCGTTCCCTTTGGCGGGGGCACCAGCGTGGTTGGCGGCGTCAGCGCGCAGCGCGGTCGCCATCACGCCATCGTCAGTCTTGATCTGTCCGCGATGGACGCCGTGCTCAACGTCGACTCAGTATCCGAGCTTGCCCGCATTCAGGCCGGGATTAGTGGCCCTGCCCTTGAAAAGGCACTTGCGGCGCGCGGACTGACCCTCGGCCATTTTCCACAGAGCTTCGAATACTCAACGCTGGGTGGTTGGATTGCCCACCGCGGTGCGGGACAGCAGTCCAACGGTTATGGACGGGCCGAAGACTGGCTGCAGTCTGCACTCCTAGTCACCCCGCACGGGCTCCTGCAGACCGAAGATTTCCCGGCCTCCGCCGCAGGTCCCCGCCTCAAGGATCTGATCCTTGGCAGCGAAGGCATTTTTGGCGTGATTGCCGAAGCCTCTGTGCGTATACGCCCGCGGCCGCGCGAACAGCACACAGCAAGCTTTCTGTTCCGCAATTTCGTCGATGGCCTCGGTGCCATCCGTCTTGCGGTGCAAAGCGGCATCGAAACCAGCATGTTGCGTCTCTCTGATGCCGAAGAAACCCGCTTTTTCCGTGCCTTCCGCAAAGCCGGACAGCCCACACAGCTCGTGGACAGGCTGATTGAAAAATACCTCGCAGCGCGCGGATTGGGTCCACGAAGCTGTGCTCTCATCGCTCTCTTTGAAGGCCCCGAGGGCAAGCGGTCGCGCCAGCGCTTGGCAGCGCTTGCCCGCAGCTGTGGCGGGGTCGATGTCGGGCGCGGACCGGCAAAGTCGTGGCTCGCCGGACGCTTTCACAGCCCCTATCTGCGAGATCCTATGCTTGATCATGGCGTAGGCGTTGACACCCTGGAAACCGCGACGAGCTGGAGCAACCTCGAGCGGCTTTACGGCGCGGTTTCAAGCGCACTCAACCAGGCGATATGTGCCCATGTGCCCAGAGAGGGCGCACGTGGCATCGTGATGTGCCATCTCAGCCACACCTATCCCGACGGCGCCAGTCTGTACTTTACATTTATCTTCCCGCGCATGCTTGAGAACGAACTAGAGCAATGGCAAGCCATCAAGACAGCAGCAAGCAGGGCCATTGTCGCGCACGGCGGCACAATCAGTCACCACCACGGCGTGGGTGAGGATCACCGCGAATACATGGCGGACGAGAAGGGTCTGCTTGGCATCGAGGTTTTGCGCGCGGTCAAGACCGCGCTAGACCCTCACGGGATCCTCAATCCCGGTAAGCTCATTCCCGACTGAGCGCCGCCTTCAGGGCTGCTGCGGCGTCACTCAGCGCGGTGCGTGCCGCCGGAAGTGCGGATACCATGTAAATGAAATCATGGACCATGTCTGGATAATCACGCAGTGTGACCGGCACGCCCGCCTGGCGCAGCCGATCGGCATAATGCTTCCCCTCGTCATGCAGGGGATCAAAACCCGCCAGCATCACAAAGGCAGGAGCAAGCCCACTCACATCCTTCGCCTTCAGAGGTGAAATCCTTGGGTCATCGCGATCGACATTGTCCGGCAGATAATGTGCGTAGAACCAACGCAGCCCCTCACGCTCAAGAAAATAGCCTTCGGCAAAGGCTGTCAGTGACGGGGTATCCTGTCCGATCTGGGTGACCGGAAAAAGCAGCATCTGCATCTGCAACCTGCACCCCTGCTGCGCGGCCGCTTGTGCAAGAACGGCGGCAATCCCGCCGCCGGCAGAATCGCCACCAACCGCAAGCCGATCAGGATCGATTCCGAGGTCTGCGGCGTGGTCCTGGACGTAACGCAACGCGGCCAGACCATCATCTACCGCCGCAGGAAATTTGTGCTCGGGAGCAAGACGGTAGTCCACCGCGATCACACACACGCCGGCCTCGTTGGCCAGAATGCGGCAGAGACCGTCGTGTGTCTCAAGGTCTCCGATCACATACCCACCGCCATGGAAAAAAAGCAACGCCGGCAGATCGCCCCGCGGCGCCTTAAGCGGTGTGTAGACCCGCAGTCTTACCCGCCCATTGCTGATTGCTACATCCTTGGTGCTTCCAATGGGTTCGTCACGTGGACCAACCGCCTGCATCAGCGCACCAAAGGCGATGCGTGCCATCGCCGGTTCCATCTGCCACATCGGCGGCGCAGGCTGGCTCTGCAGAGCGTCAAGAAGGGTTTTCAGTGAGTAATCAAGTGGCATTGGCAGACATCCTTAAGCGCGTCAGTTCGCAAGGATGCATGCCATGGCCAAAGGTGCAAGCGCAGAGCCTTACACTCAGTGCATACGAATGGGGACGTCGGGGTCGAGACGATGTTCGACGATATCGTCGAGGAGAACCGCCAACGCATTCCAAAAGCGGGCACGCTCCCATTGCCCCACATGTTCGAACTCGCGCGTCGCGCGGCGGGCGTAGTCGCGCGCAACCGCTCCATGTTCCTGCGCCATTTCGGCGGCCAGCAGGCAGATATCGTCCGTCCTCAAGCTCATAATCCCTACGCTCCTGATGGCGCGAGCGTAGAAGACACCCTTGGAGGTTGCCGCTTGGTTAACAGCGCGGCGCAAATTCCAGAAAACTGCAACAATTTGCCGGGAGCACGGAGACACGGAACTGCCTCTCGCGGCAGGGCCTGAGTTAAGACCCTGCCGCCGAACTCCAGCCTAGTCGATCTCGATCACATCGGCTGGAGCCACCTGGGCATAGAGGAGATCCACGAGACGGGCCCGGCGCTCCAGCGTTGCCCGCTGATTGATGTAGCCCTTATCGGTGATCTCATGGCCGTCGATGGACGGAGACTCGCTCATCAGCAATACCCGTTTGATCCGCAAGGACGATCCCCCTCCCCGCTGATTGTGGGCAGCAAAGCGTTCCTTGATGAACGCCCGCAGCCTGGGCGCAGAGAGAATCTCATCAACGGTGCTGCGGGCGCTGTCCGCCGCGATCTCTCTGACAGCGGACGTATTCGGCCAAGCCAGAAGCGCGACAAAGGGCTTGTCGTGCCCGCATACCACACAATCCTGCAGCGCCGGCGAGGCCGCAGCGAGCGCCTGGGCTCGCAGCGTGCCCACCGAAACCCAGGTGCCGGTGTCGAGCTTGAAGTCCTCGGTCACCCGGCCGTCGAACACCAGACCCTGCTCGGGAACGGCCTCGTCTACAAAGCGGGCGGCATCACCCAGGCAGTAAAAATCTTCCTCATCGAAGGCTGCCTTGGTCAGATCAGGTCGTGCCAGATAGCCTGGGGTGACGGTCGGTCCCTTGACGCGTACTTCCAGCTTGTTGCCATTGGGAACCAGCTTGAGGGTCATTCCTGGCAGCGGTAGGCCGATCAGTCCCACCCGTTCTGTCAGCCAGTGCACCACCGTGACCCCCTGGGTCTCGGTGGCACCATACATGGTGGTGAAGGGAATGCGCTTGCCGGTGGCGGCAATCGACAGAGCCTGAATGCGCTCGTAGATGTCCTGACTGAGCGTGGCGCCGCCATAGCCGAGCTGCCGCAGTTTGGAAAAGAATTTGTCCCTGAGCGCGGCGTCCTTTTCCATGGCATCCGCAAGCCAGGCAAAGGCAATGGGAGCCGAACCGAATACGAGGGGCGCGATTTCGCGCAAATTGCGGATGGTTTCCTCGAACATGCCCGGCAAGGGTTTGCCGGCATCAAGGTAAACCGTTCCCCCAACCTGCAGATTATTGTTGAAGCCGATATTGCCGGCAGAGATATGGCTCCACGGCATCCATTCGAGGCTCTGTGGGATCTCGCTTTGATCGTGCGGTTCGGTACGCAGCGCCTCCTGTGCGGCAACCACCGCACACATCATGCCATGGGTCTGAATGACGCCCTTGGGCATACCCGTTGAGCCCGAGGTGAACAGATATTTGGCAACGGTGCCATGATGAATCTGAGTTAGCGCGTGGACGAGCCGCGCAGGCTCCTTGTCACTCTTAAGGGCATCGTAAAGCGTGACCGCCCGCTCCGGGATGGGCACGGCACTGACGATCTCAACCGCAGAATCAGCGACCGCAGTCAGGGCCCGGGCAAAAAGTGGACCCTGTTCGGCAAAGATCATCGCCGGTTTGCACAGCTCTACGACATGGCGCAGCTTGGCGTAATCGCTGCTGACCAGCGAATAGGCCACCGACACCGGTGCAATGGGCACCCGTGCTTTCATCGCGCCCAGCATCATCGCAGCGTGACGAATGGAGTTGCCGGATAAGACCATCAGTGGGGCATGTGGGCCGAGACCCCGGTCCAAGAGTGCCAGGGCGATTTCATTGGCGCGCGCATTGATCTGACCATAGGTGATAAAGCGCCAATCGCCGGTGCTGCCATCTTGCAGCGGCGTGCGCTCGGCCATGAACGGTCGCTCAGGGTGGGCTGCCGCCCGGACCTCGAGCAGATGCACGATCGATCGGGCCATTTCGCCAAGAGGATAGCGCGACCGCACATAGATGTTGCCGTCCTTGCGGATGACCGCAATCGACGGTGGCTTCAAGGGAAGCGGCTTAAAGGGCGGCAACTCGGCCTGGGCCGTCATGTTCATGGTACCTCGCAAATGTTTTCAGGGTTTGTCGCAAGAGGACCGTACGACAGCCGCGCCACGGCATCGGCTGTCGACAAGGAAGCCTGCTCGGGGCTCGTCAAGGGCGCAGGTGAAGGGGAACGGCACTGCGATCCGGCGGCCACGGACAAGCTCCGCCGCCTTGTGCCTCCGGCGTTCGCGACCAACCAGCCCAGCTCTTTGCGTGCCGCTGCCATCGTCACTGCTACCCTCCAAGCGCTTTGCCTGGCGGCAAAGCGAAGCCGAACAACCTCCCGAACTGGCGCCGAACTTAGATCTACACTTTGCCATCGTTATTCGTTATAATCCCCATATCAAGATCGCATTATCCGACCCAAACGAGGACGTGGCAGGTGCGCAGCCAGCAAATCTTACTCATCATCGGCGGAGGGATCGCTGCCTACAAGTCCCTTGAGCTGATTCGCCTCCTCGCCCGCGACGGGATCGCAGTGCGCACTATCCTGACCCGGGCCGGCGAGGAGTTTGTCACCCCCCTCTCGCTTGCCGCCCTGTCACGGGCACCTGTCCATCGCGACCTCTTCAGTCTTACCGACGAGGCCCAGATGGGACACATCGAGCTGTCACGGGCCGCCGATCTTGTTGTGGTCGCCCCGGCCACGGCCGATTTGATGGCGAAGGCCGCCAGCGGCGAGGCCAATGACCTTGCCACCACCACCTTGCTTGCCACCGACAAACCGGTGCTGATGGCGCCGGCGATGAATGTCCGGATGTGGCAGCATCCGGCGACACAGCGCAACCTGGCCCGCCTCAAAGCGGACGGTGTGAGCTTTGTCGGACCAGAAGACGGTGCCATGGCCTGCGGTGAATTTGGCCCCGGGCGCATGGCCGAACCACCCGCCATCCTCGAGGTAATCCGCAGCCTCATGGGTGCCCAGGGCCAGTTGAAGGGGATAAAGGCCCTGGTCACAGCCGGCCCAACCCATGAGCCACTGGATCCCGTGCGCTATATCGCCAACCGCTCGTCCGGTCGTCAGGGCTATGCCATCGCCCGCGCCCTGGTTGCCGCGGGAGCCCAAACCACCCTGATCTCCGGCCCGGTCAACCTGCCCGCGGTTGCCGGTGCCAGGCTTCTTTCTGTTGAAACCGCAGAGCAGATGCTCGCGGCCACCCGGGAGGCCCTGCCCGTCGATGTCGCAATCTTCTGCGCCGCCGTCGCCGACTGGCGTGCGGAAAGCGTCGCCGAACAAAAACTCAAAAAGACCCCCGGCCCGCCTACCCTGCGCTTTGCCGCCAACCCTGATATTCTTGCCACCATCTCCAGGGGCCCCCATCGCCCGCGCCTCGTGATCGGTTTTGCCGCGGAAACGCAAGCCATTGTCGCTCACGGCAAAGACAAGCTCGCACGGAAAGGCTGTGACTGGATCCTAGCCAATGATGTCTCGCCATCCAGCGGGGTCATGGGCGGCACTCATAATCGCGTTCATCTCATCACTGCTCGGGGTGACGAGGAGTGGCCGGAACTCGACAAGGCCGAGGTCGCGACACGGCTGGTGGCGCGCATCGCCACCGCACTGCAAGGAGCAAGCTGATGCGTCTTGCCATTCAGCGATTGGGCCACGCACTGGATCTGCCGCTGCCAAGCTATGCCAGCCTCGGCGCCGCGGGTCTTGATCTTTATGCCGCGCTTGCAGATCAAGAAGTCCTTATGCCTGGTGCCCGCAGCGCAGTTCCTTGCGGTATCGCTATCGCCCTGCCTCCGGGCTATGAGGCGCAGGTGCGTCCACGCTCCGGATTGGCGCTCAATCACGGCATCACCGTACTGAATGCTCCCGGCACCATCGACAGCGATTACCGCGGTGAAATCAGGGCGATACTCGTCAATCTCAGTACCACGGCGTTCCCGATCAAACGCGGCATGAAAATCGCCCAACTCGTTGTCGCGGCCCACGCGACTGTCGTCCTTGAAGAAGTACACGAGCTCGACGCCACCGCGCGCGGCCATCAAGGCTTTGGATCCACTGGCCTCCACCTGCAGAAAAACTGACATGCTGAAGCTCTCTCGCAAAACTTTGCTTGCTCTTGAAGCGGTAATCGATATCGCCTTCAACGCCCGCCCCGAACCGGTGCAGGCTCGTGAAATCACCGCCCGCCAGGGCGTGCCGCAACGCTATCTCGAACAGGTCATGCAGCAGCTGGTCCGTGCCGGGGTCCTTAAAGGTGTCCGCGGTCCGAAGGGCGGCTACCGTCTGGCGCGGGAACGACGGCGGATCTCGGTCGCCGATGTCGTGCGTGTAGCCGAGAGCCTCGAGGACGCGAGCGACGAGGACGTCGCCGAACCGCGCTCCGAACTTGGGGCACGCATTGTTGCCCCCCTGATCAAATCCTTGACTGACGAACTCATGGCCCGGCTCGACGCCATCTCCATCGAAGATCTGTGTCAGCAGGCAAGCGGCGCAGGCGTCGACCAGGCGCTGCTCGATGGGCCTAAGGAACGTACCACTGATTTCACCATTTGACGGAGGACCATCATGAGCGAATTTACCACGCAGGGCCGCGGGCGCATCTATGACTGCATCACCGACACCATCGGCAATACCCCGCTGGTGCGCCTGAAGCGGCTGCCGCAGCAGGCCGGCGCTAAGGCCGACATTCTCGTCAAGCTCGAATTCTTCAATCCTCTGGCAAGCGTCAAGGACCGTATCGGCGTCGCCATGATCGAAGCCATGGAAGCGCAAGGCAAAATCAAGCCTGGCAAATCGACCCTGGTGGAGCCGACGAGCGGCAATACTGGGATTGCACTTGCGTTTGTCGCCGCAGCAAAAGGCTATCGCCTCGTACTCGTCATGCCCGAGTCGATGTCGATCGAGCGGCGCAAAATGCTGGCCCTGCTGGGTGCCGAACTGGTGCTGACCGAGGCTGCCAAGGGGATGAAGGGGGCCATCGCCAAGGCCCAGGAAATTGTCGCAGCAACCCCAGGTGCCGTGATGCCGCAGCAATTCGAAAATCCAGCCAACCCCGACATCCATCGGCGCACCACCGCCCTTGAAATCTGGAACGACACAAACGGCTTGGTCGACGCCGTGATCAGCGGGGTAGGAACCGGAGGCACCATTACCGGCGTGGGTGAAGTTCTCAAGGCCAAGAAGCCGAACTTGCGCATGGTGGCTATCGAACCTGAAGATTCGGCCGTGCTCTCTGGTGGGCAGCCCGGCCCGCACAAGATCCAGGGACTTGGTGCCGGATTCATTCCCGCCATCCTGGACCGCAAGGTGATTGACGAAGTGATCACGATCTCCAACGAAACCGCGTTTGAAACCGCGCGTAAAGTCGCCCGTCTTGAAGGCATTCCGGTGGGGATTTCCTCCGGTGCAGCAATCGCCGGCGCCCTCGAAGTGGGCGGTCGTCCAGGTATGGAAGGAAAAACCGTAGTTGCGATCATTCCCTCCTTTGCCGAGCGTTATCTGTCGACCGCCCTGTTCGAGGGACTTTAAGCACGGAGGCCGAGGTTGCGCCGTCCCTGCGAACTCGACGCCCCAACAAAGCCCGTAGAGCTCGCCGGACTGGCGTCTACCTGCCGCTCCGCGCGCCTCTCCGTCTGGTGCGCGGGCTTGCTGTGAGCACAAACAAGCCCGCCCTAGCGCAGATCCTTCGCGCTCTGCGGGTGCGAGGTCAGGCGAGTAAGCCGATCAGGCCGGTCGGTGCAGAGTGCATCAAGCCCAGCCAGACGAGCCAGGTCGGCCGTTTCATTGACGGTCCAGGCACCCAGCTTAAGCCCCAGAGCGCGCGCCTCCTCCAGGCGTGTCACAGTGGCATCGTGGTATTGCGCAAACCAGCCGTCGGCTCCCGCCTTTCGGATATGCGCCAGGGTGGCCGCCTCTACCGCGCCCGCGCCCGTCGTGAACCAGCAGCGAACCCCCGGAGCGTGCGTCATGATATAGCTGAGGCCGCGCCAGTCGAAACCGACAAGAATGCTGCGTTCAAGGTAATGATGACGGCGCAGGACTGCGAGCGTTGCCTCGGCCAACGCTTCGGCGGATCCCGAAACCGAAGGCTCGATGGCGGTCGTTTTTAACTCGACGAAAAGCCAGAAATTATCTCCCGCAACCGCGGCAATGACCTCTGAAAGGGTTGGAATGCGCTCACCATCACACCATTGCACGTGGGGATGGGCGCGCGCGTAGCGGCTTGAGGGGGCCGCCCGCCCGATGTCGTAGCGCTTTAGCTGCGCAAGCGTAAGTTCCTTGACGAGCGGCGGTGGCCCCTGGATCCACTGTCCGTCCTGGTCGCGGCAGAGCGCCGGATTAAGACGGAAATCATGTACCACCACGACCTCTCCGTCACGGGAGAGCTGGACATCGAGCTCGATGCCGTCACAGCCTTGCACGCGCGCGGCCTTAAAGGCCGCGAGCGTGTTTTCCGGCAGCAAGGCGGCACCACCACGATGGGCAATGTTCCACACCATCAACCAGGCCGCCGATTCTTGCCGATGAACCCGAACATGTGCCCGGCGACATTGCGCATCTGAATCTCTTCGGACCCTTCGGTGATGCGGTAGCGCCGATGGTGGCGATAAATGTGCTCGAAAGGCTTGTGTCGGGAATAGCCAATACCACCATGAACCTGGATGGCCTGATCGGCAGCCTCGCACACCAGCCGGTTCGCCCGGTAATTGCACATCGACACCTTGTCAGACAGAAAAAGCTGGATCTGCGGCCCGCTCATCCGGTCCATTTCCCAGGCCGTTCGGTAGATCAGCCAGCGTAACATTTCACATTCCGTATTGAGTTCGACGAGTGGAAACTGGATTGCCTGGTTGTGCGACAACGGCTTACCGAAAGGTTTGCGCATGTTGGCGTAATCGATGCTTTCATTGATGCAGTATTGCGCCGCACCCACGCCCGACGCGGCCTGACGGATGCGATTCTCATGCACAAAATGACGGGCAAGACGCAGGCCTTCTTCCTCAGGACCAAACATGGACTCCTCAGGAACCCAGACGTTGGTGAAACTGACCCGAGCATGATCGGTCGGCATGTTGAAGGTCCAGTAATATTGCTCGACCTTGACCCCTGGCGCGTCCATCGGGACAAGGAAGCAGGTAATGCCGCGCGCATCACCATCCTTGCCGCTCGTGCGGGCGAACACCATGTCATGGCTGGCGACGTGCACACCTGTGTTCCACATCTTCTGGCCATTGATGCGCCAGCCATTGCCATCGCGAACCGCTCGCGTTTCCAGCCAGGTGGCATCTGAGCCATGATCTGGCTCGGTGAGACCGAAGGCGCATTTTATTTTACCCTCGAGCGAGCCCTTGAGATAAACCTCCTTCTGCGTCTCGGTACCAAAGTCGCGGAACATCAGAATCTGCGGGAAATTGCCGACAATAGAGGATTCATTCTGCAGATCGTTGTGCAGGCCAAGCCCTTTGGCCGCCAGATATTCGCGGATGATCGCCATGGCCAGGTTGCCGATGTCTTTGCCGCCATATTCGGTGGGCAGTGCCAGACGCAAAAATCCCGCCCGGTCAGCTCTGCGCCGCATTTCAGCGAGCAGTGCTTCCCACTCCGGGCGTGGCAGGCCACCATTTTCAAAATCCGTGCGCGCCCATTCACGACGGTGATCAAAAAAGCGCTCATTGTCGCTTTCCGCCTGCAAGGGCTTGATCTCGCGTTCAATGAACGCATCAAGCTCACTCAAAAGCTGGGTGATCTCAGAAGGGATCGAAAATTCCATGGTCCTTGCCTTTCAATGTCGTGCGCGCAAACTCTAGGCTTGGAACAAGCGCCAGGCCAAGAGTGGATTTAGCTCTGCCTGGTGGGACCAAGACCTTTCGGCAGAGGCTGGATCGAATCTGCCGACCCGGTCGCGCATGTGGCCGATCGGACACGCCAAACCATGCGCGTTTATCCCTAGACCACCCCACAATTGACATCCTTAAGGCCAAGGGGTACGCGAAATAAATGTCCAAGCGGAAACTGGGCATCTCGTTTTGAGCGGAGTGTGGTGATGAACAGTGCAGTTTTGCACCAGTGCAGTCCGGTAGGTCTTACCGGTCAGCGCTTTCTATCATCTCCGCTCGCGAGGAGAACGTGACCTGAACAGTCATCCGTTCTGACACCTTGTCCCTCCCGAGCCCGGATCCGCGCTTTGGAGGGTAACAGCTCTCTCTCTTCGCACTCTGGGTCCGGACCATGCGTCCGCAGAAGGCCCGTATCATGTCCGAATACATTGACGCCGAGTTTGGCCCGATCGACACCCCGCCGGTAATCACCACCGGGCTGAGAGGCTGGATCGAAGAAGCCGGCGCGCTGCTCAAGCTGGCCGTGCCGCTGATCTTCACCCAGCTTGCGCAGATGGCCATCATGACGACCGATATCATCATGCTCGGGCGGCTTTCGAGCACCGCGCTGGCGGCCGCAACCTTGGGCAATATTATATTCTTCTTCGCCTGGCTGCTTGGCCTTGGTCCAGCGTCCGCAGTGTCGCCGATGATTGCCCAGCTGATTGGCGCCCGCCCGGGAGACCGCGCGGGGGTTCGGCACATTACCAGAATGGGCCTTTGGGCGGTGCTCTTGGTCAGCCTGCCGCTCATGAGTCTGTTGTGGTTCACCCGTCCGCTTCTCATCGCCCTCGACCAGCGAGCGGACCTCGCCATGGCGGCGGGGACATTTACTGCAGCTCTCTGTTTCGGGCTCCCGGCCTCGCTCGGCTACCAGGTGTTACGCAGTTTTGCGACCGCTCTTGGCAAGCCCACCGCGCCACTGATCGTTATGATTAGCGCCATCGGCTTTAACGCGTTTGGCGACTACACGCTGATCTTTGGTCATTTCGGTTTTCCGCGGCTCGGCATCATTGGCTCGGGCACGGCAAGCGCGCTCAGTTTCACCTTTATGTTTCTGTGCACACTCGGCGTCATTCACATCATGCCGAGCTTGCGCAAATACCGCATCCTGCGTCGCTTCTGGCGCCCACGCTGGTTTGAGCTCAACGAAGTTTTCCGCCTTGGAATGCCGCTCGGCCTGACCACGATCTTTGAAGCCATGATGTTCAATTCGGCGACATTGATGATGGGAACCTTTGGCGCGGTGACCCTCGCCGCCCATCAGATCGCGATCAATGTGCCATCGATCACCTTTATGGTGCCCTTGGGGCTAGGCATGGCAGCCACCGTGCGTGTCGGATTGGCTTCCGGACGCAATGACTACCGCAGCGTACGCCGGTCCGGCTTCAGTGCAATGCTCATTGGCGGCTGCTTCATGGCAAGCATGGCGATGGCGATCTACGCCTTTGCGCCGCAGATCGCCGGGCTCTATCTGCGCGCCTCGGAAAGGAACACCGCGGTCATCTTGCAGGCCGCTGCATTCTTGCATGTGGCGGCGCTGTTCCAACTGGCCGACGGACAGCAGGTGGTCATGGCGATGTCACTGCGTGGTCTGAAAGATGCCCGGGTACCGATGCTGCTGGCCGCCGGCAGCTACTGGCTTGTGGGCTTTCCGCTCTGCCTAGGCCTTGGCTTCGGCCTCGGCCTCAAGGGAATGGGTATCTGGTATGGGCTGGCCAGCGGCCTGGCCTGCGCCGCCATTTTGATGACCGGACGCTTCGTGCTGCTGGCACGGCGGCGCAGGGCGTGGCCAGGCGCCATGGCCCAACCCGAATAAGCCCTGTGGGAGCGGAGCCGCTAGGCACCGCCATCTTTGGGATTGAAGCCCATCGCCGCGGATGGCACCGGCCGCCGCGACGCAGTTGAGACACGTACGCAACAAAGGTTGCAGTCGCGAAGGCGCGGTTTCGCACGGATCTCAGGTGTGACCGTGTAAGATCCGTCACAAATACGCTTGGCTCTGGACGGATACGCGCTACACTACAGTGCATGCGGCGTCGTAGGCGCCGGACAGGAATTGCCAGAAGGATATGATGAACCCGGCGGTCAGAATTGGCAGTTTGGTCAGCGTTGCGCTCGCCGCAGGGCTGTGTATGGCGCCTGCATGCGCGAACACCATGACCAGTGGTGCAGCCAAGCTCGCCCATATCACCAACGCTGGAGACACGGTTCCGGTTGTCGCACTGGGCGAGGAAATCGGCATCGCCTGCGATGCCCTGCAATATCGCGCTCCGGGCAACGATGTACGTGTCGTGCTCACAATCTCTGCTCCGCCAAGTTCCGGCACTGCCACAGGCTATCGCAAGGTACTGGCCACCAATCAGCAGCTGAGCAAGGATGCGGTTCACGTACGCATTCCCAAAATCCCTGACCTTCTCAATCATACCGTCAAGATCGACGTCTACGTGGTCAGTGCCAAGGGTGCCCGCAATTGTCCGGCTGGACGCATGCGCATTGCCGATGGCGCGTCCTCCAAGCGTGTGCTTGATCACCGCTCCTGAGTTCAGTGAAGCGGACCAATCGCAAGGACAGCGAGCGCCAGAGCGGCGATCCAGAGTGCGATCTGCAGGTGACGTATGCGGAAGGATTGTGCGCGGGCAAAGCGCTCGATCGACTCGCTATGGACCTTGACGCCATCGCCTGCCAGCATCCGCGCCACGCTCTCAAGATTGGCAAGTGCCTCTGGCAGACTGCGTGTCAGGCCGAGAAGTGCATCCAATGCGCTGCGGCCATCGCGCAGCATTGCGCGCGGACCGATCTGATCTGCCATCCATTCGCCGATAACCGGACGGGAGGCCTCCCAGATGTCAAAGTCCGGATCGAGGCTGCGCGCCACGCCTTCGACCACCACCATGGTTTTTTGCAACAGCACGAGCTGCGGCTGTAGTTCCATGTCAAAGCGTCGCGTCGTCTCGAACAGCTGCTGGAGCAGTCTCGCCATCGAGACATCGCGTGCCGTACGACCGAAGATCGGCTCACCAATGGCGCGCAAAGCCTGGGCAAAATTTTCGATCGAATGCACGTGGGGCACAAAGCCTGCCTCGAAATGCACCCGCGCGACGCGGCGATAGTCACGGGCCAGAAAGCCCGCCAAGGTTTCTGCCATGAACCGGCGCATCGCGGCATCGAGGCGGCCCATGATACCAAAATCGACCACCACCAGCCGACCCTCGGCATCTACAAAGAGATTGCCCTGATGCATGTCAGCATGAAAGAAGCCGCCCATTAGCGCCTGGACCAGAAAGCTGCGCACGATCGTGACTGCGATCAGCTTGGGATCATGGCCGGCGTCGAGCAAAGCCTGCTTGTCACCGACGCTGACACCTTCGACCCATTCGATGGTCAGCACGCGGGTTGCTGTACGCGACCAATCGACCGCGGGAACACGGAAATCGGCATCCTCTGCCATCTGGTCGGCAAGCTCGGTTGCTGCCGCAGCCTCCATGCGCAGATCAAGTTCGAGTGCCACCGACGCGGAGAGCGTGGCAACGAGCGCGCACAGCCTGAGGCGTCGCGCCTCTTTGGACAGCGCTTCGGCCCATCTGGCGGCAAAGGCGAAGGCGCTCAGATCACGCGCGAATTCCTCCTCGATACCGGGACGGAAAATCTTGACGGCGACAAACTGCGGCGGCTCGTCAGTGGTCTGCGCCCGGTGCACCTGGGCGATCGAGGCCGCAGCAACCGGCGGCCCGAAACTGTTGAAAACCTGTTCGAGCGGCCGTCCAAGACCTGCCTCAACCGTCGCCACGGCGATCTCCGTGGGAAATGGTGGCACCCGATCCTGCAGCTGCTTCAGCGCCGCACAGACCTCGGCGCCAACGATGTCGGGACGAGTCGCCAGGATCTGGCCAAGCTTAATGTAGGCCGGGCCCAGCCGCTCCAGCGCCATGGCCAGCCGCACCCCGGGCGCATCGCCCACGGTACGGTTGCGCACGCCACCAAGCAGCTGGCGCGCCAAACGCCAGCCAAGCGACAATTGCCCGAGATATTCCCGGGGAAAGAGCGCGTCATGGCGCGACAGTACCAAGATGGCGCGGACCAGACGCCCGAAATTGCGCAGGCTGCGGATCATATGCGCCAGGCCGAATGCATGGCGGCAATTCCGCCCATCAGGTTGCGCACCTTCACCTGGCTGAGGCCAGCATCCGCGATCATTCGGGCAAATCTATCCTGGGCTGGAAACTTGCGGATGCTCTCAGCCAGATAGCGATAGGAATCGGCATCTTGCGTTACCCACTGACCGAGTTTTGGCAACACCGAGAAGGAATAAAGCTCGTATAACGTGTCCAAACCGGGCATCTGCACCTGCGAGAATTCCAGACACAGAAAGCGCCCACCTGGCTTCAGCACCCGCCGCGCCTCAGCAAGCGCGCGCTCGATATGGGTGACATTGCGGATGCCGAACGCGATGGTATAGGCGTCCATTACGCCGTCGGCCACAGGAAGGGCCTCGGCGTCGCCGACCAGCCAGCTGATGTCCGGGTGTGTGCCTGCCAGCCGCTGCCGTCCCTCGCGTACCATGTCGGCGTTGATGTCGCAGACCGCGATACGGGGCGGCCCCCCAAAGCAATTTGCCCGCTCAGCGATGCGCATGGCGATGTCGCCGGTGCCACCGGCGACGTCAAGCACGGACATGCCCGAACGCGGATTGAGCCATTCGACGAAGGCATCCTTCCACAGCCGATGAACCCCGCCGCTCATCAAATCGTTCATCACGTCGTATTTACGGGCAACGGATGAGAAAACGCTGCGGACCAGCGTCGCTTTTTCGTGTTCTGGAACCTCGCGATAGCCGAACGAGGCGGTTTTGGGATCTTCTGTCATGGCGGCCGGACAATAGCCTCTCATCTGCAGCTGGGCTACCTTACTTACGCAACCTCACTTTGCTGCGCCATGCCCGAATTGCCCGAGGTCGAGACCGTATGCCGAGGCCTCAAGCCCGTCCTTGAGGGCCATCGCCTGACCCGGGTCCAAACCCGGCGGGGCGGACTGCGCATTCCCTTTCCGCCAGGTTTTGTCCAGCACCTGACCGGCCGGCGCGTGTGCCAGCTGCGTCGGCGCGCCAAATACATTCTGGCCGATCTCGACAATGGCCAGACCCTCGTGATCCATCTGGGCATGAGCGGGCGGCTGACGATCTATCGCGACGGCAGCGCAATTGTTCTCGACGGGGTTGAGGGCGAAAGCGTTGCGGCGGAGGGCGGTCACGGCCCGCATGATCACGTGATCCTCTTTACCGATGCCCCGGCGCGCATTGTCTTTACCGATCATCGCCGCTTCGGCTTGATGACCGTGCTGGATACCGCGCACCTTGCCGAAGATCCCCTGTTCGAGGGCATCGGCCCGGAGCCCCTCGCCGAGAGCTTTACCCCGCAGAGCTTCAGCGCACGCATCAAGGGCAAGAAAACCTCGATCAAGGCTGCCCTTCTTGATCAGCGCGTCGTCGCAGGTCTTGGCAACATCTATGTATGCGAATCGCTTTTCCGCGCGCAGATCTCTCCCAAGCGCCTGGCCACCAGCGTCGCTGGCGCACGTTCCGAGCAACTCGTGCCTGCGATCAAGCAGGTATTACGCGAGGCCATCACCGCAGGCGGCAGTTCGCTGCGAGACTATCGCCACTCCGACGGGAAGCTCGGCACCTTCCAGCACCATTTCGACGTCTACGGCCGCGAGGGCGAGCCCTGCCTCAGGCGCGGCTGCAGCGGCGCCGTAAGGCGCATTGTCCAGTCCGGCCGTTCGAGCTTCTATTGTCCCAAATGCCAGCGCTGAGCCTACGCGCCGCACCACGGCACCTTTGTCAGACGCCTTAATTCATGGGCGAGCGAGAGCCTCAACGCTTGACGGCGAAGGCCCACTCAAGCAAGCAGATCCGGGTTC
>JAJZGY010000148.1 GCA_021804785.1 Pseudomonadota bacterium | reverse complement strand
TCCCGCTACCGGCCGGCAATCCGGCCAAGGCGATCCGCAAGCCTGCCGCCCCGAAGTCGAGGGACCGCCGCCTGCGGCCTGGTGAACTCGATGCCTTGCTGGCTGCGTCAGACTCAACCAAGCGCACACCCGGCCTGCGGCAAATCATCGTCCTTGCCGTGGAAACCTCGATGCGGCTGGGCGAACTGCTGGGGCTAGAGTGGAAGCACGTCGATCTGGCGAAGCGCACCGCGCACCTGGTGGACACCAAGAATGGCGAGAGCCGAACGGTCGCGCTGTCCAGCGCTGCGCTCGAATCCCTGCGCGCTATGCATGCCCTACCCCGCCGCATCGATGGCCGCGTCTTCGGCTGGGCTGCATCAGACAGCGTCGAGAAATCTTGGACGCGCTGCAAGGCGCGGGCGCTGGCGGCCTATCGCGAAGCGTGCAAGAAGGCCGGCACCAAGCCCGATCCTGCATTCTTGGCTGACCTTCGCTTCCATGACTTGCGCCATGAGGCCACGTCCAGGCTCTTTGAGAAGGGCCTTGGCATCATGGAGGTGGCGAGCATGACGGGACACAAGAGTCTTGCCATGCTCAAGCGGTACACCCATGTCGAGGCGGAGAAGCTGGCGAAGAAATTGGGATGACGCCTGATGCCACCAAGGATTGGACGATTGCAGCGTTGTGCCATTGCAACGACCAAGCAACTCGACATGCCTAAATCACCGTGAACAGTTGGAAAAGCTGGCTGACTCTGTACGATGAGGTCTGTCTGGGTTTGCATTCCCGATTGCTGGGAGCCGGACGTTCCGGGTGTAGTGCGAAGCTACACACACAAGCCTGTTTGGCCTCAAGGCCAACTATCTCTGGAGATGAAACTCATGAAGAAATCACTACTCGCCCTAGCAGTCCTGGGCGCATTCTCGGGCGCAGCCTTCGCCCAAAGCAGCGTGCAGCTGTACGGTATCATCGACCTCGGTGTGACCCATTTCACCGGCCTCGCACCTGCGGCAGGAGCCCCAGCGGGCTCAACCACTTCTTCTACGGGGCTGAGTTCTGGCGTGCAGTCCGGCTCGCGTATTGGCGTCAAGGGTACGGAAGACTTGGGTGGCGGTTTGAAAGCGTTTTTTGACGCAGAGACTGGTTTCTGCGCGGCTGGTACCAACCAAGACATAGCTGGCCAGACCTACTGCACCGGCGGTGGCTTCATGCAGCGCCAAGCCTTTGTGGGTTTGAACGGCGGTTTTGGTACGGTTACCGCCGGTCGCCAGTACACACCAGCATTCAACAACGAAGCGAATATGGATCCGTTCGGCTTCGGTTTGACCGGTGATATCGCGAATCTTTCGCTGGTCGCCCAATATGGTTTGTATCGCGCCAACCAAGCCGTTGCTTATGTCACCCCGAACCTTGGTGGCTTCACGGGTACCGCCGCCTATTCATTTGCACCGGGTACCGCAAGTACGATTGCGGGCGGCAATGTGGCCTCTACGATAGCCCCGTTTAGCTCGAACATTAATGTTTCACGTGGCTACGCTTTGAATGGTCAGTACGGCAATGGCCCGATCACCGCCGGTTTGAACTATGGGCGTGTCACAAATGTCTACGGGGTTGTGGGCGGCCCTAACGACGGTGCACTGAAATTGTGGCAAGCCTACGGTGCTTATGACTTCGGCGTGGCCAAGATTTCGGGCATCTACGAAAGCGCGACGCAGGACTATTTCACCGGGAAGAATATATCCTGGATGCTGGGCGCCACCGTTCCGGTTGGCCCAGGCGCAATCCTGGTGTCGTATGAGAACGCGAAGAACACCTTGGTTGCGAACGGCGGAACTGGTACCGGTGCAGGTACGGCCAAACAATATGCCATCGGTTACACCTATTCGCTGTCCAAGCAAACCAATCTGTACACCTCGTACGCGCACATCAGCAATGATCTTGGTACCCACTTCGCGGTTGGTTCTTCCACAGACAGCTTTGCCGGAGTCGCGGGTCAGGGTTCCAGCGGCTTCGCCTTCGGCATCCGCCACCAGTTCTGATCAGCACGAGCTGCATCGTCTGTGTTTTGAAAAGCCGCCTTCGGGCGGCTTTTTTATTCCATGTTTGCCTCATGCCGAAAAAATCATTCATCAACCCCAAGAAGCTCAGCCATGTCACCAATCAGCGCGAGCGCATCCTTAATCTCTTGGCGCAGGTAGCCCAGGTTGAAATCGACTTCACGCTAGACCCACGCGAAAGACCGCTGACGGGGATCGACCTGGATCAATGGCGCGCTGCGATGGGCATCACATCGGCTGATGTGGCCTATGCCATGGCGATACCCCCGAGTAAGTTAGCCGCGCGCTGTCGCGCACGTGCCGCGCTATCCCTCGACTTGGAAATCCTGATCCGCCTCTACGAGAAGGCTCCTGGCCCACCAACTTGGTATCCACCATCGATGCGTGAGGTCTACGAGGCCCTGTACAAGGCTGACCAAGAACAATTCGCCGCCAACCATGGGGCGCTTGCGCCGGGTTATGCCCGGCAAGGTTACTACGCACGGTTCGCCGCTCTGTTTGGCCGCACCCTGCACAACGCCTACCGCTGGATCGACTACGGTGGCAATGTCCGCGCGGATATGAGCCGAATCGCCGGCAAGCTATGGCAACTGCCTGTCGACGAGCGCAAGCTCACGCTGGAACACCTATCCAGACGTGCTTGGAAACTACGCGGCATCGATTTTGACCTGGAGTTTCCGGAGCCCACGCCAGAAGGCTTGGATGGTCTTTGGAGCAAGCTGGACCGCCGATGAACCATCTGAACCTGACCAACCTCCTGCTGATTCCAAAAGGCCAGCCGCTTCCGCAAGCCGTCGATTTCACTGACACCCTGCCGCCTTACCGTGGGCAGCCAGAAGGAGCAGCACGGGAGACGGCCGGCGTTGCCTGGGCACTTTACGGAAAAACACAACCGGATCGTTACGCCCATGCGCTCGCCAAGCATGGGGTCATTTTGCAAATTGACTGGCATTACCGCATTGATCAGCCGCTATCTCGTCTCGCCGTTCCGCTTGATTTATTCAGGGGTGGATTGGATGTTCTGCACCTGGGCTGGATCAGCACTGATTTCCGGAAAAGCCTCATGCATGAGTGGACGCAGCGACTTCTGGCCAAATATCCCGGTAGCAAACCAAAACTAAATCTCAAGGACATTGCCGTCGAGCATCCCGAATTTGCAGTCGATCTATTGAAAGCTAACCGGCACCTCAACGTCATCATTCATCCGGTCATAACCACATCACCGCTGATCAATCTTGGCGAGCCCATCTGGATCGCCACAACGCGTGTCGTCCCGGAAAACACCCTCCATCTTGGCGTGCGACATGTCGATGGCATCAAGGTGCATATGCGCGTGAGCAGCAAGCGCCCGCAATAGCGACCCTCTGGCGGGCTGGAGCGGGCGAGTGGTCTGTTGAGTGACCTGCTGCGGGGTCTCCAGAATTTCCCTATCGGTAAATTTCGCGCCGGTTCCCGATCTGACCACGAGGACACGCAAAGTGCTGTCCTGAATGTCACAAATGACCCGGCAATCGCCCACCCGGCAACGCCAGAAGCCACCAAGCGGGCCTGTCAATGCCTTGTCTGTGCTGCGCGGGTTTTCCAGTCCGGTGATGCGCTCGTCCATGAAACAGACGATACGCCGCGCACCGCACCGTCTTTTTGTCGAGCTTGCGAAGCTGCCACTTGGCCGTATCGGCGTAATCAATCGTCCAGGCCAAGGTCTTTCCTCACGTCAGCCGCCGAATGCACCTTTTCCTGCCCCTTGCGGACACGCCCCAACACATCAGCGGCAAGGTAGTAGTCCTCCATGTCCTCAATGCCTTGCTCAATGATTTCTCGCAAGTAGTAGGCCTTGGTCCGCCCGGCATGGGAAGCAAGGTCGTCAAGCCTTCGTTCGGTTTCTGGAGCCAGGCGAATCGAAGTAGCCATCTCACCACCTCCTTTTAGATGCATGTATTCGCTGTATCACAAGATCACGGCCGGGGACCAGGGAATGCACAAGACATGGAGCCGTTGCATGGCGTGGTTGGCGGCCGACAATTACCTTGATCGCTCAGCGACGACTATCGTGAGCGGTTGACGCACGCCGCCGGGGTGCGTTTTGCGGTCGGGTTTCTACAGTGATTGTCTTCAAGAGGGAGGCGGTCACTG
>JAJZGY010000055.1 GCA_021804785.1 Pseudomonadota bacterium | reverse complement strand
ACGCTTGCAGGCCAGGGTATTGCCCCTTTGCCCACGAAGCTGCAGCCGGTGCCGGACCTGCTGTCGCTCTATCCGCCGCGGGAACTGGAAGAGGCCTACGCGAACTGATCAAGGCCTGAAGTAACTGAAGGGACGTGTAAGCAGTCATCAGCTTGCACGTCCTTTCTTTGTCCGCAGGTTAAGGCCCCATCGAGGAAGCTTCACCAAACGATGGAGATTTGACCTGGATCAGCTCATCCCCGGGGCAATCCGCATAGGACAAAGTGGCAACAAGACTGGAGCTCTACCAAGCAAATGCCGGCCTCCATGTCCCGTGGGTTTTACGCCCGGCTCATCACCGCCTGCATCCTCGTCCTCGCATCTGCCTCCCCCCTGTTCGCCGCCAACAGCCAGACATCGCTCCGGTCCCAGCTGGAGCGTGCGATCGACCGGCAACGGTCCTCACAGACCCGGCTTGCCCTTGCGAGATTTTACAGGATGAAGTCCTGGACCCTGACCTGGCAGGACCCGGAGCTGGCCCAGACCGCAGACGCCGCCCTCGCCGCTGCACCGCAGCAAGGTCTTCCAACCGGACCATATGCCGCCGTGATCAGCGCCCACACCCCCGTAGACGCCGACGTCGAGCTGAGCGCGCAAGTTCTGCGCTATGCCCGGAGTATCTCGATCGGCGTTATCCCGCCGTCGGGCGTCAAAGGTTCCGCACGAACCCTCCAGGCCATTGCCTCTGAACTTGCCGTGGCCTCGCGCAACCCCGAAGATCTGCGCAAATATCTCGCAGCACTGCCCCCCGATCATGCCGCTTACCTTGCGCTGCAGCACGCCTACACCCGCTACCTCCTGCTGGCGTCACAAGGCGGCTGGCCTCAGCTGCCACTGGTAAAACGCATCAGGCTTTCCACTCCAGGGCCATTGGTCCAACTGGTCCATACGCGCCTCGCCTGTGAGTACCCAGCATTGCAGAAGGCAGATCCTGCCACCCTAAGGGAGGCGATCAGGCGCTTCCAGGCCCATGTCGGCCTTACTGCGGACGGCATCATCGGACCCAAGACGATCAGCGCACTCAATATAGAGCCCGCCCAGCGCGCCGCTCAGATTGCCGCAAACATGGAACGCTGGCGATGGCTGCCGCGTCACTTTCCGACGCGCTACATCGAGATCAACACTGCGAATGCGACACTAAATGCCGTCGACCATGATCGCATCATCCTTCACTCACGCGTAATTGTCGGCAAAGCCACAACCTCCACCCCGGACTTTACAGCTAACGCACTGGCTATAATCGTCAATCCTGAGTGGGACGTGCCGACCTCGATCATAGAGAAGGAGATCCTTCCACATCTGAGGCGCCAACCCAACTACCTGACCCGAAATCATATGATCATGAAAAACGGCCGCGTGAAGCAGCTGCCGGGAGCTGATAATGCGCTGGGACGCCTAAAAGTCGACATCACCGATCCATTTTCCATCTACATGCATGACACCCCAGCAAGAGCTTTATTCGCTCGGGACGAGCGTCATCTCAGTCACGGTTGCATTCGTGTACAGAAAATCCTGCCACTCGCGTCATGGCTCCTGACGGGAAATGCAGATGAGGGGTTGTCACGCATTCAGGCAGCCATTGCTGATCGCGTAACCCAACGCATCGCTCTAAGCACCCCGGTTCGGGTATATGTAATCTATCGGACCGTGACCGTCGGCTCCGATGGTAGCGTCGATTTCGCTCCGGACATCTATGATCGCGATCAAGCTCTGATCACCGCGATGTTTGGCTCCCCTCCCAAGCTCAGCACGTCAAAAGAGCCTGCCAGTCATGGCTGCAAGGTCGGTAAATAGCTTTCGCACTCAGCAGGCAGCAACCGGTCTGCCCGTTCCCATTGAGGGAAATCACAATTTGCGAGACAGCGGCAGCTATTGTGGACTGTCACGAAGGGCCGGCCCATGACCTGGAACAAGTCACTTACAACCTTGGGCATCCTTGTCTGGGTTGGCATTATCGCAGTGCTTTTGTGGGTCGGGACACAAACTCCTACTCCGCAACCCGTTCTGACGCTTGCCTACTCTGATTTCATGGTCAAGCTGGATCAGGGCGCAGTCAAAACGGCAAAGATCGAGGGCTACAAGCTCGAGGGTACACTGACCAATAATGCCCATTACACAACCATTACCCCTGAAGATCCGAACCTACCTGCACAACTCTTGCGCCACCGCGTCCACGTCGTCGTGGTCCCGCCGCAATCGGGTTCAACCCTCGTCACACTTTTAAGCTGGTTGCCCTTCCTGCTGATTGCCGGCGTCTGGATTTTTATACTTTTCTCAAGCCGCAACCAGACGGGAAATCGGTTCGGTTTTGGCAAGAGCAGAGCCAAGCTGATTACCCCTGCGCAAACCCACCACGTGACTTTTGCAGATGTCGCGGGAATCGATGAGGCGCGTAGCGAACTCCAGGAAATAGTTGAATTTCTCAGAAGCCCCCAGAAGTTTGAGCGGCTAGGAGGACGCATCCCCAAAGGTTGCCTGCTCGTTGGTCCACCTGGAACCGGAAAGACACTCCTCGCCCGCGCCATTGCCGGCGAAGCCCAAGTGCCGTTCTTTTCCATTTCCGGTTCCGAGTTTGTCGAGATGTTCGTCGGAGTAGGAGCGAGCCGGGTACGGGATTTGTTCGAGCAGGCTAAAAAGAGCGCACCCTGTATCGTGTTCGTGGACGAAATAGATGCCGTCGGCCGCAAACGTGGCCTCAGCTATTCGGGGACAAATGATGAGCGCGAACAGACTCTCAATCAGCTGCTTGTCGAGATGGATGGTTTCGACACACGGGAAGGGGTAATTCTCTTAGCAGCAACTAACCGGCCCGACGTTCTTGATCCTGCATTGCTAAGGCCAGGACGATTTGATCGTCGTATCCAGCTCTCCAATCCGGATATCACCGGTCGGGAACAGATTCTGCAAGTCCACGTTCGAAAGGTCCCCCTTGCGCAGGACGTCGACATACGAGCCCTGGCGCGAGGTACACCCGGTCTCTCTGGAGCCGATCTAGCCAACCTCGTAAATGAAGCCGCACTTCTCGCCGCGCACAGAAATGAGGCACTTGTTAATGCGCGTGATTTTGACGATGCCAAAGACAAGATCATGATGGGAAGCGAGCGGCGCTCACTTGTTATGAGCGCCAAGGAGAAGAAGATCACCGCGGTTCACGAAAGTGGGCATGCGCTCGTGACACTTTACTCGCCTGACCATGATCCCTTGCACAAGGTTACCATCATACCACATGGCCGCGCCCTTGGAGCAACCCTGTCACTTCCTGAGCGCGACCGCTTTGGCTACTCACGGCGTGAGCTGGGCACGCGACTTGCGATCCTGTTCGCTGGTCGTATTGCCGAGGAAATGTACTTTGGCAGTGACGACACCACTACAGGTGCCAGCGATGACATCAAGCAGGCAACCGAGCTTGCCCGCCGGATGGTCTGCGAATTTGGCTTCAGTACAAAACTTGGTCTCATCAGCTTTGAGGATGCCGATCACGGCCCGGCCTATGAGGGTCTGTTCCCCGGGCGCAAGGCGGTGAGCGAGGAAACCGCGTCACGGATCGATGAGGAAATCGTTCGCCTGACCAATGAAGCCGCAAGCAGCGCACGGGAGATACTTTCCAGTCACAGGAGCGAGCTCGACAATCTTGTCGAGGCGCTGCTCGAGCATGAAACCCTGAGCGGATCACAGATCAGCGAACTACTTGGCCACAATCTACCAAAGAGACAGGAGACACAGGGGTTTCTGACTGCGGCCCAGTGACAGGTGCAGTTCCTCTGCGCATGGTGCGGTAGCGTTCAGGACAAATCTTGCCCGCAGTGCGTGAGAAGGAGTAAATCAGAGCCCGCAGTCTTGTCATGCCGCGTGCATGGATGACTTTCGCCTCATGTAAGGCCCGCCAGGTGCGCCCTCAAAAGGAAGATCGTGCGATGCGTGGATTTTCAGCGATGGCAGCCTTTGTCGCAGGTGTGGCACTTGCGGTGTTTTCCCAGGCCCAGGCCATGCCAAGGGATCGCGGTCCCGAGCCAGGACCGGCACGGGAACGCGCTCAGCCACAGCGCGGTGGGGGTGGAAGGGGCCCCGGACCAGGCATCAATCGCGCCATGCCACCACAAGGTTTTCGTGGTGCGCCGCCCGATTTTCGCGGTCAGCTTCCTGGTCCCGGACCCTCAGGTCGAGGCGGCTTTCAGGGACGTCCTGGTTTTCACTTTCACGGGCGCCCGGGCGTGCAAATGCATCCGGACGGCCGGTTCCGCGGGCACCGCTTCGAGCACTTTTCGCCGCCCGAGCGTCGGCTCTGGGAAGGTGGAGATTGGCGCCGTACCTGGCACGATGGCCATCTTGGCTGGTGGTGGGTGGTATCGGGTGACTGGTTCTTTTACCCGCAACCCATCTATCCCTATCCCCTCTATGTCGGCCCATCTTACTACTACGACTATTATGGCACCTATGGACCGCCATCCTATTACTGGTATTACTGCGAAGATCCTCCGGGCTACTATCCCTATGTCCCGCGTTGCTTTGTTCCGTGGCAGACCGTGCCTCCAGCTTCAGAGTGACGTGACGGATGTGGATGATCTTCACACCGCGGGACTGCGGGTAGAAAGCTGGAATGACAGGTGAGACGGGAGCTGGTGAGCTGCAAAGCCAGGCAGGGGTTCCAATACTGGATGCTGCCTTAGTCAGACGTCTTGCCGATGCACAACTCATGGTCGAGGCATTGCGTGACGCCTTCGCACGGGGTTGCGTGATGCCGGTACGCCATCATCATCGGATCACCGTCCCCGGCGAACCTGAGGGCACATTGCTGTTGATGCCCGCCTGGCAGGAAGGGGGCCACGCAGGGGTAAAGATCGCCACAGTGTTTCCCGGAAACGCGACGCGGGGCGAACCATCCGTCAACGCCACCTATCTCCTGTTTGATGCGAGAAGTGGCCGGCCCCGGGCGCTGATTGATGGCGATGAACTGACGGCCCAGCGCACCGCTGCCACTTCCGTGCTTGCGGCGAGCTATCTGGCCCGCAGCGACAGCGAGCAGCTCCTCATCGTCGGTAGTGGCAGGATAGCCCGCTACACGGCTCTTTGTTATGCACAAATGCGACCCCAGCTGCGCGGGATCGCTGTCTGGAGCCGTCAGGGGGATAAGGCAGCCCGGCTCGCCAAGGACCTCAGCGCAAAAACCGGTCTGTCCGTACAGAGCGCGCCAGAGCTACCGGCCGCAGTCAGAGAAGCGGACATTATCAGCTGCGCCACACTTGCCCGGGACCCTCTGGTTTTTGGCGAGTGGCTCCGCCCCGGCACCCACCTGGACCTCATCGGGGGCTTCACCCCGGACATGCGCGAGGCGGATGATGCAGCGGTAGCGGGGGCCAGTCTCTTTGCCGACACACGGGAGGCCGCGATCCGAGAAGCCGGCGATTTCGTACAACCACTGCGCAAGGGGCTCATTGCAGCCGACGCCATTGTCGATCTGTTCGCACTTTGCGGCGGCAGTCATCAAGGTCGGCGTGACGGCTCCGAAATCACGCTCTTCAAATCCGTTGGCGCAGCGCTGGAAGATCTGGCTGTGGCAGAAGTGCTATGGCAACGCGCTTCTCGCTAAATTCCCATCGCGCTGCCCTTCTTGCGCCCAATTTCTGCGCTTGGTGACACTGCCTGTTCTCAACCGGCAGCTTTAAGCTCGGAAAGTCATGGAAATTTCTAGCGCACAGCCGTCCAAATTCGCCGCTATCCGCGGCTTCCTAGCGCGTTATCGCCCCCACCTGTCAGTGGCATCGATGCTCGCAGGATTTACCAGCGACTACATGCTGCTCGGTAGCATTGATCTGCCGACAACCCAGGCACTGCTGAGCTTCTATCTCGTCCTCGCCGCCCTCGGCATTGCGCTGCTGCATGCTGCAGAAAGCTCTGCCATCCGCGGCTTCCTGCAAAGGTGGCGCAACCTTTTCCCCATGGCGATCCAGTTTGCGCTGGGCAGTCTTTGGAGCGGTTTGCTGGTCTTCTATTCACGGACCGCGGTTTTCGCCACCTCCTGGCCGTTTTTGCTGCTCTTGCTGGCATTTCTTGTTGGTAATGAGCTGTTTCACCGTTACGTCTCCCGGCTGGTGTTTTCCACTACACTGCTGTTCTTTGCGCTCATTTCCGTCGCCATCCTGATTGTGCCCATTTACTTCCATGCCATTGGGCCAAAGGTATTTCTGCTCAGTGGCGGCGGCGCGGTCATCGCCTTTCTCATCTATTGCTGGATACTGGCATGGATCGGCGGTTCAAGGTTTGCTCCGGCGCGGTGGAAAATGCTTGGCGGTGGCCTCGCGGTCTTTTCGATCCTCAACATCTTCTACTTCACTGGCGTGCTGCCGCCCCTCCCGCTCGCCCTGGCGGCCAGCGGCGTCTATCAGAATATCCGCAAGAGTGGACCGGTCTATCTGGCCATTGGCCAGCACCAACCGTGGTACACCCGCTTTGGCTGGCCACAAACCATCTATCTTGCGCCTGGCGCTCCGGTCTCCGTGTTCAGCTCAGTCTTTGCGCCAATCGCCCTGACCACGCGCATCCGCCATGAATGGGAATGGTACTCGCCTCAAAAGCAGGAGTGGATTCCTGAAGCTTCTGTAACGTTCACCGTGAGCGGAGGCCGCAATGGCGGCTATCGCGGCTATACCACCAAGCATGATCCGATGGATGGGAAGTGGCGCGTCGATATCGAGACCGAAGGCGACCGGCTCATTGGCCGTGTGCAGTTTCGCGTCCAGCACACAGGAAGCGTGCCGCAGCTTGAGCACGTCGTTTTGCACTGATTGCCAGGGGGCGGCCAATCGCGCATAGTGCCCGCGCAACTTCTGAGGGAACGCGATGATGCGTCGATTAGTGATCGCGGCAGTTTTGACCGCCATGACAGCTGCGCCAAGCTTATGCTCTGCGGCCGCCATGCAAAGACTGTCTGGAACAATCGTATCGTATGGACGCACCAATCATCTGCTGACAGTCAAGACCAACACAGGCGTGATCAAGAAAGTCACTCTGCTTCCGAAGGCGCGCATCATTGGTGACAGGAAAGCTACAGTCGCGGACATCAGGAAGGGCGATTTTGTTGCCTCGGCGGCCATGAAGGCACCGGATGGTAAGCTTTATGCTCAGGAAATGCGTATTTTCCCGCCGGCATTGAAGGGAATGGGTGAAGGTCAATATCCCATGAGCCGACCCGATCAGAGCATGACGAACGCAACCGTGATTGAAACACGCGGCGTTACCGCCAATGGCAAAGCCGGCACCATCGCTCTTACCTTTCATGGCACAAAGATGGTGAACGGCAAATGCGAGGGTCATGCAAGCTCCCCTGGGAAGGGAACCTGCATAGGCAAGACTGCGATCATCGTCCGCCCGGGCACACCGGTAACCTACTGGATTCTCGGAAATGCGAACTGGCTGAAGCCAGGTCTTGCTGTGCGCCTGTTTGCAGTTCCCGGACCAAAGGGAGCACTGGTCAGTCCTGGCCTGATCGTCGAGCACAATGGGGTGATGCCCCAAATCTGAAGGCCCTGCGACGGGGAGCCGCCCAGAATACGGCTCCCTGTTTTGCTGATCTGATATGCTTTTCTCAGACACCACCAAGTTCATCGAGTGCCGTTTGCAGACCGGTAAAGGCCCCCGACGCTGCCTCAGGCATGACGGCAAGGATCTGGGACACACCTCCGGGCCGGTCTTCGCGGCAGCATCGTTCCAGCTGTTCGGCCAGATTCTGCAACCGGGTCGCGCCAAAGCTCCCCGACACGCCCTTCAGATCATGTGCCTGCTCCGCAAGCCTCTTGCAGTCGAGCTCGAGCCAGGAATGGCTCAGCCCTGAAACCAGCTCTGAAACCGAAGTGCGAAAGCTGGCCGCCAACTCATGCAAGGTCTTGATTGGCATCACCGCGGCATAGTCATGGAGCTGCGTCGGGTCAAAATCGGGACAGGTCATGTCCATCTTGAGGGTGGCTCTGGCATCACCTACATCTTAATCTGGCCGGGATTAAGGTTTCGCTAAGCACAGGAAAGCCGATGCACATCGCGGGTGCGGTCATCGCGGGAGGAAAGGCAAGCCGGCTTGGTGGCGAGAAAGCCTTCCTCGCATTTGCCGGATCAACCCTGCTCGAGGTCGTCATCAGACGATTTGCGCCCCAGGTAAACGAGCTTGCCCTCAATCTGCGCGCTGACATGCCTGCATTGTCGACTGAGCTACCGGTCATTCGTGATGACGACCACGACATCGGACCGATAGCGGGCATCATCGCCTGCCTGTCCTGGGCGGCGCGCCGCAGCGCAAGCTTTTTGGCTACCGTACCCTGCGACACCCCTTTTTTGCCCCGTGACCTCGTTGCGCAACTTGCCAGTGCGGCGAAACCTGATCAGAGCGTATATGCCTGCGACGAACGAAATCACTATCTTTGTGCACTATGGCCTACATCAGCTCTGGAGCAGCTACGAGAGCGCGCACAAACACCATGCCGTCTCTCGGATATTCACTCCGCCCTCAATGGCCGGGGCATAGCTGTTCATGCACCGCCATATGCATTCCTCAACATCAACAACCGTGAAGACCTACGCGTCGCCGAAGCGATCTTCAAACAAGAATCCGTTCGCGATGCGTAAAAACCTCAAATGAATCATCGCGGGCAACTGCCACCAGAGTGAGATTGGCATTTTCGGCCTCCTTTACCGCATAGGCTGTTGGCACCGATATCGCCGCGAGAACACCCACTCCCAGCATTGCGGCTTTTTGCACGATTTCGATCGAGATGCGGCTTGTCATAACCACGACGCCACTACGGGCAGATATCCCCGCCCGGGCGATCGCTCCGTACAGCTTGTCAAGAGCATTGTGGCGGCCCACGTCCTCACGCACCAAATCCAACGCCTCGCGCTCAACCGACCAGAAGCCTGCGCCATGGATGGCACGTGTCTGAGCATTGAGCGGCTGGTTCGCGTGCAAAGCTTCCATGGCGGCAAAGATCTGACTTGCCCGCACGCGAACGGAGCTCTCGATACAGCGCAGCGGACGCGTCGCTGCAGAAAGGCTTTCGATGCCGCAAAGACCGCAACCCGCCGGTCCTGCCATCACCCGCCGTCGCTTCAAGAGGGCCGCGCCGCGTGCCTCGGTCAGTTCCATGCGCAGCTCTATGCCTAACTGCTGCGGTACAATCTCAAGCGCCGCCAGTTGAGCCGGTGTCTCGATCACGCCTTCACTGAGCGAAAACCCAAGGGCAAAGTCTTCCAGGTCAGCCGGCGTCGCCATCATCACGGCATAGCTCGACCGCCCATAGGTGAACGCAACCGCCACCTCTTCGGGGATAATGCGCTCCGTCAGCGTCACGCCGTCCTGATGGACACACAGATTCTGCCATGCAACCGCAGGCAACCTGGTCATACCGGAGAAACGAGCCCGCCTTGAACGCCGTTGCGCATCAATACGCCGCGAAGATCGAGAATGGGCGGAAAGATCTCATTGTTCCAGTCCCCACCCTGCGCGTCATGGGCCCGCTGCTCATGCTCGACGATGTCTTTGTCTTCAGCAAAGATCCGCTCTGTAAACCAGCTGAGAAAGGGCCAGAATGCATACAGAACCAGGGGAATCGAAGGCTTTTTGACCGACAGGTAACCAAACGTACGGTTGGTACGCTGTTCCGCATCTAAAGGCACATAAGCTAGCCAGACATCCAGCACCGGATCGCCATCATCAATCCAGAATTTAAGTCGTTGATATGGATACTCGGTCCTGATCGTCATCTTGTCAGTGCGCGCGTCGTCGTTGACGCCCCGGCCAATGGAATTGATGGCGGCTTCGCCTATGGAGCCGCGCCCCGCCGCCCGCATGAAGGTATAGTCAACCTCGCACCAGTCATCCCCACTGCGTCGCCCGAGACACTTGGTTCTGATCAGACCCATCTGTTTGCGATGCAGGAACTGATGGTTCATGTCGAACAGATTTTCATGCATGAAACTATAATGGCAGTCCACACGGCGGCGCAGCCGCCGGGTGGCATAGGCGGCATTGCTCTTGCTGCCCGGTACGGGAACGGGTCTGCTTTCGGCGAGTTTGGCATTACCGGGAAAAACAAAGATCAAACCATCGCGCTCTTGCACCGGATAGGAGCGTACGGCATTGCACACACGATCTGGCCCGAGATAAGGAATCTCTACGCACTTTCCGCTTTGGTCATAAGCCCAGCCATGATAGCCGCAGCGTAGCCGGTCCCCTTCGACCTTTCCCAGATGCAGCGGCACTTGTCGGTGCGCACAGCGGTCTTCAAGCGCAACAATTTGGCCATCACTCCGTCTAAACAGAACGACCGCCTCGCCCGCAAAGCGGGTTGCCAGAGGCTGGCCACGTTTGAGCTCATAACTCCAGGCGACAGGATGCCAAAAATCAGGGTGCAGTCCCACACGACGCAGATCTGGGGAATTGGACTGTTCTAACGTCTGGATTGTCATTCGCCCTTGCCTCCCCAGGCACCTCACCGCGGAAGGACCGGCGAGGCCGGCAGCGGCGACCGATCTTGGGCGATCATGTGGCACCCGTCAACGCCTGGGACCGGGGCTGGTACCAGGACTGCGCCCCTGCGCCACGGGCCCCATGCGCTCTGAGAAAAAGACGACGGTTCTGCAACGGCGCACTGCTCGTGTAACTGTCTGTCCTGGGCTCCCCCCTCGCGGTGAGGTCCGCCCCGAGCGCGAGCGGTGCATATCGCCCTTGCCTACATTTCCAACGACACATGACCCCCAGCCATGCCTTCAGATCCGGGGGCAGGCTTTGCCTCCAACCTGCGAGCCGGGCATAAGAGTCATGCTGGCTGCGCAGCTGCAGCACATGGCTTATGGGAATGCCGATGCACGAGCCCCCTATATCCGCGCGCGATTTGACCCAGAATTTCGTAGAGCGTGTCTGCGCGTTGTGGCGAAGCAAGCAACGGCCGATTATTGTGGGGTTATGCGGTGCGCAGGGCTCAGGCAAGAGCACGCTCGCGCAGGCAAGCAAGCATGCGCTCGAAAGGCAGGGCCTGCGTTCAGCGATCGTGGCGCTGGACGATTTCTATCTGCCCCGGGAGGCGCGGCTCATCCTTTCCCTCCACATCCATCCACTTCTGATTACCCGCGGGGTTCCCGGAACCCATGACACCGTCAGGCTGGCTGAATGTCTGAAGCAGCTCGTGCAGCCCGGCTTCTGTGACCTTCCTCATTTTGACAAGGCTGAGGATACCCGCACGAAAGAACAGACACGCATAGAGACCCCAGTGGACATCGTCCTCTTTGAAGGCTGGTGCGTTGGGGCGCGTCCACAGCCGGACGCCGCGCTCGCAGCGCCGGTAAACCCTCTGGAAGCCGAGGAGGACAAAGACGGGGTATGGCGCAAATTTGTCCAGGCGCAACTGGCTGGGCCGTACCAGAACCTGTTCGTATCGCTCGATGCGCTGGCTCTACTCAAGGCACCAAATTTCGAAGTCGTGTTCTCGTGGCGCAAGCAGCAGGAAGAGGCACTTCGTGCACGGACCGGGCGCGGCCTATCCGATGTGCAACTGGTCCGCTTCATCGCACACTATGAACGACTGACCCGCTGGATCCTCAGCGAGATGCCTGCGCGTGCCAGCTGGTGCTTCCCACTGGACGATCATCGGCACTGGCTGGCTGAGCTGGACAGTCAGGCTTTGGGCGCAGTGAGCACAGCCCGCGGCCCGGTCTGACGCGAGGTCTTGTTTGCATGCGCTGTGCTGGCTGTGTAGTAGCTAGGCGACAATCTCATCCGCCCGCGCAACAACCTCTGTGGCAGGACGGTTCATTTTGAAGCAGGAGTGTTCCATGGCAGCGCAGATCACCGGCGGATTTTTCATCGGCAGCAGGCAGGTACAGTCTGCCGAGCGATTTTTCGCGGTCAATCCCGCAACTGCAGAAAAAATCGAACCGGGTTTTAGCGTGTCGAGCGAAAATGATGTTGAGCAGGCGTGTGCGCTGGCCGGCTCTATCTTTGACCGCTACAGGGCTATCAGCAGCGAGCAAAGAGCGCACTTCCTCGACACCATTGCCGATAATATCGCCGCGCTCGGCGAAATTGCTATTGCGAGAGCCCAGGCCGAGACCGCGCTGCCGCAGGCGCGTCTTTCCGGTGAAATCATACGCACCGCAAATCAGCTCAGGCTGTTTGCGAGCGAACTGCGGGATGGCCGCTGGCAGGGCCTGCGCATCGATCCTGCACAACCGGACCGTAAACCCCTGCCCCGGCCAGATCTGCGGCTGCGCAAGATCCCACTTGGTCCGGTCGCTGTTTTCGGAGCCAGCAATTTCCCGTTTGCATTTTCTGTAGCAGGTGGTGACACCGCCGCAGCCCTGGCGGCGGGATGCCCCGTAGTCGTCAAGGCCCATCCAGCTCATCCTGGGACGAGCGAGCTGGTTGCAGCCGCCATCATTGCGGCGATCAAAGCCTGCGGTCTTCCGGATGGCGTATTTTCCATGGTCGCGGGATCGAGCAATACGCTGGGAGCAACCCTGGTTGCCAATCCGCATATCAGGGCAGTCGGCTTCACCGGATCACGTCAGGGAGGTCTGGCGCTGATGGAAATTGCGGCACGCCGCGCCGAGCCCATCCCGGTCTACGCGGAAATGAGCAGTATCAACCCTGTCATCCTGTTACCCCATGCGCTGGAGCGGCGCGCCGAAGCCCTCGCCGCGGCTTTTCTCAATTCGTTGACGATGGGGGTCGGTCAATTCTGCACCAATCCGGGGCTGCTGGTTGCCCTGGAAAGCCCGGCCCTGGAGCGCTTCACCCGTGCCGCTGCCGGCGGCCTACCACAGAAGCCGGCCGCAACCATGCTGACGCCAGGCATCTTTGCTAATTACAACGCGGGTGTTGCCCGTTTGCGCAGTGCCCCCCATACCAAAACGCTCGGCACAGGCGCTGAAAGCCAGGGACCCAATTGCGGTCAGGCATTTCTGTTCTCGGTGAGCGCCGCCGATTTTCTGGCCTCGCCGAAGCTGGCACAGGAAGTGTTTGGACCCTCGTCGCTACTTGTCCGCTGCACCGGCGATGAGCAGCTGCCCGCGGTATTAGAGGCACTCGAAGGCCAGCTCACTGCCACGCTGCAGCTCGATGAGGGTGATCACGCACTTGTACGGCAGCTACTGCCGGTCCTGGAACGCAAGGCAGGCCGCATACTCGCCAATGGCTGGCCCACAGGGGTTGAGGTCGCGCACGCCATGGTTCATGGCGGGCCTTTCCCCGCAACCTCTGATGGCCGGAGTACCTCGGTTGGTACACTTGCAATCGATCGCTTTTTGCGGCCGGTTTGCTATCAGGATCTGCCGCAGGAGCTGCTGCCTCCCGAACTGCGCGCATGACAGCCCGGTAGCGGCAACGCTGCGGAAAACCGGTCCGTTGTCACACGCTAAAGCCCTGCGCGCGAACCACCACCATCAACGTAGATCTTTTGACCATTGACGTAGGGATTGGCGTCTGAGACCAGGAAGCACACGACCGCCGCTACGTCATCGGGAACGCTGACGCGCCCGAAGGGCGAACGGGCATCTAGCGCCGAGATATCACCTCCGGTGCGCGCCTTGGTCAGACGGCGCCCCATCTCGGTTACTGTCAGGCTCGGGCCCACGACATGCGTGCGGATGCCATGCGGCGCTTCCTCCTTTGCCAGGGTTTGCGCCAATGCCTCCATCGCCGCCTTGCCCATATTATAGGGCGCACCATTGGCACCCATCAGCTGTGTTGCGACCGATGAAATCATCACGATATCGCCACGCTGCTGCTTGCGCATGTGCGGCAGGACGAGCTTGGAAAGAAAATGTGGCGCCAGCGCGTGCACCCGCACCACCCGCTCGAGCTCAGCCGGGTCGGTGTCGGCAACGCTGCGCCCGGAACTTGCAATGCCGGCATTGTTGACGAGGATACCGATCCCGCCAAAATCTTGGGCGACCGCTGCCACCATGGGTTCGACTGCAGAAAAGTCATCAACCGGGGCACGATAACTTTGCGCCTTGCGTCCCATTGCCTTGATCGCGGCAACCACGCCCCGGGCTTCTTCTTCCTCACGGCGGAAATTAATGGCTACGTCAGCCCCAGCTTCCGCCAGTTTGAGCGCGATCGCCTTGCCGATGCCGCGGCTGCCGCCGGTGACAAGTGCAACCCGCCCCTTCAGAGATATCTCCATTTCCATTCTCCTTTGCGGTGATGATTTCAGGGTTGTGAGATGATCGCCAGCAAAATTCCTGCAGCATTTCAGGCCGACGGTCACGACCGCGCAGCGCGATCGGAAGGACAACATTTTCGCCGGCCTTGAAGGCTGTCTTACTTGTTTCCAACGGGTCTTCGCGGCTTTCGTCCCTCGCCCTCCGGCTGGTACGGGCAGGGTCATCGCACCTGCAGGTGGTGTCACTGGCATTGGCGTACGGGGGCAGGTCACCAAAGCCTGAAGCCTCCACGCCCCAGGTGGAGTAGCGGCACGGAAGGGGACCCGCGACGCCCCCAACGCAGCCAGCCAGGTTGAACCGGAATGAAGCTTGCGCGCATCTGGACCGGCCCTTGGACAATGTCGGCGTGGTCGCATAGCATGCCCGAATACGCTCAAAGGGTATGGGCGACCCCGCTTCAGGTCCCCCCCAAACCAGATTTACCGAGAAGAATGAACAGTTTAAGCCACCGCGTCTGTTGCGCACCGATGATGGACTGGACGGAGAGATTTTTGTTTTCAAGAGCTTAGCTGTGGGCGTGCACACGACGAGCACACAGATTGTTCTTCTTCTCTCTCGTATTCGTTCTTTTCCGTTCTCCCGCCAAACTACGCTATTCGTCATGAGGCAACAGGCGTAATCCCGCTAACAATGGTCACGTTGTCGCCGCCGCGCGCAGGGCAGTGGATGTCTGCTAACTGCGATTAGACCAAGCTATAAATAGCCTTGAACCGAGCGATTGCATCAACCTTCGGTACGCCAGTGCTCGGCTGTGGGTCGAAGCCAGCATCAGCGCCGGCCATTTCCAAAAACCGAGCAAGATCGCCTTTGACGGAACTGGGAATGTCGATTTGCGCATCCGCCGTCAGCATACCCAGAAGGCTGAAAACGTCGGCGCGATGTTTATCGATTTCCCTCTGCTTGATCAGTTGTCCTTCGTTCTTTCTCTGATCGAGGTCGAGATAGGCCTTCGCCTTGAAGGGAATCATCAGGCCGGCGCCCAGGACAGGAATTCCGTTTGAAATTATGCGACCCCTGAGAAGGCAATCGTAGTAATTCTCGTCCAGTAGAATCGCCGACAGACTTGAGGCGTCTTCTCCAGCCGGGATGGGTGTCAGCTGGGCACCCTGCGGCAGTTCGATGACGTCGGGCTTGCGGGAGAACAGTTCTATCTGGGCGGGATATCCTGCGGCTGTGGGCTTTCTGAACCGGTAATATTGTTTTTCACCATTACTCTTTTCATAGCTGTAACCAGCCGCCTTCACGAAATACGTCCACGCCGATCATGTCAGGTATCGATCCAAAAGTTCATCCGCCGCCAAGGCCATGCGCTCGTCGCCACGACCCTTGACACTCAAATATAAAGACAAGGGGTCGACGATTTCCGACTCGCTCAGTGCAGCGGGATCATAGGACCAGGTTTCAAGAACATAGTCCTCCTCGAATACCGTGTGGGAATAGTACAGCTTAAATTTGCCGGCGAGTTTTTTCCATTGGCTGGCAGGTACCGCATAACTCTTGGCACGCGGCGCGGACAGCAGCGTGTAGCGTGACAGAGCGGCTTCGCCCGCGAGGAGACCAGGAAAGTCGTGCGGCAGTTCAGGCAGGCCGCGCCGCTTGCGTACGGGGCTGCGCAGATAAGGTAACGCCCGCTCCCACAGAGCGCGCCCATGAAACTTGAACGCCAGGCGGCGCTCTTTACCCAAAGAAGTGACAGTCGCGAGATCCAGAGCTTCGACTTCGGCGAAAGCTCGGCCCATGCTCATGGCGGTGGTTTGCAAGCGGTTGGCCAAGCGGGATGGGAGTTCGTCCTGTAGGTCGCGATGGAGCAAGTGCGCCAGTACCAAAAGCTGGGCGCTGGGGGAGAAATGCTTGGGTGTCATCCCAAGCGGCGCGATCCGTTCCCGCAGATCTATAGCCAGCATGGGGGCATAAAGCTGGGAATTCGGAACCACAAAAGCGATCTTGT
>JAJZGY010000002.1 GCA_021804785.1 Pseudomonadota bacterium | reverse complement strand
CTGCTTGTGGGGCGCCAACGCCAAGCGCTGCGGCCAGCAGAGCGACCAGCACGAGCACGAGTACAAGATAGCGCCACCCGCCAGGCGGCACGGGGAAATTGCCGAGAACGCGATTCGCCATCATGGCTTCAGCTTATCCGGTTTGGGCCTCGGGTGCTGTGGTTTCGTTCAAGGACCAAGGCGGAGATCGGCAATGGGCGCAAATGCCAGGCGTCGCTCTTCCTGTGGTCGGTTGACCACGCGCGGCGGTGCGTTGCCAAGGATCATCGTCTGGCGCGTGTTCGGCTCATAGGCGGGCCAGCCCGGCTCGCCGCTGCGGGCAAACCCGGTCCACGCCGTGCGCAATGCCCCCGACAGGGCATCGGCCGCGGCGCCCCGCCCGAAGAAGGTGCCAGGCAAGCGGGCGCGATAGGCTCCGAAGAGAAAGCCCAGTTCAATGCCATGGCAGGCCCCCATGGCCCCGCCCAGGAATCTCGAGCTCCAGTCGCAGCGATAAGCAAAGCATGTTGCGTGGCGCGCCTGTGCCTCGAGAAGGCGCCGGCAGGGCTCGGCAAATACTTTGTCGGTCATGAAGGCATTGAACTGTTCGAACGCCGAAGGCCCCTCATAGGCCGCAAGCATCTCGGCCGCCGAGTCCTTGGCAAAGCGCGTTATCCGACCGCGAAAATATTCTTTGCGCATCAGGCGCAACCGTGGATTGGCGGCGGTGAACAGTTTCCACTCGTCACGATTGGTTCCGCTCAGAAGCGTGATGCCGGCCGCGGCGCCGGCTCGGATGGCGGCGACAGGCGCCTGCGGCAGCAGCGTGCCGTCCACGACCGGTTGAAACGGCAGTGTGCCAAGACGATGACGGCCATTTCGACTGTTCCTCTGGACCACGCTCTGGGCTGCGACGATGGCGTGGGCAGGACGTGCCAGGGCCTGCGCGGCGGTGCTGCGCGTGAGGTTGAGCGCGGCAAGAAGGGCTGCGCCCACTTGTTCGGCCCGCACCGGATCCTGACCGATATGGGCCGCACCGGATTGGAGGATGGCCTTATGAAACAGGCCTCGTGCCGAGGGAGCGCTCAGCAATGCGCCAATGCTCATGGCACCTGCCGATTCGCCGAACAGCGTGACATTGTCGGGATCGCCGCCAAAATCCGCGATATGGCGGCGGACCCAGTCCAGCGCCAGCAACTGGTCGGCAAGGCCTTCGCAACCGGTTGAAGGCAAGGCGCCGTCGCTCGCCGCCTGCAATGCGACAAAGCCAAAGGCCCCGAGGCGGTAATTGAGCGTCACCAGCACCACGCCCTGTGCAGCCAGGAGCCGGCCATCATAGAGGCGCTGGCTGCCGGCACCGAAGACGAAGGCACCGCCATGCAGCCACACCATCACCGGACGGCGCTCCACAAGTCCGGGCGTCCAGATGTTGAGGGAAAGACAGTCTTCGGACTGTCCGGCTGGATGTTGCCCGAAGACGCGATCGAGCCGGTGTGGCGCCTGCGGGCAGACAGGGCCAAATCTGGTTGCATCGAGAAGGCCCTGCCAGGGCTCTGCTGGCTGTGGCAGGCGCCAGCGCTGGGCCCATCCATAGGGAATGCCCGCAAAGCGGAAGATGCCGTTCTGGTTCAGCCCGGTGAGCCGGCCAAGGGCGCAGTCATGGGATACGGTACAGGTCTCGTCCATCGCCGAATAGGGTGAAGGCTGCTTTGCAAGTGGGCCTGATCGCAGGGGCCGCCTCAAGCACAAAGTTTTTCCACCGTCTTGACGGGGCCGTGACAACCCTCACCATGCGCTCTTTCGCATCACAACGCTGGAGTTACGCGTGATCACCGCAGTCCTGTTCGATTTTGGCGGCGTCTTTACCTCTTCGCCCTTTGCCGCGTTTGCGGCATATGAGCGGGCGCACCTTTTGCCGGAGAACTTCATTCGCCGGATCAACGCGACCAATCCACACGACAATGCCTGGGCGCGCTTCGAACGGGCGGAAATCGATCTCGATGGATTTGACCGCGCCTTTGCGGCCGAGGCACGCGCACTTGGCTATGAGGTACCGGGCCGCGATGTGGTGGAGCTCTTGGCCGGTGAGCTGCGCGAGAACATGGTGACGGCGCTGCGTTGCATCAAGGCGTCTGGATTAAAGACCGGCTGTATCACCAACAATGTGCCGGGACTTGGCGCGGACAGGGGAAAGGACAATCGCCTTTATCGCGGTGAGGTCATGGCGCTGTTCGACGCCGTACTCGAAAGTTCCAAGATCGGTGTGAGAAAGCCTGATCCACGGATTTACCTGCAGATGTGCGACGTCTTGGCGGTCAATCCGCGAAACTGCATTTATCTTGATGATCTTGGCATCAATCTCAAGCCAGCGCGGGAGCTGGGCATGACCACGATCAAGGTCGATGAGGCCCAGCCCGCGATCGACAATTTAAGTCGCCTTCTCGGGTTTGCGCTCGAGGATTGAGGTGGTCTGATCAGGACGCGCTGAAATCCTTGGCGAGCGCTGCGCGTGTCGCCGCGGGGACGACCGCGATATGGCCATAGGCGGGATGGGCGATGCCGAGCATTGCCGGAACCGCGGGATTGGCAAATCGCTGCCGGGCGGTACCGCTGAAGGAAAACCTTATCCAGTGTACCGAGGAGGTCTTGCCGTCGGCGCTGGTGCGCTCGCCATATTCGGTCGGAGTTCCGGCGAGACGCAGATCTCCCAGTTCGATGTAGCAGCAGGTTTCGATGCCGGCCAGGCGGACGAGTTCGCGATTGCGCCGCGCGGGATCCTCGATCTCGAGCATCAGGGTCGCGATCAGTTCGCCGCCTTGGGGAATGAGTGGATTATAGGCCTCGAGTTCGCCTTCGATCTGTTCCGGTCCGCCCTTTTCGATGTGCAGCATTTCCATCACCTGCGCCCACATCGTCTCATAATTTTCAAAGTGGAAGGTGGCAAAGGGGCCAACGGCGATGCGCCGGTCGCGTTTCAGCTCGACCATGTGCTTGCGAATGAGCGCGCGCTTCTGGGCGTATTCGTCCAGAGGCATGAGCGCTTCTGGCAGGATGCGTCGCGGGGTCGTGCTCATGACCCGTCTCCTTTCAGACCGCAGGCGCGGGCAAAGATCTGGATGGGATGCTCGGCGTCTTTCGGCGCAAAGGATTTTCCTTCCTTGGCGGCGAGCGCCTGAGCGCCGTTGACGATATGCAAGGCGGCGAGCGGGCAATCTGAGGCGACGTGGCCGCGAGCCTGGCTGAGGGCGGTGCGGAACACCGGCCTGCCCACCTTCATGGCGGTATCGTGGCTCTGGCGCATGACACCAAAGGTGCCGCCATGACCTGAACAGCGTTCGATCACGTCCACCGTCGTGTCGGGAATGAGGCGCAGCATCTCGGCCGCCTTGGGCCCCATGTTTTGCGCGCGGGCGTGGCAGGGCAGATGAACGGTGACGCCTTCTGGCAAAGGTGTCAGCGGCGCGGGCAGACCAAAACTCTTGACGATGTCCACGACATACTCGTTGATGTCAAAGCAGTGTTGGCTGAGGCGTTGCACGTCGGCATTTTCTGGCACAATCAGAGGCCACTCGAATTTGAGCATCAGCCCACAGGACGCAGTCAGGGTGATGATGTCGTAGCCGTCGTCGATCAAGGCGCAGAGGCTTTTGGCCACGGTTTCGGCCTGTTTTGCGACGCGAGCAAGTTCGGCCTGCTCGAGAAAGGGCATGCCGCAGCAGCCCGGATACGAGGCTTTGGTTTCGACACCAAGATGATTGAGGACGGCACGGGCATCCAGGCCTGTGTCTGGCTTGTTGTAATTGACGAAGCAGGTGGCAAAGAGCGCAGCCTTGCGCTGGCCGAAGGCTGGTGCGGCGGTATTTGCCGAGAGTGGCGCGCGCTTGTCGGCAGCGATAAAAGTGCGATGATGGAATTGGGGCAGGTTGGCATCGCGGTCGATGCCGGCGGCGGCGCTTAAAACCCCGCGGGTCAGCCGATTTTCTTTCTGGCTCGCCCAGTTGACGAGCGGGGCGGCAAGGCTGCCGATGCGTCCGTTGCGATCCATCTCTGCAAGCTGATGGCTGGTGAAATCCCTTTTTCCGGCTTTGACCTCGGCAGCGCGGTACCGCAGCATCAAATGGGGAAAGTCGAGATTGAATTCGTGCGGTGGCACGTAGGGACATTTGGTCATGAAGCACATATCGCAGAGCGTGCAGGCTTCAACCACTGATGCGAATGCTTCGGAGGGTACGGCGTCGAGTTCGCCACTTTCGGAATTGTCGATCAGATCGAACAGGCGGGGAAAGGAATCGCAGAGGTTGAAGCAACGTCGACAGCCGTGACAGATGTCAAAGACGCGACGCATCTCGGCGTCGATCTTGTCCGCATCGTAGAATTCCGCATCACGCCAGGCGAGCGCGTGGCGGGTTGGCGCATCAAGACTGCCTTCGCGAGACATGGTCCACCATCAGTGTTTGGCGTGTATCGGGCCGCCTGCGGCGCGGGTGCTGCGGCCAGGGGCGGCGCAGCACAAAGGTGCTGCGCCGCAAGGAGGTTACTTGCCCAGTGTATCAAGGGCCTTCTGGAAACGGCCGGCATGCGACTTTTCGGCCTTGGCCAGGGTTTCGAACCAGTCGGCGATTTCATCGAAACCTTCGTCACGCGCCGTCTTGGCCATGCCCGGATACATGTCGGTGTATTCGTGGGTCTCGCCAGCGATGGCTGCTTTCAGGTTGAGCGAGGTGTCGCCGATGGGCTGACCCGTGGCCGGATCGCCAACGGCCTCGAGAAATTCGAGGTGACCATGGGCGTGGCCGGTTTCACCCTCTGCAGTTGAACGGAACACGGTCGAGACGTCATTATAGCCCTCGATATCCGCCTTTTGCGCGAAATAGAGGTAACGACGATTGGCCTGGCTTTCACCAGCGAAAGCATCGGCCAGATTTTTTGCAGTCTTGGAGCCTTTCAGGGCAGCCATGGGAGTTCTCCTTTTGCGGTCGGGCAAGGGCTGTAGCCGCTCTCTGCCAGAGGCGGGCCTTGCGGGCGCGGGCAATTTGCCCTGTTCCCACCATCGCTGTCAACAGTTTAGAACAATTCTAAAGAAGATTATCGTGACGAGGCGTCATGCCTTGCTGATACGCACCACGACGTCGACCCGATCAATCCGCGTCCCCCTGGGCGGGTGCGGCAGGCCGGATACCGCAATGCTGTCGCCGGGAATGTCGATCAGCATGCCCGTGTCCTCGACATAGAAATGCTGGTGCGCGTCGACATTGGTGTCGAAATAAGTGCGCGTCGCATCCACGGCAACTTGACGCAGGATGCCCGCGGCGGTGAACTGGTGCAGCGTGTTGTAGACCGTGGCCAATGACACGCCGATGCCGGCGCGGGTGGCCTCGCCATGCAGGGCTTCGGCGGTGATATGCCGGTGGCCGCGAGCAAACAGCAATTCTGCCAAGACCAGGCGCTGACGTGTTGGCCGCAGCGATGCTGCGCGCAAACGCTGGCACAGATCATCGGCAGTGACGTAAGCAGCCTTTTCGACCATCAGCGGGGCTCCAATTCCATCAGGCGACGGGACGATGCGCCCTGGTGGACAACGATACTTGCAAGGCTGACACTCGGCTTGCAAGTCTGCTAAGGTGCAGCCGACCCGTTGTTTATTAGAATGCTTCTAACAAACAAGTCCGGGTCTGCCAAGCCCTTTAAATCCAGGGCTCAAAGTGTGATGCGATTGTAACCGGGTGGGCGAGTGAGATGGCGCAGAAAGAAGAGAGTTTCGACAAGGAAGGGTTGCTGGCCTGCGCCCGCGGAGAATTATTCGGTCCTGGCAATGCCCGTCTGCCATTGCCGCCAATGTTGATGCTGGACCGCATCACCAAGATCACGAACAGCGGCGGTATTCACGGCAAGGGCTCGGTTGAAGCCGAATTCGACATCAAACCCGACCTGTGGTTTTTCAAATGTCACTTCCAGGATGATCCGGTCATGCCCGGCTGCCTCGGTCTTGATGCCCTGTGGCAGATGGCGGGCTTCTTCCTCGGCTGGATGGGTGGGCTTGGACGTGGCCGGGCTCTTGGCGTTGGCCAGGTCAAGCTTTCGGGTATGGTGCTACCCTCCCATCGCCTCGTCAGCTATTACGTCGACTTCAAGCGCGTCATCATGCGCAAGCTTGTAGTAGGTATTGCCGATGGCATCATGAAGGTAGATGGGGATACCATCTATGAGGTCCAGGATCTGCGCGTGGGCCTGTTCCGGGACGGTCAGCAGCCGGTCTCGGCATGACGCGCGCGCGCATAGGATCCCGATCTGTCTGCTAACAGGTCGTCGCCGTCGGACAGGACGAGAGGGAGGAAAGTTGTTGCGATGAGGCGCGTCGCCATTACCGGGCTTGGGATTGTCTCTTCCATTGGCAACGATGCCGCCGAGGTCACCCAGTCACTGCGCGATGCCCGCTCGGGCATCGTCGCCTGCGAAGAATATGCCCGCCTGGGATTTCGTTCCCAGGTTCATGGCAGCATCAAGCTTGATGTCGATGCGGTGGTCGATCGCCGCGCCAGACGATTCATGGGCGATGGTGCAGCCTATGCCTTTTTGGCCATGACCCAGGCCATCCGCGATGCAGGCCTGGAACCGGGCGATGTCAGCCACGAGCGTACCGGTCTGATCGTCGGCTCCGGCGGGCCTTCAACGCGGGCCATCGTGGCTGCTGCGGATGTCACCCGTGAGCCTGGCAAGGGTCCCAAGCGTGTGGGTCCGTTCGCAGTCCCCAAAGCCATGTCCTCGACCTGCTCCGCCAACCTGTCGACCTGGTTCAAGACCAAGGGCGTCAATTACTCGATCAGCTCAGCCTGCTCGACCTCGGCCAACTGCATCGGCAATGCCGCCGAACTAATCCAGTGGGGCAAGCAGGACATCATGTTCGCCGGTGGTGGCGAAGAACTCGACTGGACCTTGTCGGTTCTGTTCGATGCCATGGGCGCGATGTCGTCCAAGCGCAATGCCACGCCCCAAAGTGCAAGCCGGGCCTATGACGTTGATCGCGATGGCTTTGTGATTTCGGGAGGCGGCGGCATTGTGATTCTCGAGGAACTCGAACACGCACGGGCGCGCGGAGCCAAGATCTATGCTGAGCTCGTGGGTTACGGCGCAACCGCCGACGGCGCCGACATGGTAGCTCCCTCCGGCGAAGGGGCGGTGCGCTGCATGAAGATGGCGCTTGCCCAGGCCGGTTCAAGGATCGACTACATCAATCCGCATGCTACCTCGACACCAGTTGGCGATGTCCCGGAAATTCAGGCAATCCGCGAAGTGTTCGGAAAGACCATGCCACCCATCAGCGCGACCAAGTCGCTCACCGGTCACAGCCAGGGTGCGGCGGGGGTGCACGAGGCCATCTACACGCTGCTCATGATGCAGCACGGCTTCATCTGTCAGAGCGCCAATATCGACGAACTCGATCCGGCGGTTGGTGATGCCAACATTGTGCGCCAGCGCATCGACGGGGTCGCGCTTGAGACGGCAATGTCCAACAGTTTCGGTTTCGGCGGTACCAATGCCTCATTGGTATTCCGGCGCCTCTAACACACAACCTATGTTTCATCGCCGGGTGGGGCGCGGCAACGGCCCGTTTCGGCGCACCGGCGAAGGGTAATCAGCATGGCCGACGAGCAAGGCATGATGGCGGGGCGACGTGGCCTCGTAATGGGCGTGGCCAACGATCATTCCATCGCCTGGGGAATTGCGCGCACGCTGGCACAGGCCGGCGCGCAGATTGCATTCACCTATCAAGGCGAAGCCCAGGCCAAGCGCCTCAAACCGCTGGCCGCCTCGATCGGCTCAACGCTGATCATGCCGGCAGACGTTGAGGATGACGCCCAACTCGACACCGTCTTTGCCATGCTCGCCCGTGACTGGGGACAGATCGATTTTCTGGTTCACGCCATCGCTTTTTCCGACAAGGAAGAGCTGAAGGGGCGCTATATCGATACCAGCCGTGACAATTTCCGCCGGACACTCGATATCTCCTGCTACTCCTTTACCGCAGTGGCCCAACGTGCAGCACGGCTGATGTCGACTAAGGCGGGGCATGGCGGCGGCGCGATACTGACCCTGTCCTATCTGGGCGCACAGAGGGTCATGCCCAATTACAATGTCATGGGCGTTGCCAAGGCCGCACTTGAAGCCAGCGTGCGCTATCTGGCGGCCGATCTGGGGCGCGACGGCATTCGGGTCAATGCGATTTCGGCGGGTCCCATGCGCACGCTGGCCGGCAGTGCTGTGGGCGATGCGCGCACCGTCTTCAAATGGACGAAGGCGCAATCACCACTGGGCAAATCGATCGAGCTTGATCATGTGGGGGGTGCTGCACTCTATCTGCTCAGCGCCCTGGCCGCGGGCGTCACCGGCGAAATCCATTACGTCGATTCCGGCTTCAATGTGGTGGGCATGCCGGCGACCACCGAATTGAGGGGCTGGCAACCTTCCGCCGACAGTCCTGCTGGCGAAAGCAACACCTAGGCGGTTGCCTGCCCCGGCGCCCTCAGCGCCGCGCTGACTGCGCGAAACGCTCGAACAGATAATGCGAATCCATCGGTCCGGGCGAAGCCTCAGGATGATACTGGACGGAGAAAATGGGACGGCCGTCGAGTTTCAGACCGCAATTGCTGCCGTCAAACAGCGAGACGTGGGTTTCGATTAGGCCCTTGGGCAGGCTCTGCGAATCCACGGTGAAGCCGTGGTTCATCGATACGATCTCGACCTTGCCAGTCTCAAGATCCTTGACCGGATGATTGGCACCATGATGGCCCTGCGCCATTTTGCGGGTCCGCGCACCCAGTGCCAGTGACAGCAACTGGTGACCGAGGCAGATGCCAAACATGGGCACGCCCGCATCAATCAGTCCACGGATCGTCTTCAGCGCATAGCTGCCGGTGGCATCGGGATCGCCCGGGCCGTTGGAGAGCAGGACACCGTCCGGGGACTGGCGCATCACGTCTTCGTAGCTTGCTGTAGCCGGAAGCACAATCACCTCGGCGCCGTGGCCAGCCAGAAGCCGCAGGATGTTGCGTTTGACACCATAGTCGAGGACCACGGCCCGCCAACTTGGCGCGGTCTGGCGGCCATAGCCGTCGCCATGGACCCAAGGGGTCTCGTCCCAGCGATACATTTGCTGGCAGCTGACCTCCTTGGCCAGATCAAGCCCCACCAGGCCGGGAAAGCCCTGCGCCATCTTGATGAGGGCGGGCAGATCGAAGCGCCCGTCCGGGTCATGCGCTACGACCCCGTGCGGCATGCCGCTCTTGCGGATGCGATTGGTCAGGGCCCGCGTATCCAGACCGCAAATGCCCGGTATGTGGTGCTGTTTCAGCCAGTCATCCAGCGTGGCCAGAGAGCGCCAGTTGGAGGGGATTTCGGCATCGGCCCGCACCACCATGGCGCGGACGACCGGTGTCGTGGTCTCCACATCCTCAGAATTGGTGCCGACAATGCCGATATGCGGAAAGGTGAAGGCGATGATTTGGCCTGCATAGGAGGGGTCGGAGAGGATTTCCTGATATCCTGACATCGCAGTGTTGAAGCAGACTTCGCCCACCGCCGCAGTGGCTGCACCAAAGCCCTGGCCGTCAAAGACAGTTCCATCGGCGAGCACGAGCACGGCAGTGGCGCGCGAAGCTTTGCCCGCTGTCTCAACAGCGGGAACGGGCGTGATATCGGCCATGGTGGGGATGTCCTTCGCGATTTGCGGGAAAATAGAAATGAGCCGGTGTGGGGTCAAGCGAAGAGATAGCAGTTCCTGCAGCCACGTTGCCTTGCGCAGCGGCAGACCGCTAAAATCGGCCACCGATACGCATCAAGGAGCACATCATGGGCCTGCGCGACAGCCTCAATGCCGCACTCAAAGAGGCGATGAAAGCCAAGGATCCACGCCGCGTGGGAACTCTGCGCATGGTGCTCGCAGGGATCAAGGATCGCGACATAGCGGCGCGCAGCGAAGCGAGTCGTGAGCTGGTCAGCGACGAGGAACTCCTCAATGTCCTCGCCAAGATGATCAAGCAGCGCGAAGAGTCGGCGGTCACCTACGAGGCCGGCGGACGGCCGGAACTGGCTGGGCAGGAGCGCGCGGAAATCGACATCATCCGCGAGTTTCTGCCGCGTCAGATGGGGGAGGATGAGGTCCGGGCTGCCATCGAGGCGGCGATTGCGGTCACCGGAGCCGGCTCGATGAAGGAGATGGGCGCCGTTATGGCGTATCTGAAGGAGCACCATGCCGGAACCATGGATTTTGCCAAGGCCTCGGCCAGCGTCAAAGTCCGCCTCAGTGCCAAGTAACGTGGCCCCTTTTGTAATCCGTCCGGCGCAACTGCCACAGGATGCCCCCGCCATCGCGGCAATTGATACCAGCTTTGCCAGCGACCAGTACTGGCGGGTGGAGCATGCGGGCCAAAGCTTCCGGCTCGAACTGGCGAGCAGGCCAGCGTTTACCAAGGCCTTTGGGGTCTATGACCTGAACCGCGAGACGCGGGACTGGCAGGATGGGTATGTCGCAGAAGAGGAAGGACGGATCTGCGCCTTTGCTGCCGGAGGCTATCAGTTCTGGAACCGGCGTTATGTGCTCTGGCACCTCTATGTTGCGCCCGAATGTCGGCGCAGCGGCATGGGCACAGCCTTGCTCCTGTGGATCCTCAAACAGGCGCAGGCCAAGTCTGCCGTCTCGGTCTGGCTCGAAACCTCCAACCTGAATGCCCCCGCTATCGCCTGGTATCGCGCCCATGGCTTTGATTTTGCCGGGCTGGATCTGGCGCTCTACGACGGAAGTGGCCATGGAGATGAGGTTGGCGTCTATCTGATGCGCTCTTTCGCGTAGGGGTAGGGGGGAACATAAGCTGACTGCAAGCTGGTTTATGTGTCCCCATGACAGCCATGCACAGCTGAATACAGATTCGCCCTGAGACGGACGCGCCCAAAACCCCTAGACTGCAACTATGCGCTACGGACAGGGCCTACTCGAAGAAATCCTGCTGCGGACGGATCTCGTCCAGCTTGTGAGCCGGCGCGTCAAGCTGGTGCGCAAGGGCAAGGTGATGTGGGGCTGTTGCCCCTTTCACGCCGAAAAATCTCCCTCCTTCAAGGTCGACAATGAACGGCGCAGTTACAAATGTTTTGGCTGCGGAGCGGGAGGAGATGCGTTTCGCTGGCTGATGGAGAGCGAGGCGCTGAGCTTTCCTGAGGCGGTGGCACAGCTGGCGGAGAGGGCTGGCATCGAGCTGCCCAAATGGTCAGACGAGGATGAGGCCCGCCAAGAGAAGAGAAAATCGCTCTATGACGTGGTTGAAGCCGCCGCCAGTTATTTCGAGCGCGAGCTTGCAGCCCCGCAGGGCGCAGTGGCGCGGGGCTATCTCGACCAACGCGGGGTCGACCGGGCGACGACGGCGCGGTTCCGGCTGGGCTATGCTCCACAGGGCCGGGCCGGGCTGATCACGCATTTGAGCGGACTCGGGATTGCGCTTGCTGATCTGGTCGCTGCCGGACTTGCCCGCCCGGCTGAAGCCGAACGGCCTGCGCGCGATTTCTTCTTCCATCGGCTGATGTTCCCGATCACGGATAGTCGCGGCCGGGTGATCGGCTTTGGCGCCCGTGCTCTTGATCCGGCCACCAAGCCCAAATACCTCAACACTGCGGATACGGTGCTGTTTTCGAAGGGGCAGAATCTTTACAATCTTGCTGCGGCCCGCGCTGCGGCGCTCAAGAACGGCACCATCATCCTCGCAGAAGGCTATATGGACGTGATCGCGCTGGAGCGTGCCGGCTTTGCACATGCCGTGGCACCCCTGGGAACCGCGCTAACCGAGGACCAGCTGGCGCTGCTGTGGCGTGTCGCGGCCGAGCCCATCCTCGCCTTCGATGGCGACGAGGCGGGGCGGCGCGCTGCCAGCCGCGCCGCACATCTTGCCCTGCCGCACCTGAAGCCAGGTCAGTCCTTGCGTTTTGCCTTCCTGCCGGCAGGTGAGGATCCGGACAGCCTGATCGCAACCTTCGGGCCCTCCACCATGCGCCAGCGCCTCGAGCAGGCTGACCCTCTGATGGAGGTCCTGTGGCGCGAGCTGACCGAGAACAAGGATTTTGCGACGCCGGAGCGCCGCGCCGGCCTCGAGAAGAGTCTGATGGACCTGGTTGCCCGGATGGGTGACCGCAGCATTGCCGAGTATTATCGCCGGGCCTTTCGCCAGAAGCTCGCGGAGACTTTTTCGTCCGTGCCGGCCCGGGTACCGCGCGGTCTGACGCCAGGACGGCCAACTTGGCGGGGAGCCCAGCTGCCTGCCTATAGGCGGGATACGGTCTCGGCCGCGGTCAAGAACAGTCCCATGGCTCGTGCCGGTGCCGCGCGCCCGCTCAAGGAGACCGAAGTCATGGCGCTGCTCCTTGAGGCTCCCACCCTGGTTCTGACCCATTCCGAGCTCGTGGCGGCCCTGCCATTGGCAGATGCACAGCTTGACAGATTGCGTCATGAACTTCTAAACCTCGCCGCCTCCGGGATCAGGCTTGAAATTCCGGGGCTGCAACACCACTTGGAACGCGCGGGTTTGGCCGAACTTGTGCAGCGACTGGCTGCGAGGCGGGCGATCGGAGCTGGTGCGGCGGAACAGGTGCCGGACGGCGTGTCGGCGCGGCAAGGGGGAACTGCCGATGTCGAAGAGAGCGAGACGCGTTGGCTGGCTGCAGTTGCCCAGCTTCGCCTTCTGGCGGATCTCGGAGCGGAGAGGGCTAGGGCGCTGGATCGTTTCAACCGTGAGCCAAGCGAAGAGAATTGGCGTGATTTACAGCGTCTGGTACAGGCAGCCCAGCGACAGGACACGTGAATGGGCCGCGGGCTTGCGCCGGGCGAGCAACAGGGGATTGATAGTGCCGATCCTCTACCCCACATCGGGCACACTGACCTGGACCGGTCGGGTTGTATGGCGATGCGAGTAACGGAATAGCGCGGTGGTCACGAAGAAAACCAGCAAGGCAGCCAAGCCGGCTGCCAAGACCAAGAAAGCTAAAACGGCTGCGGCACGTCCTGCTGCCGCGAAGAAGGCTGCGCCAGTGAAGAAAGCGGTCAACAAGCCGGACACGTCCGCGGCCAAACCTGCCACGGCCCGAGCCAAGGCTGCGACCGCAAAGGTTGCTGCCAAGAAGACCGCACCCAAGCCGAAGACCAAGGCGCCAGCCGCCGCCAAGAAGGGTGGCAAGACGGATCATTCCACCAGCCCCGCTGCTCTCAGACAGACAGAACACGTGCAAAAAAAATCAGCCGCAGACTCCGCTACGATCAAAAAAGAAAAAGACAGCGTCAAGCCAGGCAAAACTGCTGAGGCAAAGGTTGCGGTCAAGCCCTCAGAACCCGAGCGCAAGCCCGAGGTGAAGGCAAAGGCTGAGACGAAGGCCAAGGTTGAGCTGGTGGCGAAGCCGGAGACCAAAGCCAAGCCCGAGGCGGTGGGGAAGCTTGAGGTAAAGGTCAAGCCTGAGGCCAAGGTCAAGCCTGCAGCCAAGGATGGTGAGGCTACGCCGGCGCGGGAAGATGCAGATTCTCCCTTGCTCGACATGTCCGATGTTGGCGTGCGCAAGATGATCCAGCGCGCCAAGACGCGCGGCTACGTCACCTATGACGAGCTGAACAAGGTTCTGCCCTCTGACAAGGTGTCTTCCGAACAGATCGAAGACACGATGTCGATGCTCAGCGAGATGGGCATCAACGTCATCGAAAGTGAGGAGCAGGAAGAAGGGACCGACAGTGAGCTTCCCGCCGTTGCCGAAGGTCGTGAGCTAACCCAGAAGAACGGCGCCTCCGAGCAGTATGATCGCACCGATGATCCGGTGCGCATGTATTTGCGTGAAATGGGCTCGGTCGAGCTGTTGTCGCGTGAAGGCGAGATTGCGATTGCCAAACGCATCGAGGCGGGTCGCGAACTCATGATCGGCGCATTGTGCGAAAGTCCGCTCACCTTCGAGGCCCTGACGGTGTGGCGCGACGAACTCAATGAAGGCAAGGTCCTGCTGCGCGATATTATCGATCTGGAAGCGATGTATGGCGCGGGCCCCGACGGTGCACCCTCTGCGCCACCAGTGGGCATGGACAGCGGGGATGGTAGTGGCGAGGACAGGCTCAAACCGGTCGTGCCGGCGCCGAGCCTTGCGGATGTCCCGCGCATGCCGCGCAACGAGGAACCCACAGATCCAGGTGAGGCGGCTGCGGCGGCCGATGCCGACGCGGATGAAGATGACGAGGGCACCCTGCCGCTTTCGGCGATGGAAGCTGCACTCAAGCCGCAGGTGCTCGAGACTCTCGATCAGATTGCCAACCTCTACAAGAAGCTTGGCAAACTGCAGGATGCGAGCGTTGAAGCCCAACTCGCCGACGATGAACTTTCGACCAGCCAGGAGCGGCGCTTCAAGAAGCTGCGCAATGACACGGTAGATCTCGTCAAGAGCCTCAAGCTTAACAACAACCGTATCGAGGCCCTGGTTGACCAGATGTATGGCATCAACCGGCGTCTGGTCAGTCTTGAGGGAAGGCTGCTGCGCCTGGCGGAAGCCCATGGGGTGGATCGCGCCGATTTCCTGAAGCAGCATTTTGGCAATGAGCTTGACCCCAACTGGGCACGACGCGTCGGCCGGCTGTCATCATCAGGCTGGAAGGAATTCGTGGCCGAGGAGCGCGAACGGCTGCACCAGCTGCGCGACGAGATCCAGACGCTCGCACAGGAGATGCGGACTTCAATCGTCGACTTCCGGCGCATCGTGCAGACGGTACAGAAGGGCGAACGCGAAAGCAGCCAGGCCAAGAAAGAGATGATCGAGGCCAATTTGCGCCTGGTGATCTCGATTGCCAAGAAATACACCAATCGCGGTCTGCAGTTTCTCGACCTCATCCAGGAAGGCAATATCGGTCTGATGAAGGCGGTCGACAAATTCGAGTACCGCCGTGGCTACAAGTTTTCGACCTATGCCACGTGGTGGATCCGGCAGGCCATTACCCGCTCGATCGCCGATCAGGCGCGCACCATCCGTATTCCGGTGCACATGATCGAGACCATCAACAAGCTCGTCCGCACGTCGCGACAGATGCTCCATGAGATTGGTCGAGAGCCGACGCCCGAGGAGCTGGCCGAGCGCCTCGCCATGCCTTTGGAAAAGGTGCGCAAGGTACTCAAGATCGCCAAGGAGCCAATCAGCCTCGAGACACCGATCGGTGACGAGGAAGATTCCCATCTTGGCGACTTCATCGAGGACAAGAATGCGGTGTTGCCGATCGATGCGGCAATCCAGGCCAATCTGCGTGAAACCACGACGCGGGTCCTGGCAACCCTGACTCCGCGCGAAGAGCGCGTACTGCGCATGCGTTTTGGCATTGGCATGAATACCGATCATACGCTTGAGGAAGTGGGCCAGCAGTTCAGCGTGACCCGCGAGCGTATTCGCCAGATCGAAGCGAAGGCTCTGCGCAAGCTCAAGCACCCAAGCCGCAGTCGCAAGCTGCGCAGCTTTCTGGACAGCTGAGTTTCAGCCCCGCGTGAGGCCGCCATTGCGCGCAGCGGCGCTGTGCCAGAGGACCCTCGCTCAGCGTGCGGCGAAATTGAAGCTGATTGAGATGCGAGGAGATTTGCCGGCATTGGTCGGTACGTCATGACGCAGAAAGCTTTCCCAGAGCAGGAGCGTGCCCACCTTGGGTGCGATGGTTACAAAGCTCTTGCGGGCCAAGGGCGCATGCGCCTTGCGCGGTGGTGCGGCCATGAACAGCGCCAGGCGCGGATCCTCGAAGCGGATCGCGCCGGCTCCTGGTGGCACACACACGTAATATGTGCCCGAGATAATCGCGTGTGGGTGCAGATGCGCGCTGTGCTGACCACCCGGCTTCAACACGTTGATCCAGAGTGAATCAAGGTTCAGCCGCCGCCCATCCAGATCATAGGCCAGCGCGCGACAGAAGCTCTTGGCGTGGCGCTGAAGCCTGTGGGCCAGTTCGGCAAATTCGGGGGCGCGCTGTGGCAGGTCATCGAGCGAGGCATACGAAGTATAGCCTTGGTAGCCGTGCTCCTGGCACCAGCGCTGGCCGGCGGCATCGTCCCGTGCGATCGACAGGCAGGCATGCTCGAGGGCCAGGTTGAGCGCCCGGGCGCCGAGCCGGGCGCGATAGAGCGGACTGGCAAAGAGCGGATCGAGGCGAAAGCTGGGCATGCGGCAACCTAGCCGCGCAACCTCTGTGGGCGCAATCGCCATCTGGCAAGGCCAAAGCTGTCTTCACGCCCAGGATCGGCTAAAATTGTGCCGGGAAGACGGCTGGTTCTGGAGTTCGCTGATGAAGCCCGCCCGCATCTACTCGACCGTCGAGCATCGAGCCGATGCCGTCGTCCACGTCCTCGGCGTACTTTTTGCGATCAATGCCAGTGTCTGGCTGCTCGCCAATGTCACCGGTGTTCCGGTGGTGCTCTCGGTTACGGTCTATTGTCTTGGTCTTTTGGCGATGACCATCTGTTCCGCTGCCTACAATATGATGCCGCATCACCGTCCCTCCAAGGCGGTCCTGCGCCGGCTCGATCATGCCGCGATCTTCGTGATGATTGCGGCTACCTATACGCCCTTCGCCGTCAACCGTCTGGGACCGCTCGCCGGCGATATCATCCTCAGCGCCATCTGGTTCCTGGCCATGGCCGGAGTGACCATGAAGCTGCTGGAGTCACGGCGCCTGGAGCGGATCAGTGTCGGGCTCTATCTCGCCATGGGCTGGATGATCCTCACCGTACTGCGGCCGCTCTCTGACCATCTGGCACGGCTGGACTTCTGGCTGCTGATCGGTGGCGGTTTGGTCTATTCGCTGGGCGTCGTGTTCTATCTCGCCGAGCGCCTGCCCTATCACAAGGCGATCTGGCACGGCTTTGTTCTCGCAGCCGCGGCGCTGCAGTTTTCTGCCATTGCCGCCGAATTCGTACGCTAGCCCGCGCCGAAAAGCGCGGCGATCAGACCGATGATGCCCAGCAGTGACGCCATCCAGACCAGTGTGCGCAGACCCGTAATGCCCAGTGCGTAAAGAGGAAGATAGAGGATGCGCGCCGCCACATAGAGTTCGCAGCTGCCAACGGTAAGCGCCGAATGCCGCCCGCTCAGCGCCAGCGCAAGCACCAGGGCGGCAAAGAAGATGAAGGTTTCCTTGAAGTTCTCCTGCGCGCGCAGCAAGCGGCCGGCAAGCTTGCCGGTCAGTGGAGCACTCGTATCGCGGGGCCCAATATTCCAGGCGACGCCGCGTTCCGCAGTGACGAAATGCGCGGCAAGCAAAATATGAACCAGGCCAAGCACGATCGCTACGACGAGCATCGACAGCTCGCTCGAAAGACCGCCAAAGCTGATTGTGGTCATGGAACAGTTCCCCCTGGAGACGTGGCATATCGCAGCGGCTCTGCCTGCTTTCGTCAAGTGATATTGCAGATTTTGCTAGAACCGGCGACAGGCTATGCTCGCCTTGGTGGGACACAGGAGCAGTCATGAAGTGGCAGGCGGCAATACTGCTTGTGGTCGCGGCGTTGGTTTCAGGCTGTTCGGTGGTCGGGGCCGCGGTCGACGTGACCGGTGCCGCGGTTTCGGCTACCGCGGATGTGGTGGGGACTGCTGCCCAGACCGGCGCCGCAGTGGTCAAGGGGGCAGCGCAGACCGTTGCCGGCTCGGGTGGCTCCAGCGCCAGCACGCACAATTGAAGGTGGGCGGCGCTTGCTCTCGCGCCAACAACGCCGTGCGCCGATCCCGCTATAATCGGGCTGTCTTCAGGAAAATATCTTTAATATCAGAATGTTACGTGAATAGTCGGGAGCGGACGCGCCACGCTCCTCGCAACGCTGGCCAACGCGACTGCAATTGATTAGCGTCCGCCCCGCAAAACCGGAGGGCAGGATGAAACGGCTGATCGAGGGCTATCGTCAGTTTCGCCGCACGGGTTGGCCGCGTGAGCGGGCACTTTACGCTGAGCTCGCCAAGGGGCAGGCGCCCGAATATCTCATCATTTCCTGCTGCGACAGCCGCGCCGATCCCGCGCTGATTTTCAGCGCCCGTCCGGGGGAGCTTTTTGTCCTGCGCAATGTTGCCAATATCGTGCCGCCCTTCGAGCAGGGTGGCGGTTATCATGGCACCTCCTCGGCCATCGCCTTCGCCATCCTTCAGCTCAAGGTCAGCACTGTCGTGGTCATGGGGCACGCCAAATGCGGAGGGATCGCGGCGGCGCTCGACCGGGAGGTCGTCGCGCCGATGCCATTTCTGTCCGAATGGATCTCGCTTCTGGAACCGGCGGTGGCGCGCTGTGCGCAAGATGGTGGCGACCGCCACACCGAGGTAGAGCGCGAAGGCGTGCGCCTGTCTTTGGAGCGGCTCATGAGCTTCCCCTTCATCGCCGAGCGCGTGAGCCAAGGCGTTCTCAGGCTTGAAGGTGCCCGTTTCGGAATCGCTGACGGCCAGCTCGAATGGCTGGACAAGGAGACCGGTCTTTTCAAGCCCGTCCATTAGGCCAAATCAGAACGTGTCCTTGCGCCGACGGGTTTCGGCGATGACCTCGATGGTGGTCGCGTGTTCCAGCCCGAGACTGCGCCGGAGTTCGATCGACATCGGCCTCAGAAACGGATTGGTGGCCTTTTCGAGGGCCATGGTCGAGGGGATGGTGGGAGTGTGGTGGGTCCTCAGCCGCTCGACTTCGGCCATGCGGGCCCTGAGCGCAGCATTGCCTGGTTCCAGCGTCAGGGCAAAGCGCCCATTGTTCAAGGTATATTCGTGGCCGCAATAAATTCTCGTCGCATCGGGCAGCCGCGTCAGTTTTTCCAGGGCCTGCCACAGCATCTGTGCGGTGCCTTCAAAGAGGCGGCCACAGCCCATCGCGAAGAGCGTATCGCCGGTAAAGACGGCACCATCCATCATGAAGGCGATGTGCGAGCGGGTGTGAGCCGGAATTTCGAGTACCTGCACGGCCAGAGGACCAAACTGCCAGCCGCTGGCCTCGTCGACGCCAGTGTCGATCCCGGGAATGCGGGCACGATCCATGGCCGGACCCACGACCTGGGCACCGAACTGCGCCTTGAGTTCGAGATTGCCACCCACGTGATCGGGGTGATGATGGGTATTGAGGATATAGGTGAGCTTGCGACCGGCAAGCGCTCGGCGTACCGGTTCTGCTTCGGAGGGATCGACGACGGCACAAAGGCCGGTCTGGGCCTCTTCGATCAGATAGGCATAATTGTCGGTCAGGCAGGGAACGAGTTCGATTTTCAGCGGCATCTGGCATTCCTTGACATGGCAGCAAGTGTTTTAGCAGTCGGACCGCGCCCGTTGAACCACATCCTTTGCCGGAGTAGGCAGGTGACATGCAGATCGACGCGGGCGAGCTGGCAAATTTCTACGAGACGTCCCTCGGGCAGGTCGCGCGCCGCACGATCCTTCGGCGCATCCGCGTGCTCTGGCCGGATGTACATGGCCAGCGTGTTCTTGGATACGGTTTTGCAACACCTTACCTGCGGACCTTCCTCAGTGAGGCCGAACGGGTCATCGCCTTGATGCCGGCGCAGCAGGGGGTGCTGGCATGGCCCTCCGAGAAGGTTCTTTCCGTCCTCGGCGAGGAAGACGCCCTGCCCTTTTCAGACGCCCTGTTCGACCGCATTCTCATGATCCATGCGCTGGAGACGGCCGAGGCCTCGCGCACCTTGATGCGTCAGATCTGGCGCGTGCTTCAGCCCGGAGGGCGCCTTGTGATCGTGGCGCCCAATCGCCGCTCACCGTGGTCTCTGGCCGAGACCTCGCCTTTTGCCCAGGGGCGGCCCTTTACCGCCGCCCAGCTTGCCCGCGTACTAGGGGACGGCCTGTTTGTGCCGGAGCGCTGGGACTATGCGCTGCTATTTCCGCCCCTTCCCGGCAGGAGGCTGGTACGGACCGGCAGAGGCTGGGCCCGCATCGGTCAGCGCCTGTGGCCAGGTCTTGCCGGGGTTCATCTCGTGGAGGCGCGCAAGACCCTTTACGGCGCTCCAACTCTGGCTCCGGCGATGCGCCGGCGCTTCATGCCGGCGCGGGTCTCGGGCTAGAAGTTTGCTCCACCAATTGTTGCATGGTGCGTCTGCACCAGACGCGGTACACGCTTCAAGCCCGCATTGCCTGAATTTTGCAGCTTTGCATGAACCGGTCTGCGTGATGCCGCGCAATTGTGCCATGTCTGTCACTGACGCTGTGCGCCAGGGGTTCCTATCTGACTGACTACCGGGCCATTGGCCCCAGTTCAGGAAAGGAACCCATCGATGATGTCTTACGGTTTTGCCAGCACTGCCGCGCTTGTCACGTTGATTGCACTGAGCGGAGCAGCGCAGGCACAGAATGCCGATTGGCAAACCTGCGCACACAAGGCTCGGACCCTCGCGCACGCCATGGCAAAGCATCGAGATGCCGCTGATCTCGAGGCCGTGCGCATCAAGCGCGGCCAGGCCCTGCGCGAATGCAGCAGCGGATTTTATCGTCTCGGCATCTATCATTACGAGGTCGCACTCAAGATGCTGAAGGAGGCAGACAACAGTCACACCTCATCATGATCAGGGATGGCGTACGGTTCGCCATCAGCTCCGGGCTTCACGCGCGCTCCGTTCAGCACGCGCGTGAAGTCTCCTGTAGTGGCGGTCACGCCATCAAACCTCTGCTATGACCATGCGGCCCTGGGCGCAAATCCGCGTGCCAGGGGCTGAACGCCGTCGCTCCCAAAATGTCTTGAGCGGCTTCGGCCCTCCGCGTTGCGGCCTTGCGCCTCTGGGTGTTTCCACGCCTTGTCCCCAGTCAGGCCGCGGCCGGCGTCAGGATGCTTTGCCTTTTTGATCCGGCGCCTCTATCAATACGCCCCGCTGCTACCGCGCCCAGCGGCGCTCGGCCCCGCATGGGGAAGGGCAATCCCGGCACTGACGCCGTGTGCGCTGCGCATCACCGATGGTTGGACACCGACATCTCGAATGGCACCGCCTGAATCCAGTACCATCGCCGATATTCTTGCCATCGACGAGCAGATCCATAATCTCCTGATGCAGCGTGCGACCGCTGTGGAGACGCTGAGAAAGCAGCCGGGCGTCTATTGGGGCCTGCGCCCGGCAGATGGGGCAGAGGTGCGCAGGCTTGTCGCCCGCCATCGCGGTAGTTTTCCATTGCGGGTGGCCTTGCACATTTGGCGCGAAATCCAGATGTCGGCCCTTGCCGGCAAGGAGAATTTTTCGGTTCACGTCTATGCCGGCGAAAACGCACTCGCATTCTGGGATCTCGCCCGTTTCTATTTTGGCGCGGCCCTGCCTGTGATTGGCCACGCAACAGCGGCGGCGGTCGTTCATGCCTGTGCCGAAGACCGTTTGTCTTGCGGTGTGGTGCCGTTTCCGGAAAGCGCCGAAAATGTCTCGCCCTGGTGGGCGCAACTCGCGGCTGCAGGCGAAGGTGGCCCGCGCATCATTGCCCGCCTGCCGCTGCTCAAGCAGGACGGCGGGCGCTTCGATTACCCTGATGCCTACGCAATTGGCTCCATAATGCAGGAAGCGACGGGGGCCGACAGCTCCGTGCTGTTTGTCGAAACCAACCAGGAACTGAGCCGCGCCCGTCTTCAGGCTTTGCTTAAGCAGGTCGGGATCACGGCACGTATCGTCGCTGCCGGCCAGGAGGGGGGCCGCAGCACCAGCCGCGAACTGCTGATCGAAGCGCAGGATTTTGTAAGCGAAAGCGATCCGCGCCTCACTGCCTTGCTGGTGGCGGGCGGCGAGGCCATTCTGCGTGCCGTCACCGTTGGCGGCTACGCCGATATGCAGATTTCGAACAAGGACCTGCGTCCATGACCCTATCGCCCCGTCCCGGGATTTCGAAGATCTCACCTTATGTCGGTGGGCGCGCCAGCGTTGGTGGGCTGCCCCGCGTGTTCAAGCTCTCCTCGAATGAATCGCCGCTTGGTCCAAGTCCTGCTGCGCGCGAGGCATTCGTGCGGGCGGCGGAAAATCTTGAAATCTATCCAGAAGGCAGTGCCCGCCTCCTGCGGGAGGCGATCGCCGAAGCCCATGGCCTCCATCCCGAGCGCATCGTCTGCGGCAATGGTTCTGATGAGCTTCTCACTTTGCTCGCCAATGCCTATCTGCGCCCGGGCGATGAGGTGGTGTTCAGCCAGCATGGCTTTCTCGTATATCGCATCGCCACGCTCGCCAATTCCGCGATACCGGTGGCTGTGGACGAACGCGATCTGCACTGCGATGTTGATGCCATGCTGGCAGCGGTGAACGGGCGCACCCGTCTTGTCTATATCGCCAATCCCAACAATCCCACTGGCAGCTACCTGTCCAGCCAGGAATTGCGCCGGCTGCATCGCGGTTTGCCCGAACAGGTGCTGCTCGTGATTGATGCGGCCTATGCCGAGTATGTCCGCCGCAATGACTATGAGAGCGGTATCGAACTGGTGTCGCAATACGACAATGTGGTGATGACCCGTACCTTCTCGAAGGTCTACGGGCTTGCGGGTCTGCGCGTCGGTTGGGCCTTTTGCCCGGCAGAGGTTGCAGCCACCCTTAATCGCATCCGTGGCCCCTTCAACGTCTCGGTACCGGCGCAGGCCGCAGCGGCAGCGGCGGTGCGCGACCGGGCTCATCTTGAACGGGCGCTGGCGCACAACGACAAGTGGCTTCACTGGTTGAGCGGGGAGCTGCGCAGCCTAGGATTGCGTGTTGATGACAGTGCCGGGAATTTTCTGTTGATCCACTTTGCAGCGGAGGGGCCCTTCACGGCCGACAAGGCCGATCAGTTTCTGTCGCAGCGTGGGCTCATTCTGCGCGCGGTTGCCAATTATGCTCTTCCGCATTGTCTGCGTCTGACGGTTGGCAGCGAAGAGGCCAATCGTCTCGTGGTGGAGGCGTTACGGGCCTTTCTGGGAAAGGCTGCTTGATGGGTACGACGCCGTCTGCCGTGTTCAACAAGGTTACCCTGATCGGTGCCGGGCTCATCGGCTCCTCACTGGCCCTTGCCATACGCCGGGCCGGGCTGGCTGGCGAGGTTGCCATCCATGATGCGAGCGCGCAGGTCCTGGCTGAGGTTGTGGAGCTTGGTCTGGCAGACCAGGTATTCAGCGATCTTGGTGCCGCCGTTGCTGATGCAGATCTCGTGGTATTGGCCACACCGCTCGGCAGTTTTGGCCCGCTGGCGCAACGGATGGCGCCTGCGCTGAAGGCGGGTGCGATCCTCTCCGACACCGGTTCGGTAAAGGGCTGCGTCATCCGCGATGTCGGGCCCTTCGTGCCTGAGGGTGTGCACTTCATTCCATCACATCCGGTGGCCGGTACCGAACAGTCCGGCCCGCGCGCGGGGTTTGCAGAGCTGTTTGACGGCCATTGGTGCATTTTGACGCCGGTGGCTGGTACCGACGCCGGGGCGTTGTCCAGGTTGACGGAGTTCTGGCGGGGCTGCGGCAGCGAGGTGGAGCTGATGGAAGCTCGCCATCACGATCTGGTGCTCGCGATCACCAGTCATGTACCGCACCTCATTGCCTACAATATCGTCGGCACAGCTGATGATCTGCAGACCGTCGCCGAGGGAGAGGTAATCAAATATTCAGCGGGCGGGTTTCGCGATTTTACCCGCATTGCTGCCTCTGATCCCACAATGTGGCGGGACGTGTTCCTCAACAATCGCGAGGCGGTTCTCGAGATGCTCGGACGCTTCACCGAGGATCTGAACGTACTTCAACGCGCCATCCGCTGGGGCGATGGCGACACATTGTTCAATCTTTTCACGCGCACGCGGGCTATCCGCCGGTCGATCGTCAGCGCCGGACAGGAAAGCGCTGAAGCCAATTTCGGGCGCAACCGCAAGACGCCGTCCTGAGGCCGAGGTCAATCGCCATCCATTTTCAGGGCGGCAATGAAGGCCTCTTGCGGGATCTCCACCTTGCCGAACTGACGCATCTTCTTTTTGCCCTCTTTCTGCTTGTCGAGGAGTTTGCGCTTGCGCGAGATGTCGCCGCCGTAGCACTTGGCGGTCACGTCCTTGCGCAGTGCGCTGATGGTTTCGCGGGCGATCACCTTGCCGCCGATTGCGGCCTGAATGGGAATCTGGAAAAGATGTCGCGGGATCAGTTCCTTGAGCTTCTCGCACATCGTCCGACCACGCGATTCGGCGCGCTGGCGATTGACGATCATGGAGAGGGCATCCACCGACTCACCATTGACGAGGATGCTCATCTTGACCAGATCACCTTCTTCGTAGCCGGCAATGGCATAGTCGAAGCTGGCATAGCCGCGTGAGACCGATTTGAGGCGATCATAGAAGTCAAACACGACTTCGTTGAGCGGCAGGCTGTAGACCAACATGGCGCGATTACCGGCATAGGTCAGTTCCTGCTGACGGCCGCGACGATCCTCACAGAGCTTCAGGACCGCACCCAGATAGTCGTCGGGCACCATGATCGTCGCCTTAATCCAGGGCTCTTCGATGAAGGCGATCTTCATGACATCGGGCATATCGGCGGGATTGTGCAGTTCCTGCATCTCGCCATTGGTGCGATGGATGCGGTAGATCACGCTTGGCGCGGTGGTGATAAGATCAAGGCTGAACTCCCGCTCAAGCCGTTCGCGTACGATCTCAAGGTGCAGGAGACCAAGAAAGCCGCAGCGAAAGCCAAAACCGAGCGCAGCAGAGCTTTCGGTTTCATAGGTAAAGCTGGCATCGTTCAGATGCAGCTTGGCCAGAGCATCGCGCAGATCATCAAACTGACCGGCATCAACCGGGAAGAGGCCGCAGAACACGACCTGCTGTGCGGGTTTGAAGCCCGGCAAGGCGATGGTGACGCCTCTTTTCTCGTCCGTGATGGTGTCGCCAATCTGGGTATCTGCCACCTCTTTGATGGCGGCTGTCAGAAACCCGACCTCGCCCGGACCGAGCACCTCAACAGTCTCCTTTTTGGGCCGGAAAACACCCACTTGCTCGACGTTGTACACGGCATCGGAGGCCAGCATGCGAATGCGCTGACCTTTTCTCAGTGTGCCATCGACGACGCGCACGAGCACGACCACGCCCAGATAGGCGTCATACCAGCTGTCGACCAGCAGCGCCTTCAGCGGGGCTTCACGCGCGCCCCTGGGCGGCGGAAGATGGCTCACGATCGCCTCAAGCACGGCATCGATATTTAGACCGGTCTTGGCCGAAATTTCGATCGCATTCGAGGCGTCGATGCCGATCACGTCTTCGATCTGCTGGCGCACGCGTGCGGGCTCGGCGGCCGGCAGATCAACCTTGTTGAGTACGGGCACGATCTCGAGATTGGCATCGATTGCCTGGTAGACATTGGCAAGGGTCTGGGCTTCGACGCCCTGGGAGGCGTCGACCACGAGCAGCGCGCCTTCGCAGGCGGCCAGACAGCGGCTCACTTCATAGGCAAAATCGACGTGGCCGGGCGTGTCCATCAGGTTGAGGACATAATTCTGACCGTCCTTGGCGTGGTATTCCAGGCGGACGGTCTGGGCCTTGATGGTGATGCCCCGTTCCCGCTCGATATCCATGGAATCGAGCACTTGCTCTTTCATTTCACGGCTCGAAAGCCCGCCCGTGATCTGGATCAGGCGGTCGGCAAGGGTGGATTTGCCGTGGTCGATATGGGCAACGATGGAAAAGTTGCGGATGTGGGCAAGCTCAGTCATGGAGCGCGATATATAGGCCTGCCGGAACCGCGTAAAGCGAAGCTGCAGCGTCGGTGGAGGTCGGTGCCATGCCCGCAGTCCTCTATCACCTCAGCGCCCCGGCCCTGGCAGGGCGCGCAGCAAGCTTCGTAGTGGGAACAAGGCGGCCAGCTGCAGCACCACGGACACCCCCACCAGTCCCCAAGGGGAGAGGTCATAGAGTTCGCCGCATAGCGCACTGCCGGCAAACCAGGCCACGCCATAGAACGCTGTGAAGATACCGTAGGCCCGCGCCCGGGCATGTTCGGCCACAAGATCTGCCAGCCCCGCATTCATCACCGCGTCATGAACTCCGAGCGCCAGCCCCCACAAAATGGTGCCGACAATCGCCGCAGCAAACCCGCCCAGAAACACCAGCGGAGCTACGGCGGCACCGATCAAGGTTCCAGGTACCAAGACACTCAACCCGCGCCGGTCATAGGCGCGACCGAAGGCAAGGCTGCCGATCCCCGCGGCGGCCATCGCAGCGGCGTAGAGGATCGGCACCCAATGGGCGCTCATGAGCCGCGCCTGCATGTAGTGATAGGCAATGAGAGGATAATCGCAAAAGCCCGCCGCAATGAGCCCGGCGGTGCCTGCGTAAAGCCAGAAGGCGCGCGGTAACTGGCTGTCTGTGGCAGCTGAGGGCGCAGGAGCCACCCGACCGGCAAAGTCAAAGCGCACCCGCAGGATGATCACGGCGAGGAGCGCGCAGACTGCAGGAATGGCAAGCCAGGCAAAGGCCGCGCGATAATCATGATGGATGGCAAGTACCAACGCCGCAATCAGGGGGCCGCCCATGGCCCCCGTCTGATCCATGGCTTCATGCAGACCAAAGGCCCAGCCCTGTCCGATGTGATGGCCCGCGCGCGATTTCAAGGTGGAGGCTGCGGGGCTGCGAACAGCCTTTCCCACCCGCTCCATCACGATGAAGGCGGCAGCGGACCAGAGATTGCCAGCCAAAGCCAGAAGCGGCACGGCGGACATCTGGATGACATATCCCAAAAGGGTGATCGCCCAGTAGCGGTGCGTGCGTTCGGCCAGCCGGCCGCTGCCTAGCCGCAGTACATAGCCGAAGAGTTCTCCACCGCCTGCGATCAAGCCGACGATCAGCCCGGTTGCGCCCAGACTGCCGAGGAATGGTCCGGTAATAGCGCGCATGCCTTCATAGGCCATGTCGGCGAAAAAGCTGACAGCACCAAAGGCGATGATGAAGGCGAGCGCAGACCGGCTATCAAAGTCACGCTGCATCGCCTTGATCTGCTCCCGTGTCCTGGCTGCGCAATATCCCGCCGGTGGCCTTGGCCACCGCGGCGATGATGCTGGCCGCAATCGCCTCGATCTGCTCGTCGGTAAGGGTCTTTTCCTTCGGTTGGAGGCGCACGCGGATCGCGATCGACTTCTTACCTGGTGGCACAGCCTCCCCGGCGTAAAGATCAAACACGCTGACGCTTTCGATCAGCGTGCGTTCGGCCATGCGCACCGCCTTCAAGATCTCTTCTGCACCCACCGCGTCAGCGACCAGGAAGGCAAAGTCGCGTTCGACCGGCTGCAGCGGGCTTGGCGCAAAAACCGGGCGAGCCTTACCCTTGATCTTTGGTTCGGGAATGCGGTCAAGGAAGAGTTCGCAGGCGAGCACTGGCCCCTTGAGGTCAAAAGCCTCGACAATGCGCGGATGTAATTCGCCGAAGTGGGCAATGACGCGGGGTCCCAGTGCCAGCACTCCGGAGCGTCCGGGGTGGTACCAGCCGGGTGCGCCTGCGCGCACCGGGGCCGTCATCGCGCCACCCATGAGAGTCTCCAGCAGCGCAAACACGTCGGCTTTGGCATCAAAGACGTCGGGGGCACGCTGCGATTTGGTCCACTCGGGCGCAGGTAGGCCGGCCCGCAGCGCGACCGCGATGTTTTCCTGCTCACCTGGCACGCCGCTGGCAAAGCCGGCGCCAACCTCGAAGAGATTGAGATGGCCAAGACCGCGGGCCTGATTGCGCGCGGCAGCGTCCAGAAGAGAAGGCAATGGTGTTGGTCGCAGGGCATCCAGATCAGCGGCAATGGGATTTTCCAGCTGTCGCGCCGCGTCGCCACCGCCAAAAAGCGCGGCCTTGGTGCGGGCGATGAAGGAGTATTGCACGCACTCATGGAACCCGCGCGCTGCGAGCACCCGACGGCACAGACGCATGCGCCGCTGCGCTGGGGTCAGGACACCGCGAGCCACCGCGAAGGGACGGGGCAAAGGCACGGCTGGAACATGCTCGATGCCGTGAATGCGCACCACCTCTTCAACGAGATCGGCGGGACCGTGCACATCGCTGCGCCAGGACGGTGGCGTGACCAGCAGCTCAGGATCCTGGCGCTTGATGGTAAAGCCCAGGCGCATCAGAATCTGCTCGATCTGGATGATGTCGAGGCTAAGGCCAGTCAGACGCTTCACGGTGTCGGCGGCAAGCACGATCTCGCGCCGCCAGTCCGGCGACTGCCCGGCAATGACGATCTCGCTTGGCTCTCCGCCGCATAGCTCCAGGATCCACTGCGTGGCCAGTTCCAGTCCGGGAATGCAGAACTGCGGGTCCACGCCCCTCTCGAAGCGGTAGCGGGCGTCTGAGAGAATTCCGAGCTTGCGCCCGGTGGCGGCGATGCGTGCCGGATCGAACAGGGCTGCTTCAACAAACACGTTGACGGTCGCCTCGGTACAGCTGCTTGCCTCTCCGCCCATGATGCCACCGAGGCTCAGAACCGCGTTGTCATCTGCGATCACGCACATTGACGAATCGAGGTCGTAGGTCTTGCCATCGAGGGCACGCAGACTTTCACCTTCGGCCGCCATGCGCACACAGATGCCGCCCTGCAGGGTATCGGCATCGAAGACGTGCAGTGGCCGGCCCCGATCAAGGCTCATCAGGTTGGTGAGGTCGACGAGCGCGGAGATCGGCCTTAGCCCGACAGCACGCAGACGCTCCTGCAGCCATTGCGGCGAGGGGCCATTGCGGACACCGCGGATCAGGCGACCGGCGAAGAGCGGGCTGGCGCCGGCGGCTGCAGCGGGTGCGCTGATGCGTACGCCGATCGGGGCAGGGAAGCGTCCGGCAACCGGCTGCGGTTCCTTTGTACGCAGCTGCCCCATCGCGGCAGCGGCAAGATCGCGGGCTATTCCGTGTACCCCGGTGCAATCACCTCGATTGGGGGTCAGTGAAATCTCGATCACCGGATCATCAAGCCCCAGTGCGCGGGCGATGGGGGTGCCGATTTCAGCGTCGGCCGGCAATTCGATGATGCCGTCATGCTCATCCGACAGGAGCAGTTCGCGGGCCGAACACAGCATGCCGCGCGATTCAAGGCCGCGGATAGCGCCGATCTTGAGCACATCTCCACTATAGGGAATGACCACCCCGGGCCGGGCGAAGACAGCCTTGATGCCGGTACGGGCATTGGGTGCGCCGCAGATCACCTGTACGATGTCGGTGCCGGTATCAACCATGCAGAGTTTGAGCTTGTCGGCATTGGGATGTTTTTCGGCCGAAACCACATGGGCGACGGTGAAGTCGGCGAGACGCGCGCCAGCATCTTCCAGCGTCTCCACTTCAAGACCGATGGCGGTCAGCTTGGCCGCGAGGCTTGCGGCATCGGCCTCGGTGTCGAGGTGCTCAAGCAGCCACGAATAGGTCAGCTTCATCGGCTCAGTCCTGCGTCGAGGGTGGGCACATCGAACGCGGTAAAGCCGAAATGCTTCAGCCAGCGCAGGTCACCGTCAAAAAATGGGCGCAAGTCCGGCGCGCCATATTTCAGCATGGCGAGGCGGTCGAGACCAAGACCGAAGGCAAAGCCCTGGTATCGGCTGGCATCGACACCACACATGGCTAGGACATTGGGATGGACCATGCCCGAACCACCGAGCTCGAGCCAGTCATTGCCACGCCCGAATTCGATGCGTCCGGCGACCGAGCGGTCACAGCGTAGATCCCATTCCACGCTGGGCTCGGTGAAGGGAAAAAAGCTTGGGCGCCCGCGCAGCTCGACGCTCTCGATTTCGAAAAAGGCCTTGCAGAATTCCTCCACCACCCATTTGAGATGACCAAGATGGGTATTCTCGTCGATCACCAGAGCTTCGATCTGGTGAAACATCGGGGAATGCGTGGCATCATTGTCGACGCGATAGGTACGGCCTGGAGCGATGACGCGGATGGGCGGCTTCTGGGTCAGCATGGTGCGGACCTGCACAGGTGATGTATGGGTGCGCAGCACGTGACGCGCACCATCGGCCTGTGGCGCCAGATAGAATGTATCGTGCATCTGACGGGCCGGATGATCAGGCGGGATGTTGAGCTTGGTGAAGTTGTAATCGTCATATTCGACGTCAGGCCCTTCGGCCACCGCAAAGCCGAGATCGGCAAAGATTGCGGTCACTTCGTCGAGAACCTGCGAGATGGGATGCACTGTGCCCTGCGCCAGCGGCCGCGCCGGCAAGGTAACGTCGACGCGCTCCAAATTCAGACGGGCGTCGAGCGCCAGATCCGCCAACGCACGCTTGCGCTGGGCGATGGCCTCGCTGACACGGTCGCGTACGCCATTGAAGAGCGGGCCGTTTTCCTTCCGCTCAGCGGCGGTCATGCCCCCCAGCGTCTTCAGCAGGTCGCTGATGCTGCCCTTTTTGCCGAGCGCAGCTACGCGCACGGCATCCAGAGCGCTTTCATCCGCAGCTGCGCCGATCGCAGCAAGGATCTCGGTCTCAAGGCTTTGCAGGGCCGACATGCCTTATCACCTGAGCTTGAAGGACATCCTGTGAAGGATGTCGATGAACTCGCCCGGCTCGCCGGCGGCGGCCGCGCACCGGGCGACTGATCGATCTGGACGGCGCGTGGACCTGCGTGCGGCGCTACCCGCGCACCTCAGGCCGTTGCCTGGTCAACCAGCGCCTTGAAGGCTTCGGGCTCGCGCACGGCGAGATCGGCAAGGACCTTACGGTCGATCTCGATCCCGGCCTTGGCGAGACCGGCGATAAATCGGCTGTAGGAGAGGCCGTTCTCGCGGCACGCCGCGTTGATGCGCTGAATCCAGAGCGCGCGGAAATTGCGCTTCTTCAGCTTGCGACCGACATAATTGTGCTGCAGCGAGCGATCGGCGGCAGCGTTGGCGGCGCGGATCGTGTTCTTGCGGCGACCGTAGAAGCCCTTGACCTGCTTGAAAACGCGTTTGCGGCGGGCGTGGCTCGGAACCGAGCGGGGTGACTTGGACATCCTATCCCTCCTTACGCGTAGGGCATCCAGCGCTTAATGCGCTGGGTTTCGGAGTTGCTCAGCGTCGAGGTGCCGCGCAATTCCCGGATCTGTTCATTGGAGCGTTTGATCATGCCATGGCGCTTGCCAGCCTGGCCCTTTTTGATCTTGCCGCTTGCGGTGAATCTAAAGCGCTTTTTGGCGCTGGACTTGGTCTTCAGCTTGGACATTTTGCGTTCCTCGGGGCGTTGGCCCGGTTGCGTTCTGGGCCGCCACGGCATGTCCGTGCGCCGGACGGCCCGAAAGGGCGCTGCTTATAAGCAAAAGCCCATAATTTGCAAGCTGCCGCGAGTTCCCTGGCGTCGGACCCGGTGGGAGGGCGACTTGCCCCCCGCCGCACAGGGCCCGCGCGGGCCTTGGCGCGGAGCGCCGCCGCGGGGGCGGCGGGTCCCGCGGTTATCCCCCGGTTCTTGTGAAAGACCGTGTTCATCAATACGTTAGCGCCGCAATCCCGACGCAAGAGGGGTCCATGTTTGAAGAATTCAAGAAATTTGCCATGCGTGGCAGCGTCGTCGATCTGGCCGTAGGTGTCATTATCGGCGCCTCGTTCACCGGGATCGTCACGACGCTGGTTAAGGATGTTCTTAATCCCCTCATTGGATTGGTCACTGGCGGGGCAGACTTCACCAATTATTTTCTCGTGCTGCGGGGCGGCGGGCCCTACCCGACGCTGGCTGCGGCGCAGAAGGCGGGCGCGGTCATCCTGGGCTATGGCGCTTTTGTCACCTCGGTGATCAATTTTCTAATTGTCGCGCTGACGCTGTTCCTCATTGTGCGTCAGATCAACCGGCTGAAGGCCCCTGCGCCGGCGGCGCCCCCGCCGCCCAGTGAAGAGATCCTGCTGCTTCGCGAGATCCGTGACCTTCTGCAGAGGCAGGCCTGAATGAGCCGTGGCGCACTTTTTGCCCTCCTTGTCCTTTGTGCGCCGGTAGTGGCCAAGGCTGCTGATACGCCCAAGGCCATCGCAGACGGTTTCTATCAGGCGGTCATCTCCTTGGAGGAGGGTGGAATTCCCGACAGTGCCGGACGCGCGCGTCTCATGCCGTTTATTTCTCCATCGCTGGCAAGGGCTCTTGCGCGTGCGAATGAGGCGGAGCTTGCCTACGCACATAATTCCCGGCACGCGGTTCCGCCCTTGCTGGAGGGCAATATCTTCGTATCTCTCTTCGATGGAGTGAGTGCAGCCAGTGTCGGTCACTGTGTGCTCAGGAAGACGCAGGCGGTGTGTCCGGCCGCGCTCAGCTATCGCAATGCAGGAGGGCGGGCCTATCACTGGCAGGACAAGCTTGTCTTGACGCGCAGCGAGGACGGCTGGCGTGTTGACAATGTCGTCTATGGCGGAGGTGTGCCCTTTACCAATCAAGGTACGCTGAAATCCAATCTTGCTTTCGCCCTCGTCAATGCGCGCGGCCGATGACGCCATGGTGTGGCGCCCATCCCGGTTAAGCCTGCTGGCGGGGATGTTGCTGCTGGCGGCGCCACCGGCCTTGGCCCAGCAGCGCTGGCTTGCTCCCATCAAGCTTGATCTTGGTCAGGAGTGGACCGCGCATCTGGGCGGCGATGTCAACGTCACGGAATTTTCCGCATCCCAAAGCTGGTCGCGGTGGCGCAGCCGCCCAACCGCCTCCATATTTGCTGCGGCCAGGATCGACAAACTCTTTGCCAATGAATGGCGCGTTGGCGTGGCGACGCGGCTCAATCTTTATCACGATCGCTTTTCCGGGGATAATTACGGCAACCGCTTTTTTGCCAAGGTCTATGGCTTTGTCCGCACGCCTTATGGTGAGATTGAGGTGGGAAAGCAGGACGGTGCCGCCTACACGATGGCCATCACCGGACCTTTGATCGCACCACAAACTGCCATCGATGACGCCAATATCAGCTTCTTTGCCGATCCGCGCTCCGGCATCAATCTGCACGCCATCTTTGCTCCACGCAGTGCCGTGTTCTCCACGTCAAATGACAGCAAGCTGACCTACTTCTCTCCCCGGCTTTTGGGCGTGCAACTGGGGGTTTCGTTTACTCCGTCGCTGGCGCGCGGACCTCTTCGCGTGCCCGCCTCCGCTCCCTCGGGCGGCGGCCGGCAAAGCGATCTCGTTGATGCCGCTCTCAATTACACCGGCTATTTTGGCCGCACCTCAGTTGGTCTTTATGCAGGGGTTGTGCGTGGCCAACTTGTGCATCCAGAGCTCGGCCAATCGGATCTCCTCGATTGGGGCCTGGGCGGCGAGGTTGACTATGCCTTCAGCGACAGCCTGACTGCAGCGCTGGGCGGGGCCTATCGGCAAAGCAACACCTATGCCTTTGATCCGTTTGCGGCGACGAAAACTGGTCACAGTGATGTGCTGCATGGTAGTGCCACCTTGGTGTCTGGACCCTACAAGATCGGTGTCGAATATTCCGACGGTACGGTTGGAGCGGCTGCGGGCTTGCCGCATTTGCATCTTGCCGGCTACGAGCTGAGCACCGCGTACGTCGTCAATCGCAACCTGCAACTGACCCTGGGTTTTCAGCATGAGCATTTCGTGCACAGCGCCGCTGCGCTTTACGGCGGCCCGAGCAGCCTGGGGTTCAATGCCGTGTTCCTCTTTGCCCAGCTGCATGTTTAGGGCGAAAGTGCGCCGATTGCGGCAATACCCGCAAGCTTCAAGCCGCGGAGCCGCTGGCAGTTCCGTCCATTGATGCCGCCCAGACCATAGACCGGCAGCTGGGCGGCGCGGGCGAACGCTGCGAGCCGCAGGGGACCCAGCGGGTTGCCGTCCTGATGGCTCTGCGTGGCAAAAACCGGTGAGACCAGTGCGACGTCGGCTCCCCCCCTGGCCGCGTGATGCAGGGCCGCAAGATCATGCACGGCGTAGCTGATGAACCAGGTGGGGCGGCGTATGCGCCAATAGGAGAGGGCATCATGGCGGGCCTGTGGAAGGTGAAGGCCCGCAGCACCACAGCGTCCGGCCAGCGCGGGATCATCGGCGATCAGCAGCACGTGCTTCCTGATCCGGCAGATGGGCACGCAGATCTGTGCCAGCTGCGCACGTCGCAGCGGATCTTTTGCGCGCAGGATGACGAGGCTGCCCTTCGGCAGGGCTTTGATCGCCTCGGCCGGAGCCGGCAGACGCAGATCATCGCTCAGCAGTGCCAATGCAGGCATGTGTCTGGTCGAACGCGATTGCGCGTTGAGCTGCGCGGCAGCCCTTGCTAGTTTTATGCGCTCGCGCAATTCGGCCATTCATGTCCCTCCCACAAGATCCCCAAAGCCGCCTTCATGCCATTCTGGCGCGCATCGAGGCTGCGCGAAAGCGCAGCGTCAGACCGGCGCCATTTACCCACCTGATCGCGGTTTCCAAGACCCACGGACCTGAAGAGATCGAGGCGCTAATCAAGGCAGGTCAGCATCGCTTTGGTGAGAATCGGGTGCAGGAGGCCAAGGCCAAGTTTGCAGGACTTCAGGCCCGCGAACGAGGTCTTGAACTGCATCTGATTGGCCCCCTGCAGACCAACAAGGTGCACGATGCTGTCGCGCTCTTCGACTGCATTCATTCGCTGGACCGGCCGAAGCTCGCCCATGCTCTTGCCAGTGAGCGCGATGCCACAGGACGTTGTCCGGACCTGTTCGTCCAGGTCAATACCGGCGAGGAGGCACAAAAATCGGGGGTGTTACCGCCCATGGTGCCCGAGCTTGTACGCCTTGCGCGCGACGAGCTGAGGCTGCCGGTAATTGGGCTGATGTGCATTCCGCCTGCGCAGGAGGTGCCGGCGCCACATTTTGCCTTTCTGGCCAACCTGGCCCGCGAGCGCGCTCTTGAGTGTCTCAGCATGGGCATGAGTGCCGACTTTGAGACCGCCATCGCCTTTGGCGCGACGCATGTGCGTGTTGGCAGCGCGCTCTTTGGTGCTCGCCACTAGCCTTTCAGCTGCAGCGACTTTTGATACGCCGCGAGTGCGCGGAGCGCCAGCGTGCGCGGGATCGACTTTGATGCGAGGGCGGCGAGGAGAGCCGCGCCACCTTCGATCTGAGGCTGAAGTGGAAGCCGGGCCCGGACGACGGGCGCGGCGGTGTGCACCGATGGCAGGTCCGCAAGGCTGAGCGCGCTGAGGCTTGGTGTGGGGGCGAGGGCCCCAGCCGTCAAAGGGCGGGAGGGATTGAGCTTGCTGGCCGCGAGATCGGCTAGCTTTGTGGGCCGTGGCGTGGACGGGCCCGGCAGATGGATGCCGGTGAGGTTTTCGGCAAAGGCAAGAATGCGCGAACCGATGTCCTCGCCGGTCAGATCCTTGACGGCGAGATTGACGAAGGAGGAGACCGCACCATAGAGCCCACCGAACAAGGTATCGCCCGCGATCTGTTCAACGCTGCCGATTTTGTCGCCCGTGATGGCCCGGTAGAGCGTCGAGATGATCGGCAGATGCTGAAGCGGATTGACGATTTCCAGAAGATCGGAAAATAGCGAGCCGCCGCTGGACGCAGCTGGCTTTGCCGGGGCGGTGGCCGCGGCCCCGACAGCATTGGCCAGCGCCGGTTGCATCAGCGGTTGTGTCATTGCCCAGGCCAAGCAAGCTTCGGGCCAGCGTACCCGGGCGGGGATCCGTCAGCGGGTCGGACCTAGGTGGCAATATTTGCCGGGTGACTCAAAACAGATGGCCGGCTTTTTCTGCCTTGGTCCGCAGATAGGCATCGTTATGGGGATTGCTGGCAAAGATGTGGGGGACGCGCGCCACGACCTCGACGCCCGCTGCGGCAAGGCCCTTGAGCTTGTCGGGGTTGTTGGTCAAAAGCCGCACCTTGCTGTAGCCGAGGAGGGTGAGCATGCGCGCCGCCACACCATAGAGCCGCTCATCACTGGCAAAGCCGAGGCGCTCATTGGCTTCCACCGTATCGAAGCCCTGGTCCTGCAGGCGATAGGCGCGCAGCTTGTTGATCAGTCCGATACCGCGCCCTTCCTGCGCCAGATAGAGCAGAATGCCGCCTCCGGCTGCGGCGATGGCGGCGATGGCACCGCGCAACTGCTGTCCACAGTCACATTTGAGCGAGCCGAGCAGATCGCCCGTAAAGCATTCTGAATGCAGCCGTGTCAGCACCGGTTCATGCGGCGCAGGACTGTTGATGATGATGGCATAATGTTCAGGCCCGCCGCCGGCCGGACGGAAGGCGGCGATCTCGCTCTGAGGAGCGCCTTCCAGAGGCACGGGGGCCCGGGCTACCAGACGCAAGGCGGCGACGCTGTCCGCATCATAGGCGTCGATTACCTCGGTGCGGATTGGCGTCACTGCCGGATCCGGATGGACATGGGGCCACAGTAATACCGACGGCAGTAGGCCGGCCAGTTTGGCAAGTTTGACGGCTGTGGCCGCGCCTACGGGCAAGGGCGCGCGCAGGGCGCTGAACGGTCCCTTGAGCGGTGCCGCCAGATCGATGGTGGGATCGGCAATGGCGCGAATGTGATCGGCGGACCACGAGGGCTCGCGCCGGATGGCGATGACTTCCGGTGTATAGAGACGAATCTTGAGCGTGGCGGCCCGTGGATGGGTTAGGATAAGAAGGCCGGGTTCGACCGCACTGCGATCAAGAGCCGCCAAGCTGTCAGACTGCGCGGTCTCAACGCTGAGAACGATGCTGGTGCTCTCGGCCTCTGTCACGGCAACCGGCAGCCCTCGGCGCAAGGTGCCGGCGGCGGCAAGGGTGGTGGCAACGCGCGTAGCGGCGGTTTCGGTCGCAGTATCAGGAACGGCAGGATCCATGGGCCCGACATACACCGTCGCGGCGAATGCGGGTAGAGTTTCGCGCGGGGGCTGATGCGGCCGCCGGGCACGGTAGCTGATTTCAACGACAGGTGGCTGCGCGGACAGCGACCGTGCGGTGGAGATGAGATGGCAAGCAAGAAGCGTATTTTGCTCCTGGATGATGACCAGATGCTGCGGAATTCCCTGGCCGAGCAGCTCGAGGCCGAAGGGGACTATGTCGCGGTTGAGGCAGGGAACCTGGCCGAAGCCCGCGCCCGCGCCAAGGAGGGACTCTACGAGTTCATGATCCTCGATGTCGGTCTTCCCGATGGCGATGGCAGGGTGTTGTGTGCCGAACTGCGCGAAGCCGGAGTCTCCTGCCCGATCATTCTTCTGACCGCCAAGGATGGCGACGCTGACATGATCGCCGGGCTGAAATCTGGAGCCAATGACTATGTCGCCAAGCCATTCCGTTTTGCGGTGCTGATGGCACGGATCCACGCCCATCTGCGCAGTCACGAGCAAAGCGAGGATGCGGTGTACCGCATCGGGCCCTATACCTTCCGGCCCAGTGCCAAGGTTCTGATCGACCAGGGCGGCAAGCGGGTGCGGCTGACCGAGAAAGAAACCAATATCCTCAAGTTTTTATACCGCTCCGGCGAGACGGTGCCCCGCGAACAGCTTCTGCACGAGGTCTGGGGCTATAACCCGGCGGTCACCACCCATACTCTGGAGACCCATATCTACCGGCTGCGCCAGAAGATCGAGCCCAATCCGTCGTCCGCACAGATCCTGATCACCGAAACCGGCGGCTATCGTCTGGTCGCATAAGGGGTGCAATTACACCATAGCTCACATGCATATTTTGCAGCTTTGGTGAACTAGTAGGAACCCACTATATGGGTGTTGCTACTAGAGGCGGGATGCCAGATGAAACCAGGTCGCAGTGAAAATTTCCACCAATTGCTGCGCGGAGCCTTGTTGGCTGCTGCGCTGATCCTACCCACCACTGGACACACGGTGCCTTCGGCATTGGCGGCGGAGACCCAGAGCAGCTGGATCACGCTTCCTTCCCGCAGCTTCGAGGTGCAGCGGGTGCGCCTGAAGGATCTGGTCGCCAATATCAGCGTCCAGGTAGGCCCAGGCCCGGTCACCCTTCAGATGTCCGGGGACAAGCACCGCCTGGATGCGGTGGATGTACACAAGGATGGTGATGTGCTGATGATCTCGGGCCACTCTCATTACGGGGTTTGGGACTGGCACGACTGGTTTAGTTTCGGCGACACCCGCAATCGCGCGCCCAGCCAGCTCAAAGTGACGCTGCGGGTGCCAGCGGGCACGGACCTGAGCGTGCATTCGCTGATTGGCAACGCCCAGATTGGCAACACCATGGGCCGTCTCGATTTCGGGGCAATCAGCACCCATTCCAATATCGGCCAAGTGGACCAGGCGCACATCCGCTTGGCGGGCTCCGGAACCTTGCAGCTTGCCGGTGTCCATGGTCCGCTCAAGCTCGATATCGCAGGTTCAGGAAAAATTACCGTTGGTCAAAGCGGACCTGTGCATGCGGATCTGGCCGGGGCGGGCGATGCACATCTGGGACAGATCAACGGTGGACTTATTCTAGATATCGCCGGTTCCGGCAATGCTGTCGCGCAAAGCGTCAACGGCCCGGTCAAGGTCGATATCGCGGGTTCCGGCTCCGTGCACATCGCTGCGGGCAACGCCGATCCGCTTCATCTCGACATCATGGGCTCGGGTAACTTCGCGTTCGGTGGTCATGCCGTTGATCCTCATCTGAGTGCTCTGGGTTCGGGCTCGGTGTGGCTGAGCTCCTACAGCGGCAATCTGTCGACGAGCGGTAACGTTCATCTCAGCGTTGGCCAAAACAAATCCAATACCTCCGTCCGGCACTGAGAAACTTACTCGTGGCGCAGCGCCTCGATGGGATCGAGGCGTGCCGCCCGGCGGGCGGGAAAATAGCCAAAGCCGACACCGACCGCCGCCGAGAACAGCACGGCAAGTACGACCACGCCGGGCTGGATCAAAAGCGGAAATTTGAGCAGGTGCGCGACCACGGCTGAGCCCGAAAGGCCAATGACGACCCCCACCGCTCCACCGAGTGCACTCATCGCCACCGCCTCAATCAGGAACTGCATCAGCACGTCGCGCTCAAGGGCGCCGATGGCAAGCCGGATGCCGATCTCCCGGGTGCGCTCGGTGACCGAGACGAGCATGATGTTCATGATCCCGATCCCGCCGACTAGCAGACTGATCGCCGCCACCGCAGACAGGAAGGCGGTGAGAATGGCGGTCGTGGACTCCACCTCGCGGGTGATTTCCTGCATGTCCTGGACCGTGAAATCATCCGGAACACCTGCCGCCAGGTGGCGTAACTGGCGCATCAGCCGCTCGATCTCTCCCTTGAGGCGCGGCTCGTCTCCCGCATTGCGGGCTGATACCAGGATGACATTGATGTTGTTGTTGCCGACCAGTCGCCGTTGTACCGCCAGTAGCGGCATCACCACGATATCATCTTGATCCTGACCGAAGGTATTGGTGCCCTTGGCCTGCAGCAGACCGATGACCTCGCACGACATCTTGTTGAGACGGAAGCGGTCGCCAATGGCATTGGCCGCGCCAAAGAGATCTTTGCGTATGGTCTGACCGATGACACAGACGGCCTTTCCGGCGCGCAGCTCGCCGAGGGTAAAGGTGCGACCCTGGGTGAGCTTCATGTTGCGGGCGCCAAACACCGCGTCGGTCGAGCCCACCACCTGCGTGGAATGATTGTTGTTGCCGAGCACTGCTTCTGCCGTGGTCTCGGCTTCTGGCGCCACCGCGTTAAGGCCCGGAATCTCGCGTGCAATCGCCTCGGCCATCGCCAGGGTGAAGTCGGGCGCAGCGCCTGGCGGGCCCTGGTTCTGGCCAGGAAATACTACGATGAGATTGCGTCCCATCGAGGCAATCTGGCTCGTCACACTCTTGCTTGCGCTGTTTCCCAGGGTGACCATCATGATCACCGCCGCCACGCCAATGACAATGCCCAGTGTGGTCAGCCCCGCCCGCATGAGATTGTTGCGGATTTCACGCAGAGCGAGAAAGAGAGCATTGAGGATCATGCTGTGCGCGCATCCCCTGCGCTATCAGAGGCGATCGTACCGTCCAGAAAGCGTACCTGACGGCGCGCATAGGCTGCAATGTCCTCCTCGTGGGTGACGAGCACGATTGACAGCTGCCGTTCGCGGTTGAGCCGGACCAGTAACTCCATGATTTCGTGACTGCGCCGTGTATCGAGATTTCCGGTGGGCTCGTCGGCGAACATCACTGATGGCTCGGTCACGAGGGCGCGGGCAATCGCAACGCGCTGCTGCTGCCCTCCCGACATTTCCGCTGAGCTGTGATGGGCGCGATCCGCAAGGCCAACCTGGTCCAGCGCCTGCATCGCGCGCTCGCGCCGCTCACGCCGTGGAACGCCGCGATAAAGCAGGGGCAGCTCGAGGTTTTCAAGCGCGCTGGTGCGTTTGAGCAGATTGAAGCCCTGGAATACGAAGCCGATATAATAGCGGCGCAGCCGGGCACGCTGGTCACGGTCCAGGCTGCTGACGTCCACGCCACGGAAAAAATACTGGCCGCTTGTCGGCGTATCGAGGCAGCCCAGAATGTTCATGGTGGTGGATTTGCCCGAGCCCGAAGGTCCCATCACTGCCACAAATTCGCCGTTGGCGATCGCAAGATCGATGCCGCCAAGGGCAATCACCTGGGCTTCCCCTGAGCCATAGGATTTACATACCTTCTTGAGCTCGATCAGAGGCGGGTTCATTGCTGCGTCGTCGTGCTCGATTTGATCGCCGTAACTACCCTTGTACCCACCTTCAGGTTGCCCTTGGTGATTCTGGTATTCTGTCCGTCGGTCGGACCGAGTTTCAGATCATGCGCCTTGAGGGTTTTGCCTGCGATGGTCCACACCTGTCCTTCGCCCGGATCGCTGGGTGGAGGTGGCGCCTTGGCGCGGATTGCCTTTGGCGCAATAAAGCGCAACGCGGCATTGGGAACTTGAAGCGCGTTTGTGATGGTGTCTGCCAGGATGGTCGCGGTTGCAGTCATGCCCGGCTTGAGCAGAAGCTTGGCATTATTGACCCGCAGCACACCCTTGTAGCTGACGACATTCTGCACGGTTTCGGCGGCATTGTGCACGGAGATCAGCGTGGCGTGGAAGATCTGATTGGGATAGGCGTCGACGGTAAAGGTGGCTTTGTCTCCGGCGCGAACCTCTCCGACGTCGGCTTCATCGATATTAACGTCGAGTTCCATCTCGCGCAGATCACTCGCCAGAGTGAACAGGATGGGGGTCTGAAAGCCCGCGGTAACGGTCTGCCCGACCGAGACCTTGCGATTGAGGACAATACCGTCGATCGGCGATTTGATCGTCGCCTTGCCGATCAAGGTGCGGTCATAGTCGGCTTGTGCCTTGGCCAGCTGCACCGACGCGCGCGCACGGTCCAGATCGGCTTTGGCCTGATCCATGCTCTGGGGCGAGATTGCTTGATCCTTGAGCAGCGCGCGATAGCGGCGATAGGTTTCAAGATCCTGCTCGACCGTTGCCCGGTTCTGCATCAACAGTGCTTCGGACTGGGCGAGTTGCGCTTCGAGCTGATCGGTATTGATCTGAGCGAGTACCTCGCCCTTTTTGACCGGATCGTTGAAGTCGACATTGATGGCATCGAGCTTGCCGGAGACTTCGGCGCCGACTTCGACCTTGTCGCGTGGTGCCAGCGTCCCGGTGGCCGTGACGGTGATGGCCATCGGACCCCGAATCACCGGAGCGGTCAGATAGTGGATGGGATGGCTACGGGCGAGAATGGCCCAGGCAGTGACGCCCAAAACGCTCACGAGGCCACCCCAGATCAGGAGCCTTCGGCGCATGCTACGTTTGCGTCGCCCCGGGCCAATATGTGCGCGAATGTCGGCACCCGGGTCTGTGGGAGTGGAAGGAGTGGTCATAATCTGTCCGTAAGAGAAGCAGAAAGAAATAAAGGCCGATCGACGACAGTGATCGTTTTTCTCTATGCCTCCCTATTTCTGAACGCACCTTTAGTTCGTCAAGGGCAAGACCTCTGTTTTGTTGCCGATCAGGCAATAAATATTTTTTCAGGCGGTGTTGCTTGGTCACGTAACGGAATTTTAGGAATGTTTAACGCGCATTAACCATCTTGCCCTACAAGCGGCAGGCTCATGTGGAGACGCCAAACCATGGCCCGTCCTCAGCGGCCAACCCCATCAGCTGCGGAACGACAGAAGCGGCCGCCTCTGGGACAGGTGGCGGGCCAGCGCGGGCGTACCCAGGGCGCGGCTGCCGTCCGGCGGCGCGGCCGGGGGCGACTGATCATAGTTATTTTGCTCGCGTGGGTTCTCATTCTTGGCGCATTGGCATGGTTGCGCTGGATCGAGACGCTGCCTGATGCCACTCATCTTCTGGCCAAAGGGCCGGCGCGCGAAATCAGCATCCTCGATCGTTCGGGACGGCTTATAGCCAGGCGAGGGCTTCACCATGGGCGGATCGTTCCGGTCGAAGCATTGCCGCCTTACGTCGCCAATGCCTTCATCGCCATCGAGGATCGCAGCTTTCGCTACAATATCGGGATCGACCCCATTGGTATCGTGCGTGCGGCGTTTGAGGATCTCGTTCACGGTCATGTCGTGCAGGGTGGGTCGACCCTGACGCAGCAGCTGGCCAAGAACCTGTTCCTGACGCCACGCCGTACCCTCGACCGCAAGATCCAGGAAGCCTTGCTGGCGCTCTATCTCGACGCCCACTACTCGAAAAACCAGATCCTGACCCTCTATCTCAACCGGGTGTATTTTGGCGCGGGGGCCTATGGCATTGAAGCGGCTGCCGAACGGTTCTTTGGCACGCCGGCAGCGAAGCTCTCGCTGACCGAAGCTGCGATGCTCGCCGGAAGCGTAAAGGCGCCTGGCTATTATAATCCGCTCAGCAATATCGACGCCTCAACGGCGCGGGCGAAGGTGGTGCTGGCCGCGATGGTCGACTGCGGCTTCATCACGGCCGCCCAGGCCAGACAGGCAGCGGCAACGCCGCCGCACATCATCCGCAATGCGGGAACGCCAGATTCGGGGTATTTCACTGATTGGATTATGGCCCAGATTCCGCACCTCGTCGCGGATGTGCATGGCACGATCATCGTGCACACGACCTTCGACCTCACCTTGCAGGCCAAGGCAGAACAGTCCGTCAATCAGATCCTGACCAAATATGGTGCGCGTGACCGCGCCCATGAGGCCGCACTTGTGGCGTTGCGTCCGAATGGCGCGATTGTCGCCATGGTAGGTGGCCGGTCCTATGACACGAGTCCCTATAACCGGGCGACCGATGCGCTGCGCCAACCTGGGTCTGCCTTTAAGGCATTCCTCTATCTGACGGCGTTCGAACAGGGCCATACCCCGGACGAGGTCATGGTCGACGGGCCCGTCGACATCGATGGCTGGAAACCAGTTGATTATGAACGACGCTTCGCCGGACCCATGCCGCTGATTGAGGCCTTTGCCCAATCTTCGAATGTCATTGCAGCCAAGCTCATGATGGCTGTAAGGCCCGTGGCGGTCGTGCGCACGGCTCGATTGCTGGGCATTCACACCCCGCTTGATCCGGTACCGTCCCTGGCACTCGGTACCTCCCCGGTAACAGCTCTCGAACTCACGGGAGCCTATGCGACTTTTGCCAATGGGGGCATGAAAACGGTGCCCTATGCCATCACCGAAATCAGCAACGCCGATGGACGGGTACTTTATCGGCGTCGCGCGCCGCCAGCACGGCGGATAATCCCCCAGAGCGCCGAAGCGCAGATGACGGAGATCATGCAGGCGACCGTGCTGAGCGGTACCGGACGGGACGCAGGCCTTGTGGGGCGCGAGACTGCAGGCAAGACAGGAACCACGCAGGACTACCATGACGCTTGGTTCGTTGGCTTCACTGCGGATTATGTCTGCGGTGTCTGGGTGGGAAATGACAACAATGCGCCCATGCGGCGGGTGGTGGGAGGTACGCTTCCGGCCTCGATCTTTCATGGTTTTATGAGCGCGGCGGAACAGGGTCTGCCACCACGTCCATTACCGGGGATGAACCTTATTACCGCTTTGCCCGCGCCGTTGGTGTCACCCCAAGCTCAACCTCTGGCTGCACCGTCCGACACTGCACCGTCAACCGCTTCAGCGCCAGCGCCGGGCATGAGCGTGGAAAGCATCATCAATTCCATCCTGGGCCGCGGCCACTGAGCCCGTCAGCGCCGTTCGAACACGAAATAAGACGGCGGTCCGCACAGTGCCTTGGCCTCATAGCGGGACTGGGGCCAATCGGCTGGCCGGCTACGCCAGTCCTCTGCGCGGCGTGCGGGCCAGCGAAAGGCCTCGTGCGCCAGCACCCGTTCCAGGGTCCAGGCGACATAGTCGGGATTGTCGCTGGCAAAGCGCAATTGCCCGCCCTCGCGCAATGCGCTGGCGATGGCATCAAGCATTGCGGTCTGCAGGAAGCGGCGTTTGTGGTGGCGGGCTTTGGGCCAGGGGTCAGGGAACAGTATCATCACCCTCCCGAGGCTTGCCGCCGGAAGCGCCGCCAGGATGTCGCGTGCGTCACCCATGTGGATGCGGATGCGCTCTTGGCTGAGGGGGTCGTCCTTCAGCTTTGAAAGCAACTTGGCGACGCCATTGACAAAGGGTTCGGCGCCGATGAGGCCGACATCGGTGTGGTTCCGGGCCAGGGCGTAAAGATGTTCGCCGGCGCCGAAACCTACCTCAAGCCAGACATCGTTCACCGGTACCGCGAAACAGGCATGCGGACAGCGCGCGCGCGCCGGCTCAAGGTTGAGAGCCGGCAACAGCTGTGTCAGAAGTTCGGCCTGCGCACCGCGCAGCCTAGGGCCTTTGCGCCGACCATAGAGCTGGCCGCGTGCACGTTCCGGATGAGAACTCAGAATGCCCTCTTCAGGACGTCGACGAGATCGGTTTTTTCCCACGAAAAGCCGCCGTCGACATCGGGCGTGCGCCCGAAATGACCATAGGCTGCTGTGCGCGCGTAAATCGGACGCAGCAGCTGCAGGTGCTCGCGAATGCCGCGCGGTTTGAGGCTCATGATCTGTGGCAGGAGCGCTTCGAGCTTGCTTTCATCGACCTTTCCCGTGTCATGCAGATCGACATAGACCGACAGAGGATCGGAAACACCGATGGCATAGGAGAGCTGGATGGTGCAGCGTTGCGCGAGGCCTGCGGCGACGACATTCTTTGCCAGATAGCGCGCGGCATAGGCGGCGGAACGGTCAACCTTGGTGGAATCCTTGCCAGAAAAGGCGCCACCACCATGGGGGGCGGCGCCGCCATATGTGTCGACAATGATTTTGCGGCCGGTCAGCCCGCAGTCACCATCTGGTCCACCCACCACGAAGGCGCCAGTGGGATTGACGTGCCAGATGGTGTCCTTGGTGATGAGGTCGCCCGGCAGCGCCTCGCGCACATAGGGCTCGATGACCGCACGTACGTCTGCGGAGGTCATGTCGGGATCCAGATGCTGGGTGGACACCACGATCTGGGTGGCATGGACCGGCTTGTGGTCGACATAGCGCAGTGTCACCTGGCTTTTGGCGTCTGGCCCGAGTTTGGGTTCACGGCCAGTTTTGCGCGCTTCGGCCAACAGGCGCAGGATGCGGTGGCTGAAGGCAAGAGGTGCTGGCATCAGTTCAGGGGTTTCATTGCAGGCATAGCCGAACATGATGCCCTGATCGCCGGCACCCTCATCCTTGTTGCCCACCGCGTCGACGCCTTGCGCGATATGGGGTGACTGCTCATGCAGCAGCACTTCAATGCTGGCGGTTTTCCAGTGAAAGCCGTCCTGCTCGTAGCCAATGTCCTTGATCGCGCTGCGGGCGGCTTCAACGATGAGCTCCGGCGTGATCTCCTTGGGGCCACGGGTCTCACCGGCAATGACCACACGATTGGTAGTGGCAAGGGATTCGCAGGCCACGCGGATGTCCTTGGGACTGACGCCATGCTTGGGGCCAAGGCCAAAGAACAGATCCACCACCTCATCTGAAATCCGGTCACAGACCTTGTCGGGATGACCTTCGGAGACGCTTTCACTGGTGAAAAGGTAATTGGCGCGGGACATCGACACCCCTTTCATGGATTAGATTGGCCGGATGGGGACGGTTGGCGCGTCTTTTTGCAAGGATGAGGCTCGGGGTCAATGGCTGGCCCCTCATGATGGGCTGGCGCCAGGTCTGGGGAGGATGCCGCGGCGCCCCCTAAAGGATGAACCGCGAAAGGTCCTGATCATGGGCGAGTTCATCGACGCGGTCGTGCACATAGGCGGCGTCGATGGTGATGGTCTGACCTTCGTGGTCATTGGCCGAGAAGCTGATCTCGTCCAGAACCCGTTCCATGATGGTATGCAGTCTGCGGGCACCAATGTTCTCCACATTGGCGTTGACGTGCGCGGCCACGTCAGCGAGCGCCCCAATGCCATCTTCCGAGAAATTGAGATCGACCCCTTCGGTTGCCAGGAGCGCTGTGTACTGCTGAATGAGGCTCGCTTCCGGTTCAGTCAAAATGCGTTTGAAGTCGTCGCGGCTGAGAGCGGTGAGTTCCACACGGATGGGCAGCCGACCCTGCAGTTCCGGCAGGAGGTCGGAAGGCTTGGCAGTATGAAATGCGCCAGAGGCGATGAACAGGATGTGGTCCGTCTTGACCTGACCATGCTTTGTGGCCACTGCGGAACCTTCGATCAGCGGCAAAAGATCGCGCTGTACGCCTTCGCGACTGACATCGCCACCGCCACGCTGTTCAGAGCGGGCGCAGATCTTGTCGATCTCATCCAGGAAAACGATGCCATTGTTCTCAACCGTGGCAATGGCCTCGCGCACAATCGCGTCCTGGTCGACCAGCTTGTCAGCTTCTTCGGCAACCAGCGGGTCATGGGCTGCTGCAACCGTGAGTTTACGCGGTACAGCCCGTCCGGCGAACTTACCGAAGAGCTCGCCGAGGTTGAGGACGCCAACCTGGGCTCCAGGCATGCCAGGGATTTCGAAGGTGGGCGCGCTGCCGCTGTCACGCATTTCAAGTTCGACTTCCTTGTCATCGAGTTCACCTGAACGCAGGCGTCGGCGAAAGGAATCGCGCGTAGACTGACTGGCGCTGGCCCCCACCAGGGCATCAAGGATGCGTTCTTCCGCGGCCGCCTCGGCACGGGCTTCCACGTCCTTGCGCTTTTGCGCGCGAACCTGGGCAATGCCAACCTCAAGCAGATCGCGGACGATCTGTTCGACATCACGGCCGACATAGCCGACTTCGGTGAATTTGGTGGCTTCGACCTTGAGGAACGGAGCCTGAGCGAGCTTGGCAAGTCGACGTGAGATTTCGGTCTTGCCAACGCCCGTGGGCCCGATCATCAGAATGTTCTTGGGTAATATTTCTTCACGCAATTCGGCCGGCAATTGCTGGCGTCGCCAACGATTGCGCAAGGCGATGGCCACTGCGCGCTTGGCATCGGTTTGGCCGATGATGAAGCGGTCGAGTTCAGAGACGATTTCGCGTGGCGTGAAGAAGGCGTTCATGTGGTGGGAATGCTTTCCAGAACGATGTTGGCGTTCGTATAAATGCAGATGTCGGCGGCAATTGTCATGGCCCGGCGCACGATTGCCTCCGCACTGAGCTCCGTATCAATCAGGGCCCGCGCTGCGGCCAGGGCAAAGGGGCCACCCGATCCAATGCCGATGATGCCATCCTCCGGCTCGACAACATCTCCGGTGCCCGAAAGTATCAGTGAGGTGCGGGCATCGGCCACGGCGAGCATGGCTTCGAGGCGGCGCAGGTAGCGATCGGTACGCCAGTCCTTGGCCAGCTCGACGCAGGCTCTGGCGAGATTGCCTGGGTGCTGCTCCAGCTTGCTTTCCAGTCGCTCGAAAAGGGCAAAGGCATCGGCAGTTGCCCCCGCAAAGCCGGTCAGGACATCACCCTTGCCCAGGCGGCGCACTTTACGCGCATTGGCCTTCATGACGGTCTGTCCGAGTGTGACCTGGCCGTCGCCGGCGACCACCACCTGGCCAGCCTTGCGGACGCTGAGGATGGTGGTGGAGCGCCAGCGTCTGGATTCATCTTGGGTCGGCATTTGTTCTGCTGCCTTGGGCTGCTATATGTCACGCAGGTTCTCACATAGGGCGGCCCCATGCGTACCGCAACCATCGAGCGCAAGACCCGCGAGACCGAGATTTCGGTCTGGCTGGATCTGGATGGCTCGGGCGACGGCGACATCGATACTGGTATCGGCTTTCTCGATCACATGCTGGAGAGCTTTGCCCGGCATGCGATGATTGACCTCAAGGTGCGCGCGAGCGGCGATCTGCATGTCGATTTTCATCATACGACCGAAGACACCGGCATCGTGATCGGCAAGGCGGTGGCCCGCGCGCTGGGCGATTTTGCCGGGATCACCCGCTTTGGTGCGGCCCTCATTCCGATGGACGAGACGCTGACGCGGGCCGTGATCGACGCCTCGGGCCGGCCTTATCTGGTCTGGAAGGTCAGCGTTCCCTCACCGCGCCTGGGAGAAATGGACAGTGAGCTGTTCAAGGAATGGTTCCAAGCCTTTGCCCAGAATGCCGGTCTTTGCCTGCACGTGGAAAATCTTTATGGCGTCAACAGTCACCACATCGTGGAGAGCTGCTTCAAGTCCGTGGCAAGGGCCCTGCGCCAGGCGGTGAGCCCCGACGAGCGGCTGGAGGGAGCAGTTGCCTCAACCAAGGGCATCCTCGAAGGCGACGACAGTTTGTGACTCGGCGTCAGGAATGGTGACGACGCCGTCATTTTTCTTGACTCTCAGACGCATTCCAATATGTTGACGGGGTCGTCATTTTTGCCAATGCTCTTGCCTGTCCGGAGGCCTCATGTCGCAGATTACCAAGGATCCCGCTTACGACGCCGTAGACCCCAAAGATTTCCCGGCGATGATGGATGTAGAGCGCTACGGGTGCCGCTCCACCGCCTTTGACAAGATCATCTCGGCCACGCACGACCATTTCTGGGATCCGCTCGACAAGAAATACATCGACTTCACGGAAGCCTTTGATCAGAGCCAGCATATGCTCCTGCCAGAGGATTTCTTTCCGATCTTTGCCACCAAGCTCGGTGATACGATGGGAACCGAGAAGCGTCTTCTGTTCGCCCGTGAATCAAGTCGCTGGCAGCTTTCGGCCATCCTTCATGGGGAGCAGGGCGCCCTCGCGCTCTCAGCCTCGCTGTGTCATATTCTGAAGGATCCAGGCGCGCAGGAATATGCCGCCAATCAGACACGCGAAGAAGCGCGCCACGTCACCGCGTTTTCGGCCTACATCAAGTCGCGTTGGGGCACACCGCTTCCTTGCGGTGAGACGCTGCAGACCTTGCTCACCGAAATGGTGCTGGCGCCGGAGGTCTACAAAAAGATCGTGGGCATGCAGATGCTGGTCGAAGGTCTTGCCATGGGGGCGTTTGCGACGCTCTATCAGAAGTCGCACGATCCCCTGCTGCGCAAGCTGTGCCAGCTGGTGATGACGGACGAGGCGTTCCATCACAAGTTCGGAAAGATATGGGCTGATCGGACCATTCCCAAGCTTTCCGAGGAGGAACATGCTCGTGTCGAGGATTGGGCCGCGCAGTGTTTCCAGACGTTACTCTTCAATCTCGTCAATCCCCTGCAGATGCATCATGTCTATCGCGCTGTTGGCATCGATCCACAGGAAGGAATGAATGCCATACAGGAAGCATTTGGTGACGATTCGCGCCGTGAGCAAATGAAGGAATCAGCCAATATATTCCGTGTGCTGATCAAGACCCTTCTGAATGCCGGCATCATCACCGATCGCACCAAGGCGTTCTATGGCATGTATGTCGACATGAACGGGCTCAAGGCTGAAGGCGATCGCATGATTGGCGATGAAATTGCCGAAGACGGCATCAAATTCCTCCAGACCATCAATTTTACCGGTGACAAGGCGAAGACCCTTCTTGCCGCCGAATAGGTTTCGAATTTTGCATGTGAACAAGCCCGGCGCTTGCGCCGGGCTTTTCCATTGCATGAGCCAAGAGTGTCGCAACAGGCGGTAATCACCGCAGCTGCAGATAGACGTTTAATGCCCGTGATCCGTATTGAAGTGCTGCGAAGCACCGGCATTGGGTGGCGGCGGTGCTGGGGCCATTGACCGTGACTGCGCTTGTTTTGCTGGAATGGGTGCATCAGCTGGCTGTGACCTCGGAAGAAAGCGCCCTGGTGTCAGATAGGTTGGCCAGCGCGCCGGATCTCGGGCGAGACTGTTTTTGTCCATGATCGATCGGCTCACCACCGACCCCAGATAAAAGAGAGGGGCAAGAAGCGCTCCAGGTAGCAGGAGCGGCGAACGTTCCTGCGCAAGAGCCAGGGCCCATCTGAGGGCGTGCTTGGCCTGGGGTCGACTGTGATAGCTCCCCAACGCAGAACCCGCCCGCGCATAAAGTGCGATGCCGGAGCATGGCCGCGCCTTGCGCGCAGACAAAGGCGTTGTTCCCGGTCCGCAACCGAATAGGGTGCGCGCAAGCCCCTGCAAGTTTGACTCAGAGTGCACCACTTGGCTCGCCGCGCCACGCGTGGGCGCGGGTGGGACAAGAGCAGTGCGACGCCTAAGGGAATGCAGTGGGCGGCTTGGACGTAAGTCGGTCCGCGCCCTGCTTGGCGGCGCAGCATGCAATATCTCAATATCGACTTCGTGAGCGTGGTCGGCAGAGATGGTGACACCCGTTGGTCCGGGCGCAAGAATAAGGAAAACACAAGCTTGTATGACAAGTGCGAGTGTGAACGCGATCGCAGGATGAGCCCGTGCGTGACCGGGTGCGAATTCGTTCGCTGAAACCTCTCCGCCGCGCGGCAACAAGGCAATACCCCTCAGCTGCCAGAGCCTCCTGAGGAGCACATGTTTACATCAATTTGGCAGACGCTGCCCGGATGGTTCGGCCTGGCGTCGCATGCTTGCCTTTCTGCAATAAGGGCGGCCGGGGAATGAGGCCTGCGGAGGTCGCAGTGTTGACTTATGTTCCCGTACTGTTCTGATGTGGCGATGAGCGGACATACAGCAGCTGAGGTCGCGCGTGGCGTCTTTCGCCTTCTCCTTCAGGAAGGCTTTTCGCCGCTTCTTGAGTTTAGCCTGGCCAATGGTCGGCGCCTTGATGTGGCAGCGCTTGGCGCCGATGGAACCATGTTGGGCGTTGAGATCAAGGTGGCAACGGCCGACCTCAAGGCGGACGCCAAATGGCCCGACTATCTCGAGTTCTGCGAACTCTTCTATTTCGCTATCCCTCCAGGGTTTCCTGAGGAACTGGTGCCGGACTCCACGGGTTTGATCGTCGCCGACCGTTACGGTGGCGCAATTCTGCGCCCGTCGCCCCGCGTCGCTCTGCATGCCAGCCGGCGCAGGGCCGTCACCTTGCGGTTTGGCCGGGTTGCCGCTGAGCGGCTGGCAGTACTGAATGCAGCTGGCGCCGACAGATCAGCCTGACCATCGGACGACGGGAGGCAATGTGGCCACTTGCATGACTGTGGCGCCCTTCACCAGCAGGGCCGTAGCCCGAGCAGGGCCTGCGACGCTTGGCTCCAGAGCTGATTTTAGCGTCTGCTTTGGCGCCCGTTTGCCTTGCAGCTGCGGAGCCGCCCACCTATATACCCGCCAGAGTATGGCGAGGCGGGCCCTACGCGACGGCCTCAATTCGTCAAACAAATCAAGGGGACGGGCAAGGGGCGCTCGGCAAGAGGCCCGACAACCGTCCGCCCAAGGAAAGGAATTTCAAATGGCGAAGGTCATCGGCATCGACCTCGGCACCACCAATTCGTGTGTGGCCGTGATGGAGGGCTCAAGCCCCAAGGTCATTGAGAATTCAGAAGGCGGACGGACGACACCGTCGATCGTTGCCTTCACCCAGGATGGAGAACGTCTGGTCGGACAGGCCGCCAAACGGCAGGGCGTCACCAATCCCGAGCACACTTACTTTGCGATCAAGCGCCTGATTGGACGTCGCTTTGACGACCCGATGACCCAGAAGGACATCGGCATGGTGCCCTACAAGATCGTCAAGGCCGATAATGGCGACGCCTGGGTTGGCGGACGTGACAATCGTCGTTTTGCGCCGTCGGAGATTTCCGGCTTCATCCTGCAGAAAATGAAGGAGACCGCCGAGGCCCATCTTGGTGAAAAGGTAAGCCAAGCGGTGATCACCGTGCCGGCCTACTTTAACGACGCCCAGCGCCAGGCAACCAAAGATGCCGGCAAGATCGCGGGGCTCGAGGTTCTGCGCATCATCAACGAGCCCACGGCGGCAGCTCTGGCCTATGGTCTCGACAAAAAATCCAGCGGCACGATTGCGGTTTACGATCTCGGTGGTGGTACCTTCGACATCTCCGTGCTGGAGATTGGTGACGGCGTGTTTGAGGTCAAGTCGACCAACGGCGACACCTTTCTAGGCGGTGAAGACTTTGATATGCGGCTGGTGAATTACCTTGCCGACGAATTCAAGAAAGAGCAGGGCATTGATCTGCGCCAGGACCGTCTGGCGCTGCAGCGGCTCAAGGAAGCGGCAGAGAAGGCCAAGATTGAGCTGTCGTCCTCGACCCAGACCGAAGTCAATCTGCCCTTTATCACAGCCGATGCGAGCGGGCCCAAGCACCTGACGATGAAGATCACGCGGGCTAAGCTCGAAGCCCTCGTTGATGATCTGGTCCAGCGTACCATCGGGCCGGTGAAGCAGGCGCTCAAGGATGCTGGGGTCAGTGCCAGCCAGATCGACGAGGTGATCCTCGTTGGCGGTATGACCCGCATGCCCAAGGTCCAGGAGATCGTCAAGCAGCTGTTCGGAAAGGAGCCCCATAAGGGCGTCAATCCCGACGAAGTGGTTGCGGTGGGTGCTGCAATTCAGGCCGGCGTGCTGCAGGGCGAAGTCAAGGACGTGCTTCTGCTCGATGTGACCCCGTTGTCACTGGGCATCGAAACCCTGGGCGGCGTGTTTACACGATTGATCGATCGCAATACGACGATCCCGACCAAGAAGAGCCAGGTATTCTCGACCGCCGAAGACAACCAGACGGCGGTGACCATCCGCGTCTTCCAGGGCGAGCGTGAGATGGCCGCTGACAACAAGATGCTGGGCCAGTTCGACCTGATGGGCATTCCACCGGCACCGCGGGGCATTCCCCAAATCGAAGTCACCTTCGACATTGATGCCAATGGAATCGTCAGCGTGACAGCCAAGGACAAGGCCACCAACAAGGAACAGCAGATCCGCATCCAGGCCAGTGGTGGGCTGTCTGACGCCGATATCCAGAAGATGGTCAAGGATGCCGAAGTCCATGCGGCCGAGGACAAGAAGCGTAAGGAAGCGGTGGAATCCAAGAACCACGCTGAGGCGCTGGTGCACTCGACCGAAAAGGCCCTCAGCGAACATGGCGACAAGATTGGTGCTGATGAACGCACAGCGATTGAGACGGCGCTTGCCAATCTCAAGGAAGCGGTCAAAGGCAGCGACGCCGACGACATTAAGGCCAAGACCCAGAACCTGGCCCAGGCCTCGATGAAGCTCGGTGAAGCCATGTACAAGGCCCAGGCTGCTGGCGAGCCCGACAGCGGAGCCGAAGCAGGAAAGCCCGACGACAATGTGGTCGATGCCGAGTTTTCCGAGGTTGACGACAGCAAGAAGTCCAGCTGAACCTCGGTGTGACGGGGGCATTAAGCTGAAGTCCAAGCGTGACGGGCGCCCCCGCATTCCGTAGAACGGAATGACGGGGGCCGCCATTTAATCGGGCTGATGATCTTCAATGAGCAAGCGCTGTTATTATGAGATCCTTGGTGTCGAGCGCGGCGCATCCGTTGAGGTGATCAAGGGCGCCTACCGCAAGCTCGCCAAGGAGCTGCATCCGGACCGTAATCCCGGAAATCCTGAGTCTGAGCAGGCTTTCAAGCAGATCAACGAAGCCTATGACGTGCTCAAGGACGAGCAGAAGCGGGCCGCCTATGACCGCTTTGGTCATGCCGCCTTTGAGAACGGAGCGGGCGGACGCGCAGGCCCCGGGTTTAGCGATTTCGCAAGCTCCTTCAGTGATATTTTTGACGATCTATTTGGCGATTTTGCCGGCGGACGTCGTGGCCGCCGGCAAAATCGCGGAGCGGATCTGCGCTATAATCTCGAAATCCGTCTTGAAGATGCCTTCAACGGCTATCGTGCCGAAATCAATGTTCCCTCTGCGATTGCCTGCGAGGTGTGCAAGGGGAGCGGTGCAGAGGCGGGCCATGCGCCCGAACAATGCCCGAGCTGCTCTGGCACCGGGCGGGTGCGTGCCCAGCAGGGCTTCTTCAGCATCGAACGCACTTGCCCAACCTGTCGGGGCAATGGCCGCGTCATCCGCCGACCCTGCAAGCAGTGCCACGGCATGGGCCAGGTGCAGAAGGAGCGCACGCTCGCCGTCGATATTCCGGCGGGCGTCGAAGAGGGCACCCGCATTCGTCTTGCCGGTGAAGGACAGGCCGGACTGAACGGTGGCCCACCGGGAGACCTCTACATTTTCATCGCACTGGCGCCACATGCGATCTTCCAGCGCGATGGTCACGATCTTTATTGCCGTTGCCCGGTCTCGATTGTGACCGCAGCACTGGGCGGCGTGGTTGAGGTACCGACACTTGGAGGCGAAAGGCTGAGTGTGAAGGTCCCAGAGGGCACGCAGTCAGGACGGCAGATCAAGATGAAGGGCAAGGGAATGCCGGTACTGCGCGGTGGTGGCGCTGCCGGCGATCTTTATGTTGAGATCATGGTGGAAACACCGGTCAAGCTCTCCAAGCGTCAGAAGGAATTGTTGCGCGCCTTCGAACAGGACTGCACGCCCGAAAGTCAGCCTGAATCCGAAGGCTTCTTTGCCAAGGTAAAGGATTTCCTGGGCGGCAGCGCCCCATAGCCGAGCCTGGGTTCGCTGGGCTGCGGCCCTGCCGAAAGGGCAGGGCTTGGTGGTGCCAGGGGGCCGTGATAGTAAGCCCCGCGGTTTGGACGACCCGGGTTTTTGTCCTGCGGTACCGGATCAGGCAGCTCTGTCGCACTCACCGCGGAGCGCCCGCCATTACCGCGGTTGGCGCGTTCATAATCCATGGCGGTATTGTCCGTTCTGGGCAGAGGCAGCGACTAAGAGAGCGCCTGCGAGAGGAGAACTTAAAGACATGCCCCACAAGGCCGCAGTGAAGATCTCAACGCGCACAAGCCCTCTTGCTGAACACTTCGAATTCCTTCGCGGCTTGATTGCGAGCCCCAAAGGGGTAGGCGCCATCGCCCCGTCCAGCGCTGCTCTGGCAAGGGCCATCGCCTTGCAGGCAGATCCGGATCAGCCTGGCGACGTGCTTGAACTTGGTCCGGGAACCGGTGTTGTTACCGAGGCGCTCATCGCCCGGGGCTTTCGGCCCGAGCGCATTACCGCCATCGAATATGACCCCGAATTCGTGCGTCGGGTGCGGGAGCGCTGTCCGGGTGTTCATGTGATTGAGGGCGACGCTTTTGCCCTCGACCGTACGCTGCGCCCCGAGGACAGCGGCTGCTGCGCCGTCATTTCGGGCATTCCTCTTTTGAACTGGCCCCAGGAACGGCGTCAGGCCCTGATCGAGGCCGCTCTCGACCGGGTCAGGCCGCACGCACCATTTATCCAGTTCTCCTATGGCCTGACACCACCCATGCCTGCCACCGACCGCTTCGAGGTGCGTCGGGCTGCTGTGATCTGGGCCAACCTGCCACCAGCGCGGGTTTGGGTCTACCGCTCCCGCTAGGCTCAGGGCGCGCTGGCCTCCGCCAGAAGGGCCGTCGCCGCGGCATCGAGTTTCAGCGTGGCCGCCGCAGCAAGATCTTCCACTTGGGATGGTGCGCTGGCGCTGGCAATCGGCGCGGTGACCGCTGGCTGCGCCATGAGCCAGGCCAGGGCCACTTGCGCCGGGCTGGCCGAGAGCCGTGCGGCAACAGCATCAAGCGCCGCCAAAATGCGCTCCCCGCGCGGGTTCAGATATTTTTTGACGATACCCGCGCCTCTTGGGCTTTTGGCCGCGTCGTCCTGAGAGCGGTACTTGCCGGTCAGATAGCCGGCGGCAAGACCGTAATAGGGAACCACGCCAACTTTCTCGCGCAGGCACAGCTCTGCAAGCTCATCTTCGAACACGGTGCGATCGTAGAGATTGTAAAGCGGCTGCAGGATCTCGTAGCGCGGGATCGCCCGCGTGCTCGCTGTTTTCAGGGCCTCAGACAGGCGCGGCGCGCTATAGTTGGAAGCTCCGATCATGCGCACCTTGCCCGCGCGCACCAGGCCGGCAAAGGCCTCGAGGGTTTCCTCGAGTGGCGTGTCCTCATGATCACGATGTGCAAAATAGATGTCGATGTAGTCACTCTTGAGACGCCGCAGTGAAGCTTCGGCCGCTTCGGTGATCTGTGCCGCCGACAGACCCGGCTTGCTGCCTATAGGCAGCATGCCAACCTTGGTGGCCAGGACGACGCGGCTGCGATTTTTGCGCGCTGCCATCCAGTTGCCGAGGACCGTCTCGGATTCCCCGCCCTTATGCCCTGGGACCCATAGCGAATAGACGTCCGCGGTATCAATCGCATTGAAGCCGGCCGCAACAAAGGCATCGAGCACAGCAAAGCTGGTCGGCTCATCTGCGGTCCAGCCAAAGACATTGCCGCCAAGCATGATGGGGGCGATGCGAATATCGCTGGCGCCGATCTGGCGATGTTGCATGAGGGGCTCCTTACCCTGGGGTTACGCGGTCAGGGACAACAGAGCCTGAGGCGTTGGCGCCAAGCAGGCTCTGTCAGTCCTGAACCGCGACTATTCGGCGGCTTCTGCGAGAACCGGGGCGGCCTCCAGCACATCCTGGCCGACGTGCTTTTCAAAGGTCCTGAAGTTGTCCCGGAACATCCCGACCAGTTTTTTTGCCTGGGCATCGTAGGCAGCCTTGTCGGCCCAGGTATCGCGAGGATTGAGAATGTTCCCGTCCACGCCGGGTACCGCCACTGGCACCCGGAACTTGAAGTGGGGGTCGATCCGCATCTCGGCATGGGCGAGGCTGCCATCGAGTGCGGCGGCAAGCAGTGCCCGTGTCGCCTTGATCGGCATGCGGCGACCGACGCCGAAGGCGCCACCGGTCCAGCCGGTATTGACGAGCCAGCAATCGGCGCCGTGTTCAGCGATCAGGTCGCGCAGCAGATTGCCATATTCGGTCGGATGGCGGGGCATAAACGGCGCGCCAAAGCAGGTGGAGAAGGTCGGCTGTGGCTCATTGCCGAGACCCTTTTCGGTGCCTGCGACCTTTGCTGTGAACCCCGAGAGGAAGTGATACATCGCCTGGCTTGGGGTCAGCTTGGAGATCGGAGGCAAAACGCCAAAGGCGTCCGCGGTGAGCATGATGACATTCTTGGGATGGCCCGCCGTCCCGGTGCTCGATGCGTTGGGGATAAAGTCGATGGGATAGGCCGCACGGGTGTTTTCGGTATAGCGCGTATCGTCAAGATCGAGTTCGCGGGTGACCGGATTCATGACCACGTTTTCAAGCACAGTGCCGAAGCGTTCCGTAGTGGAATAGATTTCCGGCTCGGCTTCGCGCGACAGGTGAATCACCTTTGCATAGCAACCGCCTTCGAAGTTGAAAACGCCGTTCTCGCTCCAGCCATGCTCGTCGTCACCGACGAGGGTTCTGGACGCATCTGCGGACAATGTCGTTTTGCCGGTGCCGCTGAGGCCGAAAAAGATCGCGGTGTCGCGTGAGTGGCCAACATTGGCCGAGCAGTGCATCGGCATCACCCGCTTGGCGGGCAGCAGGTAATTCAGGATGGTGAACACCGACTTCTTCATCTCGCCGGCGTAGGAGGTACCACCGATCAGGACCAGCTTGCGGGCGAAATTCACCGCGATCACCGTGCCGGACTTGCAGCCATGGGCGGCGGGGTCGGACGTGAACCCCGGCAAATCGATGATGGTGTATTCCGGGGCGAAGTCGGTGTGTTCGCCGGCGGTCGGCGGAATGAGCAGGTGCTGGATAAACAGCGAGTGCCAGGCAAATTCCGTGACCACGCGCACCGCGACCCGGTGGGCGGCATCCGCACCGCCGAAGAGATCCTGTACGAAGAGTTCCCGGCCCTGGGCGTAGGACAGCATCGAGTGATAGAGCGCCTCGAAATGCCCAGGCGTCATCGCCTTGTTGTTTTCCCACCAGATGGTGCTTTCGGTGCTGTCATCGCGCACGACGTATTTGTCGGATGCCGAACGGCCGGTGTGCTGTCCCGTCAGGACGACCAGGGGGCCGTTCTTGGCGACGTGGCCTTCGCCACGGGCGACAGCCGCCTCATAAAGTGCAGGAGCCTCCAGATTCCAATGAACTGACTTCAGATTACGAAAACCCTGCTTTTCGAGACCAAATGCGTTCGGATGCCCGTTGTCGTGAGACATGATCACTCCTGGTTTTGTCCCCCACCTGGCCGGTCGAGATCCGTCCCGGCCCATCTTCCCGGAAGATAGGCCGGCGGAGGCAATTGGTGCAAACTGATCCTTATCCCTACTGCAAAATCCCGAGGTCCTGTCCAGAGCAAAGCGTCAAGACGCAACGCCGCAGGGCGACTTTCCTTCGCCTTTACCAAGGGATAAGAGAGGACATGGCCCTCAGCGATGATGAACTTGAGCGCTACGCGCGGCATATTGTGCTCAAAGAGGTGGGCGGGCCCGGGCAGGCCCGGCTGAAGGCAGCATCCGTGCTCGTGATAGGCGCGGGAGGGCTCGGTTCGCCGCTGATCCTCTATCTGGCTGCTGCCGGGGTTGGCCGTATCGGGGTGGTGGATTTCGACACCGTCGCCCTGTCCAACCTGCAGCGTCAGATTGCCCATCGCAGCCAAGATGTGGGATTGCCAAAGACCCTTTCTGCCGCGCATGCGGCATCTGCCATCAATCCTCACGTGGAAATCATACGCCACGAGCTGCGCCTTACCGCTGCGACCGCGCCGGCGCTCCTGCGCGCGTATGATCTGGTTGCGGACGGCTCAGACAATTTTGAAACCCGCTTTATGGTGAATGATGCTGCCTTTGCGGTGCGCCGCACGCTGGTTTCGGCGGCTGTCACCGCCTTTGACGGCCAGCTGGCGACATTCAAGCCCCATGCGGGGGAGTTTCCATGCTACCGGTGTCTGTTCCCGGCGCCCCCGCCGGCGGGAAGCGCCCCATCCTGCTCGGAAGCTGGAGTTCTGGGCGCTGTCGCCGGGGTGATGGGGACCCTGCAGGCGGTGGAGGTCCTCAAGGAAATCCTCAATATCGGGCAGGGCATGGCCGGTCGGCTCCTGATTTATGACGCTTTGGGCGCCCGTCTGCGCGAAGTGAAAGTACGCAAAGACCCACACTGTATTTTATGTGGTTCCGGGAATGAGGACTAAGGTCCCGAAAACTCTGTTCTTTAACCCGTGCTTAAGCCGGCCCGCCAAATAGTGCTGATCACGCTTGAGGTGGGATGGGAATGGCTGGCGCCGCCAGGGAAATTCACTTTGAAATTTTTACACGCCAGGGCGCCCGGGGCAGTTGGAAATTGCACGAGATCGCCCAGCTGCGCGACGAGGCTGTCAGCACGGCCCGTACCCTCCTGCAAAGCGGCAATGCGACCGGGGTCAAGGTGGTCAAGGAAAGTTACGACAACCAGAACGGGGACTACCTGTCGATCAAGATTTTCGAGGACGGACACAACAAGACCAGTGTCGCCCCCGACGCAGATGACGTGCCCTCAAGCCTGCCCTGCTTCAAGCCGGATGATCTTTATTCCTATCACGCCAGGGCGACGATCACGCGGCTGCTCAGTGACTATCTTGCCCGGCAGAAGATCACGGTCACCGAACTCATTCATCGCGCCGATGCGCTGGAAAAATTCGAGGCGACCGGCACGCTTTATCAACATGCGATTCAACGTATTGCTGTAGCCCAGGCTGCATCCACGAAGAAGCCGGTTGCGCAGCTCATCAAGGATCTCAATGAGCTTGTCTCCAAGGCGATCGGTCGGGTTTACCGCGATGACCGTGCGGGGGCGTTTCCGAACCTCGGTCCAGAAGGTTTTCACCGCTTCGCCGCCAAGATTGCCTCCGCGGGCAATGCCGGCTACCTGATCAATGGCGCGCTTGCCCGCCATCTTGCTGATGCCAAGGGCTGGGATGAAAAGCTTTCGCGGCTGTTGAGCCTTCTGATCAGCTGTGAGGAAAAAGAGCCATCGCAGTCACAGGGTAATCTTGTCCTGCGTGCCTCGATCGATGGCATCACGGCGGAAATCCTGAGTGGTTCGGCTGCGTTACACGAATTGATCGGCCCGCACGAGAATCTCGGCGACGCGCTGTCCACGCTCATTCATCTGTTTCTTGGCCAGCTGCGTCCCGATAAGGAGTGTGGCCCGGGTGTCGTGTTGCTGACCCGTCACTTTGCCGCCGATCTGTTGCCAGAGGCACGTACTGCGCTCGCCAATCGCCTGATGGCGGAACTCAAGAGCAACAAGAAACTCTCCGGCGACAATCTGCTCGAAGAAATCGGCGTCCTGCGCAAGATGGCCAACAAACTGGTCGCCGGTCAGGGCAAATACCTCAGTCACGACGACGTCATTGCCGCCTTCACACGGCGTTCGCAGCGCATGGTGACCGATGAGGTCCTGACACGCTTTCTCGATCCGATCAGACTTCCCGACGAAAAATTCGAGAAACTGCTGCTGCTTGAAGAGAGTATTGTCGGTGCTGCCAACAAGCGCCAGCTCGCAGCTGTGATGCTCCTGATTGCCAATGGTCAGGCCTTTGCTGCGCACTTCTTCAATACCAGTTCTCCGGTGCTTGTGCGCCTGCGCCGGCTCTGCGAACTGCAGCAGCGCGTGCTGCGCTCGTCCATACCTGACCCCAAGCGGCGCGAGCTTGCCGATGGGCTGGATCACGTTGCCAGCGAGGTAGAGGTCAAGGCCCACATTCTTCAAGGGCTCTCTGCCAGAGCGATGGATCCAGTGGAAAAGGTCCAGACACTTATCAAGCTGGCGGGCAATGGGGTGTTCACAGAGGGCAAGCTCCTCAACCGCGCCCGCTCGTTGACCCTCGCCCTGGTCAACGCGCCCGGCTTTATCGAATGCTTTGTCGCCCAGTCCGGGCTTGCCGAGGCTGAGGCCCTCAGCGAGTTGCTGACATCCCTGGCAAAGTCCGGCATTGCCGGAGAGGCCAAAGCTGACACCGTATAAGTCGAAGCCAAGGACACTTTCTCTGGCGCACCTGCAACAAGCGGGTATTGCCGCCCTTGCCTAGTGCGCGGCGTCCCAATTGGCCGCCGCATGGGCTTCGACCACGAGTGGCACGGACAGGTCGATTGCCGGCAGCGCCGCCTGTTCCATGACCTTGGCAATGAGCGCGCAGCTTGCTTCGGCGTCGGTTTCGGGAACTTCAAAGACAAGCTCGTCATGGACCTGCAGCAGCATGCGGGCGCTGAGGCGCGCCTCGGCCAGGGCATCAGGTAGACGGATCATAGCGCGTCGTATGATGTCAGCGGCGCTGCCCTGGATCGGTGCGTTGATCGCTGCGCGCTCGGCACCGGCCCGCAATCCGGGTACCTTGGAGGCGATTTCGCGGAGGTGAATGCGCCGACCGAAAAGGGTTTCGACGAAGCCCTGCGCGCGGGCAAGCTCCTTGGTACGATCCATATAGCTGCGAATGCCAGGGAAGCGTTCGAAATAGCGACGGATATAGGCGCTGGCTTCGTCGCGCTCGATGCCCAACTGATTGGCAAGACCGAATCCGGAAATGCCATACACGATACCGAAATTGATAGCCTTGGCCCGGCGCCTGATGTCGGCGGGCATGCCCTCGACGGGAACCCCGAAGACCTCGGAGGCGGTCATTGCATGAATATCTATACCACGGGCAAACGCGGTCTTGAGTGCAGGGATATCGGCTATGTGGGCAAGCAGGCGCAGCTCGATCTGGCTGTAGTCGGCACTGATGAGGAGCCTGCCCGCTGGAGCAACAAACGCCGTGCGGATCTTGCGTCCGGCACTGGTGCGGATGGGGATGTTCTGCAGATTGGGATCGCTTGAGGCCAGCCGGCCCGTCGAGGTTGCGGCCATGGCAAAACTGGTGTGAACCCGGCCACTTTCGCGATTGACGTAGCCTGGCAGAGCGTCGGTGTAGGTGCCGCGCAGCTTGGCCAATTGACGCCAGTCGAGGATTTTCTGCGCGATCTCATGACCTGCGGCGGCGAGGGTTTCGAGGGTATCGGCGTCAGTCGACCAGGCTCCAGTCTTGGTCTTCTTGCCTCCGGGCAGGCCAAGCCTACCAAAAAGAATGTCACCGAGCTGTTTGGGCGAGGCGATATTGAAACTCCGGCCCGCGCTGTGATGGATATGGCGCTCCAGTTCGACCATTTCGTTGGCGAACTCATGGGAAAGACGGCGCAGGAGCTCACCATCGATGGCAATGCCGGCCTCTTCCATGGCAGCGAGAATGGCAACCAGCGGCCGTTCAAGGGTCTCATAAACCGTCTGTTTGCCTTCAGCGATCAAACGCGCCTTGAGCAAGCCATGCAGCCGGAAGGTGACATCCGCATCTTCAGCCGCATAGCGCGTGGCTGCCTCAAGGCTCACCAGCTCAAACCCGATCTTGTCCCTGCCGCGACCCGTCACCTCCTTGTAGGCGATCGGAGTATGCTGAAGATGAAGCACGGACAACTCATCCATGCCGTGTCCGTGCAGCGCCGAATCCAGCACATAGGACATCAGCATGGTGTCGTCGAACGGCGTCACATGAATATTGCGACGGGCAAGTATCAGGTAGTCATATTTCATGTTTTGCGCGATCTTGAGCACGCCCGGATCCACAAGTAGGGGCTTTAGGGCATCAAGTAATTCGCGCTCCGAGAGCTGGTGAATGGCGCCCTGGGCCGCCAGATTAAGGCCCTCGGGGTGGCGATGGCCGCAAGGTATGTAGCAGGCCTCGCCCGGTGCGACGCACAGGGACACTCCGCACAAGGATGCCTGCATCGCATCGAGTGAAGTCGTCTCCGTGTCAACGCAAACCAGGCCAGCCTCGTAAGCCCGTGCCACCCAATCAGCGAGGCGATCGGCCGTGGTCACGCACTCATACTGCTCGTAAGCGATGGGCCTCATGATGGCCCCGCGGTCCATCAAGCTTCCAGGCTTGCCCCCTGCGCTCGGCTCAGAGGATGCGAGCGGTGTGGGTGTGGAGACTGGTGCGACAGGCTCAGTCTCGCCTCCAACTTGGCTGCGTTTCGCCGGATCAGGGCTCGGCGCGATCGTCTCGCTGTCCTCAATGCCAAAATGCGTTGCCGCCCGCCTTGTCAGCGCGGCAAAGTCCATGGCCTTAAAAAAGCCGATCAGCTGCGTGGGGTCAGGTTCATGAACGCGCATCTGCGCAAGGGGCACGGGCAGATCCACGTGGTCGTCGAGCGCAACGAGGCGACGCGACACGCGCGCCAGCTCCGCGCCTTCCAGCAGGTTTTGGCGCCGCTTTGGCTGCTTGATGTCTTGGGCGTGGGCCAGCAGGTTCTCAAGGTCGCCGTAGGCGTTAATCAGTTCAGCAGCGGTCTTGATACCGATGCCCTTGACGCCAGGAACATTGTCGACGGAATCGCCAGCCAGGGCCTGCACCTCCACCACCTTGACCGGAGGCACCCCGAAGCGTTCGATCACCTCGGCCGTGCCGATGCGCTTGTTCTTCATGGTATCGAACAGCTCGACCGCGCCGTCGACAACCAGCTGCATCAGATCCTTGTCGGAGGAGACGATGGTGACCCTCATGCCCGTCTCGTGCGCCTGGCGGGCGTAGCTGGCGATCAGGTCATCGGCTTCGAAGCCACTCTGTTCGATGCAGGGGATACCAAAGGCGCGGGTGGCTTCGCGCACCAGTGCAAACTGGGGAACGAGGTCGTCCGGAGGTTCCGGTCGCTGGGCCTTGTATTCGGGGTAGATGTCGTTACGAAAAGTGTGCCTTGCGGCATCGAAGATGACCGCGAGATGCGTCGGCTGGTCGCCGCCGCGCATGTCTTCCAGCAGCTTCCACAGCATGTTGCAGTACCCCGACACCGCTCCGGTGGGAAGGCCGTCGGATTTGCGCGTCAGCGGGGGCAGTGCATGATAGGCACGAAACAGGAAGCCTGAGCCATCGACCAGATAAATGTGGCCACCCGGGCCCTGGCGGTTCGCTTCAGACCCGATCAATGATGTGCCTCTGCCCCTTCGCGTAGCACAAACCGCCGGTCGCAATAGGGGCATTCGACAAAGTTTCTATCGCCCATTTCGAGAAAAACGCGCGGATGGCCGAGTGCGCCACCGCCACCATCACAGGCAATGCGCGTATCGTCGACTTCGATGATTTCGGGCACGTCGGGGGACATGAGTACTCTCATTGCAGATTGCAGGCGCGGCGGATCATAGCCAGGACAGCTATTCCCGCAACCGCTTCAGCGGGAGTGCTGCCACCGGCAGGTCTGGCCGGTTCTGTCAGTACACCATATCGTAGCGGAGCGCACAGAGAGTAAACTGGCCTCTGACGCTCTGCGGGACCTGCCAAATGACGCAACCAGACAGGCTGACCGTGACAGGGCCGTCACCGTCGCAGCAAAGGCAAGAGCTGCTCGTCGGTGCGGGCCAGGTGGTGGTGCTGGCGCTCGTGCTTGGCGCGGCGCAAGGCGGGGGCGTGCCATGGGCAGCAGCGCCGCTGGTGTCCGGCTGTGTCCTCGCGGTGTTCCTGGCGCCGCTTTTGCTCGTGGAGGGATATGGGGACATCCCCAAGCTGGCCCTTGGGCTGTGGTGTGGGTTGGCGAGTGTCCTTCTTGCCGCCATGGGGGCCTGGGACCGGCTGCGGCTTTACCTGCCGCCCGCACCCTCCGGCTCTGCCCCTTCGGTGTGGGCGTTGCTGCCCAGCCCCGGGGTCGTGACAGCTGCCATCGTTATTGTCGCCAGCGGACAGGTCATGGTGGCTGTGTGGTCGGGTAAGGACGGGATCCGGACGCCCTATCGTGTTTATTTCGGGCGGGCGAGCCGGCTTTGCCGCAAGCTAATCCTCAGCGCGGGGTTTGTTGTCGCCCTGTGGTTTATCCTGAAGGTGGCCGCCGGGCTGTGTGGGCTCCTCGCCTTACCGGCTGCGGCAAGGCTCATCGGGCAGCCGGTCGTTTGCGTGCCGCTGAGTGCGGTTGGCGCGCTGCTGGGCCTCACCCTTGGGCGGTCGCGTGGGGCGGCCATGGCGGAACCGGACAATGGCCTGCTTTTTCAGCTCGCCTGGCTCCTGCCCGTAGCCTCTTTGGTTGCGCTCGCCTTTCTGTTCGGTGCCGCCTTTGCTGGTCTTGATCTGGCCTGGCAGCACGCCGGTGCCAGCGCGCTCATGCTGGCCCTCGCGGCAGGCTTGATCGTACTGACCAATGCCCTGTGGCAGGACGGGGCACAGTCTCCGGGTCCGATACTGCGCCACACGGGCACGCTCGCGGCTTGTCTCGTGCTGCCGCTGGTCGGGCTTGCGGCCTATGCCCTCATGGTACGCATCGAGGCCTTTGGCCTCAGCGTGCGCCGGGTTGTGGGAAGCGGTGCGCTCGCTGTCTGTGTCGTCTTTGCCTTGGGCTATGGTGTGGCCGGTTTAGAGAGCCTAAGGCGCCGCAGCTGGCTGGCGGGCCTTGGAAGGGCCAATATCGTGGGCACGCTCGCGCTGTGTGGTGTCCTCGTCCTGCTTTACTCGCCCCTTGCCGATCCGGCGCGTCTTGCTGTTGCCAGCCAGATGACGCGACTGGAAAGCGGGCGCACGGACGCACAGCAGTTCGATTTTTCCTATCTTGCCCGCGAAGGTGCGGGATTTGGCCAGCGCGCGCTTGAGGCGCTGGCAAGGGACAGCAAGGGATCGCAGGCGGAGCTGATTCGAAGCCGAGCGCGACAGGCGCTTCTGGCGTTTTCAGGTCAGAAGCCCTCCCTGTCGGCGCGCACCCGCGCCGCGCAGCTACAGATCCATCCGAAAGGTTATGGCCTGCCAGCCGGGCTCGCGAGCCAGGCCTGGACGCAGGCACAAGGCGTACCGCCCTGTCTCGTGGAGGAGGGACAACGTTGCGAGATCTTTCCGGCCGAACTGAAGGGCCATCCTCCCGACCAGATGATCGTGGTCTGGGGCGGGCCTCCGGTGTGGCAGACTGCGGTCCTCGGCGTGGGGCCCTCGTCACGGTGGCAGGTGATTGGCACCTTTGGCGGGCTTTGTCAGGGCACGATCAAGGCACTTCGCGCGGGCCTCTACGCCGTCGTCGCGCCCGTCATCACCTATCGTACACTTGAGGTGAACGGACTTGACCTCAATGTCGAACCCGTTGGGGCTCGCCCACCCTCCTGCACTCCAAAGGCCCGCAGGTCGCCAGACCCAGGGCCGTCGTGACGGCCGCCGGGCTAAGTGGGGCTCCGGCATCGCCTAGGGCCTGGGCCCCGGACCGCTCCAGCTCTCAGGTGTTGATGTCCGTATGTCCGCAGTTTCTGGATTTGGTTTGCCCGGTACCATATTCTTCGGGCCGGCAAGGGGCAGATGGTGCACGGTTTGGCGCAAAACCTGGTTTGAGCTATCAGTGCCGCCATGCAACGCGTCGTTCTCATCGATTACGGCTCTGGAAATCTGCGCTCGGCGCAGAAGGCCCTGCTGCGTGCCGCAACCCAAGCTGGCCTTGACAGTGAGATCATCGTCAGCGCCCGAGCCGATGCCGTGGCGTCGGCCTCGCGCATCGTTCTGCCCGGGGTTGGTGCCTTTGGCGCCTGCATGGCCGGGCTGGCGGCAATCCCGGAGCTATTGTCGGCCTTGACGTATGCGGTCAAAACCCGGCGTGTGCCGTTCCTGGGTATCTGCGTGGGCATGCAGCTGCTCGCCACCTCCGGTCACGAATTTGGCGATCATGCCGGTCTTGGCTGGATCAATGGCAAGGTCGAGCGCCTGTCAGCCCCTGGACTCAAGATCCCGCACATGGGCTGGAACCAGCTTCGCTTTACCAGGCCCCATCCCCTGCTCGCGGGCATTGCCGAAGGGGCGGACGTATATTTTGTACATTCCTACTTGTTCAATCCCGACGAGCAGAATGACGTTGTGGCGTGCACCGACTATGGTGGCCCGCTGACCGCCATGGTGGCGCGGGACAATATCGCTGGCACCCAGTTTCATCCTGAGAAGAGCCAGAGTATTGGTCTTAGACTTCTCGCCAACTTTCTGTCCTGGAAGCCATGATCCTCTATCCCGCGATTGATCTTAAGGACGGTGCCTGTGTTCGTCTGAAGCAGGGCGAGATGGGTGATGCCACCGTCTTCAACCGTGATCCGGCGGCGCAGGCACGCCTGTTTGCCGATGCAGGGTTTGCCTGGCTGCACTGTGTCGATCTCAATGGTGCGTTTTCCGGCTTCTCCGCCAATGGCGAGGCGATCAAAGCTATCCGGCGCGCGATCACTCTGCCTATCCAGCTCGGTGGTGGACTACGCAACCGTGCGGCCATCGAGTTCTGGCTCGAAGCGGGCATCAACCGTGTCATCCTGGGAACGGCGGCATTGCGGGAGCCAAAGCTGGTCAAGCAGGCGGCGCGCGCTCATGATGGAGCCGTTGCGGTCGGTATCGACGCGCGCGCGGGCATGGTTGCGGTGGAGGGCTGGGCGCAGACCTCAAGTCTGAGCGCGGTCGATGTTGCCCGCCGCTTCGAGGACGCCGGCGTGGCGGCGATCATCTTCACCGATATCGCGCGCGATGGCATGCTCCAGGGCCTCAATGTGGAGGCCACGGCGGCGCTGGCAGAGGCCGTGCGCATCCCGGTCATTGCCTCCGGGGGCCTTGCAGACACGGCCGATATTCTGGCCCTTAAGCGCAGCCCGAACATTGCCGGAGCGATCATCGGACGGGCCCTCTATGATGGCCGCCTCACGGCACAGGCTGCGTTGGCTGCTGCCGCGTGAATGAGCGCGACGGTTGGTCTTGCGCCATATTTTTGACCTCCGTCGGCGGATGCTGTTCCAGCCAGCCGAGGTGTTCGGCGTAGTGATCATAAAGCTTTTGACTGGCCCCTGAGAGTTTGCGGGCCTGGCCGATGAGTTCACGTGCGCTCGCCCATTGGCCGCTGCAGAGTGCCTGGAAGAGCCGATCATGGAACACCGCAAGCGCCCTGAATTTGGGTGAAGAGGAAGCGGCCAGGGGGCCCCAGAGAGCATAAAGACCGGCTGGCGTTTCTGCACCCGCAACTGCGCTTGCCTCGCGCTCGATCTCGAGGAAGGCATACCCCCCGGCCGCCAGGTTGCGGGTTTCGCTGCACACCAGAATGGTTGTGCCGAAGCGTTCGGCCTTGTCGCGCAAATCCCGGGCACGGTCCGCGCAGCTGCCCGCAACGAGATAACTGGGCTTTAGGCCAAGAGACAGGATACCGGCATCAAGGCTCCCTGTTGTCACGCCGATGGCAAGTTCAAAACGCATGACACTGTGGCCGCCGTCCAGGCGCTGTGGCCCCAGCCCTTGCACCATGGCAAGCGCTGCCGCACAGGCCCGCGCGCCAGGCTGTGGTTCACGCACGACGAGATTCCAGGTGGCAGTGAACCCGTGGGGACTAAGCTCGCAGATCAGCCCGCCATGATGTTTGGCGATTTCAGCCAGCTGCGCCAGCGCCTCAAGGCGGGCGCTGAAGTTCTCGGTGGGAAGAGGACCCGTAGCCCCCCGCGGCGCGCCGATCCTGAGGGCGAGGCAGCTGGCCTGGGTGCTGTGGAGCTCAAGACCATCACCGCCTTTGATATGCAGCAGCTGACGCAGGTTTTGCTGCGACAGGACACCGTCGAACATGGCGGACATGCGCCAGCGCCAGCGCGCCATGGCTACCAGATGCCACAGCAGCGCGGCGCCATAGGCAGCCGCGAGCGCGACCGAACTTGCGAGGGTGCCGAGAAGCAGGTGTGGTCCGAGGAAGAGCCAGAGCGCCAGGAGCTCTGTTCCAGCCACCACACCAATGAGAAAGACAAAGCCAGAGAGCAAGCCACGCCAGGCAATGACAAGGACAAGACCGAGGCCGAACATAGCGAGCCCGGCGAGTTCACCGAGCCGGAGCATGGGGGCGCCAAGCAGGCGGGCAAGTGCTGGCCAGTCCGCGGCAGTGCCGCCCCTGTGGGGCGCAAATGCCCTCAGCAGAGCCAGCTCGATCTCATTTGCGCGGGCCGCAAGATGCCATGCGTCCATGGCGATGAGGCTGAGCGCCACCGCCGTTGCGAGCAGCGCCCCGATCCAGGCGGATGCCGGTCGGGCAAAGGGGCTCATGGATCACTCGTGCTCGTTCGGGGTGCTGCGTCGCCAGTTTAGCACGGAGGCGCGGGCCGGTGCGCGGGTCTGCACAGGTTTTGATGGCTTGGGGAACGAAATGACGTGGCGTCATTATTTCTTGCGAGACGATGCAGCTCTCGCCTAGGCTGCTCGGACAACCATAAATTTCCGGAGAGGACCATGGATCACATCACCAAAGACCCGGCTTACAACGCCGTGGACCCAAGCGACTTTCCGGCCATGCTTGAAGTCGAGCGCTATGGTGCACGCACCACGGCCTTCGACAAGATTATTTCAGCGACGCACCAGCACTTCTGGGATCCACTCGATATCAAGTACATCGATTTTTCTCAGCCTTTTGATGTTGAGCGTGAGTATCTCGTCAATCCGCAGGCCAACATGGATTTGCGCACGGCGATTGGCGATCGTCTGGATGAGCGCAGCAAGATCAAGCTCGTCAATCTCGATGTGTTGTGGTCGCTGTCTTCGATTCTGCATGGCGAGCAGGGTGCGCTCGCGCTCTCAGCCTCGCTGTGCCATATCCTCAAGGATCCTGGGGCGCAGGAATATGCTGCCAACCAGACCCGTGAAGAAGCCCGCCACGTGACCGCGTTCTCTGCCTATGTCAAGGCGCGCTGGGGCAGGCCCGTCCGTGTCGGACCGGCGCTCGGCAGCCTTTTGAACGAACTGGTCTCTTCGCCTTTGGTGTGGAAGAAACTGGTAGGCATGCAGATGCTGGTCGAAGGCCTTGCCATGGGTGCGTTTGCCAGCTTCTACAAGGAATCTCGTGATCCGCTGCTGACAAAGCTGATGCAGCTCGTCATGACCGATGAAGCCTTTCACCACAAATTCGGGAAGATCTGGGCCGATCGCACCATTCCGCAACTGTCCAAGGCCGAACATGAGGTGATCGAGGACTGGGCGTGGAATGTGTTCCAGGTACTTCTGTTCAATCTCGGCAGCCCTGACCAGAAGTCGTTCATCTACGAGGCTGTGGGCCTTGATCCCATTTGGTGCCAGCAGGCATTCATGGAAGCGTTGAGCGATGCTGAGATCCGTCAGGATCTCGCGGAAGCGTCCAATATATTTCGTGTACTGATCAAAACCCTGTTGAAGGCCGGGATCATCACCGAGCGTACCCGCGGCAATTATGCAGCTTATATCGACATGGCGGAACTGCATGCCGAAGGCAATCGCATGATCGGAGATGACATCGCTGAGGAGGGCATCAAATATCTGATGCAGCTCAATGGCGCCAAGGGGCAGATCAGTGCGGCCGGCATGCTAGCGGCCGAATAGCCTCTAGCTGCGCAGACGCGGGCGGCCACAAACGAAGGCGATGAGAACGCCGCCGACGCCAAAAAGGGCCCAGGCCCAGCTGTCAAGGAGACCGCGGACGAGAGCTGTGAGAGGACCGGGCAGCATGTCTGCGGCCCAGTCGTGGATGTGGCGGGCCAAGGCGGGGCTCGTCATATCCATCAGCTGTTCCAGGGAATGCAGCCTGATGCCCCCGTGCTGAAGTGAGCTGATGGCGTCGGCGCCCAGGAGCACGAGTGCGGCCACGATGAGGCCAAGGGCAAGAAGGCGAAAGCCGATCATCATCCGGGGACTCGTGGGTCGAAAGGAGCCACTCGCGGCTGCCTGCACCAAAGCGGGCAGGCAGCCGCGAGCACGACGGCTATTGGGCCGGTTTGGCCGCGGCATCATCCGCGGCGGCGTCGCTCTCTGGCGCGGCTTTCTTGGACAGATCCTCTCCTGTCACCTGGTCAACCATTTTCATCGAGAGGCGTACTTTGCCGCGGTCATCAAAGCCGAGAAGTTTGACTTTGACGCCCTGGCCCTCTTTGACCACGTCCGAGGTCTTGGCGACGCGCTGTGGTGCAAGTTCGGAAATGTGCACAAGCCCGTCTTTGGGACCAAAGAAGTTCACGAAGGCTCCGAAATCCATCACCTTGACGACCTTGCCGTCGTAGATTTCACCAACTTCGGGTTCTGCTGTCAGTGACTTGATCCATTTGACGGCAGCGCGGATGGATTCGCCGTCTGCCGACGCGATCTTGACCGTGCCATCGTCTTCAACACTGATCTTGGCACCCGTCTTTTCCACGATCTCACGGATGACCTTGCCGCCAGTGCCGATGACATCGCGGATCTTGTCGGTCGGAATTTTCATCTGCTCGATGCGTGGAGCATGCTCGCCGAGCTCGCTGCGGCTCTGGCTGATGGCCTTAGCCATTTCGCCCAGAATGTGCAGGCGCCCGTCTTTGGCCTGGCCAAGTGCCACCTGCATGATCTCTTCGGTGATGCCGGCGATCTTAATGTCCATCTGCAGCGAGGTGACACCAGTTTGGGTTCCGGCCACCTTGAAGTCCATGTCTCCGAGGTGATCTTCATCACCAAGGATATCCGACAGCACGGCATAGCGGGTGCCTTCCAGAATGAGCCCCATGGCAATGCCCGCAATCGGCGCCTTGAGTGGCACACCGGCATCCATCAGTGCCAGCGAGGTGCCGCACACGGTCGCCATCGATGAGGAGCCGTTGGATTCGGTGATTTCGGAAACTACGCGCAAGGTGTAGGGAAATTCCTCGCGCTTGGGCAGCATGGGATGCACAGCCCGCCAGGCCAGCTTGCCATGACCGATTTCGCGCCGGCCCGGGCCAGACATGCGGCCGGTTTCGCCCACGCTGTAGGGCGGGAAATTGTAGTGGAGCATGAAGCTCTGCTTACTCGTGCCTTCGAGGCTGTCGACGAACTGCTCATCTTCAGCGGTACCCAAGGTTGCCACCACGAGCGCCTGGGTTTCACCGCGGGTGAACAGGGCCGAGCCATGTGTGCGCGGCAAGGTGCCAACCTGCGCAAGAATGGGACGGATCTCTTTGGTATTGCGTCCATCGATGCGCCGTCCGGTATCAAGAACCGCATTGCGCATGATGTCCGCCTCGAGATCATGAAACAGCACACCAAACTTGTTGTCACTCAGCTTGGCGTCGCCCTCGCCGACAAATTCCCGTGCGGCGCGGCTGCGGATCTCCGCGATGCGGTCGCGCCGGACATGCTTTTCGGCAATCTGGAAGGCGGCGTGCAGATCGCTACCGGCGAAGGTCTTGAGCGCGGCGTAGCGTTCCTTACTGTCATCGATGGTCAGCTCACGCGGCTCCTTGGCCGCCTTCTCGGCCAGCCGGATGATCATGTTGATTGCTGCCTGCATCTGCTGATGGCCGAACATGACCGCGCCCAGCATGACGTCTTCCGGCAGTTCCTGGGCTTCGGATTCCACCATGAGCACGGCATTGCCGGTGCCGGCCACCACGAGATCAAGACTTGAGCTTGCCATCTCGTCGACAGGGGGGTTGAGCCTGAAGGCACCATCAATATAGCCGACGCGGGCTGCCCCGATTGGGCCCATAAAGGGGATGCCGGACAGCGTCAGTGCCGCCGAAGCTGCGATCACCGCCACCACATCGGGGTCATTTTCCATATCGTGACTGAGGACCGTGACGATGACCTGCGTCTCGTTCTTGTAGCCTTCGGCGAACAAGGGACGGATCGGCCGGTCGATCAGCCGGGAAATCAGGGTTTCGCGCTCGGTGGGGCGGCCTTCGCGCTTGAAATAACCACCAGGAATCTTGCCGGCCGCGTAAAAGCGCTCCTGGTAATTAACCGTGAGGGGGAAGAAATCAATGCCGGGCTTGGGGCTGTGTGCACCAACGACAGTGGCAAGGACAACGGTTTCGCCATAGCTCGCTAGCACGGCTCCGTCGGCCTGACGCGCGATGCGCCCGGTTTCGAGCGACAGCTTGCGGCCGCCCCATTCGATTTCTTCTTTGGCAATAGTGAACATCGTTTCTTTCCTTCGTTCCCGCAGGCCGGATTGCCTGTCGGATGTGGGGCTAGCGGTTTGCGACAGGCCCCTCAGTTGCCGGAACTCCTCCGGCTGTTTGCGTCGTGACGCGAAAAACATACGCGCGACCGCTACGGCCGGCCAAGATGGCGACCGCGCGGACGCGCGCACAAGGCAGAGCTAAGAGGGCGCGGGGGGTCAGCGCCGCAAGCCCAACCGGCCGATCAGCGCCTGATAGCGCTGGGAGTCGGAGGCCTTAACATAATCGAGCAGACGCCGGCGCTGGGAGACCAGCTTGATAAGCCCGCGGCGCGAATGATTGTCCTTCGCGTGGGTCTTGAAATGCTCGGTCAGATTGGTAATGCGCTCGGAGAGCACCGCCACCTGGACTTCGGGCGAACCCGTGTCGCCCTCTTTGGTGGCAAATTCCTTGATTAGTTCCTGCTTACGTTCAGCTGTAATCGACATGGTCGGTTCCGGACATCACGGGGTGAAATTGAACACGCGGAAGGGCTGCAACTGTCCCTCCACCAGCTCGGCCAGAGCGATCGGCTCGCCGGCAGGGGTAGACAGAAAGACAGTCTGGCCCTGAAGCTCATCTCCACCCTGCTCGGCCAGCTTTGCAAACTGGCCGGCCCGGCAGAGAATGGGGTTGCCACTCTTCAGGCGGACCACATCCGGGCCTGTTACGGCCAGCGCCGGGATGCCGTCCAGCGCGGTCGAAAGAGGCCTTAAGTGCTCAAAAGCGGCCGGACTATGCATAAATTCCTTGAGGTTTTCCAGTGAAATCGCGGCCTGGACGGTAAAGCTGCCCACACTGGTGCGCCTTAGGGCACAGACATGGCCGAGCGTCCCTAGAGCCTGTGCCAGATCGCGGACAAAGGCGCGAACATAAGCTCCCTTGCCACAGCGCATTTCGAACACTGCGAGGTCCTCGGCGGGCTGCTCGCAGAGGTGCACCTCATGGATTGCGACGGGGCGTGCGGCGAGGCTGACGGTCTCGCCCTCGCGGGCGAGGTCATAGGCGCGCATGCCATCCACCTTGATCGCCGAATAGGCCGGTGGGGTTTGCAGGATGGTTCCGGTCAGGGCAGGAAGGGCGGCGAGGATCTCGGCCCGGCTCGGTCGACTGGCGGTAGTGGCCGTCACGGTGCCGTCGGCGTCGTCGCTGTCGGTGGCCTCACCCCATTTTGCCGTGAAGAGATAGGATTTTTCCGCATCCATGGCATAAGGCACGGTCTTGGTCGCCTCCCCCAGCGCCACCGCGAGGACACCTGTGGCCATGGGGTCAAGGGTGCCGGCATGGCCGGCCTTCTGGGCGTTGAAGACGCGTTTGACGATGCCCACAACCTGGGTGGATGTGACGCCTTGCGGCTTATCGATCACCACCCAGCCATGGACGGCATTGCCCTTTTTCCTACGGCCCATCGGCTCTTGTTCCTTCAGACCCCCGCTCGCGGGGCTCAGGCTCAGTTCTCATCGCTTGCGTCCTCGTCGCGGCGCAGGTCGCGCGCCACCCGCTCGGACTTCAGCAGGGTCTCGATCTTCTCGGCCTCAGCAAAGGAGGTGTCTTCCACGAAGCGCAGATCGGGCGTGAATTTGAGCGCGATGGTCTTGCCCATCTGACCGCGCAGAAAGCGGGCATTGCGATTGAGCGCAGCGATGATGGGCTTGGCGTTCTTGCCACCGAGGGGTTCGCAAAATACCGTGGCGTGACGCATGTCCGGAGAGGGTTTGACGACCGTCACTGTCACCGATACTCCGTCGAGCTCGGGATCGCGCAGCTCGCCGCGCGCCAGAATCTCGGAAAGGGTGTGGCGCAGCATTTCTCCCACCCGCAGCTGACGCTGTGAGGGGCCGGTGTGGGATCGTGTCGGACGTCGGTTCACGGTAATCTATGTCCATGCTTGGGCGCGCCGGCGGGAGAGATCACCGGGCACAGCCTCTGCAGTGGCTCCTTAAAGCGCGCGTTGGACGGTTTCGACCTCGAAGCATTCGATAACATCACCCTTGGCGATATTATCGTAATTGGCGAAGGACATGCCGCATTCCTGTCCGGCCTGCACTTCGCGAGCATCATCCTTGAAGCGCTTCAGGGTCGACAGTTCGCCCTCGTGGACGACCACGCCATCGCGGATAAGGCGAACCTTGGCGCCGCGACGGACGACACCTTCGCTGACCCGACAGCCTGCCACCTTGCCGACCTTGGAGATCGAGAATACTTCGAGGATTTCGGCATTGCCGAGGAATTTCTCGCGCACTTCCGGCGCCAGCATGCCCGATAGCACCGCTTTCACGTCGTCTACGACATTGTAGATGATGCTGTAATAGCGGATCTCGACGCCATCGCGCTTGGCCCGCTCGCGGGCGTGGGCGTTGGCACGCACGTTAAAGCCGATAATTGCGCCGCCCGAGGCATGGGCCAGGATGACATCGCTTTCGGTGATGGCGCCAACCCCTGATTGCAGGAACTGGACGGCCACTTCGCTGGTGCCAAGCTTGGTGAGGGCGCCCTGAATGGCTTCGACTGAACCTTGCACATCGGCCTTGATGACGAGCGGCAGGTACCGTGTCTCGCCCTCTTTGCGGCTCTTGAGCAGCTGATCGAGCGTCTGGCGCGAATTCGCGGCCTGACGCGATTCACGGCGCTTGCGGGCGCGATACTCGGTGACCTCGCGCGCGCGGGAGTCGTTTTCGACGACGACGAATTCGTCGCCAGCTTCAGGCACGCCCGATAGGCCGAGGACCTCAACCGGTACGGATGGCCCAGCACTGTCGACGGTCTCGCCATGGTCATTGACGAGGGCGCGCACCCGGCCCCATTCGGATCCGGCGACGAGAATGTCGCCGTTCTTCAAGGTGCCACGTTCGACGAGGACGGTTGCCACTGGCCCGCGCCCCTTGTCGAGCTTGGCCTCGATCACAGCGCCCTCGGCGGTGCGTTCGGGATTGGCCTTCAGATCGAGCAGTTCGGCCTGCAGCAGGATTGCTTCTTCGAGGCGTCCAAGCCCTATGCCCTTCAGCGCCGAAACTTCCACCGCCTGGGTTTCGCCACCCATGTCTTCGACCTGCACGTCATACTGCAAGAGTTCGGTCTTGACCCGCTGCGGCTTGGCATCCGGCTTGTCAATTTTGTTGATGGCGACGATGAGCGGAACGCCTGCCGCTTTGGCATGGCTGATCGCCTCGACGGTCTGGGGCATGACGCCGTCATCGGCAGCAACCACCAGCACGACGATGTCCGTCACCTTGGCGCCACGGGCGCGCATCGAGGTAAAGGCGGCGTGGCCGGGAGTGTCGAGAAAGGTGATTTTCTGGCCACTGGCGAGCTGGACCTGATAGGCGCCGATGTGCTGGGTGATCCCCCCGGCCTCGCCAGCCACCACATCAGTCTTGCGCAAGCCATCGAGGAGCGAGGTCTTGCCGTGGTCGACATGGCCCATGACCGTGACCACTGGTGGCCGCGGCTGCATGTTGGTGTCGGTATCGGCGTCGCCCTTCAGCCCTTCGAGCACGTCAGATTCCGCTACGCGCTTGACGGTGTGGCCATATTCGGTGGCCACCAGCTCTGCGGTGTCAGCATCGATGGTGTCGTTGACTGTCAGCATCATGCCGTTCTTCATCAGTACTTTGATGACGTCGACGGCGCGACGGGCCATGCGGTTGGCCAGCTCGGCAACGGTGATGGTTTCCGGAACGATCACCTCGCGGGGGCCGGCGGGACCGGCCTGTTGGGCCTGCTGACCCTTGTTGACGCGCTGCAGATGACGCCGGAACGCCGCCAACGAACGCGTGCGCTCGCCATCGTCATCGGACAAGGCGCGGGTAACCGTGAGCTTGCCACGACGGCGGTCGGTCGGACCCTTGCGGGCGGCAGCCGGTGTTTTGGCGGCAGCGCCTTTGCCTGAGAGCTTCTTGCCCTTGCCCTCGTCTTCTTCCTCGAGTTCGGGACGGCGCGCCCGCGGGGCTTCCACCGCCTCTGGCGCCGGCTTCGGCTTTGGTGTGCGTTGGGTTTCGTCGGGTTGCTTCTCGCGCCGGGCCAACTCCTCTTCGGCGTGGCGCCGGGCGTCTTCTTCGGCCAGCCGGCGGGCGTCTTCTTCGGCCTTGCGTTTGGCGGCCGCCTCGCGTTCGGCCCGCAACTGGGCTTCCTCCACTTCGCGCCGCCTGCGCTCCTCATTGGCGTGGCGGCGGGCCTCCTCTTCGGCGACGCGGGCATCAGCAAGGGCGCGACTGCGCGCCTCCTTTTCCTCATCGGTGAGCTGGCGCAGGACCACGCCAGCGCGGCTGGGAGCCGGCTTCATGCCGCCAGATTGCGCCGGGCGCCCCGGGGCCGGGGTCTGGCTCGGAGCCGGGCTGGCTGTCTCGGCAGTCTTGGCGGTAGGTGCTGACGCCGCTGGGGCGACGCGGGCACGCTTCTTTTCCACCACGACGGCTTTGGTGCGGCCATGGCTGAAGCTTTGCTTGACGGTCGAGGTTTCCGTCTTCTTCAGCGACAGGGTTTTGCCGCGGCGCGTGGTGTCATTCGTCTCGCTCATTCGTACCTTTCAGAGGCCGGCATCGGACCGGCCTTGCGTTCCATTGGTCTGTTCGGCGCCTGTCCCGGCGCCCGGACGGCGGCAAGCCGCCGCGCATTGATCGCGATCCTGTCTGCAAGCTGCCCGGATGGGAGCGCCGCATGTACCACATTTTCGCGGCCCAAGGCCAAGCTCAATTCTTGAGAATTGAGACAATCCAGCAGCTTGAGGTTAAGGCCGTGGGCCCGCGCCAGCGCCATGAGCTTGCGCTGGCCATCTTCGGCGCCATCTGACGCCTCAATCAGAAGCACAGGCGGGTGCCGGCCGGCGAAGGATCTGGCAATCTTGTCGAAGCCGAGCGTAAGGCTCCCTGCCTTGCGGGCCAGGCCAAGATCATCAGCCAGGCGGCGGCGCAGCAGTCCCGCGACGTGGTCAGCAAGCTGAGGCGAAACCGTAAGCGCCCGTTTGGCCGCCCGGGCGAAATAGTTGCGTGTCGCCGCCCGTTCAAGACAGGCACGATCAGCACTCACCCACATGCCCCGGCCCGGCAGTTTGGCGGCAAGGTCCGGCACCACCTCATCATTGGGCGCAGCGACGAAGCGGATCAATTCGCTGTCAGGACGCACGTCTCCGGTGACGATGCAGCGCCGTGCGTGCCCGTCCTCCGTCTCCTGCCTGTGCTGCTGTGCATGCCTCACGCCTTACGCTTCTGCCTCCTCGTCGGTCTTGCTCGTCTCCTCGGAGGGCTCCGGCCAGCGGTCAATCCAGCCCGCCGCGACGCGGGCCTTCATGATAATGGTATTGGCCTCTTCCGGGGTCAGATCGAAGGCTTCAAGGGCACCTTCGACCTTAACGCGTTCCTTGTCCTTGCCTTGCTCATAATAACCGAGCAGTTCGTCATTGGCACAACCGGCGAGGTCCTCCAAGGTCTTGACATCATGCTCGCCGAGCGCGACCGCCATGGCCGGCGTGACGCCCTCGACGTCCAGCACGGCATCTTCCACGCCAAGGGCGCGGCGCTTGTCGTCCAGCTCCCGGTTGCGCGCTTCCAGATATTCGATGGCGCGGGTCTGCAACTCCTCGGCGGTTTCCTCATCAAAGCCTTCAACCGCGGCAAGTTCCTGCAGCGGCACATAGGCGACGTCTTCGATATCGGCAAAGCCTTCAGAGGCTAGCAGCTGGGCCACCATCTCGTCGACATCGAGCGCCTCCATGAACAGGGCCGAGCGTTCGGCAAATTCCTTCTGGCGGCGTTCGGATTCCTCGGCTTCGGTCAGAATGTCGATCTGCCAGCCGGTGAGCTGCGAGGCGAGGCGCACATTCTGCCCGCGTCGGCCAATGGCCAGCGACAATTGTTCGTCTGGAACCACGACTTCCACCCGCCGCGTATCTTCGTCGAGCACCACTTTGGTGACCTCGGCGGGCGCGAGAGCATTGACGATGAAGGTAGCTGGATCCGCGGACCAGGGGATGATGTCGATGCGCTCGCCCTGCAGCTCCTGCACCACCGCCTGCACGCGTACCCCGCGCATGCCAACGCAAGCGCCAACCGGATCAATGCTGGAATCCTTCGAGATGACGGCAATCTTGGCACGCGAGCCCGGGTCGCGGGCAACCGCGCGAATTTCGATGATGCCATCATAGATTTCGGGCACTTCCTGCGCAAACAAGCGCACCATGAACTGGGGATGGCTGCGCGACAGAAAGATCTGCGGTCCGCGGGTTTCGCGGCGTACGTCGTAAATGTAGGCGCGAATCCGATCGCCGGTGCGGAAGGTTTCGCGCGGGATCATCTCATCGCGACGTACGACGCCTTCGGCTTTGCCCAGGTCGACGACGACTGAGCCAAATTCGACACGCTTGACGATGCCATGGACGATTTCACCGATGCGATCCTTGTACTCTTCGTGCTGGCGTTCGCGCTCCGCGTCGCGGACTTTCTGCACGATCACCTGTTTGGCGGCCTGGGCAGCGATGCGGCTGAAATCGACCGGTGGCAGGGTTTCGGCGATGATGTCGCCTACCATCGCTGAGGGATTGCGCGACTGGGCATCGGCGAGGCTGATTTCGGTTTTGTCATTGTCGACCAGTTCGACCACGTGCAGATAGCGCGAGACACGGGTCTCACCGGTCTTCGGATCAATCTCGACTCTGATCTCGTTTTCGCTGCCGTAACGTGCTTTGGCGGCGCGCTGCATCGCCTCTTCCATGGCGTGCAGAACGACCATCTTGTCGATCGACTTGTCGCGCGCAACCGCATCGGCGATTTGCAATAGTTCGGTGCGATTGGCCGCCACAGCTGCCATGGTTTTCTCCTTATGTGTTCAGAGTCTTGCTGCGCTCTCGCGCTTTCAAATCTTCTTCGATCAGACGGTCGGTCAGTACCAGCTTGGCGTCCGCGATGGCTGCGAACGGAACAGCAATCCGCTCACCTTGTACCTCGAGCGTCACATTGTTTCCATCGAGGCCCAAAAGCGTGCCACGATAACGCTTGCGCCCTGCCACATCCTGCGCTGCGAGTTCCAGTCGGGCCTCGTGGCCAGACCAGCGCGCAAAATCGGTTATTCGTGTCAACGGCCGATCAATGCCCGGGGACGACACTTCAAGATCGTACTCCCCGTCGATCGGATCCTCTTCGTCCAGGAAGGTCGAAAGGGCCCGGCTCAGTTCGCCGCAATCATCGATGTTCATGGTGCCGTCTGAACGTTCGGCCATCACCTGCAAGGTCTTGGTCTTGCCGCCGATCAGGCGCAGGCGCACAAGCCGGAAGCCGGCAGCTTCCACCACCGGTTCGAGGAGATCCTGAAGCTGTGCCATTGCCGTTCTAATGGGGTGCACTCCAAGCATGCTGTTTTCCCGCGGCGATCCATTATGGACCGCCACAACAACGATGCTCTGTTGTCTGGGATGGGCGAGATATACGCTGACAAGCCATGAATTTCAAGCCCGGCAGCGTAAAGGGCCCTAGTCTTCAGTCTCGCCGAGGCTCTCTAGCCAGTCTTCAAGACCGCCGGGCCAGGAACCATCGGCGCCGTAAACCGGTTTCTGGCCGGCTTTGCGCAGCACATAGTCGCCACTGACACCGCTGGGCGCGCCCGGTGTAACTGGAACCGTTGCCCCAAATACGTTCAGGCCAAATGCCATCACCGGTTCGATGACCGCGATGAGTTCGCCATCGTCCTGGGCAAAGGCACTGATGCATTCCCATCCGTCCTGGGCAGGTATGATCGACAGCAGCACAGCGTCGAACTCGACATTGTCCTTATCGAGGACGGAGCTCTCACCGTTGAGGGTGTAGCCGAATGGGCCTGGCTCGGCACTGCAAATTTGTGACAATGCGACATATTTTTTGCCGACGAAAATATAGGGACCAGTCATCACGCCTGTCCGTCTTCAATAATCATGCGGGGCGCATAGCGGTGCAGCAGCGTACCATTATCGTTGAGCCAGGCCTGCGCCCGCGTGCTGTCACCGACAAGGCTGTCAACCAGCGCCCAGAAGCGTCGGCCGTGGTTCATTTCCTTCAGATGCGCAACTTCGTGGGCGACCACATATTCGAGTACAAAGGGCGGGGCGAGGATGAGCCGCCAGGAAAACGATAGGTTGCGCGTGGATGAGCACGATCCCCAGCGGCTCGACGTATCGCGAACGGTGATGCGGGCCGGGCGCACCCCGAGCAGATATGCATAGTGCATGGCGCGTGCATCGAGCAGGCGGCGGGCTTCACGTTTGAGGAAATCAAGCACGCGGCGGGCTGCGTGCTCGCTGCGCCCATGAACCCGGATGATGCGTTCGCCATCATTGCTGCGTTCGATCCACACCGGGCCTTGGCCACTGTCACCATAGCGAATGAGATGCTCTTCGCCGCGGTAGAGGATGCGCCGGCCCAAACCGATCGGAATTGGCTCGGGCACGTGCTCAAGGCGCTGGGCGATCCAGTGCGATTGTTTGCGGGCGAACTCCATGGCGTGGGCGAGGGCGCGCCGTGAGGGTGCAACCACCACGACCTCCCCTGTGGTGGGCTGCACCCGTACGATGAGCTGGCGGGCACGCGGATTGAGTTTCAGCGTCACAGGCACGGGCGCGCCGCCGATCTTGAGAAGTTTGCGTTGCGTCGGTACGACGCGACCTTGTGGCTCTGCTCTGCGCATACGATATGCGGCCCGAAAAGGGCTTCCCTTTGCTGGCAAAGCTTGGTTCTCTCACCCCGCCTCACCGAAAGCTGTAATACATGCAGCACTGCCCCCGTTTTCACCTCGCCTTCCCGGTTCACGACCTCGCTGAAGCGCGCGCGTTTTATAAGGATTTGCTCGGTTGCACAGAGGGCCGATCCTCGCCCGAGTGGGTCGATTTCAACTTCTTCGGGCACCAGATCGTGGCGCATTTAAGCCGGGATGAAGGGCCAACCCAAGTCAAAAATTTAGTTGACGGCGACGCAGTACCGGTACGTCATTTTGGGGTCATTCTGGAGCTGCCGCAGTGGCAGGAGCTGGCCGCCCGGCTTAAGGAGCGGGGGATAAAATTCGCGATTGCGCCGCATATACGCTTTGCCGGTCAGCCGGGCGAGCAGGCAACAATGTTTTTTCTTGACCCCTCCGGGAACGCCCTGGAATTCAAAGCTTTTGCGGACGATGCCATGGTGTTTGCGACATGAAAGCGTCTTTGCGACAACCAGAGCGCATTGCCATGATGCTGGGAGGGGTATCCCTCGCGCTCATCACGGGGGCGCTGATTTTTGAGTATGGCTGGGGCTTTAGGCCCTGCGACCTATGCATGTGGGAGCGCTGGCCCCACTACCTGGCGATCCTTGTTGGATTGGGGGCGGGGACAGCGGTCTGGCGCGGTCATCTGTCGGCACGCCTGGGACCGCTCCTTGCCCTGCTGACACTTGGTCTGGTGGCGGCCTCGGGGTTGATCTCGGTCTATCATGCCGGAGTCGAGTGGCACTGGTGGGCGGGGCCCGCTGGCTGCACCGGCAACGCGTTCCACTATAGCGGCGGGGCCCTGGACCTCAATTCCGGTGGCCCACTCTGCGATGTTGCCGCCTGGCGGCTGTTTGGCATTTCGCTGGCTGGCTATAATGCCTTGATTTCGCTGACTGCGGCAGGCCTCGGGGGATGGGGCCTGGGCACAAATCGAAGAGGGCAATGATGGCACGCAAACCCCGCCCCCCAGCTCCGGGGAGGTCCGCGGGCGCCGATCTTCAGTCGATCCTGCGCGTGGACCATGCTGGGGAGTATGGTGCCGTGCGCATCTATCAGGGGCAGATTGATGTCCTGGCCGCTCGGCGCGCCGCCGCAAGGCCGCTTGCTGCTGTCCGCAGGATGGCCGAGGGCGAAAAGGAACATCTCGCCCGCTTCGACGAGATTCTGCCTCGGTATGGCGTGCGCCCGACCCTGCTGCGCCCCCTGTGGTGGGCTGCCGGCTATGCTTTGGGAGCGGGCACCGCGCTTTTGGGCACAGAGGCCGCGATGGCCTGCACGGCGGCCGTCGAAGAGGTCATTGATGCCCATTATGGGCGTCAGCTGGATCGTCTCGAAGCTGGGGAGGTTCGCGACGTGATTGCCCAGTTTCGCGAAGATGAAATTTCCCATCGCGCTGAGGCACTTGCCCAGGGTGCCGAAAGGGCACCCTTTTATAATGCTGTGCGTGCGACCATTGCCGCCGGCTGTCGGCTTGCCATCGCCCTTTCCGAGCGTCTTTAACGCCGCGCTCTCAAGGGCGGGGCCAGCCGAGCGGTGTGGTCAGGAGGCAGGCTAAGGCTCGAGTTCGCTATCCCAGTAAAGGTAGTCAACCCAGCTTTCGTGCAGGAAATTGGGCGGGAAACGACGCCCGTTGTTGCGCAATTCGTTGACATTGGGCTTGTGCGGCCAATTGCGCGGCATCATGTCGGACTGCCGGGGTGTGCGCCCGCCTTTTCTCAGATTGCACGGCGCGCAGGCAGTCACGACATTTTCCCAGGTGGTGCGCCCGCCCAGACTGCGCGGTACAACGTGGTCAAAGGTCAAATCCTCACGGTCACCACAATACTGACATTGAAAGCGGTCGCGCAAAAACACGTTGAAGCGGGTGAAGGCTGGGTGGCGAGCCGGCTTGACATAGGTCTTGAGCGACACCACCGAAGGCAGCTTCATGGTGAAGCTGGGAGAGTGCACAGCACGTTCATACTCGGCGAGGATATTGACGCGGTCCAGACAGACCGCCTTGATGGCGTCCTGCCACGACCACAGCGATAGCGGAAAATAGCTGAGCGGGCGATGATCCGCGTTAAGTACCAGCGCCGGACAATTATCCGGCATACGCTCGCTCGCTAGCACACGACGCTCCTGTTGAAGACGTGGTCTCCTTCGCTGAAAGACGAAACCTTACGCACAAGCAGGCACAAAGCCAAGCACGGTCCATTCTAGCCGATTCGCGATGACGATGCTGCGACACTTGCATCCGGGTGACGAACCTGGGCGGGGTTTGGGCGTGAGCTCCGTCGTGAGGACGTGGCGAAGGCGACGCGGGACGATGGCCACCGCTGCCAGGTGACGGGCGGGGGGCGTGGCCTTTAGGATCCCGCCATGCTTGTGACCCGTTTTGCACCCTCTCCAACCGGCTTTCTGCATCTTGGTTCGGCCTACGCCGCGCTCTTTGCCCATGATATGGCACGCGGACACGACGGGCGGTTCGTACTGCGCATCGAGGACATCGATGCGACAAGATGCCGGCCAGAATTTGAGACCGCTATCTATGAGGATCTGCGCTGGCTTGGTCTTTGCTGGGACGGACCGGCTTTGCGTCAATCCGACCGCCTTTTGCACTATCAAGCGGCGATCCAGCGTCTGGATGAGCTAGGGCTGGTTTATCCCTGCTTCTGTTCACGCAAGGACATTGCGCAAGAAGTGGCCCGCAGCCTGTCGGCGCCACACGGACCGGATGGCCCGCTCTACCCTGGAACCTGTCGCGGCCTGACGCGGCGCGAGGCAGGCTTGCGCATGCGCAGCGAGACCTACGCCTTGCGCCTCGATGTGGGGAAGGCCGTTATGCAGAGCGGTGTGCTCGCGTTTGACGAGAGGGGACGTGGCCCGCGCGGCGAACATGGCCGCATCGCGGCTGAGCCACTGCGTCTTGGCGATATCGTTCTGGCCAGCCGCGATCGAGCCGCCTCCTATCATTTGTCGGTGGTTGTGGATGATGCGGCCCAGAGTGTCAGCCTTGTCACCAGGGGACAGGATCTGTTTGCTGCGGCGCATGTGCAGCGTCTGCTGCAGGCGCTACTGAATCTGCCGACGCCGGACTATGCCCATCATGACCTGGTGCTGGATGCCACGGGACGCAAATTTTCCAAACGAGATCATGGCGCAACCCTGCGGGCATTGCGGGCCGAGGGGCAAGCGCCCGAAGAAATCTGCAACCAGCTGCGCCGTCGCGCCGGCGCCGGCCTTGCGCGCTCCCTTCCGGGCACCTAGGCTCGCCATACCGCTATTTCAAAGGATCACGGCATGAGCGCCCAGCGATTTCAAGGTACAGATAAATATGTTGCAACGGACGACCTCAGGATCGCCGTCAATGCGGCAATCACGTTGGAGCGGCCGCTGCTGATCAAGGGGGAACCGGGTACCGGCAAGACCCAGCTGGCCTATGAAGTGGCCGACGCCTTGTCCACGCCGCTCATCACCTGGCATGTCAAATCCACCACCAAGGCGCAGCAGGGCCTTTACGAATATGATGCGGTCACGCGTCTGCGCGATTCTCAGCTCGGTGATCCGAGGGTCAAGGACGTCAAGAATTACATCAAGCAGGGCAAACTCTGGGAGGCGTTCGAGAGTAAGGTCCGGCCGGTGCTATTGATTGATGAGATCGACAAGGCCGACATCGAATTTCCCAACGATTTGCTGCTCGAACTGGATCGCATGGAGTTCTTCGTCTACGAGACGGGTGAGACCATCAAGGCGCGCCAGCGACCGATCATTCTCATCACCTCCAACAACGAGAAGGAATTGCCGGACGCCTTCTTGCGGCGCTGTTTCTTCCATTACATCAAGTTTCCCGATCGCGAGACGATGCAGCAGATCGTCGATGTGCATTATCCAGACATAAAGCAGAAGCTGGTATCCGAAGCACTCAACGTCTTCTATCAGATCCGCGATGTTCCCGGGCTCAAGAAGAAGCCATCGACCAGCGAACTTTTGGACTGGCTCAAACTGCTGCTCAATGAAGACGTGCCGCCGGAAGCGCTGAAGGAAAAGGATCCGACGCGTCTGATCCCACCGCTGCATGGTGCGCTGCTCAAAAATGAGCAGGATGTGCACCTGTTCGAGCGTCTGGCGTTCCTCGCGCGGCGCGAGAGCCGGTCATAATGGTCAGACGGCTGCTTGCGGTCTGTAGCCTGGCGCTTGTGAGTACCTCGTTTGCTGGTGCTCACGGCGCAACGGTGGCGCTTGGTGCCTTCCGTGATGGCCCGCATGACGGACGCATTGCGCGTGCGTCCGGATTTGTCTGTCCGGACAGGATTGGGCCCTACATCCGCGATGCGGCTGGTCAAAGCAGTGTTAGCCAGAAGAAGGTTTTTTGCAGCTATTACGCACTCGACGGGATTTACGGCACTGTGCGTATTCAGCCGCTTGACGGACAGTTTGACGGACCTGGTCTGCTCGCCGGACAATTTTCTCAGGAAGCCGGCAGTGGTGGCAGGGTCGTGTCCCAGAAGACACTCTCCTTCGCCGGGGCCGGCAAGGTGCTCCCGGTGTTCAGCCGGACCTACGAAACCTCCCATCTGGAGAACCTGCACTACCGCGTCAGTTATGCAAGCGCACTGGTCCGTGGCTGGGTCGTCGAGGTGATCAGCGAATATGCCTCACCACGGGATGATGCCACCAGGACTGAGTTTTTGAAATGGGTCTATGGTCCAGGCCTTGCCGCGCTTCTGCCGCGTCACGCCGCGGGCTCGCCGCCAGCCGGACCGTGAAGATCAAGAGCGCGATGGCGCGCACAAAGGATCGAAGCTAGGCTTGCTAAATTGCGCATTGCCATGAGGGTCGCCTGCCATGTTCTTTCAGTTTTTCGAAGAATTGCGTTCTGCCCGGGTGCCGGTGACGCTCAAGGAATACCTGGCGCTGATGGAGGCGCTCGAGCGTGGGGTGATCGACTTTAAAGTCGATGAATTCTACGTCTTGTCACGCGCGGCGTTGGTCAAGGATGAGCGCAATCTCGACAAGTTTGACCGGGTGTTCGGCCATGTGTTCAAGGGTCTCGAGAACCTTGATGCCAGTGAGATTACCCAGATTCCGGAAGAATGGCTAAAAGCGCTGACGGAAAAGTTTCTCACCGAAGAGGAGAAGAAGCAGATCGAGGCTCTGGGTGGCTGGGACAAGCTCATGGAGACGCTGAAGGAACGTCTCGAGGAGCAGAAATCACGCCATGAGGGGGGCAACAAATGGATTGGCTCGGGAGGGACCTCCCCCTTCGGTAATTCGGGCTATAATCCCGAAGGTATCCGGATTGGTCAGGACAAGTCGCGTCAGGGCCGGGCGGTGAAGGTGTGGGACAAGCGCGAATACAAGAATCTTGACGATTCCGTCGAGCTTGGCACCCGCAATATCAAAATTGCTTTGCGCCGGCTACGAAAATGGGCCCGCCAGGGAGCCGAGACCGAACTGGATCTGCCCGATACCATTCGCAATACCGCTAACAAAGGCTATCTTGATCTCAAGCTGGTGCCGGAGCGGCACAATACCGTCAAGGTCCTGATCTTCTTTGATATCGGTGGCTCGATGGATGCCTACATCAAGCTTTGTGAGGAGCTATTCTCGGCGGCGCGTACCGAGTTCAAGCACATGGAGTTCTTCTATTTTCACAACTGTCTTTATGAGGCGGTGTGGAAGGATAACCGGCGCCGTCACAACGAGAAGACCCCTACCTTCGATGTGCTGCACAAATTTCCCCATGACTACAAGGTCATCTTCATTGGTGACGCCACCATGAGCCCATATGAGCTAACCTATCCGGGCGGTTCAGTCGAACATTGGAATGAAGAACCTGGTGCGGTGTGGCTCGACCGCTGCGCCCAGATTTATCCGCATATGGTGTGGCTCAATCCGGTTGCGGAAAAGCATTGGGAATACACCCCTTCGATCGGCCTCGTCCGCCAGATCATCTCCGATCGCATGTTCCCGTTAACCCTGGACGGGCTCGACAAGGCGATGCGTGAACTCAATCGCTAGCCTCGAGCGCACTGAAGGCGTGGCGACGTAAAGGGCTTTCGTTGCGCCGTGCCCTCAACTAGCATTTGAGTACCGGGCCCAGAGTGGGTCAGGGATGGATGGACTGGAGTTTCCATGGTGGGCGACATGAACACGGCAGGCGCGCGCGAGGCGGTGGCGTCCGACAGCCCGGCGCTTTCAGAGTCTTTGGCGCGGGCGTTCCATGACGATCCGATGATGTGCCATTTGCTGTCGGATCCGAGCACGCGTCCGATCGTGATGCCGCGCCTTTTCCGGCTGCTGTTCAAGCTGGCCCAACCGCTTGGCTCGTGTGACGTGACGGAAGGCTATGAAGCGGCGTCGCTGTGGCGCCCGCCTGGCCAGTGGCATGTTCACTGGTGGCAATACATCGTTCATGGTCCCGAGCTGCTCAGGGTGTTCGGGAGGGGAGCGCTGCGGGTGATGGCGACCATGGATATGGTCGAGCGCCTGCACCCCAAGGAGCCACACTGGTATCTACAGGTTATCGGTACCGATCCGCCACATCAGGGCAAGGGTTTTGCTGGACGGCTGATGCGCCGGCGGCTGGCGATGGTCGATGCCCAAAAGCTGCCGGCCTATCTGGAATCATCGAAGGAAACCAACATCCCGATCTACCGCAGCTTTGGCTTCGAGGTGACAGGCGAGATCAAGATACCCGATGGTCCAACATTATGGCCGATGTGGCGGCACGCACGAAACTGAGCAAGGAGCAGGTAGTGATCAAAATCCATCATCTCAATAATTCGCGGTCACAGCGCATACTGTGGCTGGCTGAAGAGCTAGAGCTCGACTACGAGATCGTTCGCTATCAGCGTCAAAGTCCGGTGCCGCTGGCGCCACCTGAACTTAAAAAGATTCATCCCCTCGGCAAATCGCCGGTGATGGTGGATGGAGCTACGACGATTGCCGAATCTGGTGCCATCGTCGAATACCTGATCGATGTCTATGGCAGAGGCAGGTTCAGGCCGGCGCACGGGACAACCGATTACTGGAAATATGTCGAATGGATGCATTATGCCGAAGGCTCGGCCATGCTGCCGCTGATGCTGGCGCTTTATGCTGGCACACTGGGCGATGGTGCCGCCCCATTGCGTCCGCGCATCGACAGCGAGATCGCCAATCATTTCGGCTATATGGAGGACGCGCTCACGGGGCGTAGCTATTTTGTCGGTGACGGGCTGACCGGGGCCGATATCCAGCTGCTGTTCGTGCTTGAGGCAGCTGGAGAAGTTCTTGAGGGATATCCGCGGTTGCGTGACTATCGTACGCGTATGCAGGGCCGTCCTGCTTATGGGCGGGCTATCACCAAGGGCGGGCCTTATGATCTGGCGCGGAACCGGGCGAGGGAATAGGTCACAGATCCAGCGACCGGCGGTCAGCACGGGAACCTGCTGTGTGTTGAACTGGCCGTGGTCCTAGGCCGGGCGAGTTTCGATACCGCACCACAGGCCGGTGTTGAGATCGACATTGGCGGCCAGGAGGGCGGCCCGCAAGGGTTCAAGATAGCTTCCGAAACGCGGGGCGCGCGGTGCTGCGGGTCTGACAGCATCGCGAACCTGGACCGCGGTCAAGGTTGCGATCGGGGGGCGCGGTCGTGAAAAGTCGCCACAGGCTTCGTGCCAATCAAGGCCGATGCGGGCGACGAGCTCAGGTGCGGCGCGGGTGAAATTGACCGCGAACTCCTCGTATTGCAGCGTCACCAGACGCGGACCAAGCACTCGCTGCCAATGCGCTGCCAGCTTTGCATATTGACCATAGAAATGGCCGATGTCCGCGAGGCTGGTGGTGAAGGTCCAGCCCTTGCTGAATTCGTGCCGCCAGATGGAGAGGCCAACTTCCAGCGGGTTGCGCCGGAGGTGGATCATAATGGCATTGGGGAACATCTGCGCGATGAGGCCGGCGGCCTGAAAATTCAGCGGGTTCTTGTCGATGACATAGGCCGCACCCGGTCGCAATGCGATGTCAGCAAGATAGTCCCTCGCCCATTGCTCAAGCTGCGCAGGAGGCGGCAGTTTCAAATCAGGCTGGCGCAGAATCTCGTTGAGACGCATTTCGAGAACAACGCGCTCGCCGCAATCTTGCACCAAGGGATGACCGGCAAGGACCGCATCGGTCAGGGTCGTACCCGAACGCGGCATGCCGAAGATGAAGATTGGCCGCGGGCCGCTGACGGGTGCGCGTTCGGCCGGTGGCGCAGCAAACAGTTCTGCAATCCGCGCGAACCGTGCTTCGCTTTGGGTGGGATCATACGCATAGCCTTCGCGCCGTGCGATATCGCGCTTCTGCGCATGGGCGAGGTCATAGGCCGCACAGGCGCCAGCGATGTCACCCGCCGCCTCCAGCCCGTGGCCCAGTGCAAGCCCCGCCATGGCGCGGTCATCGGGCGCCCGCCCGCTTTGCGCGGTGAGACGCCTGAGTGCATCGAGCTCTTCGGGCCGAAAACGACCACGCGTCAGAAGCGCCAGCAGCCAATAGGTGTCAGCGCGGTCGGGATCGCGCGCGAGTGCGGCCCGGCAGGCTGTCGCGGCGTCGTCGAGCCGGCCCTGGAAGGTCAGGAGACGCGCCCTGCCTGCCAGCAGCACCGGATCTTGTGGCGACAGCGCCGCAGCTTTCGCGAAGGCCCGTTCGGCCTCGACAAAATCATTAATCTGAAGACAAATCTGGCCGTAGGCGGCCCAATCCGCAGCGCTGGCTGCACCCAAGGAGAGCATTTTGCGTGTGGCACTCCTAGCCAGCCGGAAGTCGCCCAGTTCGAACGCGGCTGTGGCCTCCATGCGGACAGCAGCCGGGCTGTCCGGTTGGGCTTTGCGCCAGGCCTCGGCATGTGTCCGCAGCGCCGGCCAGTTTCGCTCCACGACCAGAAGGTCGGCCTTCAGGCGCCAGAAGGCTTCGGTTTCGCCACGCCGTACCGTGCCAAGCAGGGCCCAGGCCTGGGCGATGTCGCCCATCGCGGCAATGACGCGGGCAAGCTTGACGGTCACCACCGGATCGCCCTCCGACAGGCTCAAGGCCCGCTCATAGGCTTCACGGGCTGCGGCGGTTTTGTCTTGCGCGGCCCGTGCATCACCGAGTTGTGTCCAGGCAAGGGCGCTTTGCGGTAGGTGCCGCAAGAGTTCGAGGACTTCGCGCTCGGCCTCGCCGGCCCTGTTTTGCGCCAGTAGCCATTCGGCCAGGTGCAGACGCCACTGCGGCTCGGCTGGCGCGGCGCGCAGGGCGGCCAGAATGAACGACGCAGCCTCTGCCGGTCGGCCCAGGCGGGTCAGGGCGCAACCCATGAAGCTCGCTGCGGCAGTGTTCTGCGGCGCGAGGTCGAGTGCGGTGCGCAGATGGGGGATGGCTTGCGCGGGCCGTCCGGCGTCGAGTGCGGCGACGCCACGCGTAAGCGCTCGCTGTGCATTGCGTGCTGCTGTCACGGCAATCCTGCAACCGGGTTAAACGACCACGAGACGCGGGCGCGCCCCGTGTCATAGTAAGTGCCATGCCCTTGTGACGTCGAGGGCAAATGAGCCGTCTGGGCCGCGGTGTTGCGGACGCTTCCTGCGCACGTCAAACCGCTAGCGTGGCCTTGCCGTACCCCAGTAATTAAAGCCCGCAAAATGGGGCGTACCGGGCAGGTACATGGTTTCCATATCCGCGATGTGAAAGCCGCCGGCCTCGATGAGTTCGGGCACCGCGCGGGTGAGATGACAGCCGCCGCCGATGCGTCGCCACATCGGCTCGAGACGTTGCTGCCAGCGATAGGCTGAAGCATCAGGCGCCTTGCCGTGTTCGCAGAACAGCATCACGCCCTCGGGCTTCAGGACCCGGCGCATCTGCTGCAGCGCGGCCGCAACGTCGCTGATGGTGCACAGCGTATAGGTGATGAGGATGGTGTCGACGCTTCTGTCCGCGAGTGGAATCTGTTCACCGGGCAGATCGAGAAATTCGACAGGAAAGGACTGTTCTTTCAGTCGCTCCGTGCTGCGTGCCCGCATCTCCGCCGAGGGCTCCAGCGCCCACAGCTGTGTTACCTTGCTGGCATCATAGAATGGCAGGTTGTGGCCTGCGCCAAAGCCGATTTCGAGCACCCGGCCCTCGGCGCGTGGCACAACCTTGCGGCGCTGATAGCGGATGGGTTTGGACGACATTGCCCGGTCGAGCAGCGCAGGCAGGATATGGCGCGCGTAGAACCCCATGTGTTGGTCTCCGATGTCCGGTCAGCATGTCAGTCTCGCTAATGGGCGAGATTGTAGCAAGGCAGGCCGAGATTGGAATTGGGGCTGTTGGGTCGACACGGCCGAGTGAACTTGCGTGGCGGCGCTTTCTGCTTCTGAAGTTGCTGCTCCCAGACGCTGCCCGGCGGCTTGCCCAGGCGCAGCCCCTTGCCCGGGTTGGCGGGCGGCAGGTCCCACAGGTCGAACTGGCAATGCAAACGGTCGAGCGGGGTCAGGTAGCCGTAATTCATCTCGCTGCAATTGTAGAGGTATTCGCCCAGCGCACGCAGGCCATTGTAATCCTCGCCCGTCAGGGGCGCGGTGGGCGGCGGCGGGGGCACGGCAAAACCTTGTGCGTTCGGAACCGGAACGTTCTCGTAGGGGGTCGGCTTTTTCTTTTTCTTTTGTGGGCGCAGCACAGGAACCGGCGATGCAGGGGCGTGGATCTTTGGCTTGGTCAGCCACAGAGTGATCGCGGTTTCATGGTAGTGCGGGATTTCAGAGGATGGCAGGTAGAAGGACTGCAGAATGATCCAGAGCGCCAGTGCATGGAGCAGCAGCACCAGCAGGCCGGCTGCAACCGCCCGCTCTGCCGAACGGGTACGGCTGGTCGGTGGAGGCGGCTCTGTGTGCAAGGCCTTAAGGCCACTCATGACTACTCCGAGGCTCACCGCCAGCTGATGACCAGCGCACCCGAACGGCGAAGGCCCCGGCAGCTGCCGACTGGCCATCGTCACTCAGCTGGCAAATCCCAGACGATTGGCATCGCCGTGCCAGGGGGCGCTAAGGTTTCCGGCTCGCCCATATAGCCCGCCTTGGGGTCTTGGGCGAAGCCCTCATCTCGGATCTTTTGCCGCGCAAGAGACCGTCTCAGGCCCCCCTGCCTCAGGGGACGGTGAGGAACGGGGTGGATGGCCTGGGCTCATGCCTTGGCGCCCTCAAGGCACCTTGGATGGGGAGCCTCACTCCGGAGCGAGGGTGACCGTGATGCCGTCCAGGGCGTCAGAGCAGGTGATCTGGCAGGCCAGGCGCGAATTCTCCTGCACCGCAAGCGCCATATCGAGCATATCGGTCTCGGCATCGGATTTGGGCGGCAGCTTCTCGTACCAGCCGTCTTCGACATAGACATGGCAGGTTGCACAGGCGCAGGCGCCGCCACACTCGGCGGTGATGGGAAGGCCGGCGTCGCGCAGCATTTCCATCAAGGTCCAGTTGTCGCGGCCTTCAATTTCTCTCGACACGCCAGAGCGGTCGGTGGCGATGATTTTCATGGCTGTCTCACAGATGGGCGTCAGGCGACGCCGAGTTTTCTTTGCAGGTTTGATGAGGAGGTCGTGTACTGGAAGCGCAGTTTCTCATTGGGCCGGCAGACGTGGAATGCGGCCTGCGCCATCAACGCGGCCTCATGGAAGCCTGAAAGGATGAGCTTGAGTTTGCCCGGGTAGGTATTGATGTCGCCAATGGCAAATAGGCCCGGCACCTCACTCTCGAATTTTGCCGTATCCACGGGAACGAGATTTTCGTGCAGATTGAGCCCGAATTCCGCGATCGGGCCGAGCTTCATGGTCAAGCCAAAGAAGGGCAGAAAGCGGTCGCAGGAATGGCGCCATTCCGTCTTGTCGGCCCCTGCGAGGGTAACAGCTTCAAGTTTGCCATCCTCACCATGGAGGGTCTTTACGTTCGCGACATGAAATTTGACTTTGCCCTGCGCCACGAGCTCGCGCATCTGGTTGACGCTGTGCTGGGCGGCGCGGAAGCCGTCGCGGTGATGGACGAGTGTCAAGGACCGCGCGAGCGGGGCGAGGTTCAGTGTCCAATCGAGCGCGGAATCGCCACCGCCGGCGATGAGCACGTCGCGATCGCGGAACTCATCCATCTTGCGTACGGCATAAAATACGGACTTGCCTTCATAGGCATCGATGCCGGCAATCGGTGGGCGCTTGGGAACAAAGCTACCGCCTCCGGCGGCAATGACGATAACACGAGCAATGATCTCGGTGCCGGCGTCGGTCGACAACTGCCAGCGACCATCCTCGAGGCGCTTGAGGGCGCTCGCCATCTCATTGAAGTGGAACGTGGCCCCGAAAGGCTTGATCTGCTCCAACAGCCGGTCGGTCAACTCCTGGCCGGTCACGATGGGCAACCCCGGAATGTCGTAGATTGGCTTTTCCGGATAGAGCTCAGTGCATTGTCCACCCGGTCGGTCGAGAATGTCGACGAGATGGCATTTAAGGTCGAGGAGTCCCAGTTCGAATACAGCAAAGAGCCCGATCGGGCCCGCTCCGATGATGGCGACATCGGTTTCGATAGGACTGCTCATGATATTTAACACTTTCTTCTTGTACGAATTTTGATTTATGCTACATTATATGTAGAATTCCACGCACCTGCAACGCCATCCTGCACCGGCGCCTCAGCGCAGGCCTATATCCAAGCTTACGCCGGGAATCAAAGACAGCGCCTGTCACCCTAACTGCGGCGATAGAGCGCGATAAAGTTGGCAACAAGCCGCATTTCGTCGGCTAAAGCCGCAAGGCCCCTCTTGGCGCCATAGCCCTTCGGGCTCTGTTTTTCGAGAGTCGCGGCAAGTTCACCAATGCCAAAGGCGCCAATGCCTCGGGCTCCGCCCTTGAGGGCATGGGCATGTTCGCGCCAGCGCTTGTCATCGCCGGCCTGATTGGCCTTGCGCAGCCCTGCGAAAAGTTCCTCGGCCTGGGTCGAGAACAGCGCGAGGATCTCGCGGTTGAGCGCCTCATTGCCGCCCGTATAGCGGTCCAAATGGCTCAGATCGACGGGCGATGTGTCGGCGCTCATGCCTCCTTGTGGCGCAAAACACTTAAAGTTCTGTCAGCGTCCGCGACATTCATGACAGACCAGCGCAAAGCAATGCTGAGGCTCTTTCCGCCAGCACCGCTTGGGCCTCCCCCAACCTGTGCCAAAGGCCGTGGCTAATATGGCCGCCAGCCTCCGGGAAACGGCGAAACCCCGAACAGCCAGAGATGGGCGAACAGCACCGCGACAAACACCCCCATCGCCACCCAGAACCGCCAACCAAAGCTCTCGGCGATGTTGAGCGTGACATTGCCACGCAGCACCGCTGCAAACGGAATGCTCGAGGTGCGTTTGGCAAAATCGTCCCACGCCGGGCCCAGGGCGCGCCGCCTCTTCGCGTCAATCGAAAAAACACCCAAGAGACTGAGCACGAGGAAAGCGGCGAAGAAAATCACGGACGCTTCATCACCGTTGACGGCAAGATGGAAGAGAGACCACAGCGCGACAGCCCACAGGAAAGGATGGCGGGTGACGCGCAGCACGCCCTGTACCACAGCCGGATCACGGGCCGCTTTGTCCTGGGCGACGCTGGTCGGATTGGCAGAGAGAAGACCCTGAACACCAAGAAAAAACGCGAGCCCGATGATCAAGATCCCCGAATCGTGAAGACCCCGACCGCTCTGCCACCATTGTGTATCTGCGCCGCTTGAGTGCGCCAGGTTGTAGGAATAAGCGAGCCATACCAGAGCCCCCACCGAAATCATGGAAAAGGCGAGCATATAGCCGCCATCACCGAGGACACGTACCAAGGCCTCGCGCAATCGCGTACCAGCAATTGCAAGATGGGTGATAACAAACACGGCCGCAGCCGCAATCAGCATGCTCATGCTTTCCCCCCTCGTTCCTGGCCGCTCTTCCAGCTGGCAAGCTGGGCTCAGGTCAGGCTTCGCGGGGCGAGCATGCCAGCCTCCGCAGTGGGCGTAAAGAATGCCCCCGCCAGGATGGCACGTTAAAAGCACCGTGCATGAAAAACGGGCCGGCGCGAGGCCGGCCCAAGGCAAGGGAGTTCCAGGAATGCTCAGGCCTGGCCCTGTAGTCCTTGCATGATCGTACGATTGACTTCGATCAGCGGATCCATTGGTGCGCCCCGGCGCACCACATCTTTTGAATAGCGTGTCACCCAAAGGGACAGCGAGACGATATGAGCCCGTAACTGCGGGGGCAGTCGATTGCGGTCATCCAGACAATCGGCGGCCAGTGAGCCCCACAGACGCCTGTTCCAGTCGACAGCTTCCGCCAACGGCCCGCCGCTCACATTCTTTGCCTTGGCCTCAAGCAGCGCACCGGTAACCTGTCCGAACAGCCGGTATTCGGCAGTTCGAGGATCCTCAGTAATGCGCTGCGTGCGCTGATAGGCGTGATGGCTCATAACTCAGACGCTCCCGTTCGAACTCAAAAAGCTTCTTGCATTGCATCAGTGCGCGGTAATAGCCGCCCGCCATGACTTCGCGGCTGATATCGACACAGACCGCCAATGCAGGGCGCGAGCGTATGGCGCTCATGAACTCAGTCATGCGCAACGCAAAGTCGTTGTAGTAAGTTTCCGTCTCGTCACCATCGAGATACATCATCATGATCGGGAAATAGATCCGGCGCGCCGGTGTGTTCGCGTCCTCCGGTTGCATGATGTCCCGCTCACGCAGGATGCAGGCCTTGTTCTGCAAGACAAGGCTGGTCCGCTTGTCCCCGTTGGTTAGAACCGCGCCATTAAGCACGAATTTCTCGCCGGGTTTTAATGACAGCTTCAGTGGCATCGCCAATGTCCCCTTTTTCGCGGCTGCGAAGTCGTTCGCGTCTTCGTGCGCAGGTCGACCCTAACCTGACTTCGTTAAGAAAATCCTCGTATCTAAATTATTCATCTTCACCCTCGCTTAAGCATGATGGGGTTTGATGGAAGCGAATAAGAGGAGGCCTTACATGGCACTTGGTCGTTCTGGTCTTGATACGATGACCGGCATCGGCGCCGCTGAAGCCGCAGTAGCGCGCATTGAAGCTGTCGAACAGGATGCAGCAGAGGTGGCCGACCGCGCCAAAGCCACCTATCTGGTACGCCGCGCGATCAAACTGTGGCGTCGCGGCGAGGTGACACGGACGGCCAAGCTGGCACTGCGTGCCACCGAGACGGATCCGAGCTATGGCGCTGCCTTCCACATGCTGGCCCTTGCGCTTGAGAAAATGGGTCATTTGCACAAGGCCCTTGTGACCTATGAACAGGCCTATGCTCTTGATCCTGAAGACAGCGATCTTCTGGTCAATCTTGGTCTGACGGCGTGGGGACTGAAAATGTATGGCGCTGCTGCCGACATGTTCGCGCAGTATATCGTCCGCCGCCCCGACTCTCCCCTCGGCTACAACAATCTTGGCAGCGTCCTGTGTGATCTTGGCGATATTCCTCAGGCAATCGAGACCTTGCGCACGGCGATCAATCGCATGCCCCATGAGGCGGCGCTGTGGAACTCTCTGGCGACAGTGCTGTCCGAGCAGGGTCGCGCCGAGGAAGCGCTGATATTCTATAAGGAAGCCATCGCCCTGGATCCTGGATACTCGCGGCCGTGGCACAATCTGGCCTTTGCTCTGTCTCACCTGGGCGAACTTGAAGACTCGCTCGAAGCCTATGACGAGGCTCTGGCCAGAGCAGTCGATGCCAATGATCTTCTTGAAGGAAGTCATTCCCGGAGCATCTGCCTGATCGGTATGGGGCGACTTGAGGAGGGCTTTCGCGAATACGAAATCCGCAATGATCCGAGCTTTAGGGCCTATGTACGTTACATGGTCGAGGCGCCGCAGTGGCAGGGCGAGCCGCTTGAGGGCAAACGCCTTCTCGTCATTGGCGAACAGGGTCTCGGTGATGAAATCATGTTTGCCTCTGTCCTACCGGATCTCCAGCGCGCTCTAGGCCGCACGGGGCAGCTGCAGATTGCCGTCGACGCCCGCCTTGTTTCGCTGTTCCAGCGCTCGTTTCCCAAGGCGATCGTGGGCGCCTATGAAGATCGCAAATCCGTCGATGGTGACGACCGCAGGGAGTTCCGCTTCATCCCTTTCGCGGTGGGCGATCAGCGACCGGATTTTTATGTCCCGATGGCCTCGGCACTGCAATTTACCCGCACGAGGGCCGAAGACTTCCGCAAAGTGGCATTTCTCATGCCCGAGCCGTCAAGGGTGGCGCAGTTGCGGACACGCCTGCTTGCTCTCGGTCCGGGGCCCTTTGTTGGCATCTGCTGGCGTTCGATGATGCGGGATATCAAGCGTAACAAGTATTTCAGTCCGCTTGTACAGTGGGAACCGATCCTGCGTACGCCGGGCGTCCAGTTCGTCAATCTGCAATATGGGGATTGCGATCAGGAACTAGCCGAGATCTGCGCGCGCTACGAGGTACCAATACACCGGGTCGAGGGCCTTGATCTGAAGGACGACATCGATGGGGCCGCGGCGCTCTCCGCCGCCCTCGATCTGGTGATTTCAGCACCGACCGCAGCAGCAGCTACGGCCGCCAGCGTCGGCACCGAGACCTGGATTCTGACCGCCGGCCGGACCTGGCCCCAGCTGGGAACGTCCTGTTATCCCTGGTACCGTGCCGCGCCCGTGTTCTATCCGCAAAATTTCGGTGACTGGGATCAACTGCTGCCAGATGTGGCGGCGGCATTGACCGATTTTGCAGCCCGGCTGCGTGCCGCCTAAGCGCGCAGAAGTTCGTTGATCGAGGTCTTCTGTCGGGTTCGTGCGTCGACGCGTTTGACGATCACTGCGCAATACAGCGCGGGCTTGCCGTCACCGCCGCCATGGCTGCCGGCGACCACGACGGAATAGGGTGGCACCCGGCCATAGAATACCTCGCCGCTTTGTCGATCGATGATCTTGGTCGACTGGCCGAGATAGACCCCCATTGAGAGTACGGACCCTTCGCCAACGATCACCCCTTCGGCGACTTCCGAACGGGCGCCGATGAAGCAATTATCTTCGATGATGACGGGGTTGGCCTGCAGAGGCTCCAGCACTCCACCGATGCCGACGCCGCCCGACAGATGACAACGTGCCCCGATCTGGGCGCAGGAGCCAACCGTCGCCCAGGTGTCGACCATGGTATCTGGCCCGATATGGGCGCCAAGATTGACAAAGCTTGGCATCAGCACACAGCCTTTGTCGATAAAGGCTGAACGCCGGACGATAGCGCCGGGCACTGCGCGCAGACCGGCTTCGGCGAACCGCGACGAGTCCCAGTTGAGAAACTTGGAATCCACCTTGTCCCACCACGGGGCACCGCCGGCGCCGCCACTGATCGGCTTCATGTCGCAGAGGCGAAAAGAGAGCAGCACGGCCTGTTTGAGCCATTGCTCGACCCGCCAGACGCCATCCTCCCTGACCGCAACCCGATATTGGCCACGGTCAAGCCCGTCGAGCACCTCCTCGACGGCATCCCGCACCGCCCCTTTCGTGCTGACCGAAAGGCTGTCACGAGCCTCCCAGGCTTCTTCAATGAGACGTTTGAGCGGCGCAGTCATGAGCTAATCCTGATATTGAGCAAAAAGTGGGAGAGATCATCGGTCTCGTAATGCACATGCGCTGGCCGCCCGGCAAGCGGCTCGGTCAGCGACTGCGGACCCGTACGACACCAGATGGTCTTCATGCCAAGAGCATGTGCCGGCTTCAAATTGCGCAGGCTGTCGTCGAAGAAAGCCGTAGCAGCAGGCGGGGTCACAAGATGCTGATAGGCGCTGGGATTGGGCTTGGGGGCCTCGCCCAGAGCCTGCGCATCGATGATCTGATGGAAGAGATCCGCAATGCCAATGCGCTCGAGCACTTGTGCAGCATAGCGGCCACAATTGTTGGTGAAAATGATCCGCCGTCCCTTGAGGCGAGCCATGGCCGTGCGCAGCTCCGGAGCCTCTTTGAGGTCAAGCAAGTCAAGATCATTGACAAAGGCGTGGTAGGCGTCGCGATCAATGGCATGATGGCGCAAGAGACCGGCGAAGGTGGAGCCGTAGAGTTCCAGATAGCGCTTTTGCAGCACGAAGGCGCGATCGCGTGGCAGCTCAAGTGTACGCTGGAGATAAAGGCAGATGCGCTCGCTCATCGCAGCATGCGTGGCAGGGTCCACACGATAAAGTGTGTGGTCCAAGTCAAAAACCCAGCTCTCGATGCCGGACAGGTTGGCCATTGCAAGCGACATGGCCGGCAACATGGGGCATCGTCGTCGGCCTTTCAAGCGCGGGCGTAAAGGCTCGGCTAACCACTTCTGTTGGGAGGCTGTTAAGGACCTGGCCGCAACATTGACCCGGCGAGGCAAGGACCGCTTGCGTGACTGCGACCAAATCTGTCCCAACCGGCTTTCTGAGCCGCGACGACGTGCTGCGACTGATTGAGCAGCGCGGCGACGAGCTGCGCCAGCTGCTCGCGCAAAATCCCGATGCCGATCCGCGTGTCCTTGCCTTTCTTGCCGAGGAAGGATCGCTGGCTGCCCAGCGTGCCGTGGCCGCCAATCCCTCCGCTCTCGCCGAGACCAATGTCTTTCTGGCCCACTCGCGCGACGAAGAGGTACGCGCCGAGCTGGCGCACAAGATTGGGCGCTTGCTTCCAGGTCTGACGCAGGAGGCAAGCGAGGACGTGCGTCAGCTGACCCTGGAGACCTTGCAGTGCCTGGCCGACGATGAGCTTCCTCGCATCCGCGCCATTCTGGCCGAAGGCATAAAGTCCCTGAACTGCGTGCCGCACGCGCTAATCTGCAAGCTGGCGCATGATGTCGAGTGTGTCAGCGCGCCCATCCTTGAATATTCTCCGCTGCTATCCGATGCCGATCTCATTGACATCATTACCACTGTGGGGGCGCACTACGCACTTCTTGCCATAGCCAAGCGCCGTCCCTTAGCGGCCGCGATCAGTGATCTCATCGTTGCCGCCGAGGACGTCCCGGCGGTGTCAGCGCTCCTAAACAATGCCGATGCACGCATTCGCAGCAGAACACTCGAGAAAATTGTCGAGTTGGCGCAAAGCATCGGCGATTGGCAGGGACCCCTGGTGCTGCGTGCCGGATTGTCACAACGGGCCATCCGGCGGATTGCAGGGTTCGCTGGCGCGGCGCTGATCGAACGGCTGGCACAGCGCCATGATCTTGAAGAACGCACCCGAAGCCATCTTCGTAGCGTGCTGAAAAAGCGGCTGCACGGCACCCCATCTGGACAGGTGCCGTTGGTGCAGGAACTCGGCGACGATGGTCTGATCGACGATGCCTACGTCCTTAGCCTTGCCTATCGCGGCAATCGCGCCGGCGTTGCGGCGGCGCTGTCTGCCGCCGGCAAGATCCCGGCTGATATTGTCGAGCGCATCTTGGATCTTGGCCAGGCCAAACCACTGACCGCGCTCGTTTGGCGCGCCGGCTTCAGCATGCGCGTGGCGTTCAAGATCCAGACCTGTCTTCTGCATCTTCCGACCAGGCAGGTACTGCCCGCCCGCGATGGCGTGCACTATCCGCTGAGCGAGGAGGAAATGCGCTGGCACCTCGAATATTTTGGGCTCTAAGGTGCAGCCTCACCTGGGCCGGGGCACGAGACCGTTTTGGTCGACATGGGCGATGTAGCCTGGGTGATGCCGTAGGTTTGTGGCGAGAAAGCCTGCAGGCTTCAATCCCCTTGCCGCGCAGCTGCCCTGTCCTTGGACGTCGAAGGTAATATTGGTGACGCAGAAACGGGCGCCTCCACCTACGAGCCTGCGTCCCTTGGCGCCGTCGACCAGAAGATAGACCTTGCCGGTGAGTGCGGTTGTCAGCGTCTGAGCGCAGGCGACCGGCCCGACATGCCACCAGCCGCGCGTGTGCCAATGGCCCTGCTCGCGATCGGCGAGCGCCACGAATATCGGAGCTGAGGTATCGTTGCAGACCTCATAGCCATTGGGAGCGGCCCTGCTTAGGGCGGCATTTTCCAATGCATCAAACACTGCGGCCGGCGGGGCATGGGCGGGAAGGTGCATGCGGGCGCGAAACCGGGCGAGTGCCTGGGCACCATCAAGCCCCGCCGAGCTGCGCAGACGGGCAAGTCCCGCGGTTTGGGCCGCCGCCCTCGAGGTCAGCGCTGGAGTTTGAGCAAAGGTCTGTGTCCAGTTCTCCTGTCCAGGCGCGGAAATCTGGAAAAACGGCAGCCTCTGGCCGTTCGTACAGCTTGGGTTGCCACTTGGTTCGACGGTACGAAAATTCCCGGTCCGGGCGCACAGCCAGTGCAGACCGCCCCAGGCTCTGCGCGGCCCGTCATAGGCGCGCGCGCTTTGGGCATAGACAAAACTCGTCTGCTGCCGCAAATCGCCGGCAAGAACAGTCTTGCAGGCCCCGGGTATGAGACGCGTCCAGCCCTTGGTAATGACCTCTTCGGCCCGCTCAATGCCGGTGGCGGTCTCAAGGATGTAACTGGTCTGATTGCAGAGCTTGAGGGCAGCGGCGGCCGGTGCCGGAAGAAGGGCTATGACACTGAGCCAAAGCGCAGCCTTTGCTGGCCTTATGGGCAATCCTTGGTGCCGCTGCACGCCTGATGCGGCCTCTTTCGGGCCGCGGATGGAGACGTTCTGCTTGGGACTGTCAGCAGTACGGTGACGGTGGTCTAGGGTCATGGGTGAAGGTGATGTGAGAGCATCGTCCTCAGCTGTTTAAACCATTCCTGCCGCACCGCAGAGGGATACCGACGCGAGGCGATGACGCGCCTGCCGGTGTGCCAGTCTATGCGCTCAGGCGGTAATGAGCGTTCCGGCGCCGTGTTCGGTGAAGAGTTCCAGAAGCAGGGCATGAGCGATGCGGCCGTCGAGGATGACGGCCGCCGTCACCCCGGCTTCGACGGCTTCGATTGCTGTCTCGATTTTGGGGATCATGCCACCCGAAATCGTTCCGTCGGCTATGAGTGCGCGGGCTTCGGCCACAGTTAGCTTGGGGATCAGCTTTTTGTCACGATCCAGCACCCCTTCGACATCGGTCAGCAGCATGAGACGCGCCGCATGCATGGCTCCCGCCACCGCCCCGGCGACGGTGTCGGCGTTGATATTGTAGGTCTCGCCATTGCGGCCCACGCCGATTGGGGCGATGACCGGGATGAGGTCGGAGCGCAGGATCGTGTGCAGGACCTCGGGATTGATGGTTTCGGGTTCGCCTACAAAGCCGAAATCGACAATACTTGCCGCACCAGTGTCAGGGTCACGCTTGAGACGCTCGAGCTTGCGGGCAACGACCAGATTGCCATCCTTGCCTGAAAGTCCCACCGCCCGTCCGCCGGCGGCATTGATGGTGCTGACGATCTGCTTGTTGATCGAGCCGGCCAGCACCATCTCGACGACCTCGATGGCCGCCGCATCGGTGACGCGAAGGCCGTCGATGAACTGCGATGGAATTTGCAGCTTCTTCAGCATCTGGCCGATCTGGGGGCCGCCGCCATGCACAACCACCGGTTCAATCCCGGTTTGCTTCATGAGTACGATATCTTGGGCAAAGTTCCGGTTGACACCGTCTTCCATGGCGTGGCCGCCATATTTCACGACGATGGTCTGATTGTCATAGCGCAAGATGTAGGGCAGGGCCTCGACGAGCACCCGCGCGGTAGAACGCCAGCGAGCCATGACACGCAGATTGCGATCCTGGCCGCCGTCCTCCTGCATCGCCATGTTGGGTTCCTTTGCCGGAGTGCAAAACGGGCGGCTTATAGAGCAATTTGGCGCGGCCGCAAATCGCGCCCCCTCAGGCGCTGTTCGTCAGCCCCAGCAAGGACCAGATATGCTGGCGCAATGCATCCACCCCGGCTCCGCTCTGCGCCGAGGTCGCAAATATGTCCGGATAGGCCGCAGCGTGGCGGTTGAGCTCGGTCAAGGCGGCGCTTCGGGCCTGCGCTTGCGCCTCTGGCGTTACGCTGTCGATCTTGGTCAGCACCGCAAGATAGGAGACCGCTGCTTGATCGAGCAGTGCCATTGCGGCGAGGTCACTGTCCATGACGCCCCGGCGGGCGTCGATCAGAAGGATGGTGCGCTTGAGGCAGGCGCGCCCGCGCAGATAGGTAAAGATCAGATTTTGCCAGTGCGCCTGTTCGGTTTTGGCGATCTTGGCATAGCCATAGCCTGGCAGGTCGACGAGGGTTAAGGCGTCACCGAGGTTGAAGAAATTGATCTGCCGGGTTCGTCCCGGGGTCTGCGACACCCTTGCGAGAGCGTTACGACCGGTCAGAGCATTGACAAGGCTCGATTTGCCAACATTGGAGCGCCCAATGAATGCGACTTCAGTGTGACCTTCCGGGGGCAGTGCTGAAAGCGAGGCCGCGCCGGCGATAAATTCACATGAACCGGCAAATAATTTGCGGGCCAGGATCTCTGCCGTTGCAGCCTCGCTCATCTGCGGCGACCAAAGAGGGCAGTCAGGCGCCCGACCATCTGCCGCAATTTCAGATTTTCGACCAGGTGAATCTCGACACCTTGGCGGCGCATGACCACGTATTGCTGTGTGGCCGTGAGCAGGTTGTTCCAGGTCCAGTAGATCACCAGTCCGGCCGGAAACCCGGCCATCATGAAAGTGAAGATGATGGGCATGAAGGTAAACATTTGCGCCTGGATGGGATCAGCCGGTGCCGGATTGAGCCGTGTACTCAAAAACTGAGTGAAGCCCATCAGGATGGGCCAGATGCCGATCGACAGAAAGGCCGGGATCCACAGTGGCGCGTGATAGGGAAGAAGTCCGAAGAGGTTGAGAATCGAGGTTGGGTCAGGCGCGGACAGATCGTGAATCCAGCCGAAGAAGGGTGCGTGACGCATCTCGATGGTGACATAGAGGACCTTGTAGAGCGAAAAGAACACGGGCATCTGGATCAGCATTGGCAGACAGCCCGATACCGGATTGACCTTCTCGCGCTTGTAGAAATCCATCAATTCCTGCTGCTGGCGCTGTTTGTCGTCAGCAAAACGCTGGCGGATGCGCTCCATCTCCGGCTGGAGCTTCTTCATCCTGCTCATGGATTTGAAGGAGGTGTTGGCCAGCGGGAAAAAGGCGAGCTTGATGGTGACGGTCAGCAACAGGATGGCGACACCGAAATTGCCCACCCAGTGATAGAAGGTGTCGAGCAGAAAGAAGATGGGCTTGGTGAAGAACCAGAACCAGCCCCAGTCCACGGCCAGGTCAAAATGGGTGATTCCGAGCTTGCTCGCATACTGATCGAGGAGCTGTACGACCTTGGCGCCAGCGAACAAATGCTGGGCAATGCTAAGGCTGCTATGGGGCGCGATCGTCTGCGCCGAGACGCGGTAATCGGCCTGATAGGCGGTTGCGTGCGTACCTGCTACCGCACGGTAGGCCGCTGCGATCTGCGCGTTTTGCGGTGGAATGACCGCGGCCATCCAATATTTGTCGGTGATGCCAAACCAGCCACCTTTTGAGTCGAAGGTCTGCGGAGGCTTGCCGCCCTTGAAGTCGGAGTAGTCGGCATCTTTCTCGCTGCCGCCTGCCACGCCGATGAAGCCCTCGTGCAGATACCATGAACTTTTCGTTGTCGGCGGGTTTTCGCGAGCCACGTAGGCGTAGGGGAACAAGGTCACCGGCTTGTCGCCAGTATTGGTGACGCGATCGCGGATCGTGAACATGTAATTGTCATCGACCGAGATGGTGCGAGTGAAGACAAGACCCTGGCCATTATTCCAGCTGAGGGTGATCGGCGTCTGAGGTGTCAGACGATTGCCGTGTACAAGCTTCCACGGCGTGTTGGCGCCGGGAGTTGTCATGTGTTCTCCGGGGGCGGCCACCCAGCCGAAGACGGAATAATAAGGATGCGCAGTCGCTGCGGGCGCGAGCAGATCGATCTGCGGGCTCTTGGGGTTGATCGTCAAATGATAGCGCTTGAGCTTCAGATCATCGAAGCGGGCGCCATTGAGGCGCAGCGAGCCATCAACCGATGGCGTGTCGATGATGACACGCGGCCCGGATGAGCCGATGGCCTTGTTCAGGCTGATGGTGGCCGCCCCGTGTACGGTCCCCGTCGGCGTGCTGGGTGCCGCGACCACGTGGTGTGACTGGCCATGAGGCTGCGGGCCGGTTTTTGCCGGGTGATGGGGCACGATATACTGCCAGCCAATCAGAATGGCAGCCGAGAGTATGAAAGCGAGCAGAAGATTGCGGTTTTCGTTCATCGACGGATTGAAGCCTTGGGCGGGACGGGGTCAAAGCCCGACGAACCGCCGAGCCAGGAAATGGGGTGACAGCGACCGATCCGGCGCAGCGCAAGCAGCAGACCGAAGAAGGGGCCGTGGCGCTTGATGGCCTCGATGGCATACGCCGAGCAGGTGGGCTGAAAGCGGCATGCAGGTGGCAGGAGCGGTGAGAGGAGAAGTTTATACGCAAAAATCGGGGCGAGCAGAATGACTGTCGCAACCTTGCGCACACCGCCCGCGAAAAGGGTCATGAAAACCATGTCATTCTCGGTTTTGGCCTGGGCCGCAGTCATCACGGTCGCCCCGGCGGTGGCGGTTCCAAGCGGCAATTGGCTGCCTGTATGGCGCCGACCAGATCGGCTAGCAAATCGCCAAAGGGCCGGCTCAGCGTCTCTGCTTTGGCTACGAGAACATAATCGCTGCCATCGTAGCCATAAAGGGGAAGCAAGGCCGCAGCGGCCGCGCGCAGCCGTCTTTTGGCGCGATTGCGGGCCACCGCCCCCCCAACCTTGCGGCTGGCAGTGTAACCCACGCGGATGGCGCCGGGCCGGTGGAGATGTGGCGGGGTGGGGCAGGCTTCGAGGATAAGTCCACGTTCACGGCGGCGGATGCCCTTCTGGGCGCGCAAAAAGTCGGTGCGCCTTGCAAGTGTGGCAAGCCTCAGTTGGGCTGAACCTTGGCAAGGGCCAGACCCAGATGGGGCCGGAACTGGGCTGTTTGATGCCGCCTCAGGCGGGGAATGGCCCGCCACGGTCTTCTCAGGCGGACAGCTTTTTGCGGCCGTGGGCACGGCGGCGGGATAACACGAGGCGTCCAGCCTTGGTTGCCATGCGGGAACGGAAACCATGACGGCGCTTGCGCACGAGCTTGGAAGGTTGGTAGGTGCGTTTCATGGCCCTGCTCCAGGGAGGATGTCCCGTTGCGACGAAAGCGGGGGTTCTAGTCAGCAGGTCTGCCTCTGTCAACCTCCTGTCACGACGGCAAGATTTTTTCCCGAGACGCGGGGACCCCGCGTCCGGAACCAGGGGGCGCCCTATGGCCGCACGAGGGATGGTCCGGCAAAGGGGCAAGGCAGACGCGCCAGGGGCCGGTCTATGGCCGACTGGAGCAAGGCAGACGACGCGGATCTGGCGCGGACGGTGGTGATTGTGCACCGCAGGGGCGAAGAATTTCATCTGCTTTTCTACCCGACCTCAGGGGCAGACTTCATTTTGCGGCAAGCTTGGTGCTTGATGCGGCGATGTTCGAGGCCATTCGCGCGCGTCTGAAGGCAGGCTATGAGCTCGTGGCCCATAGCCTGTCGGGCCGGCTGCTCCTGCTGACGCTGTTCTTTGTCATGGTGACGGAAGGCGTGATCTTCCTGCCGTCGATCGCCAGCTATCACAGGGCGTTGCTGGCGCAGCATATCGAATCTGCGGAAATCGCAATTCTGCCTTTTACCGAACTGGGCGACAAATCTCTCTCTGCGCGGCTGCGCGGCGAGCTTCTGGCTCGTGCCGGCGCCAGTGCGGTAATGCTGAAGCGTCCTGAACAGCGCGAGCTCTTTTTGGTCACGCGCATGCCCAGGAAAATAGATGTGACCATTGACCTGCGCCACGAGAGTTTCTTTCGCGAAATTTATAATGCTCTCGATTGTCTGCTCAGTCATGGCAATCAGGTGGTTCACGTGATTTCCAGCACGCGCATTCCCGGTGCGCAGACGGTTGAAGTTCTGGTCGGTGACGCCACCATTCGTGCCAAGCTTGACGCTTACGCCCGTCGTATCCTGGCCTTGGCGTTGTTCGTGTCGCTGATGACGGCAGTGCTGGTATTTTTCAGTCTCTATCGTAGCTTTGTCCAGCCAATGCGTCGTATCGCCCAAGCCATGATCGCGTTTCGGGCCAATCCGGAAGATCCGGCCCGCATCATCAGCACCTCACCACGGCGAGATGAAATCGGGATCACCGAGCGCGAACTGGGGGCGATGCAGCGCGAGATTTATGGCTTCTTGCAGCAGAAGGGGCGGCTAGCCACTCTTGGCGCTGCCGTTGCCAAGATCCAGCATGACCTGCGCAATATTTTGGCCAGCGCCCAGCTTGCGTCCGATCGTTTGCGGGACAGCGAGGATCCTGTCGTCAAACGCCTGGCACCACGCCTGGTTGGATCGATAGACCGTGCAGTCGCTCTTGCCACCAACACGATGCGGTTCGGACGCGCCGACGAAGGGCCGCCCGCAAGGCGCCGGCTGGCGCTTGCCCCGCTTGTTGCAGAAGCCGGCGAGGCGGCGCTTGCCGGTTCAGGGCATAAGCGCGTGAGGTTCAGTGATACGGTTGATGCGGAGCTCGAGATCGATGCCGATCCCGATCAGCTTTATCGTATCCTGCTGAACCTGCTGCGCAACGCTGTGGAAGCTGTGCCTGAGGGCGGGGCCGTGGAGGTAATCGCCAGGCGCTCCGGCCGCACAGTCGAGATTGATATTGTTGACAATGGACCTGGATTGCCGACTGGGGTGGAGACACGCCTGTTCCAGCCCTTTGCCAGCGCCGCGCGCAGCGGGGGAACCGGGCTCGGCCTTGCGATCAGTCGCGAATTGGCCCGAGCCCATGGCGGGGAGGTCAGTCTGGTGGCCAGTGACACCCGTGGCACGCGCTTTCGTATTGTTATTCCCGACCGGAGTGAGAGATGACGTGGGATCCTGACAGCTATTTGGTATTTGAGGCCGAACGGACCCGCCCGGCGCGTGAGCTTCTCGCGCGGATCGCTGTCCAGCACCCGCGTTGCGTCGCCGATCTGGGCTGTGGCCCTGGAAATTCCACGGCGCTTTTAGCTGCCAGATGGCCCGATGCCGAGCTTTGGGGCATCGATTCCTCGCCCGAGATGCTCGCGACGGCGCGCGCAAGCAAGGTCGCCGCGCGCTGGCTTCAGGCTGATTTGACGCAGTGGTCAGCTCAAACGGGCTATGACGTGCTGTTTGCCAACGCGACGCTGCAATGGATTGGTGATCATGAGCAGCTGTTGCCACGGCTGATGCAGGGACTGGCTCAGGGCGGCAGTCTTGCCGTGCAGATGCCCCGCAACTTTGACGAACCCAGCCATACGCTGATTCGATCGGTGGCGCGCGCAAAGGCGTGGGCTCGGTCTTTTGAGGGTATAGGAGCGACAACACCTGTAGGATCGCCCGAAAAATATTTCGCCATACTGGAGCCCTATGCTGCGGCCATCGATCTTTGGGAAACCACTTATGTCCAGGCGCTTGAGGGCGAAGAAGCGGTCTATCGTTGGATGAGTGGCACGGGCTTGCGCCCTTTTGTTCAGGCGCTTCGCGAACCTGAGCGCACAGAATTTCTCGACGAGTATCGCGCCGCGCTGGCCACGAGCTATCCGCGTCGTGCCAGCGGGGTCACTCTATTTCCGTTCCGGCGACTGTTCATGGTCGCAAAGGCGCGCTAGCGTTGGTTCATGACACGCGGGCCGCGCAACCTCATTACCGACGTCGCCGGTCTCAAAGTCGGCAATGCCGACGACGAGCGCCTGCGCAGTGGCGTGACCGTGATCATGGGGGATCAGCCATTCTGTGCGGCGGTTGACATACGCGGTGGCGCTCCCGGAACGCGGGACGTGGCTGTGCTCGCACCGGAAAATCTGGTGGCGGCCATTGATGGGATCTGCCTTTCAGGGGGGTCGGCGTTTGGCAACGACGCCGTCAGTGGCCTGCAGTCCTTCTTGCGGGCTCAGGGTCAAGGGTATCAGATTGCCCCTGATGCGCCTTTGGTGCCCGTTGTTTGTGGCGCCATCCTCTTTGATCTGAATAATGGCGGTGACAAGAGTTGGGGGGAGGAGCCTCCTTATCGCCAACTTGGGCTGACCGCTGCGCAAGGAGCCGGCGTCGATTTCGCCCTGGGCAATGCTGGCGCAGGAATGGGAGCGGCTTGCGGCCGTTTGAAGGGTGGCTTGGGCAGTGCCTCCTGGCGTCTGGACGATGGCACCACAGTGGGAGCGCTGGTTGCCGTCAATGCGGTGGGTTCGGCTCTCATGCCGCACAGCGACGCATTCTGGGCCTGGCCATTTGAACAGCAGGGCGAATTTGGTGGTAGAAGGCCAGGGGCGGAATTTCCCGCCGTTTCCGCAGCGCTGCCATCCGACATGAAGCTCGGCTCACAGGCCGGTGCGAATACCACCATAGCCGTGGTGGCGACCGACGCTGTGCTGGACAAGCTTGAGCTCAGGCGCGTCGCGATCATGGCCGCCGATGGTTTTGCCCGGGCGCTGCGTCCCGTGCATACGCCTTTTGATGGCGATCTTGTCTTTGCGATTTCGACGGGACGGTCGAGCCGAGCTGACAAAAGTCCGCTCGAAACCATGCAGATCGGCCACGCGGCTGCGGACTGTCTTGCCCGCGCCATTGCTCGCGGTGTCTATGAAGCCCGCACTGTGGGCAGGTTGACGAGTTATCGCGAATTCATCTGTAGATAAGCGCAAGACCACACCCAGTGCCCGCCGCTTGCTTCGGGCGCGGATCTGAGCCACGTGGCCCAGGGTTCAATCTTTTCAATTGCTGCCAAAACGCGCTGGGCTAGGAATGGCGTGCTGTTTCAATGCACGAAGACGCGGACTTCAGTTGTGTGAACCCCTGGGTCGGTGGCTGACGACAGTGACAACCTTGCGCTTGGGATACCCATCTCTGTCATTGCTCGCAGCACCTGGCGGGCGTGGCGTTCAGCCACTGTTTGGGCCAGCTGCACGGCGGGGGCGCTTCCGCGTGTCGGCGAGATGGCGACCACGGAGAAGGTTGCCTCGGGACGTTCCTTGAGCGCCTGCTGCAGTGCCGAATAAAGGATCTGCTTGTAGGCGATGTGGGCATGCTTGAAGCGGATGGTGACCAGAGGTGTCGAGTTGGCGACATAGCTGGATGATGGCGAGACCCCTGCTGCCAGAACTCCGCCAACACCTGCACCATAGAGCTGACCGTTCTGAATTGCTGCGGCCAAAGTGGTCAAGCTGCCGCGCTCAGTGGCGACATAGGCAGTCTGTCTCTGAATGTCTCCCGTTGCCTGTTTGAGCAGGCGGTCGATGATGACAATGGTCTGGTTGGTTTCATCGTCAAGCACGTCAAGCTGACGATGATCTTCATCCACGGCGCCGGAAACATTGTAGGTCGCATGGATGGTATTAAGCATGTAATGCGCCCGGCTCGAAATGTCGGAAATGTGCTGGCCGAGGTTATTGAGGGCGTTGATGTTTACGGTGAGGGAATCAAGCGCACTCTGGGCTGCATTCCATTTTTGCACGAGATGCGGGTTGCCGCGGGTCGTTCCCAGCTGCAGGCGTGTGGTGATCTGTGCCTTGTCGTCGAAATAGGTGCTGGCAAACTGGGCGTTGGAGGCCTCCAGATCGCTCAGCTTGCCGGCCGCCGACATGATCTGATCCTGCATCCCCGACAGGTCGCTGTGCAGTGCCATGACCGTGTGGCCGACTGCCGTTCCTGTATCCTCCACCGGTGCAATCTGAACTGGAGAAATTGTTCCCGGCCTCCCGGTCGCAGCCGCGGTGGCCGAACCAGAGGTGGTGCCCGTCACACCCCCTGCCTGAGAGCTCTCCAGCTCTTGCGAGGATGGTGGTGGTGAGGCGGTCTGGCCAGGCGATGGCTGCGAGGACCCGAACAGTGTGCTGTCTATGGTGCTGCAGCCGCTCAACGCTACAGCAATCGTCAACGCTGACGCCAGCAAGGCCAGCGAGCGCAGCGACCGCGTCTTGTCTGCCTGCACCACGTGAAATCCCCTCATCACTGGTCTCCGCCTGATTGCCCCAGGTGGTCGCGATGATCCCCGCCCCCGACCTGCCGCTGCTACCCGCGACCGTGCTCTTGGGACTTTCGTCTCATGTTCGCCCGCATGTCGCACGCCCAGCAGACCCGAAACACGACGGCGCCGGGCCCTCCCCCACTCTTACCGACGCCCATGGCGCGGGACAAGGGCGCAGGCACTGTCAAATCCCCGAAATCGGTGGGCGGAGCGGGCACTTGGCGCAATGCTACCACGATGCTCGAGCTTTGGCCCCCGGGAGCGTGCCAAAAGCGAAAGGGGCCGCTTGCCTTTGCGCGCGAGCCCCAATAGGTTCTGCGCCCTTGGCTCGGCGCCCGTAGCTCAGCTGGATAGAGCACCAGACTACGAATCTGGGGGTCAGAGGTTCGAATCCTTTCGGGCGCGCCATTCCCGTACTGTACGGACCGAAGACATAGGTCACAGATCGTACCGGATAGATAGGTTACAACCTCGACCCGCTGGGCGACCGCGCGCAGGTGGTCGCGGCGGTAAGCGCCCTCCTCGGTCCGCAGCCGTTGCTTGGCCGCCAGGGCGAACGCCTGGAGGCTCTCGGCCGTGATCACCGGCCCGATCCGCTCGATCGCCGCGGCGACCCGATCGGCGTCGCCTCCGGCCTGGTCGCGGGTGGTGGCCAGCTCGGCGATGCGGTCCTTGAGGGAAGGATCATTCGCATTGATCACGCCGTTCTCGATGGCGTCGTAGAGGCGCTTCAGCTTGGCGTCGGCTTCCGTGGCGCGACGCCGCAGGTCCGACACATGGGATCGGCGACGATCAACCCATTCGTCACGCCGTTCGAGCAACTGCTCCATCAGCGCTTCCAGGCGCTGGGGATCGAGCAGACGGGACTCCAGATGGTGGATGACGGCTTGGTCTAGGCGCGCCATGGGGATCGTGATGCCCGGGCAGCCCTTGGGGCCCTGCCGCGCCTTGGTCGAGCAAGTGTAGTAGCGGTACTCCTGCCCCGTGCTGCTGTGGCCAGTGCGAAGCGTCATAGCGCCGCCGCACAGGGAGCAGAAGCAGATGCCGGTCAGCAGCGTCGGCCCGCTCACCGCCCGAGGCGGCATGACCATCGGGTTGCGGGCCTTGAGCGACCGCTGGACCGCATCGAACTCCGCCTCCGTCACGATCGGCGGAACGTCCATGACCGCGTGTTCGGCCTCGGGCTTGCGCGCCTTGGTGCGGAAGTCGCGATAGTTGAACCGATGCTGGCCGATGTAGGTGGTGCGGGTCAGGATCTGATGCACGGCGGCGATGCCGAAGCGTCCGCCGTCGCGCGTGCCGACGTTGTGATCGTTCAGCCAGGTCGTGATCGACTTCAGGCCCATCGGCCCGCTGTTGTCGAGGCCGTTCAGTGCCATGCGGTAGATGCGCCGCACCGTCTCGGCGTGGATGGGATCGATCTCCAGCGTCTTCTTGACCTTGGTTCCACGGTGCTCGGCCGCGATGACGCGTTAGCCCAGCGGCGGTCGGGAGCCGTTCCAGAAGCCCTGGCGGGCGTTCTCCTTCATGGCCCGCAGCGTGTGCTTGCCGTTCTCCTTCGACTGGTACTCGTCGAACAGCGTCATGATCTGGCGCATCATCACGCTCATCGGATCGTCGCCGAGGTCCTGCGTGATCGAGATCAGCCGGACCCCGTTTTTCGCCAGCTTGCGGATGTAGAACTCGAACTGGAACTGGTCCCGGAAGAAGCGCGAGAAGCTGTGGACCGCGATGACGTTGAACGCTGGCGGCTTCTCCATCGCCGCGTCGATCATCGCCTGGAACGCCGGCCGGCGATCGTCGGTCGCGCTATTGCCCGGCTCGACGAACTCCGAGACCGCCTCCCAGCCTTTGGCGAGGCAATAGTTTTCCATCTGCCGCCGCTGGTCGGGGATCGACAGATCGTGCTCGGCTTGGCGTGGCGTCGAGACGCGCAGATAGAGCGCCACGCGGGCGGTCGCCACGACCGTGGCCGTTTCCTCGATAGCCAGTGCGGCTTGGGTCATGGCGATATCCTTTCGTCAGCGCGGAGGAATGGTTCACGATTGCAGCAGCCCGCCGAGCGTGGCCATCGGCAACACCAGGCGCAGCGATTCGGGCAACAACACGAAGCCATGGCCTTCGTAGAAGGCGGCCGCGCGCTCGCTGATCGCGTCCACGACCAGCATGGACGACCCGACGGAGGCGGCGCTCGCATAGGCTCGCCGCACGGCGTCCGCCAGGAGCAGCGATCCCAGGCCTTCGCCCTGTCGCGCTTGCGACACGGCCAGGCGTCCGACCAAGGTCGCGCTGACCAGTGGATAGCGCGGGATATGCTTGCGGGCGGCGGGGGGCACGGCGCCCTGCGATACCCCCGTTGCGCACAGGGTGTAGTAGCCCCGCACTTCCGCAGGACTATCGGGGGCGACCAACACGAAGACGGCGTTCGCCTTGCGGCGCATGTCCTGACTCGCCTGGGTCCGGAAATAGCGATCCAGGCTGTCGATACCGCAGGTGAAGCCGGCCCGGTCATGGTGCGGCGCGAGCGGCTCGATCCGACAATCGGGGTCGGGCGCCGCCATGCCTACTGCGCGACCCGGCGCTTATGATCAGCCAGGGCGCGCACGAGCCGTTCGTTGGGCTCGGGCGGGTTGATCAGGGTGTCGAAAAAGACATCGCGGTCACGGTCGGACAGCACCAAGGTTTCATGCTCGGCGATCGTCTTGCGGGCGACATCGGTGAGCGCGGTCAAGCAAAAGTCGCTGACCTTGCGCCGCGACAGAAGCGCCGCCCGCTCGATCAGATCCTTGGTGTCTTCGTCCAGTCGGAACGCGAGGCGTTCGTCACGATTGCGCCTATCGTGATCGCCGGTACGGTTTACTGGCATGTGCTCGGCTCCAATCAAGGACATCTCTTACGCCCTCAATGTACGCCTAACAGGCAAACAAGTCAACTCTATTGTGGCGATCTGTCGGGAACGCCAACGGGGTCTGGGCCGCCTCTTGTCTCGAAACATCGACCATCGGGCAGCCCTCGCCTCATTAGGGATGAATCGGCGTCGCAATCATACGGCGACCTATTTGAGGTGTTCGATTTGAGCGTGCCGTGCCGTGGAGAGAGGCGTCTCTATGGCAGACACCCGGGCGGCGGGTTACGCTTTTTCAAACGGGCAATTGGGACCGGCGATGATTGATCATATGACGTTCGGCGTGTCGGAATTCGAGCGTTCGGTCCAGTTCTACGATCGAGCCTTGGCACCCTTGGGTGTGCGGCGTCTCTTCGACGATAGCAGCGCGACGGTGAAAGCTACCGGCTACGGTGATACGCGACCATGGTTCTGGATTGCGGAACATGACCCCACATCCGGGAAGCTCCATATCGCCATCAGGGCCAACGGTCGGGAGGCTGTCGATGCGTTCCACCGTGAAGCCCTGCTCGCCGGTGGAACAGACAATGGCGGCCCAGGGCTGCGTCCTCACTACCACCCCGGCTACTATGGGGCGTTCGTACTGGACCCCGATGGCCATAACATCGAGGCTGTGTTTCATGATCGGCCAGCCGGCTAAGTCGGCTCACGACTTCTCTCTGAAATCCCGAAGGTCCGCCATAGGGTGCGGGCCGCCAGGAAAACGGCCGGCTTTTCCCCCGATCCACTCAGCGCCCGCGGCGTGGTCTGGTTCCGGCGTCCAGTTCGACAACCAGCCCATTGAGCGAGGCTTGAACTTTCGCCAGCCTTCGTATTGCATCCAACAACGAGCAATGGAGCCTGGGAGGATCTGCACAAAATGGCGCGACGTCGGCGGCCGTCGACGGCGGGATTCGGCGTTTAGCGGTGATCGGCGACCCTATCGTAGTAGAAGAGGCGAAACATATTTGTCGTTTTCATCCAGCGAGGCGCGCCATTCATTCTCCGGTCCGTACACTCGCACTTCTGGCTCACTACTCGGACACGGTACTGACAGGATTTATGGTCCTCGCCGGCCGCCCCAACCCTTTGGCCGACGAGACCCTGTCTGTGGCCAGAAAAAAATCGCCGAGTTGAACCGCCTTCTTGGAAGCCTTGGTGGAGGACGCTGAAAGGGCCCCCAAAGCCCAACTCGACTTTTCGGCTTCTCCGTGGAGCGGGGCGGTAGGGCAGCGGTGGCCGCTCCGGCCGATATCTTCGTAAATTCAACCAGTTATGGAAGTGCAGATTTTGTCTCTGGCCGTTCGCTGCGCCAGTCACTTTTCGACGAACTCGTATTCTGCGACCGCTCGCGTGAAAGTCACGCGTTCCGCGGCAATTCGCACGCTGTTTACCGGCTGACCGGGCGTAGAGACAGGTCGAACAGGGACATTCCGCGGTTTCAGCCCTCGCGTCTCCGCTTGTGGAGATGCGTCTCCCCAGTTTGGAGGCGAAGTGGGGGCACAATTTTGCTGGCCAGGGGCACGGATTCGACCTTTGGGATATCTAGTGGTTCCGGATAGGAAAGTGTTGGACAGACGACAAATGGAGTTCAGCTCATGAGCGATGCTGTGCGTTCGGTAAGAGGATTGACTGTGCTGGTCACCGGTGCGGCCAGCGGTATGGGGCGTGCCACGGCAGAAGTCTTTGCTGCCGATGGCGCTAACGTCGCAGTGACGGACTACACGCTGGAAGGCGCAGACGCGGTGGCCCACGCGATTGCCGCAAAGGGAGGCAAGGCGAAGGCATGGAAGCTTGATGTGGGTGATAAGGCATCTATCGAAACAGTCGTAGACGAGATTGCCCGACATTTTGGCGCGCTTGACTGCGTCGTGAACAACGCCGGAATTGCCGGGTTCAAGTCCATCGACAGCGAGGAATATGAAGCGTTGTGGGGGCGTATGATTCAGGTATGTCTTACCGCTCACCAGCGCATTATCCGCGCCGCGCTGCCATATCTGCGCAGGTCGAAAAGCCCGCGCATCGTCAACATCGCCTCGACCGAAGCGCTCGGCGCCACTGCGCTCGACAGCGCCTATTCTGCCGCCAAGGCCGGCGTCACGGGTCTGACACGCGCGCTCGCCGTCGAACTCGGCCCGGAAGGGATCACTGTCAATTGTGTCTGTCCGGGACCCATTCACACCGGAATGACACAGGCCATCCCGGAGGAACAAAAGACAATCTATGCCAAGCGCCGAACGGCATTGCGCCGCTATGGTCGGCCGGAGGAGGTCGCCCATGTTACGCTGAGTTTGTGCCTACCCGCATCATCCTACATCACGGGAACGACCATTCCGGTCGACGGAGGTTTGATGGCACGCAACGCCTAAACCGCCAACTCCCATCGAGAACAAATTCCAAGCCGCCCTTACGGTCAGCGAAGTGTGCTTTGGTCCGGGGGCGTCTATCTCGCCAGCACACTGACCAGATTGATCTCCGGTCCATGACCAAATGTGGGCGAACCGTTCACTGTACCCATTCTGCAAACGGGTTCTGCGCACGGGCAGCCTCGTCCGTCCCGGGTTTATCTTGGGGATGCCGATTACCTGGTGGGGATCTCATCATTGAGAGCGAACCAAATTGTGGAACGACCCTCACAGCTCGCTTTCCTGCAGAGCACACCGCCGTTTTCCACGCTGCGTAGCAAATGAAGGTCGCTGCCCCCTGTCTCCCTAATACCGGCGGTGCAATCCAATTGCGAGGATCTGTATCGGTAACTGCCCGGCGACCTCGGTCACTCGTGTGAAAGGTGGTTGATTTTTCTGTGTGTTCAACTCGCTTCGCGGCCAGGTCAGTAAGGCAAGAAAGACTGTTCCAGCGCTTAAAGCTTTGCGGATGGGCAAAGCGAGCGGTCGTGACAGCAGGCGAGATGCCGCGGTGCGGGCGATAGTAGCGCATTTTGCCAAGAGCTCCGTCGCACTTGAACGATGTCGATGACAAAATTCCTATTACCGTGGCGGGCATCTTGTGGCGGCGAAGCGTGCAAGCGTTTATCGACGTCAGGTGTTGTCGTCATTTCTCGCGCCGGCACTGCTGAAAGTTATCACTTATGCCACCAGGTGTTTACGCATATTTCAGAGTAGTGGGGTCATTTAGTGTATGGCTCTGGGGGGCAGCAATGACGATACAGTGGCGTGACAGGATGACAATTGATCATGGCGTCATAGATCATGATCATCATACGCTGATTGGCCTGATCAACGAATTCTGCAATGCGAGACTGGACGATGCCGGTATGTTCGAATTGCAGCACATCTTCGAGCGTCTCGATCGTTATACCGCGGTACACTTTCAGCGCGAAGAACAGTTGCAATGTGCGATCAAGTACCCTTTTGGCGAAGCACATCAGCGTGAACACTTGGTATTATTTCGCAAGATGGAAGACCTTCGGCGGAGATTTGCCACGCTCGTGCAGACGGCAGGTGATCTTGCCATGGTGAGTGTCACGCCACGGCCAGAACTGATAAGTTTGCACACGACGATGACAGAGTTCCTGCATTTCTGGCTCGTGGATCACATCATCAAATCGGACCTGCGTATGCGATCCTATGCAGGCCAAATCGCCCGCTACTCCGGTAGCTTTGTGCCGCTCGCCGACGCGGCGGCCTGACTGCGACCACGAGCGCGCAACGCAGAGTGCCCTACGGGTCGGTGACCTTCTTGTCGGATGGTGCGCGTCCATCAATTGGCGCGCGTGATCTTCCACAAAGTCTGACGCAAACTTGCGGAAGGGCGCGGGCCTCTGCTCGATATTACGAGCGATACCTTCCGCCCGGCCAATATGGTTGGGTACCCCCGCGGGGCTCAGTCGGGGCTGCGCGGTGCGGGAGCTGTGTGTCGACCGATGACAGCCTGACTTGGTGAGGGCGTCCCATCGACCTCATCATCGGGCGTAAGCCTGCGGTCCAATCCAAGCGTCACCGACGTGGCATAGTTTGTCAGTGCAGCGACCTCGTCGGGCGCAAACTGCCGTGGCTGGCTGAAATGGGTTGACAGAATGCCGATCAGATTGCCGCGCGGGCCAATCATCGGCGCAGATATTACGGCACGGAATCCTGCTTCCCGAGCCACATGGCGATGAGGCGCAAATGCAGGATCCGCGTCGACATCTTCTATAAGGGCAGCCTTTTTGTCTACGAGCGCGCGCGCGCAGGCGGAGCTGTCAAAGACAGTGACGACTGCAAAGTGGTCGAGAAAGGGCTTGCGGAAATTCCGTTGCGCCAGGATCACGAGTGTGCGTGAAACATCGTCGTAGACCTGAATTGTGCCAAAATGGGCGCGTGTCAGTCGCATCGCCTCATCCAGGGCGGTTTCCGCGATCGCGCGGAAAATGCTGTCGGTGCGGGCCAGGTCGTGGGTGGACACGGTCTCAAGTTCGCGCAGCTCACGCTCGGCCTCAGCCAGAAGCTGCATCACGACAGAGCGATTCTTGGCCTGACCACTTTCGAGAAGATTGTGGTAGCGGGCGATATTACCCTTCAGTATGGCGCGTTCCACAGTCCTTCTCCATCCAGAAGGCATTTTGGAATTCTATCATTAAGCACGTTTAATTCTCAAAGGCGAGCTTTTTCCGGGAAGGATCCGTCCCGGTCGGTGCCAAGAGCAGTGGATTGACGTTCAGAATTAATCGTGACGGCGGCCGGCACTTTGTCGCAGCAGGGAACTGGCCCAGGTCGTCGCGCGACTGATCGTCCTTTGGCGCATCCTAATCCTAGGTGTGGCCGTTGCCAGACGCCGAACGACACGCGCACCCATCCTGGGGAGGGATTGCGTTGCGTCAATGCTCGGTTCCGGCGCTCTGAGCACTCTATGCCCTGAGCTGAGCGCGCCGCCATTTTAGGTTTTGTGGCTTTGCCCGGGCGTTCAAGCTGAAGGCGAAATTTTTCATGACGGGGTAGCGGCTACCACCTCCTTCACAAGGATGCGAACATGTCTATTTCCGGCCAAGTCACACAACTCAGCAAGGTCACGCTGCTCTGCGCGGCCATGAGCCTTGTGGCGGCCTCCTTCTCGGAGGCCAATCCCGCTCCGGGTGTGCTCCCCGGCAGCGTGACAGAACAATGCGCTTCCTGTCACGGTCGCACCGGCGACAGCCCATCAGGCAAGGTACCCCGCCTGAACGGTCAGCATAAGGCCTACCTGATCCAGCGCTTGAAGGGCTTTTTGGATCTCACGCGCCAAGCGCCACACGCAAGCTACGTGATGTGGGATGTGGCAGCTAACATCACGGCTGAACGCATTGACGCTCTGGCGTCCTTTTACGCAGCCCAGGATCCCACATTACCAGCCCCGAAGCCCCCCCTGGCCGCAAAAGGCGAGGCACTCTTCCACCTTGGTGCCCCAGGTGTTCCTGCCTGCCAGCAATGCCATGGTGCACACGGTGCGGGCGCCGCCACCACACCTCGGATCGCCGGTCAGCATGCAGCCTATCTGAACCAGGCGCTCATTGATTTCAGTACCCAGGCGCGGGTCTCTGCAACCATGAACCATCCTGCACTGCGGCTGACAGACCGCCAGATCAACGAACTGGTCGCCTACCTGTCGAATGATTGATGCGTGGAGCTGATATGCCCGCACGCTGCCCTCCAGAGGTCGTCGCGGCGCCAAGACGATTGAGCCTGTATCCGGCGAATAGAAAAGCCCACACATCCCTATGGAAGCCGCCCTTGACGCGGGCTGGCTCTCCACGCCTCGCTCAAACCCTCTGCGGCGTTAGTTTCCAGGAGCCGATCGCCAGCCTGTCTTGCCTGTGTTACTGTGCCAGATGAAAACGTTTCGCAAACTACAAGGACTGTTGCAAAGCAGATGCTGATTGCCCAAAGCCCACAGACTGGGTGTCGAACGTTGGGGCTCATCCTTGGACATCGCCGTAGATTGCAATGGCCTGCGCTGACAGGCTTAGGCTGCGGCCCGTCCAGCGCATCCGACCGGTGCGGCTGACGTGCAGGTTCTTCTTGTTGCTCCTTTGGTCTTTCTTGCGACCGTCGGTGGTGGCGCGCTAGCCCTTCATCTGCGTGATCGCCTGCATCTCATCCTCGGGTTTTCGGCCGGCGCGGTGCTCGGTGTTGCCCTCTTTGACCTCATGCCTGAGGCATATGGGTTTGCCCAGCAGTTTCATCGCGTTGCCATTACCGCGCTTCTGACCGGCGTGGGGTTTCTTTTCTACATGCTGCTCGATCGCCTCGCGCAGAAGCCAGCAGTGGAATCGGGGCATCGCTACTCGGCTAAAGGGATGTTGGGCGGGCTTACATTGGTCATTCATAGTGCCTGCGATGGCCTGGCGATCGGGTTTGCCTTCCAGGTTTCCTCTGCCATTGGTCTTGTCGTTGCAGCGGCCGTGATCGCGCACGATTTCTCGGACGGGATCAATACTGCCAATGTCATTTTCCGCAATGGCGGCAGCCGGGCGCAGGCAACTTACTGGGTACTGGCAGATGCCGTGGCACCGGTGGTCGGGATCGCTGCCACGCTTCTGATGCGGTTACCGGAAGAGGGCTTTGCATTCGTACTGTCTCTATTTGCGGGCTTTTTCCTTTATCTCGGCGCAAGTGATCTCATTCCGGAAAGCTTTCATGCCCATCCCAAAAGCATGACCTCGCTGGCAACGATTTTGGGCGCGCTTGTGGTCTATTTTGCCGTCATTCTGGCGAATTAATCCGGGCCGGCGGACGGCAGTGCCGGGCCACGAGTCTTGATCTGCCAGATAGCTGGCCGGCTCCCGGGTACCAACCGCCTGCACGTTCCTTCGAAGCTTTCCAGTCCGTCTGCCCGTCCTATTTGTGTTGCAGGATTAGCTGGGTTGGGGACTGAGCTGCAGCCAAGGTTCAAGCAAGGATGCGGCTGGCAGGAAATGGAACCGGAGACTTATGAGGGTCTTGGAGCGCTTCTTGCCTGGACGCTCAGCCTGTGACCATTGCTACCGCCACGGCCAAATTGTTGACCTATTAACCTTGGTTTTAGAGTTACACGAAATAGTCGATCGGCAAGGGGCAGGATGGGTCATTGGTGGGAACGAAGACGACCGTAATCATCGCCGACGATGAGCCGTTAGTGCGGACCACATATAAGTTCTGCTTGGAGCGGGCGGGTTTTGAGAGCTTTACCGCCGATGACGGGCGGCAGGCCTTGCATCTGCTGGAATGTCACAACAACTGCATTCTTCTGCTCGATGTCTTTATGCCGGGCATGGACGGCATTGAGACTCTGCTGGACGTTCGCCGGCTTCATCCCAGGGTACCTGTGATTGTCTTTAGTGGTGGAACGAGTGGTCAATATGATTTTTTAGGCGCTGCCCAAAAGCTTGGTGCGAGCGCCGTGGTACGCAAACCGGCGTCGCCGCAACAGCTTGTTGCCATCATCGAACGGGTTGCCCAGGACTCTTCGCCGTAGATCCGCGCGCCTGGGTGGCGTAATGTTGCGAGTGATGACACCCATTTCGATTCTGCCCCTCTGGCGAACGCGGGATTCGCGATGCGCAGCTGTGCTATGGCGCAGCGCCTTATGTATTGGTCTTGCTCTCAGCCTCGGTGGGTGCTTTGACGTGCACCAGAGCCTGCACATCAATCGCGATGGTAGCGGTAGTTACGGAGTGTCAATCGCTGGACAAGGACTTGTCGGTGAGGCGCTTGGAGAAAAGCCGCTGCATCTTTCTGGCCTGCCCCCACCGGTTATTACTCACGGGGGCCATGGCCTGGTGCGTCAAACCGCCCAGGTGAGCTTTGCCAGCCTTTCGGACCTGAGGCTTCCCTTTGACGTCATATCGTTGCAGGTCCGCGGTCACTCCTTCTTTGGTCTGGGCCCCACACGCGTACAGTTGCGCCGAACATTTCTGCTCGGCAATGCCCGCAGGGCCGTGGCACGGATGACCGGCCAAAGCGGGCTGAGTGTGACAAAAATTCTGCCAGGACGACTTAAGGGTAACCTCTATGTGTTTGCGGTGACGGTGCCGGGCTCCGTGCAGCGCGCCAGCTCTCTCAGGCTTGATGGTCAGCGCATTATACCTGCGATTAGAGGCAATTTCTGGAACGGCCATACCGTCAGCTGGCGCGTGCCGGTCAGGCTTTTGTTGCGTGGGTCTATCTTGCGTTTCGACGTCGAATTCTCTGCTTATGGCCAATTTGCCGATGTTGAAAGCCTGCCTCTGGGCAGCTGAGATGCTCCGCTTCTGCGTCAAACCGGCAAATGATATGCAAATGGGGGTGAGGGGCTCGACTGGGAGCCTTTGGGGGCCGCGCGGTCCCGGGGCGATATGGTGAGGCAGAAACTGGCCGGAAGGGATAAGGCCACGGCCTTCTGGACCTCCTCCGGGATCGGAGCTGCCCTGTCGTTATAGCCCAGGGACGAGGCGCCCAGCTGGACCGAGGCTATGAGGCCTGAGGCCGCTGGGCACGGCCGCGGATGATGGCCCGCCTTCCCCGTCCTGGTTCAATCTTTGCACCGAGTGGAGGGCCGGGCTGGCTCAGCCTTCGGTCATGACCTGCTCTTTGGCCAGCTCAAGGAGTTCCTCCATCTTGCTGCGCAGGAGGTGGTCCGTGCGGACAATGGATTTGGCCGCAAAGTCGGACTGAATCTTGTGTAAGACCTCCTCGTCACCTCCTTGGGACATGTCCAGGGCAACAAGGGCCTTGGCGTAAGCGTCAGCCTCAGCCTGTTTCAAGGCCATTTCGGCGGCAGCCCAAAGACCCATCAGTTTGGCCCGCCGGACATGCACCTTGAAGCGCAACTCCTCGTCGTGGGCCCATTTTTCCTCCAGCGCCCGGCGGCGCTCGTCAAACGCAGTGCTCATGACAACTCCTGGCAGCTACTCGACCCTGAGTGGCAGGGTCTTGAATCCCTCCTGCTTTAGCGCATTGGCGGTCCGGCAAGAAGATCCGATTGCGGCGAGCCCCGGTCCGAGCCAACTCACCTGTCCGTCAGGCGTTGCCGAGCCCGGCGCCGATCCGCTACATTGCCATCCCGGCGGGGCTCAAGGCCCCGTCTCGTGTTTTGGGCCCAGTGGCCCCACCAGGACACCTCGCATGAAACGTCGCCGCATGATTTATGAGGGCAAGGCCAAAATCCTATACGAGGGGCCCGAGCCTGGAACCCTGATCCAGTACTTCAAGGACGATACGACCGCCTTCGACGCCACCAAGAAGGCGACGCTCGACGGCAAGGGCGTTCTCAACAATCGCATCAGCGAATATCTGATGACCCAGCTCAACGCGATCGGCGTACCGACGCATTTTGTGCGACGTCTCAATATGCGCGAACAGCTGGTCAAGGAAGTCGAGATCATCCCGCTTGAGGTCGTGGTCCGCAACGTTGCCGCCGGCTCGATGTCGAAACGGTTGGGAATCGAAGAAGGCACACCACTGCCACGCTCGATCATCGAATATTATTACAAGAACGATCAGCTCCATGATCCGTGGGTGTCGGAGGAGCACATTACTGCGTTCGGTTGGGCCAGCCCGCAGGACCTCGACGACATCGTCAATCTTACGATTCGCATCAATGATTTTCTCTCGGGCCTGTTCCTCGGGGCGGGTATCAAGCTGGTCGACTTCAAGGTCGAATTTGGCCGCCTGTGGGAGAACGACTATATGCGTATCGTGCTGGCCGATGAGATTAGCCCGGACTCCTGCCGGTTGTGGGACGTCAATTCCAACGAGAAAATGGACAAGGACCGCTTTCGCCGCGACCTTGGCGGCGTGGTTGAGGCTTATTCGGAAGTTGCCCGCCGGCTGGGAATTATGCCCGAATCAATGCAAGGAGAGGCCAAAGGTCCGGTCCTTGTGAAATGAGCAGCTCGATGAAAGCGCGCGTCTTTGTAACTTTGAAAAGTGGGGTTCTTGATCCTCAGGGCAAAGCCATCAGCCATGCCCTGCAGGGGCTTGGCTTTGACGGCGTTGGTGAGGTTCGCCAAGGCAAGGTGATCGATCTTGAGTTGGCTGAGAGCGATGCCACGAAGGCGCGAGCCGCGGTCAGGGATATGTGTGAGCAGCTGCTTGCCAACACCGTGATCGAAAAATACGAAATCGAACTTAAATCCTAGCCCCGTGGTGCAGGTTTCGGGTTCACAATTGTAAACGCCCGCGTCAATCAAAACAGGGGCGCTTGCGGGCAGAAGCTCCAATTTCAGGGCAAATGGTGCCATCCATGAGAGCTGCCGTCATCGTCTTTCCTGCTTCCAACTGCGACCGTGATGCGGCGAGCGCGCTGGAGGGGCTCACCGGTCAGAAGCCGCAGATGGTGTGGCATCAGCAGAGCGAACTGCCAGCGGGTATCGACCTGGTCGTGCTGCCAGGTGGTTTTTCTTATGGTGATTATCTGCGTACCGGGGCCATGGCCGCGCATTCCAGCGTCATGGCTGCGGTCCGCGCACATGCCGACCGGGGTGGTGCGGTTCTGGGGATCTGCAATGGCTTTCAGGTCCTGACCGAGACCCGCATGTTGCCAGGCGTTTTGATGCGCAATGCCGCACTGAAATTTGTCTGTCACATGACCGAACTGGTGGTGAGCGAGAGCCAGTCCGCTTTTACCCGCAAGTATTCCGCGGGCCAGCACGTGTCGTTTCCGGTGGCTCATGGTGAGGGTAACTACTATGCGGATGAGGCGACGCTAGACCGGCTTGAAGGCGAGGGGCGCGTCGCCTTTCGCTATGCGCCTGGGCACAACTGCAATGGCTCGACGCGCGACATTGCTGGAATATTGTCGGAAAAGCGCAATGTATTGGGATTGATGCCGCATCCGGAGCGGGTGTGCGATCCGCTGTTGGGCGGCACCGATGGACGGGCGCTGTTCCAAAGTCTCATTGAAACCCTGGGATGAGACCATATGGGCTTGCCGAGGGTCTGTGCGTCAAGGATGCGGGCAGCAAAGACACGGCAGGCCCTGGCCATGCCAATCGCTGAGGAACTGTGACTGTGAGTGGGATAACGCCGGAACTTGTAGCCGAACATGGCCTGAGTGCGGACGAGTATGGCCGTATCCTCGAGCTTCTCGGCCGCGCCCCCAGTCTTGTCGAGCTGGGCGTGTTTAGCGTCATGTGGTCTGAGCACTGCTCCTATAAGTCCACCCGGGTGCATTTGCGTCGCCTGCCGACAAAGGCCCCCTGGGTCATACAGGGCCCCGGAGAAAATGCGGGTGTGGTCGACATTGGCGATGGCGATGCGGCTGTGTTCAAGATGGAAAGCCACAACCACCCAAGTTTCATCGAACCCTATCAGGGGGCGGCGACCGGCGTTGGTGGCATCATGCGCGATGTCTTCACGATGGGTGCCCGGCCGATCGCAATGCTGAATGCTCTGCGCTTTGGGGCGCCACAGCACCCCAAGACCCGCCATCTGCTGTCAGGTGTCGTGGCCGGCATTGGCGGCTATGGCAATTGCATGGGGGTGCCGACAGTCGGGGGAGAGGTCAATTTTCACCGCTCCTATAACGGCAACATTCTCGTCAATGCGATGTGCGTGGGACTTGCCAGGGCCGACAAGATCTTCCTGTCGGCAGCCAAAGGGGCTGGCAATCCGGTAGTCTATATCGGCTCCAAAACGGGACGCGACGGCATTCACGGGGCCACGATGGCGTCAGCTGAATTTGGCGAAGACGCACAGGAAAAACGTCCCACGGTCCAGGTCGGCGATCCCTTTACCGAAAAGCTATTGCTCGAGGCGTGCCTCGAACTGATGGAGACCGATGCGATTATCGCCATTCAGGACATGGGGGCGGCAGGACTCACGTCCTCCTCGGCCGAGATGGCGGACAAGGGCGGTTCCGGTATCGATCTGGATCTCGACAAGGTGCCCCAGCGCGAAGCGGAGATGACCGCCTACGAGATGATGCTCTCGGAAAGCCAGGAGCGCATGCTCGCAGTATTAAAGCCGGGGCGGGAGAAGCAGGCGGAAGCAATATTTAAAAAGTGGGAGCTTGATTTTGCCGTCATCGGTGTCACCACCCCCACCGATCGCCTCGTGGTCCGACACAGAGGTCAAGTGGTAGCCGATCTTCCGGTGGGGGCGCTTTCCAATGCGGCGCCGCTCTATGAGCGGCCCTTTGAACGCCGTCCGGCCACATCAGGTGTTCCCGCCTATGATCGGAACCGGCCCCTGGGTGACTGTCTGCTACATCTGCTTGGCTCGCCGGATCTGTGCGCGCGTCGCTGGATCTGGGAACAATATGACCACACAGTGATGAACGACACGGTACAGCGTCCGGGTGGCGATGCTGCGGTGGTGCGCGTCCATGCCAGCCAGAAGGCGCTGGCCATGACTACGGACGTAACACCACGCTACTGCTTTGCCGATCCTTTCGAGGGCGGCAAGCAGGCGGTGGCTGAGGCCTGTCGGAATCTTTCGGCCGTGGGTGCACGTCCGCTTGCGGCGACTGACAATCTCAATTTCGGCAATCCGCAAAAGCCTGAAATCATGTGGCAGATCGTGGCGGCGATCGATGGCATTGCCGAGGCCTGCCGTGTCCTCGATTGCCCCATCGTCTCGGGCAATTGCTCACTCTACAATGAGACCAATGGGGAAGGGATCCTGCCCACGCCGACGATCGGTGCCATCGGGCTCATCGGCGATGTGCAACGCATGGCAAGCCTTGCCTTCAAGCGTGAGGGTGATGCCCTGCTGCTGCTTGGTCATACGCGAGGGCATCTCGGCCAGTCGATTTTCCTGCGTGAGATCGAGGGACGCGAGGAGGGCGCTGTGCCGCCGGTCGACTTGGTGGCTGAGCGCGATCATGGCGGGTTTGTACGAGGCTTGATCGAAGCGGGGCTCGTCGACACCTGCCATGATGTTGGTGATGGCGGGTTGCTCGTGGCGGTCAGCGAAATGGCCTTGGCGGGTGATATTGGGGTGGTGCTTGCCCCAACTAAAGGTGGGGATGGACCAGCTGCAGGTTCGGTCGATGACGTGGCCTTCTGGTTTGGTGAGGATCAGGGACGCTATCTCCTGTCCGTGCCGGCTGACCAGGCTGGCGAGGTTCTGGCGGAAGCGCGGCGGCGGCGCCTACCCTGCTGGCGGATTGGCGAGGTGTGTGGCGATCATTTGGTCCTCGGCGGAACCAAGCTTAGTCTCGAGCAATTGCGCGCGGTGCATGAAGGCTGGTTCCCCGCCTATATGGGGCAAGGCGAGCTGCCGCCCGTGAACTGATGTATCCAGTGGCTCTTGGGTGCAGTCGGGGCGGCCCCAGCTCTGATGCACGCTTGCTACTTGTATAATGGGTTGAACAGGAAATAGGTGCTGGAATGGCGATGCAGGCCGCAGAGATCGAAAGGCTGATCAAGGAAGCTTTCCCGGATGCCGAGGTTACGATCACCGATCTGGCTGGTGACAATGACCATTACGCAGCCATGATTGCGAGCAGTGCGTTCAAGGGCAAAACACGGGTCCAGCAGCATCAGATGGTCTATGATGCGCTGAAGGGCCGCATGGGCGGTGTCCTGCACGCCCTGTCGCTGCAGACCAGCGTCAAGGTGTGATGGCGGTAGATGCCGGGGACCCAGGCTGATCTTGACGCCCTGAGCCACGGTTCTTAGATCATGGGTTTACCTCCAGTCCATTGAAAGGCCTCGTGCAATGAGCGTGCGTGATCAGATCGCCAAGGAAATCGCAGATAATGACGTCGTGCTTTACATGAAGGGCACGCCAGTGTTTCCGCAGTGCGGCTTTTCCTCTGTCGCGGTGCAGATCCTTTCCAGCCTGGGTGTAAAGTTTAAGTCGGTGGATGTTCTCAAGGACCCAGAGGTTCGTCAGGGTGTCAAAGAGTTCTCCAACTGGCCGACCATTCCCCAGCTTTATGTCAAAGGTGAATTTGTCGGAGGTTCGGACATTTTGCGTGAAATGTACGAAGCCGACGAGCTTGGCCCGTTCCTCGCGGAAAAGGGCATTGTCTGCCAGCCCGGCGCCTAGGCCTTGCGGATTGATTGTCGCCAACAAACTGTACCGTTTTAGCAACTGTCCATTAAAATTGTATCATGACGTCATCTTATGTAGAAAATACTTGAAAACTGTTGCCTCGCTGCATAGGTAGTAGGACGAGACGGGCGACGACGCCATCCAGCAGGCACTGCCCCCCCGCTCGCAAGCTGGATGGAGCCCTCTCGTGGTGTCGGTCATCCCCTCCCGACACCGGCGCGTAACGGCGCATGACGCCCGGTCATTCCCCTGACCGGGCGTCTTTTTTGCGCGATCGCTCAGACCCGACGCAGTGTCAGATTGATACGTCCGCCATCAGGAACGAGACCGCAGCTGCCCGCTACGATGCGATCAATGCCATGAAAGGCGAGTCGCGCGGGGCCACCGAAGGCAAGCAGATCACCGGAGTGCAGTGTCAGGCTGCGGCTTGGGCTTTTCCGGCTTGTGCCCCCAAGGCGAAACAGCGCCTTCGCGCCAAGGCTCACCGACAGGACTGGAACATCGAGCGCGGTCTCGTCGCGGTCTTGATGCAACCCCATACGCGCACCGGCGTCGTAATAATTGACCAGGCAGCACTGCGGATCAGGGGCATCGGGCAGGGCCGCGTGCCAGAGGCTGATGAGCATCGGGGGGATAGGTGGCCAAGGCTTACCGGTATTGGGGTGGAGTTCCTGATAGCGGTAGCCGTCGCGGTCGGAAACCCAGCCCAAGGTGCCAAAATTGGTCTGGGTCACCGAAAAGGGGGTGCCGGTGCGTGGCATGGTTGGGTGCACGAAGGGGGCCTTTTCAACCGCGGACAGTACCGCCCCCAGCAATTCTGCTTGCTGTGACTGATCGAGCGCCTCAGGCCAGAGCTGGACACCTTCGGCGATGGCAAGGGCATGGGGCAGTTGCATCAGTCCTGCAGCTCTGAACGAGCCCCGCGAGGCGCAGGCTTGGCGGTCTCCAACCTCAAGGGCGCGTGGCGCGACAGGTGCGGTCCGTAAACCATGGGCCGGGCTCTGCATACGCACAGGGTCTGCATCAAGAGGCCTCACGATAGACATTGCGGTAGGCGCTGCGTTGACCGCGAGCATCGAGCCAGGCCCGAAACGCGCCGGCACTATAATCCTGCTGCACGAACGCGGCGAGGTCCCTGCCGTGCCCTTCTTCCCTGGCATAGACGACGAACAGGCGTAGCCAACGCTGATAAGGTTTGGGCAGATGCAGATAGGGCCAGCGTGCAAACTGGGCGAGTGCGGCTGCCTCGCCCTGCCAGCCTTGGTGGTAAAGAATGAAAAGAGCGGCCGCGAGGCTAGTACGATCCTGGCCCCCAGAGCATTTGAGCAGCAAGGGCCTGGGGTTGTGTTCAAACGCCTCAAGAAGGCCCGCCAGCATGGCTCGTGAGGGCAGATGTTTGCTCGAGAGCATGGCATCGACATGAGTGATGCCTTCGCTGGCACAGATCCGGCGCTCATAATGCCACCAGTGCCAATCGGGATTGGCGCCGCGCAGATTGATCACGGTGCGAATTTTGTGACGGCGCAGAAATGGACCAAGCCCTCCCGCATAGGCCTGAGCCGCGCGCGCGGCCTCGCCGGGCACGATCCAATGGAAATTATAGAGAACATCCATCATGGCGCGCATGCGCGCGCACCATACTGGGGCGGGCAGATTTTGGCGAAGGCTTTCGGTCCCTTGCACCGCTTGGCCACCCTTTGGTGCCATCCGGTTACGGTGCGATCAGACTGTGGCACCCCTCCCGCACTTGGGCCGCAGGATCCTGCTTGACCGCCAATCGCGCATCGCTATAGTGCCCGCCTTTCGGAGCCCGCCCGGGAACCCCGCTGGGACAGCTTGGCGCGCGCAAAGGCAACGTTTTTCAAGGATTTGGTCCATGTTTGCGGTGATCCGCACTGGCGGCAAGCAGTACAAGGTCGCGAAAGATGACGTGCTCTCGGTTGAGAAGCTGGAGGGCGAGGCAGGCGCGGCGGTGACGTTTGCCGACGTGCTAATGGTGGGGGGCGAGACGGTACGTGCCGGTGCTCCTCTCGTTGGTGGTGCGAGCGTGATGGCCGAGATTGTCGAGCAGGGCCGTGGCGAGAAGGTAGTTGCCTTCAAGAAGCGGCGCCGCAAGGACTCGCGGCGCAAGCGCGGGCATCGCCAGCATTTTACCAAGGTGAAGATTACGGAAATCCATGTCGGCTAAGCCGGACTGGGCGAATTAGCAAACCTTTGTTGCCCTGAAGGTTTGGGGCGAACAAGTGCAGGACAGGACAGATGGCGCACAAAAAGGCCGGCGGCTCTTCGCGCAATGGACGCGACTCGAACCCCAAGATGCTGGGTGTGAAGAAATTTGGCGGCGAAGCCATCGCCGCTGGCAACATCATCGTGCGTCAGCGCGGTACCAGGTTCCACCCTGGAACCAATGTCGGAATGGGTCGCGATCATACGATCTTTGCCACCAGCGACGGGCAGGTTGCGTTCAAAACCGGCTTCAAGCGCCGCACTTACGTATCGGTGCTCCCGTTTGCCCCAGCCAAGACGGCGGCGGAATAGGCGGCCTTCCGGAACATCCGGCCGCCAGCAGGGGCGGCCATCGGGCGAGGGAGATGGACCGCCATCTCCCTTTTTTCTTGTCTCGCCCGGAGAATGTCATGAGTCCGATCCTGGAAACCGAGCGCCTGGTGCTGCGCAGCCCCACGTTAAGCGACGCCACCGCGATTGCCGCGGGAGTGGGTGACTGGCAGGTGGCAAAGAATCTTGCCCGTGTTCCCCACCCCTATACCCAGAGCGATGCCGAGGCTCTTCTCGCCCGCGTGGGTGTGACCGCAGATCTCGTGCTTGGCATCACGCTCAAGTGCGGTGCGGCCTATATCGGTGGATGCGGCGCGCACGTCTGTGCAGATGGCGCCTATGAGATCGGCTACTGGCTGGCGCGGCCTTATTGGGGCTTTGGCTATGCCAGCGAGGCGGCACGGGCGGTTGTCAACTATGCCTTTGAGGTGCTTCGCGCCACCTATCTGGTGGCCGGGTGGTTTGATGACAATCCGAACTCCGGACGGGTTCTGCAGAAGCTGGGGTTTGTGCCGGCGGGGGTCTCTTTGCGCGACTGTCTGGCCCGCCGTGAACGCATCTTCTGCCACGACATGATCCTTGAACCGGCGATGCTGACTGCCCCGATTGGTGTCTCGCCGGTCGAAAGACGGTCGCTTCAGCCATGATAAGCATAGGTGCGCGGGTGGCGCGGCTATGCCATGTATCAGGCCGCTGGTACTCGGCAGCCGCGCGCCGGGGCAAAGCGCGGCAGGATTGCCAGGGCCGGGATCACGCTGTCGCTGCAGATTGAAGGACGGATCATGAAATTCCTCGACGTCGCAAAGGTGCATATCCGCTCGGGGAAGGGCGGCAATGGCTGCGTGGCGTTCAGGCGCGAGAAATTCATCGAGTTCGGAGGCCCCTGGGGAGGCGATGGCGGACGCGGTGGCGATGTCTACGCCGAAGCGGTTGCCAATCTCAACACCCTGATCGACTACCGCTATCAGCAGCATGTCTACGCCAAAAATGGCGAAGCTGGCATGGGCAAGCAGATGTCCGGGGCGGCTGGTGCAGATGCTATTGTCAAGGTTCCGGTGGGAACCGAAATCTATGAGGAGGACGGAGAAAGCCTGATTGCTGATCTGACCGAGACCGGTCAACGCGTACTGCTTGCCAGAGGGGGCAATGGCGGCTTCGGCAATGCACATTTCAAAAGCGCGACCAATCAGGCTCCGCGCCATGCCAATCCGGGTCAGCCCGGTGAGGAAAGGATCATTGTTCTGCAGCTCAAGCTGATTGCAGATGCTGGTCTCGTCGGTCTGCCCAATGCGGGAAAGTCGACCTTTTTGTCACGGGTTTCGGCCGCCCGTCCCAAGATTGCCGATTACCCGTTTACGACACTGACTCCGCAGCTGGGTGTCGTTGGCATCGACGAACGCGAATTCGTGCTTGCCGATCTGCCGGGTCTGATTGAAGGAGCCCATGGCGGTGTTGGCCTCGGTGATCGTTTTCTCGGCCATGCCGAGCGCTGCAGTGTCATCCTCCACCTGATTGACGCCACCCAGAGCAATATTGTCCGCGCCTACCGCACCATCCGGCATGAATTGGAAGCTTATGGACACGGTCTTGACCACAAGCGCGAAATTCTTGTGCTGAACAAAATCGATGCGCTCTCGAGCGCGGCCCTCAAGCGCAAGCGCGCCGCGCTCCAAAGGGCGAGTGGAAGCGATGTCTACGCGATGTCAGGGGTCAGCGGTGAGGGCGTGAACGAGGTTGTACGCGTTATGGCTGGTGCGATCAGTGAGGCCCGTACTCTGCACCATGACAAAGAGCCAAATGTAAAGCGCTGGGCGCCATGACGGATCTGTTCGCGCATTCAGCGTCCTCGCTTGTTCTCGTCAAGATCGGCTCGGCGCTCCTGATCGACGGACCAGGTGGTACCATGCGTCAGAATTGGCTCGATGGCATGTGCGCAGACTTTGCCGAGCTGACGCGGCAAGGCCATCGGCTTGTGATCGTTTCTTCCGGAGCCATTGCGCTGGGTCGCTCTGCGCTTGGTCTGAGGCCGGGAGCTTTGCGGCTGGAAGAAAGTCAGGCCGCGGCGGCGGTCGGGCAGGTCAAGCTGGCGCAGGCCTGGGCCGAAGCGCTGGCACGGCAGAAATTGGTTGCCGCCCAGGTGTTGCTGACACTCGATGATACCGAGGAACGTCGCCGCTATTTGAATGCACGGGCCACGCTGTCGACCTTGCTGGAGCTCGGCGCGGTGGCAGTCATCAATGAAAACGACACCGTCGCGACTGCCGAGATCCGGTATGGCGACAATGACCGGCTGGCCGCCCGGGTGGCATCGATGATGGGCGCCGATGTCCTGATCCTGTTCTCGGATGTCGATGGTCTTTATAGCGCCAATCCGCACCGCGAACCGGACGCGCGTTTTATCGATGTCGTCGCGCAGATCACGCCCGAGATTGAAGCCATGGCGGCTGGTTCGGTTTCAGGTTTGGGCCGTGGCGGCATGGCCTCAAAGATTGCGGCAGCGCGAATTGCGACGGCGGCGGGCTGCCAGGTCGTGATTGCCAAAGGGCAGGACCGTGCGCTGGAAAAATTGCGCGCGGGTGGCCGTCATACCCGCTTTCTGGCAACGACTTCGCCCTCCGCTGCGCGCAAGCGCTGGATTGCAGGCAGCCTGAAACCACAGGGAACACTGTATATCGACGCGGGAGCACTCGCGGCATTGCTGGCCGGCAAAAGTCTGCTGCCAGCTGGCGTTCGTGCAGTTGAGGGTGACTTCGCCCGCGGTGACGCCGTGTGCATTCTAGGACCGGATGGCCGCGAGGCGGGTCGCGGCCTCAGTGCCTATGGTGCCGAGGATGCCCGCGCCATCATAGGTCGGCACACGGACGAAATCCCCGAGATCCTTGGCTATCGCGGACGTGATGTCATGGTGCATCGCGATGATCTGGCTCTGAACGTGCAGGTTACGACATGAGTCTCGACGCCGAGATGCTGGCAATGGGTCACAGGGCGCGGACGGCGGCCGGACAATTGCGCGAGGCCCCGGCGACAACCCGCAGCCGCGCGCTTGAAGCTGCGGCCCAATCGCTTTGTGACCACCGTGACGCCATTCTGGACGCCAATGCCCGAGATCTTGATGCGGCCCAAGCTATGAGGCTGTCAGCGCCGGTCCTGGATCGGTTACGCCTTGACCCCGTGCGTCTGGAAGCGATGGCCAGTGGTGTTGCGGCGATCGCCAGACAGCCCGATCCTGTTGGTCAAACTTTGGCAGAGTGGTCGCGACCCAATGGCCTCACCATCACACGGATGACAACACCGATCGGTGTCATTGGCGTGATCTATGAAAGCCGGCCCAATGTTACAGCCGACGCTGCCGCGCTGTGCCTCAAGTCGGCGAATGCGGCGATCCTGCGCTGCGGATCCGAAGCCCGCGAAAGCGCGCGCGCTATTCATGCGGCATTCGTTGCCGGGGTTGCGGCCAGCGCCTTGCCACCTTCAGCCGTCCAATTGGTCGCCGTACCGAGCCGGGACGCAGTTGGCCTGATGTTGCGGGGGCTTGAGGGCAATCTTGATCTGATCGTGCCTCGTGGCGGAAAATCCCTTACCGCGCGGGTGATGGCCGATGCCCGCGTACCGGTGCTGGCCCACCTGGAGGGTCTTGTGCATATCTATCTGCACGAAGCCGCCGATATCGCGAAAGCGCGTGCACTGGTGCACAACGCCAAGATGCGCCGCACCGGGATCTGTGGTGCCGTTGAGACCTTGCTAATTGACCGCTCGGTTCTGTCTACGCTCGGGGCAGCGGTGCTCGAAGAGCTTGCGGCCTCTGGCTGCCAGATCCGCGGTGATGCGGCGGTCTGCGAGCGTATCACCGAGGCGGTGCCGGCCAGTGAGGAAGACTGGCGTAGCGAATATCTGGATGCGATCATTGCGGTACGTTGTGTCGATGGACTGAAGGACGCAATCGCCCATATCGAGCGCTACGGTTCGCAGCACACGGACTGCATCGTTACGGAAGATGCAGCGGTGGCCGAGGAGTTTTTGCGCAAGGTGGATTCGGCAATCGTCATGTGGAATGCGTCGACGCAGTTTGCCGATGGCGGCGAATTTGGCATGGGTGCCGAAATTGGCATCGCCACGGGCCGACTGCATGCCCGTGGTCCGGTTGGCGCTGAGCAGCTGGTCAGCTTCAAATATGTGGTTCGTGGGGATGGTCAATGCCGTGAGTGAATTGCTCCCCCCAGGTCCGGTCGCTGAGGGACTGCGTATCGGTCTTCTGGGCGGCTCCTTCAACCCGGCCCATGCTGGCCATGTTCATATCACTGAGGTTGGCCTGAGGAGGCTGGGTCTCGATTATGTCTGGTGGCTGGTGACGCCACAAAATCCGTTGAAGGCCGTCCGTGGCATGGCACCCTTGGCGCAGCGCCTTGCTGATGCCAAGGCACTCTGCTCTCATCCGAGAGTCGTCATCACCGATCTGGAGCAGCGTCTGGGCACGCGCTTCACGGTCGATATTCTGAGGCGCTTGCAGCAGCGTTTTGCCGGGGTCCATTTTGTCTGGCTGATGGGCAGTGACAATCTGGAGCAATTCCATCGCTGGCGGGACTGGCAGGGAATCATGCGTCTGGTGCCAGTTGCCGTCATCATCCGTCCCGGCTCGAGCCTGGCCGCCTTGCGCGCACCTGCGGCGCAGCGGTTTTTGCGGTCCCGCGTTTTTACCCCTAGGGGCTTTGCGCTGCGCCGGCCGCCCGCCTTGATCGTGCTGGACGGGCCACGCCACCCTCTGAGCGCGAGCGCCATCCGCGCCCGTCGTTTGGTGGGGGCAAGCCCTCCGTGATAAATTGAATCCGCTAACAGGGAGATCCAAGCTGATACGTCCAAAATCCGCACGACCGGCCAAACGCGTACGTGCCAAAACGACGTCGGCCAAGCCGGCCGCCACACCCAAAGGTAAGGCAGCACCAAAGCGGTCCGCCGCCTCCTCTCCAAAGCGCAAATCCTCTCCCAAAAAGGCCGCGACGGCGGAGGCTGGGCTCCTGGCCTTGGTTCGTGCCTCACTGGAAGACGACAAGGCGGAGGATATTGTGGTCATCGATCTTGCTGGGCGCTCGTCGCTGACCGATGCGCTGGTGATTGCAAGCGGTCGCTCGTCGCGCCATGTCGCTGCCACCGCCGAACATCTGGTCAGACGCCTCAAGGAAGCCGGTTATGGTACGCGGCCTACCGATGGCCTGGCACAAGGTGATTGGGTCCTCGTTGATGCTGGCGATGTCATTGTGCATCTGTTCCGCCCAGAGGTGCGACAGTACTATGACCTCGAAGGCATGTGGCAGGTGCCTGAGCCCGAACGTGCGGCGCACTAGGCCATGCGCTTGACGATTGCCGCGGTAGGACATGGGCGTGGTACCCCCGAGGCCACCCTGTGCGATGACTTCATCGGACGGGCGCGGGCACTCGGCCGTCAGGCAGGCATCACCCAGATCGCGCTTGAGGAAGTGCCGGTCTCCAAGCTGCGTGAGGGACGGGCCCGCAGGGTTGAAGAGGCCGAGCGGTTGGCCCGCAAGATACCTCCTGGGGCCCATGTCATTGTGCTTGATCCGCGCGGTACCAACACGACAAGCCAGAGTTTTGCCGAACAACTTTCCGGGCTCTGCAATGCGGCCAGTCGTGATCTTGTGTTTGTGATTGGGGGGCCAGATGGCCTTCCCCCGGACGCCTTCGGGTCAGCACAAACTCTTGCCTTCGGGGCTCAAACCTGGCCGCATCTTTTGGTCCGCGCCATGCTGTGCGAGCAGATCTATCGCGGTTTGACCATTCTCTGCCGCCATCCCTACCACCGGGCGTGAACCTGATTTTAACCATAGGGGACGATGGTAGGGCTTGAAGGGCGGGAGTAGCGCCTATGGACATTGCTGGAACTGGACGGCTTGATCGTACCCGTGCAGCGGCCAAGGCCCGCAGCGCCTCTGGCGCGTCAGCGGGCGGCTTTTCGCTGGCCGCGGGCGATACGCCTCAAACCACGCTCGTCCGCGGTGCGGCGCCATTGGCCGCGCTCGATTCAATCCTCGCACTGCAGGGTGTCGATGATGCGACCACGGGGCGCTCCAAAGGGCTGGCACGGGGCCAGCAGCTCTTGGAGGTGCTGGATGAACTGCATGAGGGCTTGCTGAGTGGCACCTTGCCGAGAACCACACTGCAGCGCCTGGCGAGGGCTATCTCCATCCGGTCCGATCATTTCAGCGATCCGCAGCTCCAGCCGGTTCTGGACGAAATCGAGCTCCGTGCCCAGGTCGAGCTGGCCAAACTGGAAATGGCTGAACAGAAAGCGGCCTGATCCTGCACGGGCCACGGCGCGAATCTCCTTTTCTGATTGAACCCTTAGGTGGGCCCCTGTATAAGGCGCGCGCTCGAATGGCGCGATTTAACTTTCGGGGTGTGTCCATGGGTATAGAACTTCCGCCCGGCTATCGGCCGTCGGAACGTGAACCCTTCATGAATGAAAAGCAGCGGGAATATTTCCGCCGTAAGTTGACAGGCTGGAAGGAGGAGATCCTCCGTGAAAGCCGGGAAACCATCCAGAATCTTCAAACCGAGACCACGCCCAATGCCGATCTGGCAGATCGGGCGGCAACCGAGGCCGAGCGTCAGCTCGAGCTGCGCACCCGTGACCGCCAGCGCAAGCTGATTGCCAAAATCGATTCTGCGCTGCGCCGCCTCGAGGACGGGTCCTACGGCTTTTGTGAGGAAACCGGCGAGCCGATCGGCCTCAAGCGTCTTGAAGTGCGACCGATCGCAACTCTGTCGATCGAAGCCCAGGAGCGTCACGAGCGCCGCGAGAAGGTCTATCGGGACGATTAGACCGCGCAGGCCCTGCCCCGGCGAAGCGGATGAAGGGGGAGGGCTCGCCAACGTGCCCACCTGCGGCCCTTACGTGCACCGGCCCCGGCAAAAAAATGGCCGGACCTTTGTGGTCCGGCCATTACCTGGAATGCTACCGGTCTGATCAGAACGGCATCAAGATATCGTAGAGCTGTTGCCCAAGAGGCGGCTGCTGGACATCGGTGATCTGGCCTCTGCCACCATAGGACAGCCGTGCATCGGCAATCTGCGACAGGTTGATGGTATTGTTGCTGGTGATGTCTTCGGTGCGCACGATACCGCTGATCTGAAGATCGCGCAGCTCATCATTGACCCGTACCTGCTGGTTGCCCTGGATCACCAGATTGCCATTGGGCAGCACCTGGGTGACGACCGCAGCTAGCGTCAGATTGATGGTCTCGGAGCGTGCGATGGAGCCAGAGCCCTGATTGGATGTCGTCGAGTTCATGTTGACGAGCTTGGACGGATCGGCGCCCGTGACCTGGGCCAGCTGGCCTTGCAGGCCAAACAGATTGCCAATGCCCGCGGTGTCCGCATTGGTGCGCCCGCGCTGTGTGCTGTCGGAGAGCTTGGCTGCATCGGCAATCGAGATATCGACCGTCACAAGGTCACCGATATGGCTCGCACGCGGATCGGGAAAGAAGCTGTGTGAACCCACCGGCCAAAGCGAATTGGTGAGATAGGTATCTGGCGGTTGCTTTGGTGGCATGGGCATTGAGATCGGGTGGTAATCGGGCAGGGCCGTGGGATTGGTGATCGGTGACAATGCGGGCGCTTCACCAATGTGCTCCAGCCGATCCACGGCACTGCAGGCCGAAAGGGCAAAGCCGGCGACAACAACAAGTGCGATCGATTTCAGGGGGGCGCGTAGCATGGAGGAGCTCATTGGTTGGTCGAGAGGTTAAAGATTGGGCGCTGCGAGTGTGGGCCCAGCGGCAACGGTTCCCGGGCCCGTCACCACAGCGCTGATCTGGCGGTAGGATACCGGATTGAGCACTGTGACGGTCTCACCCATGCCGCCTTCGCTCATCGCCTTGCCGACAGCGGTCAAAGAGATGCCAGGCGCAGTGAAGATCATTGTCACGGTGCTGCCCTTGGCGACAAGAATGGGAGCGCGCACATCGGAGGCATGCAGAGGCTGATTGGCTTCGAGGAAGCGGCGCGCCTCCTTGCCCTCGAGTTCGCTCATGCTGGCGACGACATCGCCATAAGCCCGTGCCTGCGATACATTGGCAAAGGCGAGATCGGCGGCGGTGATCATCGCACCACGGGGAATATTGTGCGTCGGTACGACGACACGCACGGTCTTGGCGTTGATTGTGGCGACACTGTCGCTCTGCGCCCATGCAGGCAGTGCGGCAAGGCTCAGGGCGGCGGCCAGGACGATCGCTTTCATGACTAACCTCATAGCTGCGCGGTGGTCTGCATCATCTGATTGGCGGCGGTGATCACCTTCGAGTTCATCTCGTAGGCCCTTTGGGCGGTGATCAGTGCGGTGATTTCTTCGACGGGATTGACGTTTGAGGTTTCCAGATAGCCCTGCTGGATGGTGCCGTAGCCCGACGATCCGGGTACGCCGGCCTGGGGTGGACCGGAGGCCGGGGTCTCACTGAGCAGATTGCCTCCCAGCGCATTCAGCCCGGCGTCGTTGGCAAAACGGTCCAGCTCAAGCTGTCCAAGCACGGTGGGGGTGGAGGTTCCCGGCACGGTGGCTTCTACCTGGCCTTCCGGATTGATGGTGACACTGAGTGCGTTGGGCGGAACGGCAATGCCCGGGGCTACCGTGTAGCCGTCGCTGTTGACGATCTCACCGGTGGGTGACAGGCCGAAATTGCCTGCGCGCGTGTAAGCATAGGTGCCATCGGGCAAGGTGACCTTGAAAAATCCTGCTCCCTGGATTGCCATATCATAGGGATTGGAGGTCTGTGTGAGCGTGCCTTGCGTGTCGATGCGATAGACCGAAGCGGTACGTACGCCAGAGCCAAGCTGTATGCCAGATGGAACCAGCGTGCCGGTGTCGGAGGTCTGCGAACCTGGCTGCAGAACGTTCTGGTAGAGCAGATCTTCGAACTGTGCCCGCTGCGCCTTGAAGCCGCTGGTGTTCATGTTGGCGAGGTTGTTGGCGATAACCTCGACATTGGTTTGCTGGGCCTGCATGCCCGTAGCTGCAATACTGAGTGCACGCACGACGGGGTCTCCTTACGGCTGGATGGTACCCAGTTGGGTAATCGCCTGAGTCTGTAACTGCTGCTGGCTTTTGGTCAGTGACGCGATCATCTCATACTTGCGCATGATCTTGATCATCGTGCTCATTTCCATGACGGGCTGAACGTTGGAGTCTTCGAGCATGCCCTGCTGGATGGTTCCACCGGGATTAGGTTGGGGCTGCTGGCTGGTGGCGTAGAGATTGGAGCCTTGCTGGTTCATCGCTGCCTGGCTTGCAAAGCCAACAATCTTGATCGTCCCGAGCTGTCCGAGCGCACCGCTGACCGTGCCGTCGGCGGCGACATGAATGTCACCGTCCTGCGGTGTCACGGTAATGGGGCCGCCATCGCCGACCAGAGGATAACCGCTGTCATCGACGATCTGTCCTTCGGAATTGAGCTGGAAGTGGCCATCACGGGTGTAGCGAACACCATTGGGGGTCTGCACCTGAAAGAAGCCATTGCCAGAAATTGCCATATCCAGCGCGGCACCGGTCTTGTTCATCGGACCTTCGCTGACGTCACGAAACACCCCGCCATTCTGCACGAAGGCCAAAGGCGCATTGCTCTGCAAGCCGGTGGCGGTCGTGGTTGGCGGTACGGTCGAGAGGAATTCCTGAAACTTCATGCCCTCGCGTTTGAAGCCGGGTGTCGACATGTTCGCGAGGTTGTTGGCAATGATGTCCATCGCCTGGTAGGCGGAAAGCTGACCCGACAGATTAATGAGCAGTGAATTATCCATGGCGGCTCCGGATCCCTTCTGGTCCTCGCAACCTACCCTTGCAGCTGCCATGCCAACGCTCGTGCCCTTGAAAACTCGGGAATTTTGCCTGGCGGCGCGGCCCCAGGGCGGCAAATCTTGCCGACAGGGCGCGCTCTGCCCGGCAATTTGAACCAGTCCTTAACCACGACTGCCTAACCTGCCCCCCTACGAAGAGGATCAGAGGCGGTCGCTATGGCGGGCAAGGGTGCCGAACCGGACGAGGAAGATGAAGAAGGCGCAGAGGCTGCGTCTCAGCCCAAGAAGGGGCTTCTGGCAAACAGGAAATTGCTAGTCATCGCTGCGGCCGGCCTGGTCGTGCTCCTGGGTTCGGGCGCGGCTGCCTATTTCTTCCTCTTTGCGTCCAAGCCGGAAACACATCTGGCCAAAGTCAAGGAAGCGTCTTTACCGCTCGTGCCGCCGAAGGTCGCGTTCTACAACGTGCCCGACATCGTGGTGAACATCCAAAGCCAGAACGGCAATCCCACTTATCTCAAGCTTGAAGTCACACTTGAGCTCAAAAACGCCAAGGAAGAGCAGGGCGTTAAGGTGCTGATGCCGCGGATTGTAGATCAGTTTCAGAGTTATTTGCGCGAGTTACGCGTCGCCGATCTGCAGGGCTCGGCGTCCGTGATGCGGGTGAAGGAAGAGCTCCTGCGGCGGATCAATGTCGCTGTCGCACCCTACCGCGTGCAGGATGTTCTGCTCAAGGAAATGATTGTTCAGTAAATGGAACCAAGATTATGGCCGACGAAGAGCTAGCGCCGCAGGAAGCAGCTGCCGACAGTGAAAATGGCAGCCAAGTGGCGGGTGAACGCGTTCTGAACCAGGAAGAGATCGACAGCCTTCTGGGCTTCGATGTCAATGATGAACAGCTGCAGGACAAGTCTGGTGTCCGCGCCATAGTTAACTCGGCGCTGGTATCCTACGAACGCCTGCCGATGCTCGAAATCATCTTTGACCGCCTGGTTCGGCTCATGACCACGAGCTTACGGAACTTTACCTCCGACAATGTCGAGGTCAGTCTCGACAACATCACGTCAATCCGCTTCGGCGATTATCTCAATTCCATTCCATTGCCCGCCATTCTTTCGGTATTTAGGGCCGAAGAACTCGATAACTATGGGCTTTTCACGATCGATTCCAATCTCATCTATTCGATCGTTGACGTATTGCTGGGAGGCCGTCGGGGAACCGCGGCGATGCGTATCGAGGGGCGTCCGTACACCACCATCGAGCGCAGTCTGGTGCAGCGCATGACGGAAGTCATTCTGCAGGACATGACCCAGGCTTTCGAACCTCTGGCACCTGTCAACTTTACGCTCGATCGACTTGAAACCAATCCACGCTTTGCAGCGATTGCACGCCCGGCCAACGCCGCCATCCTCGTTAAGCTGCGTATCGACATGGAAGATCGTGGCGGACGCACGGAGCTGCTTCTGCCCTACGCCACCCTCGAACCCATCCGCAAACTGCTGCTGCAACAGTTCATGGGTGAAAAATTCGGTCGTGACTCAATCTGGGAAACCCATCTTGCAACCGAGCTGTGGTGCACGCGGCTCGACATTCAGGCGATCTTGGATGAGCAGGTGATGTCGGTATCAAAAGTTATGGATCTCAAGGTCGGCGATACCTTAATGCTCAATGCAAATCCGGACTCCACCATTGAGCTGCGCTGTGGCCATGTACCGCTGCTCAGCGGACGCATGGGACGCGTCGGCAATGCTGTGGCTGTCCGCGTCGAGCAGGCGGTCAAACGCGCCGACGCCTCACGGCAGCTGTAAGGAGCCACCATGTCGATCTCGCTCTATATTGAAATATTACTGTGCATCCTGCTCGTGGCCACGCTTGGCTTCTGTCTTGTCCTGGAGCGCAAACTCAGCGCGATGCGCAAGGGCCAGGACGGACTCAAGGTCGTGATTGCCGAACTTAATGGCGCTATCGGTGCGGCGGGTACCTCGATGCGGCTGCTGAAGTCAGCGGCTTCTGGTGCGATCGAGGAACTCGATGAAAAGGTCACGAAAGCCCGTGCTGCGATTGATGAGCTCTCTGTACTCACCACAAGCGGTGATCGCATTGCCGCACGCATCGAGCGCAGCGTTGAGACGCAAGGTGGTTCAAAGCCGCCGGTTCTGCCGGCGGCAGCCGAGCGCTTGGCTGGTATAGGTCCACGCGTCTTGCGTACCAAGCTGCCGCTTGAACAGGCCGTGGGGGGTGTGCGGTGAGCCAGCTCTTCAGGCAGCTTCGCCTGTTACCTGTGGTCATATTTATGTGCGGGACGCTGATCGCCCTCAAAGGAGCAAACCTGATTGCACAGGCTCGTGCCGGGGCGCCGGCAACGGCAACCTCCGCGCCGCCTTCTTCCAGCAAGAGCGCGAGTGCCAGTGATGCAATGCTTGATGAGAACACTGATAGCGCCTCGGAAATCGACGTCCTGACTTCCCTGGCAAAGCGTCGGCGGGCCCTTGATCGCGACGCGCAGGCGCTGAATATGCGCGCCAACCTTTTGACCGCCGCAGAAAAGCGTGTAGACGCCAAGATTGCTGATCTCAAAGGCCTCAAGGCGCAAATTCAGGCATTGCTTGGACAGCGCGACGCCGCCGAGGCCAAGCAGGTCGCAACTCTGATCAAGGTCTATTCGGCCATGAAACCGCGCAACGCCGGACGTATCTTCGATTCCCTCGATCAACATGTGCTTCTGGAAGTGGCTTCCGGCATGCAGCCGGACGCTCTGGCTCCCATTCTTTCTGCCATGTCGCCGCAGAACGCGCAGGCGCTGACGGTGGCATTGGCCGAGCGGCTGCGGCTGCCGCAGGGCGCTGCAACGGCAGCTGCCGCGCAGGCACCGCAGGCAAATGTGGCAACACCGTCGCATGCTGCCGCCACATCCACCACGGCCGCGAAGCAGGCTGCACCGTCACCGAACACCGTCGCTGCTGCTGGCGCGGCGGCGGCCAGCGGCGCGGCCGCATCGCCACCGCCCGCAGCGCAGAACTAGCGTGGTACGGAGGCCGGCTGGGATGACGCTGACGCGCGGCAGAGAGGGGCAGGTGCGGCGCTGGACTGCCATCGCCGCGTTTGCTCTTGGTCTTGCTGGCCCGTCCTGTGCCGCTGGCCTAACGATCACGAGCGCGAATGGCTATGGGCGGCTGATTTTCAGCAATGAGCACCCCGAAGCGAAGGTTGAAGACAGTGTTTTTGTGCTTCAATTTGCCCATCGTCCGCCTTTCACCGCCAAAGAGATCATGCGCAGGCTGCCGCGCTATATTTCCGATGCCCATGCTGGCCCCCGCGGCAAAACCTTCCGCTTTGCACTCATAAACCCGGTGTGGCTGCATCAGTCCAGCTCCGGTGACCTTTTCGCTGTCGACCTGGTTCCGGCGAACTATACCGGTACCCCTCCAGATTTGCCGCCGCCGCCACCGGTGACACCCAAACCGGTGAATATCGCGACGCTGCCGGTCCTGCCGATCCGCGCGGGTGCCTATGCTCACTTCTCGCGTCTGCTCTTCGTCCTCAAGTCGCCCATTACCTATTCGATATTCCCCGGTTCCGGGCGGATCACCCTTCACTTTGACGCCAAGTTGCGTCCGGACTTCACGGCGCTGGAAACCGTGGCGCCGCCCTGGGTCAAAGCCGCAGGCTGGCACGTCGACAGCACCGGAACGGTTATTAGCTTCAACACCCTGGCGGGATCCGGCTATCATAGCTTCCGCAGCGGAGATGATGTGGTGCTGGATATTCTGGCGCCGCGCAGTGATAGCCAGAGCTATGATCCACCGGGCGTGAAGGGTGCAGCGGCCAGGGGTAAAATCCATTGGCTAACGTCAGATCCGAAGCATGGTGCAGCGAAAGCTGTCTCGCAGCGACAGGCAGTGCTGAATGCCGTGGCAGCGATCGATGGCAAGACGGCGCGGAAGGTTGTTGTGCCGCTGCCCACTCCGCGGCCGCATCGCGCCAAAGACGCAGCCACATTGAGCTCGTCTCTGCCGGTTACGGCGAACGCCAGCTCGGCCACGCTGAGCTTTCCAGCAGGTACGGCGATTGCGGCGTTTATGCGTGAAGGAAACGCGTGGATTGTTCTGAGTTCGGCAAAGCCACTGCAGGTGTCATTCCTGACGAAGGCCCTGGGTGGATTTTCCAATGCTGTTACGGTCTCGAGCCAGGCGGGTGTAGGCGTGGTACGCATCGCACTGCGCCAAGCTGAGCAGATTCGTGTCACAAGCGACGGAGCTGCAAACGTGGTGCGTATAGCACCCAGCTTCGCCAGCACCTCTGTCGCCCGGCCCCTGACGATTACCCGCGATATTGATACTCCTGATGTTGCGGCGTTGCGCGTTGCATTGCCAGGCGCCCAGGTGCCGCTTCAGTTGAACGATCCGGTGGCGGGCGACACGCTCATCGTCGTTCCTGCGACACCCGGACGGGTGCTCACGCATGCGGATCGCTATGTTGATTTTGCGGCGCTGCCGAGCGCTTCCGGGCTCGTCATTTCGCCCTATGCTGAAGGTCTGGACGTCCGCAGTTCTGGCGATCATGTGCGCATCAGCCGGCCGGGCGGCCTGCGACTGACGGCTGGCGCAATTCCTGCGGTAGCAAATCCTGCAACACTCGCCGAAATTACCAACGGGCCGAGCTACCTCAATTTTGCTGCCTGGGCACATCCCATGCATCTGGACGTGCTGGAGACCGAGCGGGCCCTGCGCGATGCGGCCGCGGCCCTGCCCTCGGCGCAGGCCAATGGCGCGCGCCGCCAGGAAGCGCAATTCTACGTCGCCAACCGGCTTGATGCCGAAGCGCTCGGGGTGGTTGCCCAAATGCAGAGTTCGGATCCGACTTTGCAGGACGATCCGGAGCTTCAGACCATCAAGGCCGCCGCCGACGTTATGATGGCAAGATATCGTGATGCACGATCGGCCCTCTCTGCGACAGCGTTCGCGAATGATCCCCATGCCGCGATCTGGCGAGGCCTTGCCGATGCCGGGCTGCGACGCTGGCCGGAGGCGCGCCACGCCCTGATGTTGGCGATGAGCGTTATCGGGCGTTACCCGCCAAACTGGCAGGCCCGCGTACGCCTCGCCTATGCCCATGCAGCCATTGCCACGCGGGCGCTGGGGGTAGCCAAAAAAGTGCTGGCCGGAATACCCAAGGGCCTGAGGCCACCACTATCTTATGAAGCCGAACTGGCGCAGGCACGGATAGCTGTGGCAGAGGGCCGCTATCGTGCCGCGGCACCATTGCTTGCGGCGCTGAAGCAATGCCCGGATCCCAAGGTTGCAGCGCACGCGATCTATGATGATGCCCTATCGGCTCTTGCGGCCGGTGCCATAAGCCAGAGCCAGGCTATCGCCAGTCTTGAGCGCTTGCGTTATCGCTGGCGTGGAGACGCACTTGAATTGCAGACGCTACGCAAGCTTGGCTCGCTCTATTTTGCGCAGAAGAAGTGGCGCAAGGGCCTTGGCGTGCTGCAGGTTGCGGTCGAGAGTTTCCCCAATGACGAATCCACGCGCCATGTCCAGGACGACATGCGCAAGGCCTTCATTGCGCTTTTCCTTCATGGCAAGGCCGACAAGATGCCACCCATCCAGGCGTTGGGTCTGTTTTATGACTACATCGACCTGACGCCGATTGGCGCTGACGGTGATGCCATGATCCGTCGCATGGCCAACCGGCTTGTTGACATCGATCTTCTCGGGCCTGCGGAAAAGCTGCTCAAATACCAGGTCGACAAGCGCCTCAATGGCGTTGCTCAGGCACAGGTAGCCGGGCGTCTGGCCATGGTCTATCTGATGGACCACAAGGCCCGGCATGCGCTCGCGGTGTTGCGGGCCACGCGGGTCGCGGGGATGCCCGATGATGTTGCCCATGCACGTCTGCTACTGGAGGCCAGGGCTCTGGCCGCGCTCAAACAATATACGCAGGCGCTGGATCTGATCGCGGTCGAGAAGGGTGCAGATACCCAGCGTCTGCGGGCCGACATATATTGGGAGAGCGGCAACTGGCCCCTGGCCGGGCGGGAGGCTGAAGCGCTGCTCGGCGATGCATGGTCAACGAAAGGGGCGCTCAGCAAAGTGCAGCGTCGCTATGTCATGCGGGCGGCGATCGCCTATTCGCTCGCGGGTGATGCCGCGAGCCTGTCGCGGTTGCGTAGCCATTTCGCCCAGCAGATGGCTCAAGGCCCCGATGCCGCGTCCTTTGCTGTTGTTACCCAGAATGTTTCCACGCAAGGCGTGGCCTTTCGCGATGTTGCAGCCAAGGTTGCCTCGATCGACACTCTTGAGAGCTTTATGAAGGATTTCAAGAAGAGTTTTGACGCTATTCCTTCGGTACAGTAAGCCGCCATGAACGAGCCTTGGTCGGACAGATCTCAGATCGTCGCGATCTTGCGGCCGAATTGCCAATAGAGTGTACCGAGGATCAAGCAGGCGAGGCCGCTGACGCCGGCGTCTGTCAGCAGCGTGCCGACGAGGCCGACGACGTGGTAGGCATTGCCATCGAGGACCTGCATATACGTCAGTGGAATCTGCGTCGCGCCCAGGAGCACGCCATACTGGGTGGCCGCGAGCGGATTGTCATGACCGATGGTACGCAGCGTGATGGCATTGGCTGCTGAGAAGGCGGCGGCCTGAAACAGGTTTTCGCCCATGATGGCGATACCGAAGGTGATGGCATCGTGCGCCTGGGGCAGGAGCGAGACGGTGAAGGTGGCGCCGACCAGGCCGACCAAAAGATAGATGGTAACGGGCGACATACGCTTGGCGATCTGCGGTACGACGAGACTGCCGCAAACCCCGGCGATGGCGACGCCGGCACCGCCGATGAGCCCTACCATTTCGTCGGAGGTGTGGAAGTCGTGACCGAATCCCGAAAGCGTGTTGGTGAGCGCGAAGGAGGCGGCAGGAGCCAGAAATATTGCGAGGATCCATTGTACCTCCTTGCGGCGGAACATGGCGATCACATCGGTGCTGAACGCCTGAAAGCTCTCGCTGGCCAGTTTACCATCCGCACGCGGACAAGGTGTACTCAGGTAAAGCGGCAGTACGAGCAGAACGAGAGCGGCCGTCGCGATGGCTCCCCACGGCGCAGGCAAATGGCGCATGGCGAAGATCGAAAACGCCGCGGCCACACCGCCGCCGCTAAAATTGGCGATGGTAAACCAGGCTCCCAGTGAATCTTTCTGCTCGGTCGGCAGCAGATTGCCGAACCAGCCTCCTACCGAATTGACGACCAGCACGTTGGAAAGACCGCTGAGGAAAAGAAAAATGGTCAGCAGACTGACATTGCGAACGGCGAGCAGGCTGGCGCAGGTGAAGATCGCGCACAAAATGGTAAAGACAATCGCATAGCTGCGGCGCGCATAGCGCCAGTCCAAAATGGGAGTGATCGGAATCCCGATAAAGGCTGTGGCAAGATAAAGCGAGGTCACCGTGGCGATCTGAACTTCCGGTGTGTGTGCAGAGGCGAGCAGATCTGGAACGGCAATGATGCCTACCGAGCCGTTGATCGCGAGCGGTAAATTTCCCCAGCCCAGGAGCCACGGTGGCAAGGTCCTGTCGGATTTGTTGGTCATGAATGCATCCGGATTTGCACAGGCTACCTTGCCCAAGCAGGCGGGCTCAGAGCAAGCGTGTACGGAATATCTCTTGCCCCTCTCTCCCTGGCGGCGCCAGCGCCGCGAGCCGGCAATGCGAAGCTGCCCACGAGTTCCGCGAACGTTTCCTGAACATATTTAAATAATACTGTAAAAACAATATCTTATTTCCATCCTTGCGAACAGGAACAAAACATGTACGATCCGCCTCAGCCAGCCCCTTGGGATTTGCCCGGGGCTATGGAATAAGGAGCGGTGGCATGAGTCAGGCGGCATTGCAGATCGTGAGCAGGGAAGACAATTCGGATCGGAAAAAGGCGCTCGAAGCGGCCTTGCTGCAGATCGATCGGGCTTTTGGCAAAGGCTCAGTCATGAAGCTGGGCAGCCGGGAGGCAGTTGAAATTGATACCGTCTCGACGGGTTCTCTCGGCCTTGATATCGCGCTCGGTATCGGCGGTCTGCCGCGTGGACGCATCGTTGAGATTTACGGCCCGGAATCCTCGGGTAAAACCACCTTGGCGCTGCACGCAGTCGCTGAGGTGCAAAAGAAGGGTGGGGTTGCGGCCTATATCGATGCGGAGCACGCGCTGGATCCGATCTATGCTCGCAAGCTTGGCGTAGACATCAACGAACTCTTGATCTCTCAGCCCGATACGGGTGAGCAGGCTCTGGAAATTGCCGATACGCTGGTGCGTTCCGGCGGTATTGATATCGTCGTCATCGACTCGGTTGCAGCCCTGACGCCCAAGGCCGAACTCGAAGGGGAAATGGGCGACCAGCTTCCTGGCCTGCAGGCAAGGCTGATGAGCCAGGCGCTGCGCAAGCTCACCGCCTCGATTTCCAAGTCCAAGAGCCTTGTTATTTTTATCAATCAGATCCGCATGAAGATTGGCATCATGTTCGGCAATCCGGAGACAACCACCGGTGGTAATGCGCTCAAGTTCTACGCCTCGGTGCGCCTTGATATCCGTCGCATCGGTGCCATCAAGGATCGTGACGAAGTGGTTGGCAACCAGACCCGCGTCAAGGTGGTCAAGAATAAGGTTGCCCCGCCGTTCAAGCAGGTCGAGTTCGACATCATGTATGGCAAGGGTATCTCAAAGAACGGCGAACTTGTCGATCTTGGGGTCAAGGTTGGTGTAGTAGAGAAGTCGGGGGCGTGGTTCTCCTATAACGGCCAGCGCATCGGACAGGGGCGGGAGAACGCCAAGCAATTTCTGACCGACAATCCGGATATCGCCGCCAAGATCGAAGGGCAGATCCGCGAGTCGGCGGGTCTGCTAGCAGACGTCCTTGCCCATGGCGAGGAAGAGGTTAACGCGACCGCTGACGAGTAAGCCGGCTCGGCCGAGGCGAAGCGCGTCCGATCAATTGTCGTTCCTGTTGGCATGGGAACGGCTCCGGGAGGGGCGCTCCGCTTCGGGGCGCCCCTCCTTTTCGCTTGCTTGGCCGTGGTGACAGCGAGCCGCGACCCCGCTACATACGGGGTATGAAAAGTCTCGCTGACATCCGCTCGAACTTCCTCGAGTTCTTCCACCGGCATGGCCATGAGGTTATCGCCTCCTCGCCCCTGGTGCCGCGCAACGACCCCAGCCTGCTGTTTACCAATGCCGGCATGGTGCAGTTCAAAAACGTGTTCACCGGTCAGGAAACGCGCGCATATTCCCGGGCAGCCAGCGTGCAGAAATGTCTGCGGGCCGGTGGCAAGCACAATGATCTTGATAATGTCGGCTATACCGCCCGGCACCACACTTTTTTCGAGATGCTGGGCAATTTCTCGTTCGGGGACTACTTCAAGGACGACGCGATCGCACTTGCCTGGCAATTACTCACCCGTGAGTTTGCCATACCGGCCGAAAAGCTCACAGTGACCGTCTTCGCTGAAGATGAGGATGCTGCGCAGATCTGGAAGAAGGTAGCGGGTTTCAGCGATTCGCGGATCATCCGGATTGCTACCAGCGACAATTTCTGGTCCATGGGCGACAGCGGTCCGTGTGGCCCTTGCTCCGAGATTTTCTACGACCATGGAGACCATATCGCTGGTGGACCGCCCGGTTCGCCCGACGCCGATGGTGACCGTTTCGTCGAGATTTGGAATCTTGTGTTCATGCAGTTCGATCAGCAGCCAGGGGCGGAGCGGTTGCGCCTGCCCAGGCCCTCGATCGATACCGGTATGGGACTTGAACGGATCGCTGCGGTTCTTCAGGGCGTGCACGACAATTACGACACCGATCTGTTCCGCCATCTCATCCAGGCCTCGGCTGAACTGAGCGGACAAGGCGCAACCGGGGCTCATGCTGCCAGTCATCGGGTGATTTCCGATCATCTTCGCTCTACGTCATTTCTGATTGCCGATGGCGTGCTTCCCTCCAATGAGGGGCGTGGCTATGTGCTGCGTCGGATCATGCGTCGTGCCATGCGGCACGCCCACCTTCTGGGCGCCAAGGAGCCGTTGCTGTACCGGCTGGTACCGGTCTTGCTTGCCGAAATGGGGCAGGCCTACCCGGAACTCAAACGCGCCGAGGCGTTGATTTCGGAAACCTTGCGTATTGAGGAGCTGCGTTTTCGTGAGACGCTGGCGCGTGGCCTGAAATTGCTTGACGAGGCCAGCGAGCAATTGTCCAGCGGAGAGGAGCTGGCAGGTGAAACGGCCTTTAAGCTCTATGACACCTATGGCTTTCCGCTCGATCTGACCGAGGATGCCTTGCGTGTGCGCGGTATCGGCGTGGACCGCGCTGGCTTCGAGGCCGCCATGCAACGGCAGCGCACGGAAGCGCGCAGGGCCTGGGCGGGATCGGGTGAAGCCAGCGACGACCGCATCTGGTTCGAGCTGCGCGAGGAGTTCGGGGCGAGTGAGTTTCTGGGCTATGACAGTGACATGGCCGAAGGCACCATCCTTGCTATGATCCACGATGGCCATCGGGTGGACGCGGCCAAAGCCGGCGACACGGTACGGATCCTGACCAACCAGACCCCGTTCTATGCTGAATCCGGCGGGCAGGTCGGCGATGAGGGCGCTATGTTCTCCGCCAAAGGTGCTGAGGCCGAAATCCGCGACACGGAAAAGAAGCTTGGTGCACTGCATGTTCACGTCGCGGTCGTATCACGCGGGGAGTTCAAGATCGGCGATGCGGTTGAACTGCGCATTGATGCCGAGCGCCGTCGTGCCACGCGCGCCAACCACTCGGCTACACATCTGCTCCACGCTGCCCTCAAACGTGTTCTGGGCCCGCACGTGGCCCAGAAAGGCTCGATGGTGGGACCCGACCGTTTGCGCTTTGATTTCAGCCATCCCAAGGCTCTCAGCGGCGTGGAACTCGAGCGCGTCGAAAGCCAGGTTAATGCCGTCATCCGGCAGAACGGCGACGTGTCCACGCGCCTGATGCCCACAGAGGAGGCGATCTCCGCCGGCGCCGAAGCGCTTTTCGGGGAAAAGTACGGCAATGAAGTGCGTGTCCTGAGCATGGGTGAGGACAATGGCGGACCCATGCCCTATTCGGTGGAGCTCTGTGGTGGCACCCATGTGCGCCGCCTCGGTGACATCGGCCTGTTCACGATATTGGCCGAAACTGCCGTCGCTTCCGGTGTCCGCCGCATTGAAGCGATGACCAGCGAAGCGGCCCGACTCTACCTGACGGCTCGTGCAGATCTGGCGCGGGAGGCAGCTGCCGTGCTCAAAACTGCTCCCGGCGAGCTGCCGGTGCGTCTCCAGCAACTGAGCGAAGAGCGGCGGCGCCTGGAACGGGAGCTGGTTGAGGCCCGGCGGGCTCTGGCGCTGGCCGGCCCTGGCGATGCCGGCGCTGCGGCGGAGGGTCAGGAGACGATAGGCAACGTCGCCTTTCTCTATCGTCCGCTGCGTGATTTTCCCACCAAGGATCTCAAAGCGGTTGCCGATGAAGCCAAGGCCAAGCTTGGTTCGGGCATTGTCGTGATTGCCAATACAGTCGAAGGCAAGGTGTCGCTGGTTGTTGGCGTTTCTGCGGATCTCTCTGCCCGCTTTTCTGCGGGCGAGCTCGTGCGTATCGGCTCGGAGCCTCTGGGAGGCCGGGGAGGTGGGCGCGCCGACATGGCTCAGGGCGGCGGCCCGGAGGTCGACAAGCTTGAGGCAGCAGTGGAGGCGATCCGCGCCGCCATTGTCGCCCGCGCGCAAAGCTGGCGCGGCTGATCACGCCCGCGTGAGCTTGAACCGCACTCTGTGCCTTGGCGCATGGCCAGATGCTGCGGCAAAAGGCCCGGGCTGCGCCTAAAAGGCGCAGCCGCGCTCATGCGGTGGCGGTTTGCTCAGGCCAATGCGGCGCGCAGATTCTCACCAAGCTTGTCGAGGAAGCCCTCAGTGGTCAGCCACTTCTGCTCCGGCCCGATCAGAAGCGCGAGATCCTTGGTCATGAAGCCCGCTTCCACGGTGTCTACCGACACCTTCTCGAGGGTCTGGGCAAAGTTTGCGAGACGCTCATTGCCATCAAGCTTGGCGCGGTGGGAAAGACCACGTGTCCAGGCAAAAATCGAGGCAATCGAGTTGGTCGATGTCGCCTGTCCCTTTTGGTGCTGTCGGTAGTGACGCGTCACCGTGCCGTGTGCAGCCTCGGCCTCCACGGTCTGGCCATCCGGGGTCATCAGCACGCTGGTCATCAGGCCCAGGCTGCCGAAGCCCTGTGCCACCGTGTCGGACTGCACATCGCCATCATAGTTCTTGCACGCCCAGACATAACCCCCGCTCCACTTCAGGGCAGATGCGACCATGTCGTCGATGAGCCGGTGTTCATAGGTGAGGTCGGCCTTCTTGAAGCTCTCGGCAAACTCACTGTCAAAAACCTGCTGGAAGATATCCTTAAAGCGGCCATCATAGGCCTTCAGGATGGTATTCTTGGTCGAAAGATAGAGCGGATATTTGCGTATCAGCGCGTAATTCATCGAGGCGCGGGCGAAATCCTTGATTGATTCATCGAGATTGTACATGGCCATGGCGACACCCGCGCCCGGGGCATCGAACACATCATGTTCGATAACGGTGCCGTTCTCGCCGACGAATTTGATCGACAGCTTGCCCTTGCTCGGGAATCTGAAATCCGTGGCGCGGTATTGATCGCCAAAGGCGTGGCGACCAATCACGATCGGCTGGGTCCAGCCGGGGACGAGGCGCGGCACGTTGCGACAGATGATGGGTTCGCGGAAGATCACCCCGCCCAGGATGTTGCGGATTGTGCCATTGGGGGACTTCCACATCTTCTTCAGCTTGAATTCCTCCACCCGCGCTTCGTCCGGGGTGATGGTGGCACACTTGACGCCCACACCGTGCTTCTTGATGGCATTGGCAGCATCGACGGTGACCTGATCATCGGTGGCGTCGCGATGCTCGACCGAGAGATCATAATATTCAAGCGGGACATCGAGGTAGGGCAGGATCAGTTTGGTCTTGATCAGCTCCCAGATAATGCGGGTCATCTCGTCGCCGTCGAGTTCGACGACCGGATTGGCAACTTTGATCTTGTCCATGGGAGCCTCGGTTGGCATTTTTCCTCCCGTGCCTATAGCCAAGCCGCCATCTTGCGTCAAAGCGGGCTGGACGAAAGGACGCGCACGCGGCAGAACAGCGCGATGACCTCTGTGTCCCCCCTGCCGCCCGCGATCATCCTGTCGCGGCCACAGCTTGGCGAAAATATCGGTGCGGCCGCCCGTGCCATGGCCAATTTCGGGCTGACCGATCTGCGTCTGGTGGCCCCGCGCGATGGCTGGCCCAACGCGCGAGCCTTCTCCATGGCTGCCGGCGCGCTGCGCATCGTCGAAGGCGCCCGGGTGTTCGAGCGGCTAGAAGATGCGTTGAGCGACCTTGAGCTGGTCTACGCCACCACCGCACGCACGCGTGGCGTCGCCAAGGCTGTGCTGACACCGGGTGCAGCTGCTGCCAGTCTGCGTCAGAAGGCCAGTGAGGGTGTCCGCTGCGGGCTTCTGTTCGGCAATGAACGTTCTGGCCTCGACAATGAGGAAGTTGCCCTCGCCCAGGCCATCATCACCATTCCGACCAGCCCCGACTTTGCCTCCCTCAATCTCGGCCAGGCGGTGCTGCTAAACGCCTATGAATGGCTTCGCAGTGCTGATGGCACCCCCGCGGTCCGCATCGACTATGGCGGACTGGCGCGACCGGCAAGCAATGCAGAGCTGCAGTACCTCTTTACGCACCTCGAAGACGAGCTTCTCAAGGCAGGATTTCTGCATCCGCCCGATCGGGTGGGGCAGATGAAGCTCAATCTGCGGGCTATGCTCCAGCGGGCGCAGCTGAGCGACCAGGAGGTAAGGACCTTGCGAGGCATCATCGTCGCACTCACCCGCGGCAAGCACCGCAGAGCCATGGAGAACGAGCCATGACGATCCGTGAGGGCTTCGCGCCAGCCAATGAACTCATGTTGCACTATGCGCAGAGCGGCTCTGAGGACGCGCCGCTGGCGCTGTTCCTACATGGCTTTCCGGAGTTCTGGTACTGCTGGAAAGATGTACTGGAAGAGCTTTCGGGGCACTTCCACTGTGTGGCGCCCGATCTGCCAGGCTACAATCTCTCCTCCAGGCCGGCCGAGGTGGCGCGCTACCGCACCAAGCGCTTGGTCGACGACCTGGATGCGTTTGCCGCAAATTTCTCTGCTGACAAACCCTTCATACTGGTCGCCCATGACTGGGGTGGCGCGCTGGCCTGGGCTTACGCAATCAAGAAACCTGAGCACCTGAAGAAGCTTGTGATCATCAATGCAACGCATCCAGGGACCTTCGCGCGCGAGATCGCAAACAACCCGGCACAGGCTGGTGCCAGCCAGTACATTCTCGACATCCGCGCGGAAGGGTCGGAAGCGCGCTTTGCAGCGAATGGCTACGCGCAGCTCTGGCAGAGCCTCGCCCCAGTCGCGGCAGCTGGGCATTTGAGCGCGGCTGACAAGTCTGAGTACCTCAAGGCCTGGGCGCAGCCGGGGGCGCTGACGGGCATGTTCAACTGGTACAGGGCAATGCGCCTTGATCCGCCCAAAAGTGGCGAAGGCTCCAATGCCGACCGGCTTTACGAGCCCGAGACACTGCGGGTCAGCGTGCCGACGCTAGTAATCTGGGGAGAGCAGGACAAGGCGCTACTACCAGGCTGCCTGGACGGGCTCGAGGAATTCGTCCCGAACCTTAAGATGATCCGGGTGCCCCATGGCAGCCATTGGGTGATCCATGAGGAGCCCGCCAGCGTGTCGCGGTGGATCAAGGATTTCGCCGGGTGAGCCGGCTCGAGCGAAACCTGAATGATGCTGCTGTAAAGAAGCTGCGGTGCTGGTCCGGTTACCAGCCGGCGGGCGCCATTGCCCATCCAATTGGGTCTCAGGGACTTGATGACCCAGGCCGGTAATTTTCCTTAACCAGCAAAGCTGACCGCAACCCGCGTTCCTTTCCACCACCGCGTGGGAACTTTGGCGTCGCCGGGCGATCTTCTGCATGTCTGGCGGTTCAGTCAGCCGGTTCAGGTTGGGGAAAATACCTATGGCCGCAGCTGGCGATGCTCAGAGAATTTTCACTGCCGGGCGGATACCATTCCTAACATGTACCATGTGTATCTGTGTATCGCTGATCACCACGACCTGCGGCTAGTATTCCTCGCTGCCACACTCTGCCTGTTTTCCAGCATTACCGCGATCAGCATGATCGCGCATACCCGCGCCGCGACGGGCAAAATGCGCGCGCTTTGGCTTGTGGCCGCTTCTGTTGTCGCAGGGTTCGGGATTTGGGCAACTCACTTCATTGCCATGCTTGCCGACCAGGTGGGGATGCCCGTTGCCTACGATCTCGATCTGACCGTCGCCTCGGTTCTGCTGGCCATCGTGCTATGCGGCCTCGGGTTCTGGCTTGCTCTTTCCCGCTTCGGGCCGTTGATCGGCGGAGCGGTGGCGGGCATTGCAATCGCGGTGATGCATTATGTCGGTATGGCCGCGCTGGAAATTTCGGCCTACCCGGTTTGGGACCTGCGCTATGTGAGCGCATCAATCGCGATCGGCATCACTTTTTCTGCAGCTGCCTTATGGGCCTCATTCCGCCAGCAATGGCACATGCGAATTGCGAGCTGCCTGCTTCTGACGATTGCCATTTGCGGCCTGCATTTCACCGGGATGGCGGCGGTGATCTATCATTACGATCCGCATATTCTTATCCCACAAGGTGTGGTGGATCGGCTGGCGATTGCGATCGGCGTAGCGTCCGCAGCTGCGGCGATCGTTGCGGCCGGACTTGCCGGTGTGCTCGTTGATATCCGGTTGCAGACGCGCGAATCACAGAATTTGCGTGCACACATCGCCGAGCTGGAAGCCGTGAAATCTCAGCTTGAGGAAACCTCGGAGACATTGCGTGTTGCGCTTGGCGCCGCTGCATCTGCCGACTTGGCAAAGTCCCGCTTCCTGGCGACGATAAGCCATGAGCTGCGTACGCCGCTAAATGCGATCATCGGATTCTCGGACCTGATGGCGAGCGAAATGTTTGGCCCGCATTCCAATCCGAAGTATCGCGACTATTCCAAGTCCATTCACGATAGCGGGGCCCATCTTCTTGCGCTCATCAATGACATCCTCGATTTGACGCGCCTGGATCTCGGCGAAGAAGATCTGGAAGACCAAGATGTCGATCTCGTCGACGTTGTGGCCGAGACGGTGCGCATGCTGGCCGGCCGCATCGAAACTGCGCAGCTCCAATGTCAATGCGAGGTCGCGCCAGCAATTCCCCACGTTCGTGCCGACCGCAGACGTCTGCGGCAGGTTCTCATCAACGTCCTCTCCAACGCGATCAAGTTTACGCCGGAGGGTGGGAAGGTCATTGTGCTGGCGCGCAGGACGAGCAGTGGTGTGGCGATAGATGTGTGCGATACCGGCATTGGGATCGCGCAAGAGGATATTCCCAGGGCGATGGAGTATTTCGGTCAGGTAGATTCGACGCTCGCCCGATGCTACGAGGGCACCGGGCTCGGATTGCCGCTCTCCCGGCAGATCATGGAACTGCATGGCGGCAGGCTCGTGCTTCGTAGCAAGCCCGGTGAAGGCACAACCGTAACCCTCAGCCTGCCTGAAACGCGGCTGCTGGATGGTCGGAAGGCCGCGGCATGATCTGGTCTCGGTGTTTTCGCGGCGCCCGACTCGCAATTTTCTGCATCTGCCGCTATATGGTCTGCGGGAGTCCGGTTACGGGCGAAGCTATCGCCAACCCGGTCAGGTCCGGAAGGAAGCAGCCGTAACGAATCCGCTTTGGGTCGTGGCCGGGCTCTCACTTATCCACAGAAACGCCGCCGGAGCCCGCATTGCTCGGCCGCGGCTTGATATAGTCGGCCATGGACCAAGACGAGACGCTGGACGAAGGGCCGAGCCTCGGCCTCGAAGCGCCGCCGCAAAAGAGCGCCGAGCAATATCGCGTGCTCGCGCGCAAATATCGCCCCTCCGACTTTACCGGGCTGATCGGCCAGGAACCATTGGTCAGAACGCTGAAGAACGCGTTTGCCACGGGCCGTATTGCCCATGCCTTCATGCTCACTGGCGTGCGTGGGGTGGGCAAGACCACGACGGCGCGTATCGTCGCGCGCGCACTTAATTGTGTGGGCCCTGGCGGTACGCAAACCGGGCCGACAATCCAGCCTTGTGGCGTCTGCGAACCCTGCCGCGCCATTGCTGAATCGCGCCATGTCGATGTGCAGGAGATGGATGCCGCCTCGCGTACCGGCATCGACGACATCCGCGAGATCATTGAGGGTGTCCGCTATGCTCCGGCTTCGGCTCGCTACAAGGTCTACATTATCGATGAAGTGCATATGCTCTCGAAGCAGGCCTTCAATGGGCTGCTGAAAACCCTCGAAGAGCCACCGCCGCATGTAAAATTTATCTTCGCCACCACCGAAATCCGCAAGGTTCCGGTGACCGTGCTTTCGCGCTGCCAGCGCTTTGACTTGCGTCGGATCGAGCCCGAAGTTCTCATCGCCCATCTCAGGACGATCGCGGACAAGGAGCAGGTGCCCATCGCTGATGATGCGCTGGCCCTGATTGCGCGCGCCGCAGAGGGCTCGGTTCGGGATGCACTATCGCTGCTCGATCAGGCGATCGCCCATGGCGAAGGTCAGCCGATCGCGGCGCAGAGCGTGCGTACGATGCTGGGACTGGCTGATCATGGACGCATCCTCGATCTGTTCGAGGCTCTGATGGGCGGGCATATCGAGACGGCCTTACGCGAACTCGAAGGCCTGCATGGACATGGCGCTGACCCCTTGCAGGTGATGCAGGATCTGTTGGAGCTGACCCACTTTCTTACCCGGCTCAAGGTTGCACCAGCGGCCGAAGGCTTCTTTGATGGCAGCTCCGGGGAAGCACGACGGGCCGCGCAGCTGGCTGCGGGCTTGACCGTGCCAGCTCTGACCCGGACCTGGCAGCTTTTGCTCAAGGGGCTCCTCGAAGTTCGCGACGCGAGCCGACCTCTGGCGGCCTGCGAGATGGCACTCATCCGTCTCGCCTACGCCGCTGATCTGCCGCCGACCGATCGGCTGGTACGCGAGGTGATGGAAAGCATGTCGACGCGGCCTGCCACCCCGGCAGCTGCCATGCCTGCCGCGCCATCGGCGCCGCTGGTCACGGCGCGCAGCCGCAGCGATGGCCGTGCCCCGGTACTGGCGCAGCAGACGGTTCCGCAGGCGCAGGGTGATGCCGGACCAAGCCTGTGCACCCTCGAGGATGTTGTGGCTCTCGCCATGGCCAAGGGCGCTGCAGTGCTCAAGGTTCACCTTGAGAACGATGTGCATCTGGTGACCCTCGAGCCAGGACGCCTCGAGTTCCGGCCGGGACCACGCGCGCCACGTACCCTTGCCCAAGATCTGGCGCAGAAGCTCAGGGACTGGACCGGCCAGCGCTGGGTGGTAAGCCTGGCCCGTGAGGGCGGCGCACCGAGCATTGCCGAAGCGCGCAAGGCGAAGATCACGGCCCGCCTGGAGCGGGTCCTGGCGGAGCCCATGGTGCGTGCGGTTCTGGACCGCTTTCCAGGAGCCGAGGTTATTCGGGTCATAGACAAGGAACCGCTGCTCGCTGCGGATGGCGAGACTGGCGAGGAGGATGAATGATGGAACTGGCCGATCTGTTTCAACAGGCCAAAGCCATGCAGGAAAAAGCTGCAGCGATGCAGATCGAACTGGAGCGCCTTGAGGTCGAAGGCGTTGCCGGCGGTGGACTTGTCCGTGTCACTATGACCGGAAAATCCGAGCTGAAACGCGTGACCATCGATCCCTCGCTGTTCGTGGACGAGGAACGGCAGGTCGTCGAGGATCTGATCGTTGCAGCGGCCGGCGATGCCAAGGCCAAGGTCGAACGCCGTCTGGGCGATGAGATGCAGAAGCTCGCCGGCGGGCTTGGTTTGCCGCCAGGATTCAAGATGCCGGGATTTTAGGCAGTTAGAGAAAGTTCTCCGGCCAGATCATGGTGCGCCACATATGGGCGACGGGTGAGCCGTCAAAGCCGAGGCCCTCTTCGGGCTGACGGAAGTTGCGCCCGATGATGTCCTCGAACAGCTCCAGCTGGGGCGCTTCCGTGCTTTCGAAACTGTAGACATCGTTGAGCGTGATGATGCGGCTCGTCATGTACCAGGCGTGATGGCGTGCGGCCTCTGCCTCCTTCTGGATGTGGGGAGGCGGCACATATTCCCGTCCGAAGAAGCGATGGTAGATCTCGGGATAGTCATAGCCCACCTCGGGATCGGGCAAAAAGCGCAGTGCCTGATGCTTTTCGATTGCCCAGGCAATTTCCGCGCTGACATAGGGACGCACCAGCTGCGCACTCCAATAGCCATGCTCTGCATGGATCAGTGCGCCCATGGCGATGTCGTGCAGCAGGCAGGCCATGACCACGCTTTCGCTGTGGCCGGCCTTGAGGGCGTGAAAGGCACTGAGGGCGAGATGGTTACGCACGATGGCGCCGAAGCGGTAACGAAAGAAGTCGAGCAATGTTGGCTTTTCCGGCATCGCCGCATAGGCCGGATTGTCACCCATCATGAAAACGGTATCCGGCCCCAATCGGGCGATGAGGCGGCGCTCGAGGCTGCCGTCATTGCCGACCATGGTCAGGGGATGGGGCATGATGAGCCGGTTGGGGGCAATCGTCACGTGAACTCCGCAGCGGGGGATTTTCGCGGCGGCACCATGACAAGATGGCTGCGGCGCTGCTAGAAGAAATTATGGCCAATTATCCTGTCGGTCCGGAAATCGAACGTCTCGTGCAGCTGTTGGGCAGGCTGCCCGGTCTGGGCCCGCGTTCGGCGCGCCGCGCCACTCTTACGCTGCTAAAGAAACGCGAACAGTTGCTCGAGCCGTTGGCGGCCGCGTTGCGTCAGGCTGCCGAAGCCGTCAAGAACTGTGAGATCTGCGGCAATCTCGATAGCCAGTCGCCGTGTGCGCTGTGTCGTGACAACCGACGGGATCTCAAGGTGCTTTGTATCGTCGAGGACGTTGCTGATCTTTGGGCGCTGGAACGTGCCGGCGTCTTCAAGGGACACTATCACGTGCTGGGCGGTGCGCTGAGTGCGTTGGATGGAGTGACACCCGAGCGACTGAACCTCAAGGGACTGCTCGAGCGCATCGAGGCCGGGGTCAGGGAAGTCATTCTCGCCATGAATGCGACGGTGGAAGGTCAAACCACCGCCCACTGGCTGAGTGATCTGATCGCGCCGAGCGGGGTCAAAATCAGCCGTCTTGCCCATGGCGTGCCCGTGGGTGGCGAACTCGATTATCTGGATGAAGGCACGCTGGCTGCGGCCTTTGCGGCGCGACGGGGATTTTAGCGGCGTCGCCGACCGTGCCGGCCGGTCCTCTCATTCTTCATCCGCCGCGTCATCCACGCTGGCTTCCTCGAGGTCCTCGGGGACGGCCAAGCCAAGCAGGGTCGTGGCGGAGCGCGATGGCAGGATTTCAACATCGCGAAGCTTACGGTTCATCACCCGGGTACGGGTACCGAGACGATCAATGGTATTGGAGGCGGCACCCAGCTGGCGCTTGAGGGTATCGACCACCTTGCCATGCTCGGCGAACTCGCTGCGCACGGCCGCAAGCAGCTGCCAGACTTCACTTGAGCGCTTTTGAATGGCCAGCGAGCGAAACCCCATTTGAAACGCGTTGAGCATGGAGGCAAGCGTGGTCGGACCTGCCAGCGTCACGCGATAGTCGCGCTGCAGCCCGTCAAAGAAGCCGGGGCGACGGAGGATTTCGGCGAACAGGCTTTCGGTCGGCAGAAACAGCACCGCGAAATCGGTTGTCACGGGCGGATTGATGTATTTTTCAGCGACCGCTTTGGCAAAGCTGCGCACCCGTGTTTCCAGGGCGGCTCCTGCGGCCTCGACGCCGGCGCCATCGCCGCATTCGGCAGCGGCGAGAAGCCGCTCATAATCGTCTTGGGGAAATTTGGCGTCGATCGGCAGGAACAGGTCGCTGTCGTCCTCCAGGCTTGAAAAGCGCACCGCATATTCCACACGCTCGGCACTTTCGGGACGGCACTGCGCATTGCGCACAAACTGATCGGGGGCAAGAAACTGTTCGAGCAGGGCGCCAAGCTGTACCTCGCCCCAGGTGCCGCGGGTTTTGACATTGGTGAGGACCCTTTTGAGGTCGCCCACGCCGGTGGCCAGGCTCTGCATCTCTCCCAGTCCCTGATGTACCGCCTTGAGCTGTTCAGAGACGGTGCGGAAGGACTCGCCCAGCCGCTGTTCGAGCGTAGACTGCAGTTTCTCTTCGACCGTCTGACGCATCTGCTCCAGCTTTTGTTCATTGTTGGCGCGGATGGTTTCAAGCCTGGCATCGACGCTGGTGCGCAAGGCATCGGCGGCTGCTGTCTGTTTTTCGGTCAGCTGAGCCAGCTGCTCGAGGGTCAATTGCAGCTTCTCTTCGACGGTCTGACGCATCTGCTCCAGCTTCTGTTCATTGTTGGTGCGGATGGTTTCGAGTCTGGCATCGACGCTGGCGCGCAAGGCGTCTGCCGCCGCTGCCTGCTTTTCGCTGAGCTGGGTCAGCTGGAGGAGAAACCCGTCCAGCCGTTCTTTCTGCTGCCCGCTCATGTCCTTCAGGGTTGTGAGCCATTGCTCGGAGGAAAGCCTGAAATTTGTGGTCAGCTCCTCGCGCAGCGCCCGTGCCTCGTCCGACTGGCGCCGGTCGAAGGTCTCAAGGCGGGTCTCGAGGGCAAGACGCAGTGCCTCCTGACCACGGTCGAGTTTGCCGCCCAGCTCTTCGCGCAGACCTCTGGTCTGTTCGCTGAGCTCGGCCCGACTGCGGTCGGCTTCGGCGCGGATCAGCTCGCCCAGCTCTCCGCCCTGGCGCCGGCGCCAGGCCAGCGCCGCAAGGATGGCGGCAGCAAGGCTGAAGCCAGCGCTCAAAAAGGCAAAAATGTGCGCCATGTCCGCTTTGTCTCCCCGGCCCGAACGTTTCGGGAACCATAACCGATTCGCAGTTTCTTGACCGGCAACCGACGTGCCATTATCTGAGGCCCATGAGCGTTCGCCCGATCCTGATTGCGCCCGATCCGCGCCTGAAACTCGTCTCCGAGCCGGTGACGGGGGTGGACGATCATATCCGAACCCTTGTCGCCGACATGATCGAGACCATGTACGACGCGGAAGGGATCGGACTTGCTGCGATCCAGGTTGGCGTCGCCAGGCGCATCCTTGTTCTGGATGTCGAGCAAAAAGAGGAACGGCGCAATCCGCGCGTATTCATAAACCCGATCATCACCTGGAGTTCTGAGGCGACCGCGGTGATGGAGGAGGGCTGTCTGTCCGTCCCCGAGATCTGGGATGAAGTGGAACGGTCGCAGGCGATCAAGGCTGAGTATCTAGACGCTGATGGCAATCTGCAACACCTTGAAGCAGAAGGTATTTTGGCCGTTTGCCTGCAGCATGAGATGGATCACCTGAACGGCGTTCTGTTTGTTGATCATCTTTCGAAGTTGAAGCGCTCGATGGCGCTCAAAAAGCTCGCCAAGGCGAAGAAGCTGAAAAAGGCCAGCTGAGATGGCCTTGCGTCTGGCCTTCATGGGCACGCCGGATTTTGCCACGCCCACGCTCGCGGAGCTGCTGGCGCAGGGCCATGACATCGCCGCTGTCTATTCCCAGCCACCGCGACCCAAGGGGCGGGGATTGCAGGCTGAGCCCTCCGCGGTGGCACGGCTTGCCGCGCGCTATGGCCTTGAGGTGCGCACCCCCATCAGTCTCAGGGGAGTGGCCGAGCAGGAGGCCTTTGCCGCGCTTGGTCTCGATGCGGCTGTGGTGGTCGCCTATGGTCTCTTGCTGCCCAAGAGGGTGCTCGAGGCAACGCGCCTGGGCTGTTTCAACCTTCATGGTTCGCTGTTGCCACGTTGGCGCGGGGCGGCGCCTCTGCAGCGGGCGATTATGGCTGGCGATGTGCAAACCGGGGTCATGGTGATGCGCATGGATGAGGGCCTTGATACCGGTCCCATTTTGATGGCCGAGCGTACGGCGATCGGGCGCAAGACACTGGGCGAACTGCATGACGAGCTGGCCCGGCTTGGCGCCGATCTGATGGTGCGGGCCCTCGCCGCGCTGGAGCGTGGCAGCATTGTGCCCCAGCCGCAGCCAAGCGAGGGAATCTGCTATGCACACAAGATTCAGAAGGAGGAGGCACGCATCGACTGGAACCGGGGGGCGGCCGAGCTGGACTGTCTCATCCGGGCGCTGTCGCCCGTGCCAGGCGCCTGGTGCGAGGTGCGTGGCGAGCGGCTGAAAATCCTCCTTGCCGAACCGGTCGACAAGAGCGGGGCTCCCGGCGAGGTGCTCGATGGGCATTTGACCGTCGCTTGCGCAGCGGGAGCGTTGCGGCTCCTGCGGGTCCAGCGGGCGGGGCGCGCGCCCATGGCAGCTGAGGAGCTGTTGCGGGGATTTGTGCTTAATCCCGGCGAACGGCTCGGCTGATGGCGCGCTACTGTGTGCGCATCGAGTATGATGGGGGGCCATTTTGCGGCTGGCAGCGCCAGAACAATGGTCCTTCGGTGCAGGGCGCAATCGAAGCGGCGATCTTCAGGTTCAGCGGCGAACAGGTAACGCTGTCGGCGGCAGGGCGCACCGATGCCGGCGTGCATGCCCTGGGGCAGGTCGCCCATTTTGATCTTTCGCGCGAGTTTGCCGCGTCGAAGGTGCGCGACGCTCTCAATCACTTCCTGCGCCCTGCGCCGGTGGCGATCCTCGATGCATCACAGGTGGCGGAGAATTTTCATGCGCGGTTCTCGGCAAAAGCCCGCCACTACCGCTATCGCATCGTGTGCCGACGGGCGCCGCTTGCATTGGAACGCGGACGCGCATGGCAGCTCGCACGCAGGCTTGATGGCGCAGCCATGCATGACGCTGCACAAACGCTCATCGGCACGCATGATTTTACTACCTTCCGTGCTGCGGAGTGCCAGGCCAAATCACCGGTCCGGACGCTGGACCGCCTGGTGGTTACCGCGCAGGGTGATGAGCTCTTGATCGCGGCGTCGGCGCGTTCCTTCTTGCACCACCAAGTGCGCTCGATGGTGGGAACCCTGAAGCTGGTGGGCGAGGGCAAGTGGACCGCGCGTGATGTGGCGGCCGCCCTTGCGGCCGCAAGTCGCGAGCGCTGCGGTCCGGTGGCGCCGGCTGACGGGCTTTATCTTGTAGCTGTCGACTACTGAAGATCGATCAGTTCAACCTGGTCCGGATCGATCACCTCACCAAAAAAGACCTGACCGATGCGGGCAAAGCGCTCAGGAGCATCGGTGACGAGAAAGCGCGGTGCAGCCGGTGCGTTGCGGTCGGCTCTGAGCTGACGCACGCGCAGCAGCTCCGTCACCGCGGCAGCAGTGGTTTGGGCGCTGTCTACGATTGCAAGCTCAGGACCGGCAATTCGGCGGATCACCTCACGCAGGACAGGATAATGGGTGCAGCCCAGAAGCAGCGTCCGCGGCGCAGGGCTTTGGCTGAGGACTGGTTCCAGATAGCGCCGTACCACCAACTCGGTGATCTGCCCATCGATGAGCCCTTCCTCAGCCAGCGGCACGAAGAGCGGACAGGCCTGCTGCAGCACTGTTGCGCGGCCGCCGATCGCGCGGGCGTACGCGCCCTCCTTTACCGTCCCCTCGGTGGCGAGGACCGCGATGGGGCCCTGCGGTGTCACGGCAAGGGCGGCCGCAGCTCCCGGCTCGATCACCCCGAGCACCGGAAGTGGCGCCAGGCTTGCGGCCAGCTCGCGGGCGGCAAGGCTTGCGGTATTGCAGGCGACCACAATCAGCTTGACGCCGCGCAGGGCCAAAGCCTGCGCTGCCTGCATGGCGTAGCGACGCACGGTGGTGGCACTCTTGGTGCCATAGGGAAGGCGGGCAGTATCACCGAGATAGATGAACTGTTCTGAGGGCAACGCAGACGTCAAGGCCCGCATCACCGTCAGTCCACCCATGCCTGAATCGAAGATGCCGATTGCGGCCTGGTTCATCGCGGGGGAGAAGCAAAATAGGTCTTGAGCAGCGCCGTATAGATATCTGTCAGCTGCGCGATCTCGCACACCGGCATGCACTCGTCGACCTTATGCATGGTGGTGCCTGGAAGACCCAGTTCGGCGACCGGACACATGTCCTTGATGAATCGTGCATCGGAGGTTCCGCCACCGGTCGACAGCAGCGGTGCTTCCGTGGTGACGCTGCGGACGGCTCGGGCAATGAGTTCGGTAAAAGCACCCGGCTTGGTCAAAAAGACCTCGCCGCTGACACGGGTTTCGAGCGTGATCTGTCCACCCATGCGTGCCGCGACGGCGTCGGCCCGCGCCCGCAGGCGCTGTTCAAGTTGATGGGACGTGTGCAGGTCGTTGAAGCGGATATTGCAGCGGGCCTGGGCTACGGCCGGAGAGACATTGCCAGCGGTGTTGCCGACATCAAAGCTGGTGAAGACGAGGGTTGAAGGCTCAAAGTGCTCGGTGCCTCCGTCCAAAGGCTCGCCGGCCAGCTCGCTTGCGAGCGTGGCCAGGATGGGGATGGGATTGAGGGCACGCTGGGGATAGGCGGTATGACCCTGAATGCCGCGCACGGTAAAGGACACGTACATCGACCCGCGACGGCCGATTTTTAGGGTGTCGCCGGAACGAGCTGCCGCAGTGGGTTCACCGACCAGACAATGGTCAAGCTGCTCTGCCTGAGCCCGCATCCAGCCGAGCATCTTGCGTGTGCCGTTGATCGAGACCCCTTCCTCATCGCCGGTAATCAGAAGCGAGATCGAGCCCTTTGGCCGGCCACCCTCGAGCACGCGCGCGCAGGCCCCGACAAAGGCGGCAATCGCGGACTTCATGTCTGCTGCGCCACGGCCATAAAGGACCCCATCGCGGATCTCGCCGCCGAAGGGGTCAACGGTCCAGGCCGCAACATCGCCGACCGGAACCACGTCAGTATGTCCGGCAAAGCCAAGGTTCGGCTGCGTGGTGCCCAGCCGCGCATAGAGATTGTCTACCCCTTCGGTGCCGTCTTCTTCGAAGCGCAGGCGCTGGCAGTGAAACCCCAGCGGGGCGAGGGCCCTTTCCAGTACGTCAAGGGCGCCGGCGTCCTTGGGCGTGACCGAAGGGCAGCGGATCAGGTTCTGGGCAAGGGAGATGGCATCGATCATGGTTGCGATTTAGGCTGGCCAAGGTGCACCGGTCAATCAGCGCGAAGGAGGAATGCAGCATGGGACGACTTGCGGGCAAGGTTGCGGTGATCACGGGGGCGGGGAGCGGCATTGGCCGGGGGACCGCTGAACTCTTTGCCCGCGAGGGGGCACGGGTCATCGCAGCGGACATCGCCGATGATCGCGGCCGGCGCCTGGAAGAGAGCGCGCCGGGGCGGATCAAATATATCCATTGCAACGTGCTTGAAGAGGCTGAGATCGTGGCGGCCATCGCCGCGGCCGAAGCTGAGTTCGGTCGGCTGGACTGCGTGTTCAACAATGCTGGTGCCGGTGGGGCCAATGAGACGGTTGATCAGATCAGCGCCCAGGGCTTTGACAGCGTCATGCATCTGCATGTGCGCGCCGCGCTCTTCGGTATCAAGCATGCGGTGCCGGCCCTCAAACGGGCCTCTGGCGGGGCCATTATCAGCACCGCGTCGGTGGCAGGTCTAAGCGCGGGTTACGGGCCCATGCTCTATTCGATCGCCAAGGCGGCGATCATCCACATGACCACCGTGGCGGCGGTGCAGCTCGCCGAACACCGCATCAGGGTCAATTGCATCTGTCCAGGCCTTATCGCCACCAACATCTTTGCCACGGCACTGGGCCTTCCCAGCCAGCTCGCCGATACCCGTCTTGAGGCCATTGCGACGGCGGCCAGCGACAGTCAACCGATCCGTCGCGGGGGTTTGCCCCGCGACATCGCGGAGGCTGCGCTTTATCTCGCGTCGGACGGTTCTGATTGGGTCACCGGTCAGGCCCTCGTCGTTGATGGGGGCCTGACGCTTGGTCCTGCGGGCATGCAGCAGATGAGCGCGTTTGCCCCCATTGTGCAGGCTTTGATGCCAGAGGCAGCGGAGTTCAATCAAACTCCTTGAGCAGCCGGTCGATATAGTCGAGCTCTTCTCGGGAGCGCCCGGGTTCGCCGGCCCGCTTGCGGAGTTCCTGCAGGATCTGGCGCGCACGCTTCAGCGTTGATTTGTCGGGTAGCTGCAGGTTTTCGCCACTGATGGCACCTTGCGCGCCCTGCGGCCGGCCGAAGGGATCTTGGTTCCCTGACGCGGTGCCCGCGACACCGGAACCGGCCTGCGTGGCCAAGTTCGCGATGCCCTTCTGCAAGTCCACGAGCGCCTGCTTTTGCGCTGTGCCGGCGTCATAAAGACGGCGCGCGAAGAGCTCTTCCGCGGCCTTGCCCATCGCCTTTGCTGCATCGTTGAGGCTCTCGGGTATCTTGGCGTGGTTTGCTCCGAGCCCTTTGAGCACCTGGCCAAGTGCGGTTTTGAGGCGGGATTGTGCCTCTGCCAGTGCCTGGGGCGTGCCATCCTTTGGTACGCTGTCACCCTGGCGCAGCCGATAGGTCTTATCGAGCAGTTCGCGCTGGCGTCCGGTAATATCGCCGAGCTTTTTGATGGCGTCGGTGGCGGCTTTGCCCGCTGCGGATTGGCCGCTACCCATGTCGCCCTGGGCCGTCCGCACCTGCATGTTTTCAATCAGATTCTGCAACAGCGCCAGCAGCTGTGCGGCCTTGGCGCGATCACCGATCTGCGCCAGCTGCTGAATCGCCTTCATCATGTCTTGGAGTTCCTGCCCGGTTATGATGCGGACATGGGGCTCGGGTGACGTCATGGCACCTGGAGCGGCGTTTTGTGCCAGCTTCGTCAGATACTCTTGCAGCACCTTTTGATAGCGCTGCATCAGCGCGTTGATCTGGCTCTGGGGGTCGCCGCTCGCCAGTGCCTTTGTCAGCATGGCCTGGAGCGCGCGCAATTGCTGGCCAAGACGGGTGGCGTCTTTGTGATCTAGGGCGAGTGCGGTCTGCCAGAGAAGGTCCTCAACGCGCACGAGGTCGTGGCGATCGTGGAGATTGCGCAAGGCGTGGTAGGCGCTGCGGATTGCCACATAGGCACCCAGCCTGTCGGTAAAAAAATATTGTGGTACGAGTGTCAACGCGTTGAGTGTCGCCACCACGTTCGGAAGGGCCGCCAGATCGCCAACGACAAGATTGCGTCGCTGTTCGACGAGGGCGCGCGCCAGAGGATTGGTGAAGATGCGCTGCGGCAGAGTAAAGATGGCCGCTGCACTCTGCCCGCTCTTTCCCGCAGCATCTGTGGCTTTGAGGATCGCGCGAACCTTGATACCGGCATAGGGGCTTTGGGTCAGATCCTCGTACACTGTCTCGCGCAAGGTCTTGGCACTGGGGTCATCGACCGGCAGGGCCACCACCACCGCCGTCTTGCGCACGCCCTCAAGTGGCGTCAGGCTAAGCTCGAGTTTGGCAATGCCATAGTCATCCTTGGCAAGGATCGAGATTTTGGTGGCATCGCGTGCCGTAGGCTGTGGAGGGGCGGCAAAGCCGACCACCGGCGGACGATCCGCCTGAACCTCGATCTGCCAGTGGGCGAGGGTGTGGCCATCAGCGATCACGGTCAGGTGCCGGCTCGTGATGAGCGCCGATGTGCTCACGAACTCGCCACGGTTTCCGCCGGACGGTGCCGCAAAGCGTGGCGTACGCCCTTGGTCGCTGGTCAAGCGTGGCGGGGCGAGGGCGCCATGCACGTGGATCACCAGCTGTGAGCCTTGTGGCACCAAGATCCGCTTTGTGTGCCCGCCGAGATAGAGCGGCGCTTCCCCTGTATAGGCAGGAGGGGTGATCCAGGCATCCAGATGTGCGCTCTGGGCGGGCGAAAAATCGGGCAGGAAGGCGTCAGCCAGGCGCGCGGACCAGTTGTGGCCGGCAACCACGACGCCGCCGACCAGAAGAGCGAGCACGGCAAAGCGCAGGCCACGCGGATCCTTTTTTGCCAGGCCGGGATGAGCAAGACCAAGCCGCAGCCGCGTGATGCGGGAGAGTGCGGCCCGCCGGTGCGCCCGCCACAGGGCTTCAGCAAAGGCATTGCCCCGGCCGAGGACCAGGGTGTCTTCGGCTTCGCTGATGGGCCGGTGTGCAAGGGTTGCATCGCGCTCGAGGCGGCGGGCGCCCTCCTCCCAGTTCGGCCAGGCGAAGGTCTGCCACTGCAAAAAAAGTCGATCGACAACAGCGACGATGATAAGCAGCAGCAGGAAGAGGTGCAGCCAGCCAGGCAGTCGCGCAAAGGTACCAAATAGTGCCGCAGCCAGCCACAGACCGATCAGGCCGGTGGCAGGCCACAGCCCGGACCACAGCCGTTCGAATGCCACGATGACGCGCGCCAGCGCGATGAAGCGCTCGACGCGGTCAGTTTTCCAGCCAGGGCGGGAGTTGATCCTGTTGGACAAGGGCATCCTCATCTGCGCGGCCACGTATGATCGCCCAGTCTTTTGCCTCGACGAGCACCTCGGCGGCAGGCGGTCGTGCATTGTACGACGATGCCATGACGGCGCCATAGGCCCCGGCGGTCAGAATGGCGACAAGATCGCCAGCCTTGAGCTCGGGAAGACTGCGCTCGTGTGCGAAGAGATCGGCGGTTTCGCACACCGGACCCACAACATCGTAGACAGTTGTGCCCGCTTTGGGGCCGTTCAAGGGCAGGATCTCGTGATAGGCATCATAGAGCGCAGGGCGCAGGAGATCGTTCATGCCGGCATCGAGGATCGCAAAGCGCTTGGTTTCTGTCTCTTTGATGTAAATGACGCGCGCCACAAGGATGCCGGCTTCCGCCACGAGGCGCCGTCCAGGTTCGAAGATGAGCTGCGCCTCAAGGGAGCGGGTCAAGGCGGCGATCATGGCGCCATAGGCGCTGGGCTCCGCAGGCGGGGCATTGTCTGCACGATAGGCAACCCCGAGCCCGCCACCGAAATCGATCGAGGTGATGGGGAGGCCTTCGGCGCGCAGATCCCGGGTGAGCGCGATGATACGGGTGAAGGCAGCTTCAAACGGAGCCAGCTCGACGATCTGGCTGCCAATATGACAATCGATGCCGACGATACGGATGCCGTCGAGACGGGCAGCTCTGGCATAGACCTGGTGGGCGCGATTCCAGGAAATACCGAATTTGCTTTGCTTGGTGCCGGTGGTGATCTTGGCGTGGGTTCGGGCATCGACATCGGGGTTGACCCGGATGGCGACGGGTGCGCGTGTGCCCAGAGAGAGGGCAACGTTATTGAGTGCTTCAAGTTCGGCTTCGCTTTCGACGTTGAACTGCAAGATGCCGGCGGTAAGCGCGCGTGTCATCTCGCCAACGGTTTTGCCGACCCCGGAATAAACAATGCGGGTTGGGGGAATGCCGGCGGCCAGCGCCTTCTTTAGTTCGCCGCCCGACACAATGTCGGCGCCGCAGCCCAGCCGCGCCAGCTGGCGCAGTATGGCAAGATTGCCATTGGCCTTGACCGAGTAGGCGATCAAGGACCCTTTCGGCATGGCTGCGGCGAAGGTCTCATAGTGATGGCGCAGCGCGGCGCCTGAGTAACAGTAAAATGGCGTCCCGACCTCTTGCGCCAGGGCCGCGAGATTGACCTCTTCGGCATGAAGGGTGCCGTCCCGATATTCGAAGTAACGCATTATTGTCCCAGTGGGCTTGGGGGGCGCGACGGATCCTGCTGGCGCTTGGGCGTGGGCTTGCCATCGGGCATGACGAGGTTGGATTTAACCCCGCATCCTGTCAGCACGAGCACAAGGGCGCCCAGCGCCAGAATACGGCGGATCATGCGAGCTGTCCGCGCCAATAGGCGATCTGCTCACGCACGCGCTCAGGTGCAGTGCCGCCGAAGCTGCGCCGCGCTTTGACTGAGGCCTCGAGCGTCAGCACGTCATAGACCCGCGCGTCGATGCGCGCTTCGACCTTCTGCATCTGCGACAAGGGCACCTCGGCTAATGCCACACCCATCTGTTCGGCCTGTCTGACAATTGCACCGGCGATATGGTGGGCCTCGCGGAAGGGAATTGAAAGCTCACGCACACACCAGTCGGCGAGGTCCGTGGCGGTGGGAAAGCCGGCTTCGGCCGCCTTGCGCATTGCTTCGGCGCGTACCGTGAGATCGCTGAGCATGCCCGCCATCGCGGCAAGGCACAGTTCGAGTGCGTCCGCGGCCGCAAACACCGCCTCCTTGTCTTCCTGCAGGTCTTTGGCATAGGCGAGGGCCAGTCCCTTGATTACCGTCGCGAGGCCAACGAAGCTGCCCAGAATACGCCCGCTTTTGGCGCGCACGAGTTCGGCCGCATCCGGATTGCGTTTTTGGGGCATGATGGAGGAGCCGGTCGAGAAGGCATCGCTGAGGCGGATAAAGCCGAAGCCCGGATTGGCCCATACCACAATTTCTTCGCCCAGCCGGGACAGGTGAGTGGCCGCGATGGTGGCGGCCGCGAGGTAATCAAGGGCGAAGTCGCGCGCCGCAACCGCGTCGAGGGAGTTGCGGGCAGGCCCCTCAAAGCCCAGAGTCCTGGCCGTCATGGAGCGGTCGATGGGGTAGGGTGTTCCAGCTAAGGCCGCGGCGCCCAAAGGGCATTCGTTGAGACGACGGGCGCACTGCACAAAGCGGTCGCAGTCGCGGGCGAACATTTCGACATAGGCCAAACAGTGGTGGCCAAAGGTCACCGGCTGGGCCGGCTGCATATGGGTAAAGCCCGGCATGATGGTGTCGGCATGGGTCGCAGCCAGATCGAGCAGAACCTGCTGCAGGGCTCTGAGCCCAGCCGTGGCGCGGCCGCAGGCCGTACGCACCCACAGCCTGAAATCGGTGGCGACCTGATCATTGCGGGAACGCGCGGTATGCAGGCGGCCGGCGACCGGCCCGATCTTTTCGGCCAGCCGGCTTTCGATGTTGAGATGCACGTCCTCGAGGCTCCGCTTGAATTCGAAGTCGCCAGCCGCGATCTCGACTTCAATCTCCTCCAGGCCACCAACAATCGCCGCACCGTCAGCCTCGCTGATGATGCCACAGGCGGCCAGCATCCGGGCGTGAGCCTTCGATCCGGCAAGATCTTCGTGGGCGAGGCGTTTGTCGAAATCGACGGAGGCGTTTATTTCCTCCATGATCGAAGCGGGCCCCGTGGAAAAACGTCCCCCCCACATCTTGTTCTTCGTCATTGGTGCTAGATGCCTCGATTTGTTGCCAAGGCCGTCCTCAAGCCCTTGCCTGCCGCCGCACTTGCCGCCGCGGCTGCGGTCCTTGTTGGGGTTCTATATGTGATCCTGTCGGGGCCTGTCCACGCAGTGAGCAATCCGCCGGCGGCACTCTCCCGTCTGCAGCCGCTTCGTCATCCCCACCTGGCACCGGATATCGCCATTGCCGATGGGCGCGGCCGGCTGAAGATGCTGGACGCCTTCCGCGGGCACTATCTGCTCGTCAATCTCTGGGCGACCTGGTGTTCACCTTGTGTACGCGAACTGCCCGCGCTGGCGGCGCTGCAGACCGCCCTCAAGGGGCGCGGCCTTGATATCGTGGCGGTCAATGTCGGCCATGCCGATGCGAAGACCATCCGTGTTTTTCTGGCTGCGCACCAGGCCGAGAGTCTCGGGGTGTGGCGCGATCCCGCTCACGCCTTCATCCGGAGCTTTGATGCGTATGGGCTGCCGACATCGATCCTCATCGACCCGGAGGGGCGGGAGATCGCACGGGTGGTCGGTACCGCCAAATGGGATGCTCCCTCGGCTATCCGCTATTTTCGGCACCTGCTTGTCACCGTCCCAAGGCCGCTGTCCTAGGGGCGGGCGAGCGCGTTGCCGCCGCCCTGGAGCAGACTTTCGATCGCCGCTGCTGCGTCCGGCACGCGGCTGACAAATCCCAGACTTTCCGGGCGGGCAAAGCCGTGATGCACGGCGTGTTCGAGCAGCGCCAGGAGGGGGGTGTAATAGCCCGCGACGTCGACGAGGATGATGGGTTTGTGGTGGACGCCGAGCTGGGCCTCGGTCAGCACCTCGAAGAATTCGTCCAGCGTGCCAAAGCCGCCGGGAAGCAGGACGAAGGCGTCTGCGGCGGCCAGCAGGCGGCGCTTGCGGCTCTGCAGGTCCGCCGTCAGCTCAAGGCTTTCGCCGTGGCTCATGGGGTGCTCCTGCTGCTGCAGGAATTCAGGCAGGACACCATGGACAGGCTGCCCCAGGGCCCTCACGGCGCGGGCGGTTTCGCCCATAAGACCGACGTCGCCGCCACCGAAGACCAGTGACCAGCCGGCCCGCGCGATCCGCTGGCCGAGCTCGCGGGCCTCTCGCCCAAACTGCGGATCATTGCCCAAAGACGAGCCGCAAAAGACACAGACGGTAAAGGATTCGGACGAGGAGGGCGTTGCAGGGGAGGTCATGACAGGCGAGGCTTTCTCATGCTGAAGCGGCGGAACGCCGTGCGGCAGCGGACTTGGACTCTGGGGACACAGGTTGCGGTTTGAGGCATAGCTTCGTAAACGAGGCCAAAGTGAGGTTAGCGGTGCGCCGTCCATTCGTCATCCTGGCTGCCATTGCCGTTCTTGCCTTTATCGCCGGCTATCTGACCTTTGCCGGCGGCAACATGGGACATTGATTGATGCGCCGATCGCTTGTCGAAGAAGGTGGTGGTACCGCACAGCTGGCCCCCCTGTGGCGGCTCATGCCCTATCTGTGGCCAAAGGGCAGGCCTGATCTGAGGTTGCGCGTTCTGGTGGCGCTCGCCTGCCTTGTTCTGGCCATTCTCGCCACCGCCACTTTCCCGGTGGTGATGCGCTACATCACCGACGCGCTGGCCAAGAGCCCGGCACAGATCGCTCTCAGCTCGGCGCTGTCGCTGGTGGGAGCCTATGTCTTCGCACGTATTTTGATGCAGGCCTTTGCGCAGCTGCGCGATGGAATTTTTGCCAAGGTTCAGTATCACGCCATGCGCGAGGTGGGGGTTTCGACCTTTGCCCATGTTCATACCCTGTCCTTGCGGTTTCATCTGGAACGCAAGACGGGCGGGCTGTCGCGGGTGATCGAGCGCGGCACCAAAGGCATCGATACGCTCCTGTCCTTTGCCCTTTTCAATATTTTTCCGACGCTGTTTCAGCTCCTGATCTTCTGCGCGATTCTTATCGCTACGCTCAACATCTGGATCGCGCTCGTTACCTTCACGATGGTGGTGGCCTATGGCTGGTTCACCCTGGCCGTGACGCGCTGGCGTATCCAGTTCCGCCGGGAGATGAATCAGTCTGATCAGGAGGCGAACACAAAGGCAGTCGACAGTCTTTTGAATTACGAGACGGTCAAGTACTTCAACAACGAGGCGCACGAGACGAGCAGATTTGATCGCTCGATGGAAAAATTTACCCGTGCCTCGATCGCATCGCAAACCTCTCTGTCGATCCTCAATACTGGTCAGGCGATCATCGTCGCGCTGGGCATGGGAGCGGTCATGGCGATGACCGCTTTTGGCATCAAATATGGGCGCTTCACGGTTGGAGATTTCGTGATGGCCAATGCGATCTTGATGCAGCTTTACATGCCACTCAACCTTCTGGGGACGGTCTATCGCGAAATCACCCAGGCGCTGGTGGACATGGATGCCATGTTCCGTCTGCTGCATCAGCCCCAGGAAGTGGTCGATGCACCCGACGCCCGTCCCCTTGCCATTACCGGAGGCGAGATTGTCTTTGACGAGGTTGTCTTTGCCTATGAACCGGCACGCACCATTCTCAAGGGCATCAGCTTTCGTGTGCCGGCCGGCAAGACGGTTGCAGTGGTGGGGCCGTCAGGCGCGGGAAAGTCGACCATCAGTCGCATCCTCTACCGCTTTTACGACATTGAGAGCGGCGCCGTTCGCATAGACGGGCAGGATATCCGCAAGGTCACACAGGCCTCGCTGCGGCAAGCTATCGGCATCGTTCCGCAAGACACGGTGCTCTTCAATGACACCATCCGGTACAATATTGCATACGGGAGGATTGGCGCCGGCGAGAGCGAGATCGAGGAGGCGGCGCGCATGGCCCAGATCGAACCTTTCATCCGCGAGCTGCCGGATGGTTACAATGCCATGGTTGGTGAACGCGGGCTGAAACTTTCTGGCGGCGAGAAACAGCGCGTGGCGATTGCTCGCACCATACTGAAGAACCCTCCGATCCTGCTTCTGGATGAAGCGACATCGGCACTCGATACCGGCACCGAGCGCGAGATCCAGAGCGAGCTCAATCTGGTGGCGCAGAACCGCACGACCTTGGTCATCGCGCATCGGCTGTCAACGGTGGTTGACGCCGACGAGATCCTGGTACTGGATCACGGCGAGATCATCGAACGCGGCCGTCACAGCGAGTTGCTGGCACGCGGAGGCCATTACGCGTCGATGTGGAACAAGCAAAAAGAAGCTGCAGCAGCGCGCGAGCGGCTGAAAGCGGCCGAACATGATCCCGATGTTAGTCCGGATGCTGCACGCATGCATCGAGATGAGGCGGCCGAATAGGCCGCCTCCTTACAGCACCTCGATGCGATCGACTTCGACGCCCTTCATGCCCTGCCGGGTGGAGTAACGGATGCGCTGTTCGGGTGTAAGCGCGGCCAACCCCGAACGGCGCAGTGCACTGGCATGGACATAGACATCGTCGCCGCCATTTTCCGGAACCACGAAGCCAAAGCCCTTCTGGTCGTTGAAGAATTTGACCCGGCCATCGACCATGGCACCGGAAGGGGCGCTGTCACGGCCGAAACCTCCGCTGTCGCGGCCGAAGCCTCCGCTGTCGCGGCCAAAGCCTCCGCTGTCGCGACCGAAACCTCCGCTGTCGCGACCGAACCCGCCGCGTCGGCCACGGTCATCGTCGCCGCCTCCCAGGCCGCGCGGCTTGCGCGGCGGCTGGGCTTCTGCGGTCGAGGTATCGAGGCTGTGGACGGCCACGACCTGAAGGCCACGCGGGGATTCCTGCAGATCGCAGACAACGGTCGATCCGGGTGGAACATCTGTTGCACCGACCGCGGCTAGGGCACTGGCGTGACAGAACGCGTCACCGCCGCGTTCCAGAGTGATAAAGCCGTATCCCTTCGTCGCGTTGAACCATTTGATGGTGCCTCGAGCCGATGCCTGTGCGAGGCGCGTCGTGTCATAATTCGCCATGATGTTGCCGATTGAGTCCCGCCGGGTGCCTAGTTTGCCGCCGCGCCCACTCCCCCCCCGGCGGAGGAAAGCGCGACAGAATGGCATCATGCCTAAAAGTTGGCCCCGTTCGCAATGGGGGTGGAGCCGAGGCGGCAGTCTCGCCCTTAAAGGCTTTCTAACGGAGCGAGCCAGTGCGGGCGCCGGGCCGGCGTGACGCCGGATCTCTATTCTAGGGGCTCGATCTTGACGGTTCCGACCGTCGGTTCGGGTTTGGGGATCACGAGCAGCACCAGAAATGCCGGCAGGCTGAGGAACAGCATCAGATAGAAGGTGTCGGCATAGGATATTGCGAGCGCCTGCTGGTTGACGATCATTTCCATGATCGTGCGGCCCAGCGGCAATTGCGGGTTGTAGAACAGGGCTGGCCCATTGACAGACAGAGCCCGATTGAAGGGGGTGACATGGGCGGCCAGCGAGGCGTGAACAGTCTGCATGCTCGCTGCCAGGGCCGAGGAGGTGATCGAGACCCCCAGGGCCATCCCCATGTTGCGGACCAGATTGATGATCGCCGCCGCATCCGTGCGCAGTTCGGAGGGCAGGGTGGCGAAGGCCATGACATTGGCAGGAATGAAAATGAGTCCCATGCCGACACCCTGAACGAAAGTGGTGCTGGCAAGCGTCATTTGGGTCACGGACGGGGTCCATAACGACATCTGCCACATCGACCAGGTCAAGAGCACACAGCCAACCGCCATGGGCAGACGGGCATCCACCTTCATGACGACCCTGCCCATCAGCATCATGGTCAGCATGGTGCCCACCCCGCGCGGCGCCAGCATCAGGCCGGTATCGAGCACGGTGTAGCCACCCAGATCCTGCAGGAACGGCGGTAGGAGCGCGGTGGTCGCCAGCATCAGGACGCCGACGAAAAACGTCAGCACGAGCGCAGAGACGAAATTCACGTCCTTCAAAAGGCCGCGAGGGAGGAAGATTTGATCGCTTGTGAAATAATGGACAATAAAAAGATAGGCACCTGTCCCAGAAAGAACAGCTTCTGTTATGATTTCACCAGATGAGAACCAGTCTTTCGAGGTTCCTCGATCGAGCATAAACTGAAGCGCTGCAATGGCTATGGCAAAGAACGTAAATCCAGTCCAGTCGAACGTCTTCGCTTCCACGGTTTCATCTTCAGAAAGGAATATAAGCATTCCCAGAACTGCGAGAATCCCCACGGGAACGTTCACGTAAAAGACCCAGCGCCAGGAATAATTATCTGTCAGCCAGCCGCCTAGGGTTGGCCCCATGATGGGACCCACCATCACCACCATGCCCCAGATCGACATGATCATGCCGCGCTTTTCGGCGGGGAAGCGGTCCAGCACCACGGACTGCGACAGGGGGGAGAGGGCGGCACCAAAAAGGCCCTGGAGCATGCGAAAGAAGATCATCTGATCGAGGGACTGGGCCGCCCCGCACATCGCCGAGGTCACGGTGAACCCGGTCATGCTGATCAGAAAGTAAGGTTTGCGCCCGATGCGGGCGGACAGCCAGCCTACGGGAGCGGTCATCACCGCGGCAGCCACGATGTAGGAGGTGAGAACCCAGGTGATCTGGTCGCGGCTGGCCTGCAGGGTACCCTGCATGTAGGGCAAGGCGACATTGGCAATGGTCGAATCGAGCACCTGCATGAAGGTGCCCATCATCGCGCAGATGATCGCGATGCGCAGACCCACGGGGGTGTCACGTGAGGCCCTCGCCCCGTTGGGGGCCTGTTCAACCGCAGTCATATGGCCTCCTTCACGGCGCCCAGCCCAGCTTGGGCAGATATTATGCTGAAAAATTCCACTTCCGGTAAAGCGGGGGCGCGGCCAGGGCCGGGCGAGGCGGCGCCGTTCCCGATATCGCGAGTTGCGGATTGCCGCTCAAGTCGCTAATCATCCTTCGCCGTCAAGACGTTGGTCGGAGACTTGGGAGTGGCGTCCTGATGCTTCGGTCGATCCCAGCCTAAGGAATTTCTGGTGTCCGACATCTTCCGCGAAATCGAGGAGGAAGTCCGCCGCGAGCGTTATGCGCAGCTGTGGAAGCGCTATGGCGATTATATCATCGCTGTGGTGGCGCTCATCATCCTCGCGGCCGCAGGCTATCAGGTCTGGCGTTATTACGAGCATCGCGCAAGCCTGAAGGCGTCGCAGGCCTACATGGCCGCCGAGGCGCTGATGGCTTCTGGCCATGCGGCACAGGCGGCGACGGCCTTCGCCAAGATCGCCGATACGGCGCCGCCCGGCTATGCTGTGGTGTCCCGCCTGCACAATGCCGATGCGCTGCTGGCAGCCGGCCATCGTGCCGATGCACTCGAACTCTACAAGAAAGTGGCAGCAGGCGATGATCCGCTCCTCGCCGCCGTTGCCAAGCTGCGTGAGGGCTGGATGCTTGCCGATACGATGCCGCGGCTGCAGCTTGAAGCGCTCCTGACGCCTCTGACCGCTGCTGCCAGCCCCTGGCGGTTCATGGCCCGGGAAATTCTCGCCTACGCCGATTATCGCGACGGCAAATTTGCGCTCGCCGCGAAGGAATATCAGGCCTTGGCCGCCAATGTCGAAGCTCCGATCGGAGTGCGTCAGCGCGCCAATGCTATGGCCACTTTCCTCCATGCCGGGGGCGACAAGGCCTATGGTGTGGTGCCGCCGCCTGCCACGCCTCCCGCAGCCAAGGCCGGTACTGCGCCGGCGCTCGCCAAACCCGCGACCAGCGGGCATAAGGCGGCTACGACCCATCCGAAGCCCCATCAACGTCGAGGCCACGCTCACCGATGAAGTCATCGACGCTGTGTCGGACCTGGCGCCTGTCGCTTTGTCTTGGCCTCGCTTTGTCACTGGGAGCTTGCGGCACGCTGGATCAGCTTGGTCTCGGTGCGGTTTCGCACTGGTTTGCCAGCACGCCCACCAAATCCAACCTCAAGGGCACGCGCATTCCGGTTCTGACCGAAGCCAATGAGCTGCGTCCCGATCCGAAATTGAAATCGGTCCCCGTGGTGCTTCCTGCGCCTTACGTCAATCACGATTGGCCAGAAGCGGGAGGCTACGCCACCAACGCCATGTATCACCTCATGGCATCGGGGCCACTGAGAGTGGTCTGGGAGCACGAGGCGGGCAAAGGTTCAGACAGCGATTCCCGCCTGACCGCGCCGCCCATCGTCACTGGCGGGCGGATCTTCGTACTTGATTCCGCCAGTCACGTTTACGCCTTCAACGCGACCACAGGCAGGCGTCTGTGGAAGCGGTCAGTGGCACCTAGAGGCGAACAGAGCATCCTCAGCGAACTGTCCTTCGGTCTGATCGGAAGTGACAGCCGCGTCGACCCCACTAAGGGCTATGGCGGGGGACTTGGTTCCGACAACGGAAAGATCTTTGTCTCCACCGGCTTTGGCGACGTTCTGGCGCTTGATCCGGCCAGTGGCAAGACCTTGTGGCGTACTCACATCGGTACGCCGTTTATCAATGCTCCGGTAGGCAATGGCGGGCGGGTCTTCGTTTCTTCGGTCGACAATCATCTGCATGTGCTCAACGAAAAGAACGGCCACGAGCTGTGGGACCAAGAGGGCATCTCCGAACATGCCTCGATCCTGAAGTCCTCGAGCGTGGCAGTGGCCAACGAATATGTGATCGCGCCCTATACCTCAGGGGAGCTCTTTGCCATTCGTGTGACCAATGGGCATGTCGCTTGGTCCGACACGCTTTCCAAGCTCCACAGCATCACTGCGCTGGGCGAGATCGACGACATCGCCGCCGAACCGGTGATTGATCGCGACATGGTCTTTGCCATCAGCCATTCAGGCCTGATGGCTGCCATCAGGCTGAGCACCGGAGAGCGGGTGTGGACCAAGGATATCACAGGTATCTATACCCCTTGGGTTGCCGGTGACGTTCTCTACGTGATGACCACCCGCAATCAGCTACTCTGCCTTGAGCGCAAGACGGGTAAGGTAAAGTGGATGCATGCTTTTTCGCGGTGGGAGGATCCCGAGAACCACGAAGGGCCAATCGTCTGGGCGGGTCCGGTGCTGGTTTCCAATCGTCTCATCGTCACCTCCTCTGACGGCCATGCCGAATCGATCTCGCCCTATAGTGGCCATGTGCTGGGACGGATCTCCATCCCGGATGGCGAAACCATCAGTCCGATTGTCGCCAATCAGATGGTCTATCTTTATACCCGCGGTGCAGAACTCGTGGCGTTGCGTTAAGCTAGTCCCTTTCGTACATGAATCATGGGCTCATGCCCCAATTGGACAATGTGAGCGCCACCGGCTCTCAAGGTAGCCATGCTGAGCGTTGCCATCATCGGCCGGCCCAATGTCGGCAAGTCAACACTGTTCAACCGGCTCGCTGGACGCCGTCTTGCCATCGTGCATGACACCCCGGGTGTCACCCGGGATCGCCAGGAGGCCGAGATCGAACTCCACGGCATGACCCTGCGTCTTGTCGATACTGCGGGATTTGAGATGGGCCCCGATGGCAGCCTGGCCCAGCGCATGACGCTGCAGTCGCGCCTGGCCATCGCAGAGGCGGACGTGTGTCTTTTCATGATTGATGGACGCGAAGGGATTACGGCGGGAGACGAAACCATTGCTCTCAGCCTGCGCCGCTCCGGCAAGCCTATTATCCTGGTCGTCAACAAATGTGAGAGCCGCGCCTCGCAGGGAGGTTTTTCTGAAGCCTACGGCCTGGGATTTGGCGAGCCCATTGCGGTGTCGGCCGAGCACGGTCTGGGGGTGGGGGAACTCTTCGAACAATTGCAGGCGCTCTTGCCGCGCCCCCCGCAGGAGAATGAGGAGGAGGTCTCTGAGGGCACCATCAAGCCGCTGCGCATTGCACTTGTCGGCAGGCCCAATGTTGGCAAGTCGAGCTTGTTCAATCGACTGATTGGCAGCGAACGGGCGCTCACCGGACCGGAAGCCGGGATCACTCGCGACGCCATCGCTGCGGCCTGGCAGATTGCAGGCCGCCCGGTCCTGATCTACGACACCGCGGGTATGCGCAGGAAGGCGCGCGTGGCCGGTAAGACGCTCGAGGAACTCGCGGTCGGCTCAAGCCTCGGGGCCATCCGCTTTGCCGAATGCGTGGTGCTGATCATGGATGCCACCCACCCTTTCGAAAAGCAGGATCTCTCGATTGCCGATCTGATCGCCCGCGAAGGGCGCGCCATCGTCTTTGCCCTCAACAAGTGGGACCTGCTCTCCGACCCTCAGGGCAAGCTGAAGGAATTCCGGCAAAGCCTTGATGCCGCGCTGCCCCAAGTATCTGGCGCGCCTCTCGTCGCCATTTCGGCGCGCACTGGCGAGGGTATGGAACGGCTTGGGACGGCGATCGAAGCGGCCGATGCGGCTTGGAACCATCGTGTCACAACTGCCCAGCTGAACCGCTTTCTCGAACAGGCGCTCGCGCGTCATCCTCCGCCGGCGATTCATGGCCGGCGCGTGCGCATCCGCTACATGACCCAGCCTAAGGCGCGTCCTCCCAGTTTCGCCCTGTTCGGTACGCAGTTGAAGGCGCTCCCCGAAAGCTATCTGCGCTTTCTGGCGCATGGCTTGCGGGAGACATTTGCGCTCGAGGGAACCCCGATACGTTTTATGTTGCGCACCTCCAAAAATCCCTTTGCAGACGGATAAGCATGATGGCTGCGGTGATTGAAGTCGAGCATCTGTGCAAGCGCTTCGGCGAGGTCATGGCGGTCAAGGATGTTACGGTCAGGGTCGAGGCTGGAGATATATTTGCCTTTCTGGGACCCAATGGTGCTGGCAAGTCGACCACAATCAAGATGCTGACCACCATCCTGCGACCGAGTTCGGGGCGGATGCGGGTCAATGGCTTTGATCCGGTTACCCAGTCCTATGCGGTGCGTCGTTCGTTCGGCATCGTGTTCCAGGATTCAAGCCTTGACGATGACCTAACCGCTTTCGAGAACATGGAGTTTCACGGCATTCTTTACGGGGTCGCGAAGGCAGAGCGGCGGCAGCGCATCGACACCTTGCTTGCGTTTGTCGAACTTTACGATCGTCGCGACAGCCTGGTGCGGGAGTTTTCCGGCGGCATGAAGCGGCGGCTGGAGATTGCCCGTGGACTGCTTCACGAGCCGCGGATCATCTTTCTTGACGAACCGACCCTCGGCCTCGATCCGCAGACGCGCAACCACATGTGGTCCTATCTGCAGGAACTCAATGCACGTCAGGGCACCACAGTTTTCTTTACCACGCACTACATGGAAGAAGCTGAGCGTGTTGCTCGCCACATTGCCATCATCGACCATGGCGCGATCGTGGCCATGGGCACTGCGCAGGAACTCTGTGCGCAGACTAACAGCCAGTCGTTGGAACAGGCGTTTCTCACGCTCACGGGCCATGAGATCCGCGAGGGAGACGATGGCGGCCTCGAACGCATGCGCAATCTGCGCAAAGCCTGGAGACGCTAGCCATGGGCGCAATCTATGTCATGTGGCTGCGGCAGCTGAAGCGGTATTGGCGAAGCCCTGCTCGCATCGTCGCCTCATTGGGCCAGCCATTGCTCTTTTTCGTCGCCCTCGGCTTTGGTCTGGGACGGGTGTTCCAGGCCGCGGGGGCTGGGAATTACCTGAACTTCCTGGCGCCGGGCATCATGGCGATGAGTATCATTTTCACCTCGGTGTTTTCGGGCATGGATCTGATCTGGGATCGCCAGTTTGGCTTTCTGAAGGAGACGCTGGTGGCACCGGTCAGTCGCGTGGCCATCATGTTCGGACGCGTGCTCGGCGGCTCCACGACCTCGACTTTGCAGGGACTTTTGGTGCTACTCCTGTCCATCGCGCTCGGCTTTCGCCCGGAACACTGGTGGGGGGTGATCGCGGCAGTTGGTGCCGGGCTCAGTCTTGCCTTTCTATTTGCCGCCTTCGGTCTCTTTCTGGGCACCTTGATGCGGGATATGCAGGGCTACCCGCTGGTCATGAATTTTGTGGTGATGCCGATGTTTTTCCTCTCCGGCGCGGTCTTCCCGCTGGACCGCGTGGCGTCGGCCATGCGCGTGCTGGCCATGATGGATCCGCTAACCTATGGCGTCGATGCCCTGCGCAGGCTTCTGACCGGGAACTCACAGTTTTCACTGCTCGTGGATCTTTCTGTAACGCTCGCACTGTCATTCATTCTTCTGCTGCTGGCCGCCCGCAGCTTCGCGCGCATGCAGGTTTGAGATTTATGGGCTCGGTCTCAACCGCGCCACTTGGGTTCACGAGGCAAAGTCCTGTCGTGTGCCATTCAGCTGGCATGATGACGCCAGAAGTTCGAGGATAGCAGGAACAACGGCATCGGGCTGTTTGAGACTGTTGGGGTCTTCACCGGGAAATGCCCGCGCGCGCATCGCCGTGCGGATTGGTCCTGGGTTGAAGAGATTGACGCGGACCTTGCTGTTATCGCACTCGTCCGCATAGGTCAGAGCGAGGGATTCAAGCGCCGCCTTGGTGAGGGCATAGCAGCCCCAATAGGCCCGGTTCTTGCGAGCCGCAGCACTCGTCACGAACACTGCGCGTCCTGAATCCGAGGCCTTCAGCAGCGGATCGAGCGAACGGATGAGGCGCCAGTTGGCGGTCACGTTGATGGCGATAGCTTCGGCCAAAGTCTCCGGGTCAAGGTGAGTGAGCGGGGTTAGCACGCCCAGCACGCCGGCATTGGCAAGGACACCGTCCAGATGGCCCCAGCGCTCATAGATCGAGCCTCCCAGCCGGTCGAGAGCTGCAAAATCCTTAAGATCCAGCGGTACCAGCGTGCAGCTGCCGCCCAGGGCCGCAATCTCGTCATCGAGCTCTTCAAGTGCGCCAACGGTGCGAGCCAGCGCGATCACGTGGGCGCCTTCCTTGGCAAGACCAAGGGCGGCAGCGCGGCCGATGCCGCGTGAAGCGCCAGTGACAAGAACAATGCGGTCGCTGAAACGGGCCATGTCAGTCTTTCATCATGATCAGGTTTTGAGCAGCGTGCCCTGCGTGCGGCTTTGGACCTATGGCAAGCAGGGGCTCACGCGACTTCGGCGAGCAGCGAGAGTTGGCGCCCGCTTTCTCCGCCGTTCTTGTCTGCGAGCTCAATCGGATAGTCGCCGGAGAAGCAGGCGTCGCAGAACTGGGGCTGCTCGCGGCGACGTCCTGGTTCGCCGACCGCACGGTAAAGACCATCCATCGATACAAAGGCGAGGGTGTCGGCGCCGATATAGCGGCGCATGCCCTCGACATCCATCTTGTGGGCCAGCAGATCTTCGGAGTTGGGTGTGTCCACCCCGTAGAAACAGGAGTGCGTGGTAGGAGGCGAAGCGATACGAAAATGCACCTCCGCCGCTCCGGCATCGCGCACCATCTGGACGATCTTCTTGGAAGTAGTGCCCCGGACGATGGAATCATCGACGAGGACCACCCGCTTGCCCTTGAGTTGGGCGCGGTTGGGGTTGTGCTTGAGCCTTACGCTCAGGTGACGAATGCGGTCAGAGGGGGCGATGAAGGTCCGCCCCACATAATGATTGCGAATGATGCCAAGCTCAAAAGGCAGCCCCGAGGCCAAAGCATAGCCGAGAGCTGCCGGTACACCGGAATCGGGGACGGGGATGACGATATCGGCATTGGCCGGGCTTTCCCGGGCCAGTTCCTCACCGATGGCCTTGCGGGCATCGTAGACATTGCGACCCTCGACGTTGGAATCGGGGCGCGAAAAATAGACGTACTCAAACACGCAGAAACGGCGGGGTGCGGGGGTGAACGGAAAGAAACTCTGAAGTCCATCCTGGGTAATGACGACGAGCTCTCCGGGGTTGATGTCGCGCACAAAGCGGGCACCGATGATATCCAGGGCACAGGTTTCGGAGGTCAGTATGAAGGCTCCGTCCAGATCGCCCAGTACCAGGGGGCGGACACCATGGGGGTCCCGCACACCGATCAGTTTCTTGGCGGTCAGCGCAACCAGGGAATAGGCGCCTTCGACCTGCTTGAGGGCATCGACCAGCCGATCGACCATGCTGCCGGTGCTGCGCGCTACCAGATGCACGATGGTCTCGGTATCGGAGGTCGACTGAAAAATCGCCCCTTCGCGGGTCAGGCGATTACGCAGGATCCGGGCATTGGTGAGATTGCCATTATGGGCGAGGGCGATGCCGCCGCCAGCCAGATCGGCGAAGATCGGCTGAATGTTGCGCACCGTCGAGCCGCCGGTTGTGGAGTAGCGATTGTGGCCGACGGCATACTCCCCCTTGAGGGTTTCGACGTGGCCGCTGCTTTCATCGAAAATATCGCCGACGAGGCCAGCATGTCGCTCGGCGATGAATTGCGTTCCGTCATAGGTGACGATACCGGCGGCTTCCTGGCCGCGATGCTGCAAGGCATGAAGGCCGAGGACGGTTAAAGGACCAGCGTCGATATGGCCGAAGATGCCAAACACGCCGCACTCTTCGTGCAGTCTGTCGTCGTCAATCTCATCCGCAAGATCGTGCCGGGATGGGCCGCTCATGGTTGCTTTCCGCTGCCATTGCCCTCGAGGAGCCTGTCTAATGCTTCGCGCTCCTTGGCGCTATAGCTGACTTGAGGTCTTTTGGTCGCGAGGCCCCCTTGCTGGGGGGAGGTAGAGGTTCCATCGCCCCGTTTCTGCCCGATTTCGCCCAGTACGGCCTGAACCTGCTCAAGACCATTGTGACGGGCCAAACGCGGGTTGGGCACCAGCGCCCAAAGGATATGGCTGGAAGCTTGGATCAGGGGCATGAGGCGGGCGTCGGTCATCCAGTTGGGCTGCCGAGCCTTTGGCACCGCGAATGAAAACAGAAGATAGCAGACGGCGATCAGGGCGACCCCGCGTGCTACCCCGAAAACCGCACCGAGGAGCCGGTCCACCATGCCAATGGGGGATTGCTGTACTGTGCGGCCGAGATAGTGGCTGACGAAGCTGAGGGGAATGACGACGGCCAGAAAGACGCCACCATAGCCGACGACCAGGGCTGGCCAGCCCTCAAGGGTGCCATGCAGGCGATGGGCCAGCCACGGTCCGAAAAACACCGCGGCGGCGCCGGCGCCGACCCAGGCAAGGACCGACAGGGATTCCCGAACAAAGCCCCGCAAAAGGGCATAGACCGCCGAGATCGCAATCACGGCGAGAACCACCATGTCGAAAAAATTCAAACCGGATGCGGCCATTGATTCGAGTTTAGCATGATTTTCCTTCAGCGCAGGGTGGTCACGAAGGCCGCAAGTTCCGCGACATCGGTAATGTGTTTGAGTGTCAGATTGGGAATCTCGGCCTTGATGCCCGGCGGTACCACGGCAGTTGTAAAGCCCAGTTTGAGGGCCTCCTTGAGGCGAAGTTCAGGCTGCGGGGTTGGCCGAATGTCGCCTGAAAGGCTGATTTCACCAAAAAATACCGCGTCTTTGGGCAATGCTATGGCGCTGAACCCGGAGATCAGCGCCGCTGCCGCTGCCAGGTCGGCGGCCGGTTCGCCGATTTTGAGGCCGCCAGCCACGTTCAGATAGACGTCATGGCCCGTGATCGATAGTCCGGCGCGGGCATCAAGCACTGCTAAGAGCATGGCGAGCCGGGCTGAGTCCCAACCCACGACGGCGCGCCGTGGTGTGCCATAGCTTGGGGGGGCGACCAGCGACTGGAATTCAACGAGCACCGGTCGACTGCCTTCGAGACCGGCGAACACGCTTGCCCCGGGAGCGTTTCCCAGGCGGTCACCTAAAAACATGGCCGAGGGATTGGCGACCTGTTCCAGCCCGCGGCCGGTCATGTCGAACACACCGATCTCGTCGGTTGCTCCGAACCGGTTCTTGACGCTGCGCAGGACACGAAAATGATGGCCGCGCTCGCCCTCAAAATAGAGTACGGCGTCAACGAGATGTTCGACGGCCTTGGGCCCGGCGATCTGTCCCTCTTTGGTGACGTGGCCGATCAGCAGCAGGGCGGCGCCGCTAGACTTGGCATAGCGCACGAGATCAAAGCTTGCCGTGCGCACCTGGGCAATGGTTCCGGGCGCGGCCTCAAGGGCCGAGGTCCAGATGGTCTGGATCGAATCAATCGCCAGAATGCCGGGAGGGGGGCCACGCTCGAGGGTGGCCAGGATGTCCTCGATGCAGGTCGCTGCGCCCAATGCCACAGGGGCTTCGGCGAGGCCCATGCGGGCGGCCCGCAGGCGGACCTGGCCCATCGCCTCTTCTCCAGAAATATAGACAGCAGCTCCCTTGGCGCGCGCGTAGGCCGCCAGAACCTGAAGAATGAGGGTGGATTTGCCAACACCGGGATCCCCGCCGACAAGCAGCGCCGAGCCCGGTACCAGACCGCCGCCGCAGACGCGATCGAATTCACCGATGCCGCTGATGCGCCGGGCCGGGACCTGATCGGTCGACGTGAGGTCCTCGAGGGCGAAGGGGCGCCCCCTGCTGCGACGGCTTGCTGCAGTACCGGCGGGAATGATCGGGGCCTCTTCGATGATGGTGTTCCAGCCGCCACAGGCATCGCAGCGCCCGGCCCATTTGGCATGCGTAGCTCCGCAGGATTGACAGGTGAAGGAAAGCGGTTTGGCCATGGGCAAAGCTATAGCACGGATGAGGGGACTGGCAGCGTGCCCAGGGTTGCCTAGCGTCGCAGTTCCATCTGGATCGGACCTTCGGCCCGGCCGTGAATGAACTGCTCCACGTAAGGATTGCCGGAGTGGTCGATCTGCTCGGTTGCCCCCTGCCAGATGATCTTGCCCCGATAGAGCATGGCGATGCGGTCGGAAATCTTGCGCGCGCTGGCCATGTCATGGGTGATGGAAAGGGTTGAGACCCCGAGATCTTCGACTGTCGAAATGATCAGATCGTTGATGACATCGGCCATGATGGGATCAAGGCCGGTGGTCGGTTCATCGAAGAAGATGACCTTGGGATCGGCGGCAATCGCGCGGGCCAGACCGACACGCTTCTGCATGCCCCCAGACAGTTCTGCGGGTGACAGCATGGCCACATCGGAGGACAAGCCCACCTTGGCCAGCTTCTCGATGGCAATCTCGCGGGCCTGCTTTCGCTTTACGCCATGCCCCTGGATCAAGCCAAAGGCAACGTTTTCCCATACCGGCAGGCTGTCGAAGAGGGCGGCTCCCTGGAACAGCATGCCGAACTGTTTCAGCATGTGGTCGCGCGCACGGCCGCGCACCCGCGTGACCTCCTCGCCATCAACGAAAATCTGCCCTGCATCCGGGCGCAGGATGCCGAGCACGCATTTGATCATGACCGATTTGCCGGTGCCCGAGCCGCCGATGACGACGAGGCTCTCTCCGCTTCCCAAGACAAGATCAATGCCATCGAGAACCACCTTGCTGCCAAAGCTCTTCTTGACGCCACGCAACTCGACTTTGGGCTGGGTCATGAGTTTACCGTACGAACAGCAATGAGGTGAGCAGATAGTTGGCCGCGAGAATGAGAATGGAGGAGGCGACCACGGCATTGGTGGTGGCGGTTCCCACACCCTGGGCTCCAC
>JAJZGY010000054.1 GCA_021804785.1 Pseudomonadota bacterium | reverse complement strand
GGCCGTTCCCGGCGTCACCAATTCTGAAGGTGGTGGCGCCTCCTTCGGTCGTAACGCCATCGCGCTTGCAACCAGTGAGGGTTTCTTCGGACGGTACGCCGCCACCAGCAGCAGCCTCGGTGTTGCCGTCCTGGCCGGGGAAGGAACCGCCATGGAGCGGGACTATGATGGGGTCAGCGCCCGCCACGCATCGGACCTTGAGCCTGTGGGTGTAGTCGGACGTCGAGCCGGTGAACGCACCGTTGCCCGCCTCAATCCGCGCAAAGCCAAATCAGCAGCCCTGCCAGTGGTCTTTGATCCGCGGGTGGCCGGCGGCCTGCTCGGGCACTTTGTTGGTGCCATCTCGGGCAACGCCATCGCCCGCGGGGTCAGCTTCCTCAAGGATCGCCTCGGAGCAGAGGTTTTCGCGCCGGGGATCACCATTGTCGATGATCCTCATCGTCGACGGGGTTTGCGCTCAAAACCCTTCGATGGCGAGGGCGTACGCAACCGCTGTCAGAACCTGATCGACAGGGGTGTTTTGACCTCCTGGCTGCTCGACTGCGCCAGCGCCCGCCAGCTTGGTCTGACCACAACCGGACATGCGGCGCGCAGCACTGGCGGCCCGCCGACCCCCGCACCAACCAATCTCTATATGCAAGCCGGGGTTTTCGATCGTGCGCAGCTGATTTCTGACATCAAGGACGGCCTTTATGTCACTGAATTGATGGGCATGGGCGTCAATGGCGTCACCGGCGACTATAGCCGGGGAGCTAGCGGCTTCTGGATTGAGAAGGGTGAAATCCTCTACCCAGTGGCAGGCGTGACCATAGCCGGGAATCTCAAGGACATGTTCCGGCAGATGACACCGGCGAGTGATCTTGAATTCCGTTATGGTACCAACGCGCCGACGCTACGTGTCGAGGGCTTGACCATTGCAGGAGCCTGATCTTGTCGCCGATCTGCATCTGCTTGAGCAATCGGTGCGGGATGCCGGTACGGTGGCCTCCAGCCTGTTTGGCGGTGACGTCAGAAGCTGGAGCAAGAAGGGCGGATCACCGGTCAGTGAGGCCGATCTGGCGGTCAACGCTTTGCTTGAAGCGCGTCTACGCCCTGCGCGGCCCAGTTATGGCTGGCTGTCCGAAGAAAGTGCGGACAACAAGGCGCGGCTAACCGCACGCACTCTCTTTGTGATCGACCCGATCGACGGGACAAGCGCGTTCATCCGGCATCGCCCCCAGTTCACCATCTGCGCCGCCGTTGTCCATGATGGCCGTCCGCTTTGCGGAGTCGTTTTCAATCCGATTCTCGACGAATTTTTTTCCGCCGCTCAAGGTCGTGGTGCCCATCTGAACGGTGCACCCATCCAGGTGAGCGCCCAGCGAGCCATCGAGGGCTGCCGGATGCTGGCAGGTGGCGTCATTTTCCGCTATCCGCAGTGGCAGATTCCGCCCCTCCCCCCTTGGCCGCAGATGCACGTTGAAAACCGCAGTTCCATTGCCTATCGCCTGGCGCTGGTTGCTGCGGGTCGATTTGATGCCGCTCTCGTACAGTCCGCCAAGCATGAATGGGACCTTGCGGCGGCCGAAATCGTTGTTACCGAAGCCGGCGGTAGGGTGAGTGACCACTCGGGGCGCCCCTTCCGCTATAATGGACCAACTGCCCGGCTGGCGCCCTATGTCTGTGCCGGGCCCAGTCTGCACGAGGCGTTGCTTGAGCGACTGCACGCAACGCCACTACCCAGATAAAGAGGAGCTCATGAGCAAACCCCCATCCAAGCAGCTTCTGCACCTGGTATTTGGCGGGGAGATGGTCACCCCTGATTCCAGCGAGTTCAAGAATCTGTCCGCGCTAGACATCATTGGCATCTATCCCGATTACAACTCCGCCCTGACAGCCTGGCGCGCCAAGGCACAGGCCACCGTCGATAACGCCCAGATGCGATACTTCGTGGTCCACCTGCACAAGCTTCTCGAGCCCGAGCCCCGCTAGGGCCAGAGCCCCCTCGTCGGCGGCCTGCAGCTGCGCCTCGCACTGCCTGTCGCGCTCATGCTATGAGCGACTCACCATGGCGCAGCCCCCAACAGAAGCCGCAGCCCGTCACCGCCCCCCGGCGGCCGCGGTACAGCCGGTTTCACCGTCCAGAAGCCAGCGGACCATCATCGTCCGTCTCGGACGCGAGTATGTGCGCCGATATTTGACCACGCTGTCCTTCGCCATCGCGGCCATGCTCGTCACCTCCGCGTCGACGCCACTGCTGAGCTATCTGGTTCAGCCCGCGCTGGACCTGATCTTCACCCAGAAGCGCGCCGACATGCTGGTACTGATACCCCTGGCTATCGTCGCGGTCGTCATCGCGCGCTCGATCAGCGGCTTTATCGAACTGGCGCTGGTCAATGGTCTAGCGGAGCGCATCGTGGCCGACACCCAGCGTGACATGTTTCGCGCCCAAATCCGCCTTGATCTGACCTCTCTGAACGCGGTGCATTCCGGCGAAGTCGTGTCCAAGTTTCTCTACGATGTCTCGCTGCTGCGCAATTCCCTCGCCCGTGGCGTCGCCGGTTTGGGAAAGGAACTGCTGACGCTGATCGGCTTGATGGTGGTCATGCTGATTATGGACTGGCAGCTGACACTGATCTCGCTTGTAGTTTTGCCAGCCGTCGCCTGGGTCACCCAGGCGCTTGGTCGCTCGATCCGCAAATCAGTCGACCGGGGGATGCAGGAGACCAGCAATTTCTCAACCACGCTCAGCGAGACCCTCGCGGGAAGGCGCATCATCAAGGCCTACGGGCTCGAAAATTATGCCGCAGCCATGGCGGATGCGCAGATCTCGCAGCGACTGCGCTATTTATTGCGCACGGTGCGTGCCCGCGCTGCAGCAGTACCGGTAACTGATCTATTCGGCGGCCTGGTGATCGCCTTCACCATCTTCTACGCAGGGTGGGAAGGAATAAATGGCCATCTGACTCTCGGACATTTTGCCGCCTTCCTCGCTGCCATGCTGCTCGCGCAGCAGCCGGTTCGTAACCTCACTCAGCTCTGGACAATTGCCGCCGAAGGACTGACCGCCGCAACCCGTATCTTCGACGTGATTGATGCCCGCCCCGACATCACGGATCGGCCCCAAGCTTTGTCATTGGCGATCACGCATGCCGGGGGGGCCATCAGCTTCGATCATGTGCGGTTTTCCTATCATGGTGATGCCACAATCCCGGCTATTGAGGACGTCAGTTTCGCCGTGGCGTCGGGCCAGAAAGTTGCCCTGGTGGGACCTTCCGGGTCTGGCAAATCGACGCTGTTCAATCTTTTGCTGCGCTTCTATGACGTGGCCGAGGGCGCCATCCGTATCGACGGACACGACATTCGCGATCTCACACTTGCCTCCTTGCGGGCCCATATTGCACTCGTCACTCAAGATCCCATCTTGTTCGACGCAACCGTCGCCGAAAACATCACCCTGGGCCGGCAGGATGCCAGCCCCGAGCAGATTAGGGAGGCCGCCAAGGCCGCAGCAGCGCATGACTTCATCATGGCCATGCCCGACGGATATGAAACCCGCGTCGGCGAAGGTGGGCTCAAACTGTCCGGAGGACAGAGGCAGCGTATCGCCATCGCAAGGGCCATGGTGCGCAACGCGCCGATCCTGTTGCTGGACGAGGCAACGAGCGCACTCGACAGCGAAAGCGAACGACAGGTACAGGATGCGCTCAGCGCACTGATGCGCGGACGCACCACCCTCGTAATCGCGCATCGCTTGTCAACGGTGCTTGATGCCGATTGCATCTTCGTACTGGATTGCGGTCGCATCGTCGAATTCGGCAGCCACGGGGAGTTGCTGGCGCGTAAAGGTCTCTATGCACGCCTCTATCACCACGGACTGGATGAGGAGCGGGTATCCGGCTGATCCCGATGCGCAATCTAACTGTCGGTCTCATCGCCTATCGCCTGCTATCGCGCATGGCCACTCCGCTTGCTCCGGTTTTGCTGCGCCAGCGCATGTTGCGCGGCAAGGAAGATCCCAAACGCATGGCGGAACGGCTCGGCTACACATCAATTCCGAGGCCGGACGGCACGCTAATCTGGATTCACGGCGCTAGTGTCGGTGAGTCGCTCGCCGCACTGCCCCTCATTGAGGTTCTCATACGCAAGCCAGGTCGACGGATTCTTCTTACCAGTGGCACGGTGAGCAGCGCCCAGGTGCTGCACCAGCGCCTGCCAGCGGGCGTGCTGCATCAATTCGCGGTCGTCGACACGCCTGGTGCCGTAATACGGTTTTTGGACCATTGGCGCCCCCAAATCGCGCTCTTTATCGATTCGGAAATTTGGCCCAACGCCTTGATCGAAGCCCAACGCCGCAATGTTTTGCTGGCGCTGGTCAATGGCCGGATGTCAGAACGCTCATTTACGAGCTGGTATCGTGCCCGCCGCAGCGCAGCTGTGCTGATGTCTGCCTACGACCTGTGCCTGGTCCAGGACGCGCGCACGGCGGAACGCCTTCGCCTTTTGGGCGCAGCTCAGGTCGAGGTAACCGGTAGCCTGAAGGCAGATGCCCCTGTGCTGCCTGCCGATCCGGCGGCGCTCGACAGCCTGCGGCAGGCCATCGGGGCGCGCCCGGTATTCCTCGCCGCCCAGACCCATCCAGGTGAAGAAACGATGATCTTCGCTGTTCACGACCGCCTGCGGCAAACCTTCCCCCAGCTTCTCACCATCATCGTTCCGCGCCACCCCGATCGCGGCGCCGAGCTTCTATTACAAAGTGGATTGCGCCCCACCGCGCATCGTGCCCGCGGCGAACTGCCAGGCCCTGATACCGCGATCTATCTTGCCGATACCATGGGCGAGCTGGGCCTGTTTTACCGTGTGGCACGACTTGCATTTGTCGGCGGCAGCCTTGTACCGCATGGCGGACAAAATCCGCTGGAGCCGGCCCGGCTGGGCTGTCCGCTTCTTGCAGGCCCGTTTACCGAAAACTTCGCCGACACGTACGGGACCGTGTTCGACATGCAGGAGCTGGGCCGGGTCAAAGACGCGGAGGCAATTTGCGAACTCGCCTCACCATTCTTGGCTGATGCTGACTACGCGAAAAGAATCGGTGCAAGAGCCGAGGCTGGTGCACGTAGCCTCGGCGGAGCGGTCGCGCTCACGACACAGGCGATAGAACGCGTGTTGCACAAGGCAGGTCTGGATGCACGCGCCTGACTTTTGGACTCGCAAAGATGGTTCCGCCCGCCTGCTCGGCTGCGTGCTCGCGCCCCTGGGTTGGGCCTATGGCGCAAGCGTCGCCTTTAAGGCCGCCCGCGCGCATCCCCATCGTGCCAACGCGCTGGTCATTTGCGTCGGCAATCTGAGTGTTGGCGGTACCGGTAAAACACCACTGGCAATCGTCGTCGCCCGCAAGCTACAAAACCTGGGCTATCGTACGGTATTTCTGAGCCGAGGCTATGGTGGCACACAGCGTGGACCGCTCGTCGTCGATAGCAAAACCATGACCGCGGCGCAGGTGGGTGACGAGCCCCTGCTTCTGGCACGTCATGGCGCTGTCATTGTTGCCCGCAACAGGCGAGCCGGCGCAATGCTTGCTGACGAGATGAAATTTGATGCGATTGTCATGGATGATGGCCACCAGAATTTTGCCCTCGACAAGGATCTCTCGCTGGTCGTGATCGACGGTGAACAGGGCTTCGGCAATGGCAGACTGGTGCCTGCCGGCCCCTTGCGTGAGCCTTTGGCCCAGGGGCTCGGACGCGCAAATGCAGTGGTCATCGTTGGCGGTTCGGTACCAAACCTCGGCAGCTTTCGTGGGGAGGTACTGCAGAGCACGCTCGTCGCCGACTGCGAAGGCTGGCGCGGCAAGCGCGTGGTAGCCTTTGCCGGCATTGGCCGGCCTGAAAAATTTTTTGCAACCGCACGGGCCTGCGGTATCGAACTCACCGCGTGCGTTGCCTTCGCCGATCATCACCCTTACACCACGGCTGAGCTTTCCAGCCTGGCCCGCAGCGCCAGGGAGCGTGATGCCGTCTTGCTCACGACCGAAAAGGACTATGTGCGACTGATGCCGGACCAGCGTCGCGGAATCGGCATATTTGCGATTGATATGCAGTTCGCCGATACGGGGCCGCTCGACCAGCTCATCGCCATGACGCGGACGCGAACATGACAATACCAGCGCATTCGGCTCAGTTGTCTGTCTACTGGCGCCTGCGCTACCGTGCCGAGGCTAGCCTGTTCTTTGCCTTTATGACGGCCTTCAGGTTGTTGCCGGTCGACGCGGCCTCCGCCCTCGGTGGCTTAATCGGCCGCCATCTGCTGGTGCACACGCCTATTGACCAGCGCGCGCGGCGCAATCTTGAAGCCGCTTTTCCCGACAAATCGCCACAGGAGCTTGCCGGGATCCGCAAGGAGATGTGGGATAACCTTGGCCGTACGATCGCCGAGTACCCGCATCTTGATGCCTTCCGCATGCACGGCGATGATCCGCGGATCATCGTCGAAGGCCTTGAACATGTGCGCTCCGCACAAGGAACCGGAAAGGGTATCATTTTTCTATCCGGACATTTTGCGAATTGGGAAATCCTGCCGATCACCGCCGCTGATTATGGCCTTGAAGGCGGTAGCGTGTACCGGCCGGTCAACAATCCTTATGTCGATGCCTGGACCGTCGCACAGCGCACCTCGAACGGGCCCAAACACGTGATTTCGAAAGGCCCACGGGGAACACGGCGCATTTTTTCGCTGTTACGGCAGGCCAAAGCGATTTTCATGCTGGTCGACCAGAAAACCAATGAGGGTATCCCGGCGCAGTTTTTCGGCCGCATGGCGATGACCACACCCGCTCCTGCAGTTCTGGCTCTCAAGGTGGGAGCTATCCTCTTGCCAACGACCAATGAACGCCTGAAGGGAGCTCGCTTCAAGGTTACGGTTCATCCACCCATTGTCGCGGTTGCAGGCGATGATCACGGCCGCGATGTCCTCAACCTCACGCAACAGATCAACGATGTCATCGAGGCGGTAATCCGCAGGCGTCCCTCGCAATGGCTGTGGATCCACCGACGCTGGCCTAAAGACGGCGACCGGCCAAGGTCGCGGCGCGGCAAGGCAGCTCAGGTCCTCGGCGGTAACGGTGTCGGGGTCGACAAGGACGGGTCGAGTTTGACCTGAAACCAGTTCAGTCCCCAATGCAGATTGGGTCCGGTCGCCCGTCCGGTTGCTCCGATCGTACCGATCTTTTCTCCGCGGCGTACGCGCTGACCAAGCTTAACCTCGAAGCGGTTCTGATGCACGTAGCAGGTGGATACCCCCTGACCGTGATCCAGCAAGGTAAGATTGCCATCGAGGACGTAGTTCGGACCAATGAGAGACACTACACCGTCTGCTGGGGCGCGGATGGGTGTGCCGGCTGGGGCGGCAATATCGATACCCAAATGCGGGGCGCGCGGCTTGCCATCCAAGACGCGCTGACTGCCATACACCGACGTGACAATGCCGGCCACCGGCCAGTCAAGGCCAGCCGCATACCACACCGCATTTGTTTCCTGCGCACGCGCCTTGGCGATCGCGAGCGCCTCTTCGTGAATGCGCTGCAGGACTTGCGGCGGAGGCGACACTTCGTTTTCGGGTAGTCCGTTGATCTGCTGCACCTGATAGATGCGGGGCATCACATCCACATGCCTGTGCGCGACCCGCCCGCCCATCCGGGCCTCCACCCGTGCCGCTTTAGTGCGGTCATAGGCGATGCCAAAGGTGAACATGCCATGGGCCCCGACCTCAACCGGCGCCCCATCAACCGTAACTTTTGCTCCGGGCTGCGTCTTGCCCAGCACAAGCTTGCCCTGTTCCACCGCGGCCGGGACCGCAAGCAGAAGATCATGCGCACGGGCCGGCAGCATCCACCCGAGTGCGCCCAGCGCCAGAAGCTCACGGCGGGCAATCATTTCGGGGTAAGGCCCGCGGTGGAGAACCGATTCAGGGCCTCAGCGGGCGAGGCATAGGCCTCCTGCAGATCAACGCTCCAGTAACGCAGGGCATCGAGCGGAATCTGCGCGCCCGAAACCGCGCATATGACATAGGACCCTGGGCGAACAACTTGATATTCGCCATCAAGATACTCTAGTACGGCCTCGCCATCCGGCCGAAAATCACGATCCATTCGGTTCATATTGCATCCTGTCCCAGGACGAAAATAAGCCACAAGCCCGACGAATTGAAGGCCTGTGCCGCCCTTTTAAAATTTGTAACAGACTCCCGCCACGACGCCTGCCATCACCGGATGGTGCCAGGGGGCACCTTTTTGGGGGCGTCTGCGACCACAGCCTGCCGCGAACCATCGACAAAAATGAGTTTAAGGGGTTCACCGGGTTCCAGCTCTGCGGCCGAACGGCGAAGCTGGCCATTGCTCCCTCGCACAAGGGCAAAGCCGCGGGCCAGGGCCGCCCGATAGCTGGCACTATCGAGCACGCGGGCAAGCCCTTCAACCGTGCGCGCGAGTTCACCGAGCTGGGTACGCAGAATGCGCTCCAGGCGCTGAGTGAGCACCGCGCCACGTTCACGACCGGCGTCAAGCCTGTGCTTGACGCTTTGGGGACGCAGCACAGCAGCGATCTGGGCAAACTCCTGTCTGTGGAGCGCGAGATTGCGCTGGAGCGCGTTTGAGAGGCCCGTGCACGCCACATCCAACCGCTGCTGCGCTTCCGCAAAGAGCTGGGATGCCCGTGGCAGGGCGCGCAGGAGCCCATGCAGACGCGTGCGCCGTTCTCCCATCGCGCGGGCAAAGCCGCGCTGGCTGCGTCGGTCCAGATCGAGAACCTGGCCGATCAGGTCGGCCCTGACGGGAACCGCGATTTCGGCCGCCGCCGTGGGTGTCGGCGCGCGACGATCGGCTGCATAGTCGATCAGGGTCGTGTCCGTCTCATGGCCAACCGCGGAAATCAGAGGGATGTGACTGGCCGCCGCCGCACGCACTACCGACTCGTCGTTGAAGGCCATCAGATCCTCGACCGAGCCCCCACCGCGAGCCACGATCACGAGGTCAGGTCGGGGCACTGGCCCATCACACTCCAGGGCGTTGAACCCGGCAATGGCGGCTGCGATTTCGCCGGCAGCCTTGTCACCCTGGACGGCAACCGGCCACAGCAATACCCGTCGCGGGAAGCGTTCGGCCAGGCGGTGCAGAATGTCGCGGATCACCGCCCCGGAGGGTGAGGTCACCACCCCAATCACCTCCGGCAGGAAGGGGAGCGGCTTCTTGCGGGCGCTGTCAAACAGACCCTCAGCGGCCAGCTTCTGCCTGCGCTGCTCGATCAGCGCCATCAAGGCGCCGGCTCCTGCCAATTCGAGTTGTTCGACGATGATCTGATAGCGCGACGAGCCGGCATAGGTGGTGAGGCGGCCAGTACAGATTACCTCCATCCCGGCTGCCGGCTGCACGCGCAGCGCCCGTGCAGTTGGCCGCCAGATGACGGCATTGAGCACCGCCTTCTCGTCTTTCAGGTCGAAATAGACATGGCCGGAGGCAGCGATCTTGAGGCCGCTGATCTCCCCTCTGACGCGAACGAAGGCAAAGACATCCTCGACCGCGCGCTTCAGTGCAGCGGACAGCTCACTCACCGTGAATTCCGCAAGGTTCAGGCGTGAAGAGGCTTCGCTCATATCTTATTCATGCTACATCGCGCCCAGGATTGCACCTTGCAAGAGGACGAGTTCAGTGGACGTTTTGCTAGTCGGATCCGGAGCACGGGAACATGCGCTGGCCTGGAAGCTGCGGCAGAGCCCTATTTTGGGCCGTCTCTTCTGCGCTCCAGGCAATGCGGGCATCGCCGCGCTGGCCGAGTGCGTGGCCATCGGGGTGGAGGATCTGGACGGCCTCGTAGATTTTGCCCGGAAGATGGCCGTGGACTTCGTTCTCATAGGCCCGGAAGCCCCATTGGTCGCAGGTCTGGCAGATCGCATGGCGGCGGCAGGAATTCTGGCATTGGGGCCCAGCCTCACCGCAGCACGGCTCGAGGGTTCGAAAGGATTCGTCAAGGATCTGTGCCGTGCCCATCAGATCCCAACCGCGGACTATGAGCGTTTCGATGCGCCAGCGCCGGCCAAGGCCTTTGCGGCAAAACTTGGCTATCCGGTGGTGATCAAGGCTGACGGTCTTGCTGCGGGCAAGGGCGTGGTAATCGCTGCCGATGCCGACGAAGCTGACAACGCGATTGATGCCATGTTTGACGGTGCGTTCGGTACCGCCGGCCAGCAGATTGTGGTCGAGGAGTTTCTCGAGGGCGAGGAGGTGAGCTTCTTTGTCCTGAGCGATGGACAGAGGGTCCTCACCCTGGGCGCGGCCCAGGACCACAAGCGTGTTGGTGATGGCGACCTTGGACCGAACACGGGCGGCATGGGCGCCTACTCGCCAACATCGCTCATGACCCCGCGTCTTCAGGACGAGGTCCTGCACCGCATTATCGAACCGACGATCACTGCATTGGCGCGCGCCGGCGCAGCGTATCGCGGTGTGCTTTTTGCCGGGCTCATGCTGACGCAGCAAGGCCCCAAGCTCATTGAGTTCAACTGCCGCTTCGGCGACCCGGAATGTCAGGTACTGATGCTGCGCTTGAAAAGTGACCTTCTGCCGGCGCTGATGGGTGCCGCCAGGGGCGACCTCAAAGACATCACCCTGGACTGGAGCGCCGAGGTAGCCCTCACCGTCGTGCTGGCTGCCCGCGGTTATCCGGGCAGCTACCTGAAAGGGACGCCCATCCGCGGTCTCGACCGGCACGGCGGCCTCAAAGATGCCTTTGTGTTTCATGCTGCTACGTCAAAAAATGGTGATCAGCTGGTGGCAAGTGGCGGGCGGGTACTCTCGGTCAGCGCCCGCGGGGCGAGCGTGAGCGAAGCTCAGGCTCTCGCCTATGCCGCGGTGGACCAGATCGACTGGCCCGAGGGATTTTGCCGGCGCGACATTGGCTGGCGCGCCATCGCCCGTGAGCAAGGACCGGGCTAATGGGGCGCCCTGACCTTGTGCCCGCTGCCCTGAACGGCTCAAAATCATCCGGATTGCAATTCCATTCGAGGAGAAGAGCGCGTGAGTGAGAGCGACGATCGTCAGGAGAAGTTCTCCGGCACCAAAGAGGTGGCCGAGCGCTACCGGTTTGACACCCAAAGTCTCGCCAATTATCTGGCGGCCCACATCGACGGCTTCCAAACCCCGCTGGAAGTACGCCAGTTCAAGGGGGGCCAATCCAATCCGACCTATCAGCTGATCACGCCCAACCGCAAATATGTGCTGCGGCGCAAACCACCTGGAAAACTGCTGCCGTCTGCCCACGCCGTTGACCGCGAATACAAGGTCATCCACGCCCTTCACCCGACCGGCTTCCCCGTCGCCAAGCCCTATGTGCTGTGTGAGGACGAAAGCGTAATCGGTACCGCGTTTTACGTCATGGAATGCGTGGAAGGGCGGATCTATTGGGGTCCCCTGCTCCCGGACTGCTCATCGCGCGAGCGCACGGCGATCTATGATGCCATGAACGAAACCCTGGCCCGCCTGCACCAGCTCGACTACCGCAAGCTTGGCCTGGAGGACTTTGGCAAACCCGGCAATTATATTACCCGACAGATCGGACGCTGGACCAAGCAGTACAAGCTGTCGGAGACGGAAACCATTGTTGAAATGGACAAGCTCATCGACTGGCTGCCGGCCAACCTGCCACCGGGCGAACGCAGTTCCATCGTCCATGGCGATTATCGTCTCGATAACATGATCTTGCATCCAACTGAGCCGAAGGTGCTCGCGGTGCTCGACTGGGAACTTTCCACCATCGGTGACCCCATGGCCGACTTCACCTATCATCTGATGCAATGGCAGATGCCGCCGGGAGGCGGCACCGCCGGAACCACGACCTTGCTGGGCAGCGATCTGAAATCATTGGGAATTCCTAGTCTCGAGGATTACACGGCCAAGTATTGTGCGCGTACGGGACGCGACACAATTCCCAACATGGACTATTACGCAGCGTATAATTTCTTTCGTCTTGCAGGCATCTTGCAGGGCATTGTCGGGCGGGTTCGCGATGGCACAGCGGCCAACGCCAACGCGGCCCAAAGCGCCGAGGCGGTCCGCCCCCTGGCCAAGACAGCCTGGGAGTTTGCCAAGCGGGCCGGGGCGATGGACTGACGGACGGCGTCTGAAACAATTGCTTAAAACGTCTTAAGTACAATTACCCTTGCGGCTTTGGGCCAATAGCATCGGAGTGGACTTATGACGGCACCGCAGGACGAGGCAGCGAGGGGCCAGAATCTGGCGCGCGCACCGCTGCAGCTCGCCCTAACCGAAAAGGTCGCACGCGTCGGCTCCTGGCGCATGGATCTCATCACCGGCGAGATCACCTGGTCGGAGGGGCTTTATCGCCTCTTAGGCATCGATCCCCAGCGCACGTCTGCACCTCCCGGCTCCTGGATTTTTGAGCATGTCGAACCTGCGGACGTCGCGCAATTGAAGGCTGAAATCAAGAACGCGATTCATCACCGTCGGCCATTCAGCTGCCGCACGCGCAGCAGAGGCAATACCGGCCATATGACCTTGTGCGAGACGCAAGGCGATATCGAATACGATGCCAGCGGCGTTCCCGTGGCGCTTATTGCGGTCTGCCGTGATGCTACCGACGTCGCAGACAAGCATGCAGTGATGGAACGCATGCAGCAATGGTACCGTTGCCTCGCCGATCAGGCTTCGGACATCATCATACTTTACAACGGTGAAGGCGAAGTTCTGTTCGCCTCCGACGCATTACAGCGCCTGCTTGGCCTTTCTCCACTCGACATTGGCGGCGGCCGCTTTGTGCAGTTCGTGCACCCCGATGATCTTCATGAAGCCAACAGGCTGATCATTAATCCAGCTCCAGGGGAAACCCTTACCGCGACCTATCGCATCCGCCATCGCGACGGTCATTATCTGTGGCTAGAGTCGACATCACGCGGCATCTATGCTGAGGGCAACCTGCTCAATATCATCGGTGTATCGCGCGACATTACGGCACGCAAGCGCCATGAAACCGAAACCGCCCGAGCACGTGATGAAGCGGTGGCGGCAAACATCGCCAAATCGACGTTTTTGGCCAATATGAGTCACGAACTGCGTACCCCCCTCAACGCCATCATCGGCTTTGCCGAAATCATGCGCCGTCAGATGTTTGGCCCACTCGGTAGCGAGCAATATGCAGACTATGCTCACCTCATTCATGAATCTGGTCAGCTCCTGCTCGAGCTGATTTCCGATGTCCTGGACATGGCAAAGATCGAAGCGGGAAAACTCGAACTCAACTTCGAAAAATTGCCGCTTGGTCTCGTCATCGAGGATTGCCTGCGGCTCGTCGAGGAACGGGCGCGGCAGAACGGGGTAACCCTGCAGACCAGTCTTTCCGAGGCCATAGCTGCGATCGACGCAGATCGTCGCGCCTTCAAGCAGATCTTGCTCAACCTGCTGTCGAACGCAGTCAAGTTTACCATGCGCGGCGGCTGCATCACGGTCCGCACCAGCCTGACCGAGGGGGAACTGCTCCTCAGCGTCGAGGATGATGGGGTGGGAATACCCGCCGAGGATCTGCCACGCCTGGGCAGCCCCTTCGAACAGGCGCGGACCGACGCCACTCTGTCTGCGGGTGGTGCAGGCCTTGGTCTGGCCCTGGTTCGCGCCCTGGCCGAAAAGCATGGTGGACGATTGCGCATCGAAAGCGAGGAAGGCCTCGGAACCACCGTCAAGGTATGGCTACCGCTCACTCAGTACGACCGTATCCAAAAAGAAGCGGCGGCCTGATCGACCGCCGCTCCCATAACCAGTCAATAGTTTATACTCTGCCGCAGGCTGCACTCAGCGTGCGGGCCTGTTCATGTGTTTGCCGAATTCGAGACGGGAAATGGTCCGGCAATGAACCTCGTCCGGACCGTCGGCCAGCCGCAAGGTGCGCTGGTGTGCATACATTGTCGCCAAACCTGAATCGGTCGTAACACCGGCGCCACCCCATGCCTGGATCGCATCGTCGATGATCTTGAGGGCCATGCGCGGCGCCGCCACCTTGATTTCGGCAATTTCGGTGCGCGCCACTTTGTTACCGACCTTGTCCATCATGTCGGCGGCCTTCAACGTCAAAAGCCGGCACATGTCGATATTGATGCGGGCTTCGGCGACACGCTGCTCCCACACCGAGTGTTCGGAAATCCTTTTTCCGAATGCGACACGGGACATCAAACGCTTGCACATCAGCTCCAGCGCCCGCTCAGCCACGCCAATCGTGCGCATGCAATGGTGAATGCGTCCCGGCCCAAGGCGGCCCTGTGCGATTTCAAAACCGCGCCCCTCGCCCAGGAGCATGTTTTCCACCGGCACCTTGACGTTCTCGAATGCCACTTCGCCATGACCGTGCGGCGCATCATCGTGGCCAAACACCGGCAGCATCCGCTGGATGCTGACGCCGGGGGTATCAAGAGGAACGAGAATCTGGGATTGCTGGCTGTGGCGTTCCGCCTCCGGATCCGTCTTGCCCATGACGATCAGGATCTTGCAGCGGGGATCGCCAACGCCCGATGACCACCATTTGCGGCCATTGATCACGTAATGATCGCCGTTGCGCTCGATGCGGGTCGCGATATTGGTGGCATCAGAAGATGCAACGGCCGGCTCGGTCATGCAAAAGGCCGAGCGGATTTCGCCAGCGAGCAGTGGCCTCAGCCACCTTTGCTGCTGCGCGGGGGTACCATAACGTTCCAGAACCTCCATGTTGCCAGTGTCGGGGGCCGAGCAATTGAACACTTCGGAGGCGAAGCCTACCCGGCCCATCATTTCGGAGAGAGGAGCGTATTCAAGATTCGTCAGCCCCGCCCCATGTTCGCTTTCATTGAGAAACAGGTTCCACAGTCCCTGTTCCCTGGCCTTCTGCTTCAGCTCCTCAACCACCGGAATCACGATCCAGGGGTTGCCCTTCTTGCGGGCCTCCGCCATCTGGGCCGAATAGGTGGCCTCGGCGGGGTAGATGAAGCGATCCATGAAATCGCCGACCCTGCGCATCCACTCCTTTTGGCGTGGCGAATAGTCAAAATCCATAGCGTCCTCCTTGGGGGTATGCCCCCCTGTTGAAAAATAGCAATGATAAAGTCTAACGCCCTTTAAGTGGTCCAGGCCAGCCCTCAGCGTCATTGACTTAGGCCGACAGCCGCGGCAAGCAGCGTCGCCATGCTTCTCTGGTCCGGAATCGCGCTGCTGCTAGGCGGCCTTCTCAGCTTTACGGTCGATCGGCGGTTGGTGCATTTTTTCCACGCCATCGTGGACCGGCGCGTGGAAATTGCCGTCTGGCGTACCACCGACTGGGCCAAGGGGGCCCATTGGCTTGGACTTTCCGTCCTCGCCTTCGCTATAGCCTGGGCAGGGATGCGGCTTTTTGGCCCAAACGACATTCTGCGGGACATGCGCCTTAGCTCCCTCGCCTTTCTGATCAGCCTAGCCAGCGGCAGCATCATCCTGCATACGCTGAAGACCCTCCTGGGGCGGCGGCGTCCACGTGACGAGCTGGAACTCGGGCTTTACGGTTTTCGTCCCTTCCACCTCGACTTCAAGAGCGATTCATTCCCGTCCGGTCACGCCCTGACCATCTTCTGCGCGGCGGTCATTCTTTCGTCGACGATACCTGCACTGACACCCATCTGGTTTGCCATAGCCCTCTATCTCGCCATGACCCGGGCTCTTCTCAACGCTCATTTTCTCAGCGACGTGTTCATCGGCTCCGGGATCGGGCTTTTGACCGCAAGACAGATTATCATCTGGTTGTTTCCCAGCCTGACCCAACCTTGGTTCTGAGACACTCAGCGTTGCAGGATGGAGCGGGCGCTCTCCACCGTCTTTTGGGCATTGTCCCGGCTCGCCTCGAGCTGGGCCGAAACATCGACCGGCACCTTCAGACCCCGCTGCACGGCGGGCCTGCTGGCAATGGCATCAAGCCAACGTTTGAGATTGTCGAGCCCCTCGATGGACACACCGGACCAGGGATGGATCCGCACCCAGCACCAGTTGGCGATGTCGGCGATGGACTAATCACCGGCGAGGTATTCGACCTTGGCCAAAGCTGAATTCAGTACCTCGAACAAGCGACGCGATTCATTCTGATAGCGGTCAATCGCGGGCTGGTAGGTTTCATGCCAGTACCGGTAGAAGACGTTGGCCTGGCCCATCATCGGACCGATCCCACCCATCTGAAACATGAGCCAGGACAGCGCCCGCGCCCGCTGGGGGCTGCCGGCAGGAAGGAGCCTGCCGGTTCTTTCTGCGAGGTAGATCATGATGGCACCCGACTCGAATACCGCCAGATTGTCGGGATCGCGGTCGACCATCGCCGGAATGCGGCCATTGGGATTGATTTTCCGGAACCAGGGTTCCTTTTGAACCCCCTTGCCCAGGTCGATGGCGTGGGTCTCTCAGCCGAGCTCCAGTTCCTCAGGCATCACCGATGCCTTCCAGCCATTGGGTGTGGACGAGGTATAAAGCTCAATCATGGTGTCGAATTCTCTTAGTTGAGGGGAATGTTCTCAGACCTGCCGCCCGGTACCTTT
>JAJZGY010000147.1 GCA_021804785.1 Pseudomonadota bacterium | reverse complement strand
AATTGCCCGGTTGCGGTTCCAGATCGCGCGACCAGTGAAGATCATCGACATAAAGTCCGAGCGGGTTCTTACGCAGGACATCGAGGGTTCTGGGCGGCCTCAGCACGATGGAGAGGATGGCCGTCCAGTGGCTGCGTGCGGTGAGGCTGTCATGGGCGAAGTGTTCCTCGACCCAGCGAACCTGAAACGACGCCCGCGAAATCCGCACCACATCCTTGACCTCGACAGAGACCGTGCGCTCGCCGATACGGGCAAAGGGATTGTGCCGTCGCGCATAGATCGACAGCAGCGCCGCGCCCCGGCCTGTTACCGTGGCATAGGCATCGAGCCAGTTGCGCCGCACCACCACCGGATCGCTCGACAGCGAGCGCACCTCGCCAATGAAGCGGGCGAGGAAGTAGCTGATCTGGGCGTCGTTGGGCTGATAGTGCTGTAGCGCCGGTGCCACCGCGACCACGCCGCCACGCCGCTGAACTTCAACCACAAAGGGTACCACCTGGCTCTGGCCGATAAGCGTCACGAGCCCTGTGCTGAGAAGTGCGGACACCCCCACCGACGCAAGTGCGATCAGCCGCCAGTTGCGCGCCTGCTGGCGTGCCGCACCGATGCGTTCATCCCAGAGCTGGGCCGCCTTCTGGTAAGGCGTCACCGGCTCCGGCGTAGTGCCATAACGCACCAGGGGGCGACGGAAGATCATGACTCACGCAACCCAAGATCTGGCGCAGCACCCTGTGCCGCGGCATCGCCGGCGCGCAGCGCCTGGCCGAGGGCCGAGAGCTGGGTGTGGCGGCGCTGCTGACTGCGCAGCTCGACCGCCCATGACGGCGCCGCGGAGGCAAGCGGCGCTGACAACCCCTGACTTTCGCCACCCATCCGCGGTGCCGCACCGTGGGGCGCGCGAGGCTGGTCGGCTGGCAAGGCCGCAGCGGTGCCGGAACTGCCGGCGCCCAGCGTGGTTGCCGCCCGCACCGCGCCAAGGCCCGTTGCCGTGACCGCGCGCAGACCGGCAATGGCCGCACCACCGGCAAACAGGCCTGCCCCTGCAGCGGCACCAATTGTTCCTGCCGCAGCGCCGGCGCCAAGTTGAGGCCCGCCCGACACCAGCGCGCTCGCGATCGTGGGCCCAAAAATCCCGATGCCGAGCAATGCAAGTGATGCGAGCACAAGGCTCATGGCATCGACCAGTGCCGGGTCATGGCCATCGAGGGCGGCGGTGAAGCTTGCGAAGAAGTTCGCGCCAATGGCGATGATGACGGCCAGGACCATGACCTTGACACCACTTGAGACAACATTGCCGAGCACGCGCTCGGCGAGAAATGCGGTTTTGTTCCAGAGTGCGAAGGGCACGAGGACAAAGCCTGCAAGTGTTGTCAGCTTGAATTCGATGATGGTGATGAAGAGCTGCACCGAGAGCACGAAGAAGGCGAGCACGACAATGAACCAGGCGCCCATGAGCACCAAAATGGTGATGATGTGGTTGAAGATGGTGGTAAAGCCCATGAGCTTGCCCGCTTCGAGCAGAAGCGGCCAGGCGGCTGTAAAGCCCACCCCGGCAATCTTGCCCGGACGCAAGAGGTCCGAGGCCGCAAGGCCATTGCTGGTGGCATCAAGCCCAAGCCTGGCGAACGAGGCATAGATCAGAGCCGACAGGTTTTCGAAGTTGCCGATGATGAAGGCGAAGGCACCAACATAGAGGACCTTGCGGATCAGCCTGGTAAGCATCTGCGCTTCACCGTCGAGGGTCCAGAAGAGAGCCGCAAGGGTGATGTCGAGCGAGATGAGGAGCGTTGAGAGCTGTGCCACATCTCCGTTCAGCAGTCCAAAGCCGCTGTCGATGTAGCTGATGAAGGTCGCCAGGAACTGATCGATGACATTGAAATTGTTCATCTGCTCTTAGTCCGGCGCATAGGCATTGCTGGTGCCGATGAACTGCGTGAAGTCGGCGGCAGCGGCGGCTTCGTCCTGGACCTTGCGTGCGGCATTGAGGGCGGTCGCCCGCCCCTCTTCGGCGAGAAGCGCCTCAGTCTGCAGCTGCTGCTTGACGAGAAGGGCGAGGAACTGGTTGCCGGCCTGCTTGGCGGCAAGATTGCCGGTCGCGTTTTGCGACTGGGTTTCCAGCGCAGCAAGGCTGCTGCCGTCACTCTGCACGTTTTCGACGATCTGCGCCTGAAAGGTGAGCGCGTCCTTGAACGCCGCCATCGCATCGGACCAGCGCTGCTGGGCATCGGCACCAAGGGATGCAGCGGTAACCGGCGCGCCATAGCTGTCAGGATAGGTGGCTGCGAGAGCCGCCTCAGTGGCGCTGACCCGAAAGGCAATTGCCTGTGCTGAGGCGAGCAGAGTGTTGATGGCTCCGATATCACTTAATAGGGGAGCCAGCGCGGTGTCGCTGATGGGCGCAAGATTGCGCTGCATGTTGGCGAGGACCTGGGCCTCGTTTTGCAGCGCCTGCACTTCATTGTTGATTTGCACGAGACTGCGGGCAGCGATCAGGAGGCTCTCATCGTAATTGCTCGCATCAAACACCGGCGTTGCGCTTTGCGCCCACGCCGGAGCGCCCAGCAGAAAGCCGCCCAGAAGCACACAGGCAAAGGTCTGGCGCATCACAAGGGCCTCCAGTTCGCGATCAGGGCCTCCGCCCAGTCAAGGCCCTTGGCAGCAAGAAACTGCGCGGCAAAACCCGCCTCACCTCCCTCATGAAGGAGCCTGTCGATGAGTTTCTGGCTGGAGCCATCAGAGGCGCCACACAGCGCCTGGGCGATGGGCCCAAGCGCAAGCTCGAACAGCCGGTTGCCCCGTCGTGACTGCAGATAATACTGACGTTTGGGCACGGCCTGGGCGATGAGGGCGATCTGCCGCGCATTGAGTCCGAAACCCGCATAGGCGCTGCGCGCTTGGGGTTCCTCAGCGCGGTCATTGGGCAGGAAGATGCGCTGCGGACAGCTTTCGATGATGGCTGGCGCGATCTGGCTGGCCTGAATGTCGGCCAGCGACTGGGTGGCAAAAATGACCGCGACATTCTTCTTGCGCAGCACCTTCAGCCATTCGCGGATGCGGGCGGCAAAAAGCGGGTTGTCGAGAAAAATCCAGGCCTCATCGAGAATGAGAAGGCTGGGACGATCGACAAAGCGGGCTTCGAGACGGTGGAAGATATAGCTGAGAACCGGCTTCACCGCGCCCTCGTCCCCCATCAGGGCTTCGGTCTCGAAGCACTGCAGATCGGAAAGGGCAAGACGGTCCTCCGCGCCGTCAAGGAGCCGCCCATAAGGCCCCTCGAGCGTATAGGGCAGAAGACCATTCTTCAGAAGATGGGACTGCACCAGGACAGCGAGTCCGGTCAGCGTGCGTTCCTCCGCAGGCGCCGAGGCAAGGCTGCAGAGGGCAGACCACAAACGCTCCTTGAGTTCGGGATCCAGCGCGATGTGTTCCTGCTCGAGAAGTGCGCCGAGCCAGGCGAAGGCCCAGCTGAGCTCTGCCGGCCGGTCGATATGGCGCAGGGGCTGAAACGACAGCCCCTCTTCGTCGCCCAGGCGATGATGACGGCCGCCGGCAGCCAGCACCGCCGCGCGTGCCGAATTGCCCTTGTCGAAGAGATAGACCTGCGCGCCCTCATAGCGGCGGAACTGCAGCGCCATCAGCGCCAGCAGCACCGACTTGCCAGCGCCGGTGGGGCCAACGATGAGCAGATGGCCGACATCACCCACATGGCTGGAAAAGCGGAACGGCGTGAAGCCACTGGTCTCAGCAACAAAGAGTGGCGGCCCCTTCAGATGGGTATCACCCTCAGGACCCGCCCATACCGCCGAAAACGGCACCAGATGGGCAAGATTGAGCGAATGCACCAGCGGCTGGCGTACATTGGCATAGACGTGCCCGGGCAGCGATCCGAGCCAGGCCTCGACCGCGTTCAAGCTTTCACGGATTGCGGTAAAGCCTGCACCATGCACCACCTGTTCAATGGCACGCAGCTTGTCGCGGGTGACGTCGCGATTTTGGTCCATGACCACGATCGAGGTTGTCAGATAGCCGAAGCAGACGTGATCGGCGCCCAGTTCCTGCAGGGCAAGATCGGCATCGACGAGTTTGTTGTCGGCATCGCTGTCGATCAGTACGCTGGGCTCGTTATGCATAACCTCGCGCAGCAGTGCCGCGATTGATTTGCGCTTGTTGAACCATTGCCGGCGCAGGCGCAGCAGAGCCTTGTTGGCATCGCTCTTGCTCAGGGGTAGGAAGCGGCTCATCCAGCGATAGCCAAAGCCCAGATGATTGAGCCCGTCCAGAAGCCCTGGACGCGAGCGGTTGGGAAAGCCAA
>JAJZGY010000146.1 GCA_021804785.1 Pseudomonadota bacterium | reverse complement strand
TCTTGGAAGCTTTGGTCGACGAATGTCGGGCCCGGGCCAGCGATCGAAGGAGATTGACGCCTCCGGTCCAGTGCGACCGCTCGTGAACATCGTTGGAGACGAGGTCGACAATGTGGTCCCGTCCGATCGGCTGATCGACCAGATCAGCGATTCAGGCGCGCGTGAGGTGATGCAGGGCCTTCGGCGTGCCTCTCAGGAGCGCCACTTGCGAGCGCTCCGGTGCTGCTGTCCCCCGTAGCGGCAGTCTTCACATGCAGGACCTGTCGTCAGACCAGTTGTGTGCTGCGGCCCGATTGCGTGTGCTCACTCGCATCAGTACGACCCATGCACTTCAGTCTGCTGCAGCCCTCAGCGGAAGTAAAAAATCCTTGTCAGCAACGCCCGGCGCATACCCGCCATCCCAGGTCTGCGTATTCTGCAAATTGCAAACCATGTTGCGTAAGGCTCGTCTGTATCGATCAGTTCCGAGGCGCTACTGCTTACGAGGGTCTTATTGGGTTTAGATCGCCTGCCGATTTGGTACCGATCCTCACAAGGTCACCCGTTTCTCAGGAAATCATGCCGTCCACTGTTCCGACATGATCACGCCCGCCTTGGCACACTCTGCCGGCATCGCCCCGGTTAAGGAAGGCGCTCGGACCGGAAGCCTTGGGGGCCAGCCGCAGCACCATCGGGCGGGCGTCATCACCAGCTTGTCCCGGACCACCTAGCCGCGTGACAGCGCCTGTCCCATGACCTTCTTCGGCGGAAAGGCAGCAAAGGTTCGCAGGTGATGCCGTATGCCCGCCTGGAATGCATCCAGATAGGCGAGTTTGCGTGTCATGTAATTGTGCTGTTCCTTTGGATCGAGATAGAGGTTGAACAGCTTGGCATAGGCGTAGCGTTCAAGGACTCCAGTGAAGCCACCGGGACCAAAGGCATCTGTCGCATCGTCGCTGGTTGCTGACAGCACCATTTTGTATTCGCCGCAGCGCAAGGCGGAGAATGTTTCGGTCAGCCAGTAATAGTGGAACTTGCGGTTGGAAAGGCCGTCGGGCGCGAGCAGGAACGAGCTCTGGTCGACACCATCAATATAGCGATCCGTGGGGAGCCCGTCCTCCACGCCTGCGATCGCCAGCAGGGTTGGCAGAATATCGTTGAAATCGAAAATGCCGTCGCTCTGCCGGCCGGCGGCGATGGTGCCGGGCCAGTACACGATGCCCGGTACCCGGACGCCACCTTCCCAGGTTGAGCCCTTGGCGCAGCGAAAGGGCGTAAAGGCCGAGTCCGGCCAGGTTTCCATATGCGGACCATTGTCGGACGAAATGAAAATCAGCGTGTCTTCGAGCTGTCCGGTCTCGCGCAAGACCGCGACGAGCCGCGCCAGGACATCGTCGAGTTCAAGCAATGTGTCCTTGTAGGGATGGCGTGCCGGCGATTTTCCGAGAAATTTCTCGTGGGGATAATTGTCGAAATGGGCGCCCCGGGTGTTGTGATAGAGGAACCAGGGCTGGTCCGCCTTCGCCATACCGCGGATGAACTCTGAGGAATAGGCACACCACTTGTCGTCGAGAAGCGAGAGGACAGGAATTGTGACTTCTTCCACGTTCTGGGTCTTGCCGCCCTTCTTGGCGTGCACAAAGCAGCGGTTGAAGGGCATATTCTTGACCCATTGCGTGCGCGCTTCAGAATAGGCGATTTCCGGAAAGAAATAGGCATCGCGCCATTCGCTGTACATGTCGGAGACCGAGAGGAAGCCATAAAAATCGTCAAAGCCGACATTTTGCGGCTGCGATACCTCGTTTTCGCCGACATGCCATTTGCCAACCGCCTGGGTGACGTAGCCAGCCGCCGAGAGCAGCTCCGCCACGGTGATTTCACCCTGCAATCCGCCGGCTTCGCCATACATCGGCGGACGGTGGAGCCCATGCCGATTGGGCACACGGCCGGTCAAAAGCGTGGCGCGCGACGGCGAACAGCTCGGCTCGGAATAGCAGGAGGTGAGCTTCAGTCCCTCAGCCGCCAGCCTGTCGAAGGTCGGGGTAGGGGCGCCCACCGCGATGCCGCCACCATAACAGCCCATATCGCCCCAGCCGACATCGTCCATGAGGTAGACCAGAAAATTGGGGCGTTTCTTGCGCCGGTTCTTGAAATGGTCGAGCAGCGCACCCGCTGCCTTTTCCTGTTCCGGATGGTGGAACGAGGGTTCCCAGTTGGGCTTTCGCGTGACTGTCTGACTGGCGATGGGGTCGAAGGCTGGCATCTCGTTTTTCCGTGGCGTTTCCTCGCTCAAGTCTTGCAGGATTTGCCGGCAGCTGTGAACTGACCATGCCCGGAAATCCGGCCATTCCCGGAATGTGTGCGCTGGTCGCAGGCTGGATGGCGGTTCCTTGGTGAGGCTGGCCGGATGGGGCGCGCGGGGGGCAGATTTTCTCTGTAGAAAGGCGGCAAAGGCCATCTGACGGGCGGCGAACATAGTTTTGTCGGGATTGAGGAGCATTTGCCCCTTTTTGCCGCCATATGGGCTAAAGAAGCGGCGACCGCCCATCGCCGGCGGTTCGCGTCGCTCTTAACAAGGCTGGATTTCCTGTGCCGTTTCCTCTCACTTCGCCGCCGCTTGCCCGTGCACTCCTCGAGAAAGATTACACCGAGCCCTCCGCGGTTCAGACCGCGGTGCTGGCCGCTGAGGCCAAGGGACGGGATCTGCTCGTGTCCGCCCAGACCGGCTCGGGCAAGACGGTCGCATTCGGTCTCGCACTCGGCGAGACCCTGCTGGACCAGGAAAACGGGATGGGTGAGGCGGCCGTGCCGGTGGCGCTGATTGTTGCCCCGACCCGGGAGCTTGCCCTGCAGGTCAAGCGCGAACTCACCTGGCTCTACCAGTTTGTACAGGCCGAGATCGTTGCCTGTGTTGGCGGGATGGACCCCAGAGCCGAGCGGCGGGCCTTGCAGCACGGCGCCCATATTGTCGTCGGCACACCTGGACGATTGCGCGACCATCTCGAGCGTGGCGCGCTCGATGTATCCGGCCTCAAGGCACTGGTGCTCGACGAGGCTGACGAGATGCTCGATATGGGCTTCCGCGAAGATCTCGAATTCATCCTCGAAACCACACCCAAAACCCGGCGTACATTGTTGTTCTCGGCCACCCTGCCGCGCCCCATCGTGGAGCTGGCACGGCGTTACCAGAATGATGCCGTGCGCATCGCGGCAAGCGACACGCGCCGTGCCCATGCTGATATCGAGTATCGCGCGGTGCGCATCGGCTCACGCGACACCGAGCATGCCGTGGTCAACCTGCTGCGCTATTATGACCCCTCAGGAGCACTTGTCTTCTGCAACACCCGCGAAGCGGTGCGCCACCTTCATGCGATCCTCACCGAGCGGGGCTTCTCGACAGTCGCGCTGTCGGGCGAGATGAGCCAGAACGAGCGTAACCAGGCACTGCAGTCCCTGCGCGATGGGCGCGTCCGCATTTGCGTGGCCACCGATGTCGCTGCGCGTGGCATTGATCTGCCGAACGTGGGGCTCGTTATCCATGCTGAATTGCCCAACGACGCCGAAGTGCTGCAGCACAGGAGCGGCCGTACCGGACGTGCGGGCAAGAAGGGCATCAGCGTACTCTTGATCACGTCGCAGAGGCGTCGCCGCGCCGAGATGCTGTTGGCGCAAGCCCACATCCAGCCCATTTGGGGAACGGCGCCAAGCGTCTATGCGATACTGGCGCTGGACCAGGAGCGTCTTCTGGCCAGCACGATTTTCACCGACCCGGCGAGCGAAGATGAGGCCGAAATGGCAAGGATCCTGCTCGCGAGCCAGCCTGCTGACGCGGTCGCCACCGCGCTGGTACGGCTCTATCGTAATGCCCTCCCAGCGCCTGAGGAGCTGGCCGACCCTGGCGCCGAAATATCGCCGCAGGACGGCCGCAATGACAAGCGCAAGAAGGCGCGCGACAGCCACAGCGGGGAGACGCGGTCCGCCCGTGCGGAAATTCCCCAGCGCAGCCGCGAACGTGGTGGACCCGGTGTTTCGCGCACCGCAGACTTCGACCACTCCAAGCATCCGCACCGCGCGGACGATACGGTTTGGTTCCGTCTCAATGTCGGACGTGAGCGCAATGCCGATCCCAAATGGCTGCTGCCCGAAATCTGCGCGCAAGGAGGCATCACCAAGAAGGATGTCGGCCAGATTCGCATCTTTGATCGCGACTCCCGCTTTGAAGTGAGACGTGAGGTCGCTGACGCGTTTGCCGCCAAGGTTGCGGCCAGGCAGAAGAAGACGGGGGTACGTATCGACCTGCTGCGCGGCGATGCCCCTCATCCGGAGGGCTTACCGTCTGGCGCCGCGGCGCCGCATAAGCCTTCCAGAGCGCCAAGGACGCAAAACACGGCACCAAGCGCAAATCCGCGGGGCAGGCCAGGTGACAAGACGGGCAAGCGCAAGCCCAAAAAATCGGGACCT
>JAJZGY010000009.1 GCA_021804785.1 Pseudomonadota bacterium | reverse complement strand
ACAAAGCCGGGGCGCTCTGCAAGCGCGCGCTCCGGCAGTGTAACCGTCCCATAGACGTCGATCACAACGCCGGCAAGCTTTGTGCTGCGACAGGCATCCAGAAGATAATGCGCACCCTTGCGCACACTGAACGTCCCGGCCCAGATCAGGCGCAAGGGACCCGAACTGGCGCGCGGACGCAGCTCCGCAACCGTGGGCGGTGCGGCCAATGGCACCACGATCATCCGCGCCCCATCCGCACCTTCTGCAATATGGGAGTCACGGGTCACGGTCGAATTACAGACGATGAGATCCGCCGCCGCGATCTCGGCATCGCGACGGGCCTGCCTTTGCGGAAAGCGAAGGCGGAAATAGCGATCCTCATCAGACCTCAGCTCGGGAAAACGCTCGGCCTCACGGGCCAAGAGGCGCTCAAGGCCGGCACTGCTGAGCGAGGGCAGATCCAGAATGCGGATTGTCCCGGTTTCCTGAGCCGCCTCAAAAGCCTCCTTCGCCGTGTACTCGTAGCCGTAAATCGCATAGGGGAAGCGGACGCGAACCAGCCTGCCAAGCTGGCGGGTAAAATCATGCGCCATCAGATCCCAAAGTCTGTCGACCGTGTGTGGACCAAATCTGGCCTGAAGGGCGAGGGTCCGCAGCAGTTCGAGCGTCCCGCGTCGGATGATCTTCTCTGCCGGCAACAGCTCGAGGCTGCGGCGGGCAAGCGCGCGACGCAGCCGCTCAGGAGCGCTGCCTGGCAGTGCCGCCAAGGCCTTTAGCAGACCATCATCGGCGTGGACACCAAAGGTGGTGACAAAGGCTTCGAGCACGCCCTCCTCAAGCATCGCCAGCGCAACCTGCTGCGCGAACCTGCCGGTTCCGGGGAAGCCCACCAGAATACTCATGGCGCAGGCTCGCCAACTTGCGCCGGCTGCAGCCGGGCACGATAGAGCCGCTCATAGGCGTCGACCACCGCCTGATCGCTGTAAAGCTTTTCCACGCGCGCGCGGCAGGCAGCACGAGAGATTTCTCCAAGGCGCGCAACGCCCGCTATCAGCCCGGCAACATCGTTTCTGACAAAGCCGGTCACACCGTCCGCGACAACTTCGCAGACTGCGCCCCGCGCCAGGCCCAGGACGGGCGTGCCGCAGGCCATGGCTTCAGCCATGACAATGCCGAAAGGCTCATCCCACAGGATCGGCATCAAGAAGGCCGCGGCGCTGCCGAGCAGCTGGTTCTTTTCGCGATCATTGACCGGCCCGATATAGCGAATGCGCACGCCATCAACCGCGCAAAGTACATTCGCTTCGACCCATGCCCGTTTGTCATCCGGAATGTTACCGGCGATGATGAGCCTGCGTCCGCTCCGGCGGGCGATCTCGATGGCAAGATGGGGACCTTTGATCTCTTCCACCCGGCCAAGAAAGACGAGCGGCGCATCTTCCTCCACCTCGGCCACAAATTGATAGGTGTCGAGCGGGACCCCGTTCGGTATCACCGTCCAGGAGCCAATATGCTTCACCTCGTGCATCATCCAGTCACTGATCGCGGTAAAGCCGAGGCTGCCGCGCGAGAGCTGGTAGCCCAGCTTGACCGTACGTGGCGTGACCGCCCGCTGATAGGTCATGAGTTTAGGAACACGACAGGGCAGAATCGGCATCATGTAGGCAAGGCGCGAAAACGAATGCACGAGATCAAAGCGGGTTTCGAACTGGCCCCGGGTAAGAGTTGCTGCGTTGGCAAGAGAGGCGAAGAAATCGGTGCTGCGGCGCCCCGGCCAGGGCACGAGCCGGCCCGCACTCCGGCTGTCAGGATGGGCAAAGAGCGTCACCTCATGACCACGTGCAACCAGCCCGCGCGCCAGCATGTCGACGACGCGTTCGATACCTCCGTATAGCTCCGGAGGCACCGGCAATTCCGGATCCGCCGTGAGGGCTATCTTCACTCCCCCCCTCGATCCGGGCCTTGCGGGCTCTGGCGTTCATAGCTGACGCGGGGCCGGACATAGCCGATGCCCTGGCGGTCATCGAACGGCTTTCCATCGAGGAACACCGGCATGATCTCAAGCTGCAGCACCTCGTCGACCCAGTCGATCGCTTCGCCGGAACGGCTTACCAGTCCGCAGGCCACCATGTATTTGTCAGGCCGGATGTCAGCGGCAAAGGTGAGCTTGACCTCGCTCGTCCGGCCATAAACGTAGGGCGTATCGCTGTCCTTCTGAAACGAAGAGAGGACTACTTTGTCCTCGCAGTCCAAGAGCAGTACGAAGACGCTGACGCCGATCTGTGCATTCTGTTCGTCGAGCCTCACCGTAAGGGTGAAGGTCATGTCTTCGGAAATCGCAAACCGTGTGGTTTTAAGGGCCATGGACTGCACCATCACCGAGGTGATGACACAGCCGGACTTGATCCGCCGCGGCCGGCCCTCGACGTCCACAAAGTAGGATTTTTCGGCATTGGTGTGCTCGAGGTACTGTTCAACGGCATTCTCTGCACTGCCACGAAAGAGGATCTCCCCGGACTTGAGGACGATGCCGGTGTGACAGAGCGTTTTGACCGCAGACATGTTATGACCGACGAAGAGCACGGTACGCCCCCCGCCCGCTACGTCCTTCATCTTGCCGAGGCATTTTTTCTGAAACGCCACATCACCGACCGCCAGAACCTCATCGACGATGAGAATTTCCGGTTCCAGATGGGCTGCCACCGCAAAGGCAAGGCGCACATACATGCCCGAGGAATAGCGCTTAACCGGAGTATCGAGAAATTTTTCTACTTCGGAAAAGGCAACGATCTCGTCAAATTTGCGCCGGATCTCGCTTTGCTCCATGCCAAGTACCGAGCCATTGAGGAAGACGTTTTCGCGGCCGGTCAGTTCAGGATGAAAGCCGGTACCAACTTCAAGCAGGCTTGCCACGCGCCCGGTAATGGTGACCCGCCCCTCGGTTGGCTCGGTGATGCGGGACAGCAGCTTCAAGAGGGTTGATTTGCCCGCTCCATTGCGCCCAATCACACCAAGAACTTCACCCTGCCGGATCTCCAGGTCAACGTGCCTGAGGGCCCAAAAATCCTCGCGCTTCAGGGACGAGGAGGAGGCGCCACGCACTCTGTCGCGCAACCGGCCCAGTGCGTTGCGGGCATTGTGGGCGATGATGTCGCGCAGCACGACATAATGCACATTCTGCACCTGGTGGCGGATGACGTATTTCTTGCCGAGATTCTCGATTCGCAGAACAACGTCGCTCATGTCTTTCCCGTTACACCCGCACGCGTGAGGAGCGCGCGGCCCGTTCTTTTATGGTCGCACCTGCCACGCCAGCCAGGCGCTTCAAATGACATCGGCAAAGGTCTTTTCCGTGCGGCGGAAATAATGCAGCCCCAGCCACAGGAACACAGCGACGAGAACGAGGCTTAGGAAGAGGCCCGGCAGATAAATCGGGCTTTTCTGGCCGAGAATGCACCAGCGGAAACCGTCGATCACGCCAACCACAGGATTGAGGCTGTAGAGGAAGCGCCAACGTAGGGGGACTACCGTGCTCGAAAAGCCCACCGGAGAGACGTAGACGCCGAACTGCACGATGAAAGGAATGATGAAGCGCACGTCGCGATACTTGACATTGAGCGAGGTCAGCAGGAGTGCCGGCCCCAGACTGGCCATGACCGCAAGCACGATGAAGACCGGCAGTAGCAGGATGTGCCAGCTCGGTACCACCCCAAACCACAGCATCAGCGCCGCCAAGAGCACGAAGTTGATGGAAAAATCGACCAGCGCCACCACCGCCGCCGCTGCCGGCACGATGATGCGCGGAAAATAGACCCGCCGGATGAGATCCGAATTCATCACGAGGCTGGTGGAAGCCTCTGTCAGTATGGAGGAGAACAGGAACCAGGGCAGCATGCCGGCAAAGACCATGACAGGATAGGGCGCGCTTCCCGGACTGGGCAGCTTGGCCACCCGGCTGAACACCACCGTGAAGATGAGGGTTGTAAGGAGCGGACGCAGCAGCGCCCAGGCAATTCCGACGACAGTCTGACGATAGCGTACCGAGACATCGCGCCAGGCCAGTATGGTGAAAAGCTCACGAAAAGCCCACACATCGCGCCAGTAATGGCGCTCGGAGCGTCCTGGCTCGATGACCAAGGTGCGCGTCGCGTTGGAACGCGCCGGCGCAGGTCCATTTGTTGGCTTAGCGTCCATCATGCCTCTCTATCTCGGTCACCGCGCCGTTTACGTCGTCCTCCACAAGCCGTTCCAACAGGAGCCGTGCGTGCTGGGTGAACTGCCCTGGACCAAAACGGGACTTTACCGCAGCTGACAATGGAGCTCCCCTGAGCCCTGGCGCATTGAGCTGCGCTGCGATGCGTGCGGCCAGATTCTCATTGGGCGCAACCAAGGTACCGAGCTCTCCATCGCCCAGCGCATCCTTGGCACCGCCCACTCCCAGACCCAAAGCCGGCGTACCACATGCCATTGCCTCGACAAAGGCTATGCCAAAACCCTCGCCCGTTGAGGGCATGACAAAAAGATCAGCGCGCCGATAAAGTTCGACAAGCCTGTCTTTTGGCACTGCGCCAACAAATCTTACCCGCTCCATCACAGCGTGGTGCCGTGCAAGCGCTTCCAGACGCAGCCGATCATCGCCCTCTCCGGCGACAACGTAGTAAACGTCATGACCTCCGGCAACCAGGTCAGGAAGGGCTGCTATTACCCGGTCATGACCCTTATAGGCTTCATGTCGGTCAAGGCGCCCTACCGTCAGAAGCACCTTTTTGCCATCAAGACCAAGATTGTCGCCATTGCTCGCCGTGGCGGGAGCGAAGGAGGCACCGAAAGTGTCGGGAAGAACCCGCACGCGCTCCGGCGGAAGCTCTGCCCAGCTGAGGACCTGGGCACGGGTATAGCGCGAGACGCTGAGGATGAGATGGGCGTCAGCGCACGCAGCCCGCACCAGCGCCCCCGGTGATTGCCAGGCCTCAATGCCATGGGTCTGGATGACAAACCGTGCTCGGGCGAGCCGCGCGACGAGCAGCCCAAGCGGTGCCATGAAAAGATGACCGCAGAACACCACCTGTGGCCGTGCGCGCAGGGCCTCGAAACAGACGCGCACAGCGTAGCCGGGGCGGCCGGCATGGCTTGGGGTTTGCGTGACGCCACAGGGCGGTGTTTCTGGATCTGGCGCATAGCGCGGCACCACCGTGATCTGCCAGCCCGCGCCTGCGAGCGCAGAGAGGAAGTCACAATTATAGCGCGCGATGCCTCCGCGTCCGCCAAAGCCATCCGTCACCATCGCCAGCATGCGCGTCATCAAAGCGCCTGCCTGAGGACGTGTCTGGACCACTGTCGCGAAACCAACCCCTTGTTCATCGCGGCAGACACACCATCGCCCGCCATCATCCAAGCCGCGCTCGGCACACCGAAGCCACTCTTGGGGCGCAGGCGCGCCGCCTCCGGCAGACCGTTCATTGGCGCACGAGCCAGCGCCTGCTTGCCACTCTGCGCCGTCAGATGCGCCATATGCGGGGCAAGCGCGCGGACCAACTGCCAGTCAACAAGCGGCACACGGATTTCGAGGCTATGCGCCATGCCTGCCCAGTCCGCATCACGCAGCAGCTGGTTACGCATGTAATTTGAAGATTCCAGAACGCAGATGCGTCCGGTCATGGTCAAGGGATCCGGATCAAGCTGACCTGCCAAACGCTGCAAGGGGCGCAGGCGGCGAAGCCCCGCTCGTGTCATCTCCTCCCCCACCAGGGCTGGGAGCTCGTGCGGCATGAAAAGACCGCGGCGCAGCAGATAGGCTCCGGGAAGGCTCGAGGCATATTCGAGCATCGCTAGGGCCTTGGGCTGCGAGCGGGCGCGTGCGGGAAAGACCCTGCTTCCCAGAACACGCAGCGCGCAGCCCAGAAACGGAATCTGGGCCACTGCGCCGAAGCGACGGCGCCAGTGCGGCAAATCGCTGAAGCTGGGATAGCCGGCGAGCAGTTCATCCCCGCCCAGTCCGGAGAGCGCAACCTTGAGCCCGGCCTCGCGCGCAGCCTTGGCTACGAACCAGGTGTTGATGCCATCGATCGAGGGCTGATCCATGGCGGCAAAGATGCGCGGCAGATCCTCGCGGAATTCTTCTGCGCCGACGCGCCGCACAATGTGCTGCGCGCCATAGTGACGGGCCACCTCGCGCGCCAGCGGAGCCTCGTCCTCGGCACTGCCAGCAAACTCCCCGAACTCAAGGGTCACGGCACGGATCCTGTCCTGTCCCGCATCACGCATCAGGCCAAGCAGGGCACCTGAATCGATGCCCGAGGAGAGAAACAGTCCCACTTCCACATCGGCCAGCAGATGCGCTCCGACGCTCGCGCGCGCCGCCATACGCAGCGCGGTCGGCAGAGCTTCAGGAGATTGCGGGCTTAAGGCACCGTGCGCCAGGACCTCGCTAAGTCGTGCGAAGGGCTGAGGTTCGCCAGGTCCGGCTTCGTCAACCCATTGCCAATGGCCGGCGGGAAGCGCGCGGATCTGCCGATAAAGGGTGAAGGGTTCCGGCACATGTCCGAAGAGATAAAAGCCCACAATCGCAGCTGGCTCGGGTTCGCTGGAGACCGCCTGTCCGGCGACAAGCGCCTTGACCTGCGAGGCGAAGCGGAAGCTCCAGCCATCATCGGCGGTGTAAAGCGGCTTGATACCGTAAGGATCACGCGCCAGAAAAAGTCCTCTGCGCCGTTCATCCCAGATCGCAAAGGCATACATGCCGCGCAGATGCTCCAGCATCGCGCGGCCGTGGCGAGCATAAAGCTGCAGCAGGACTTCGGTATCACTGCTGGTCTCAAAGCGAACCCCGTCTGCCTCCAGCGTGGCTCGCAGCTCGGGGTAATTATAGATCTCGCCATTGAAGACGACGACGTGGCCTGCCTCACCCGCCACCATAGGCTGCAGGGCACGGTCGGACAGGTCGAGAATGGACAGACGGCGATGGGCCAGGCCACAGCGCCGCCCACGGCTCCACCACTCGCCACAGCCGTCCGGCCCGCGCGCCACCATGTGTTCGCGTGTCGCCAGCAATTCACGCGCATTGGGTGCGCTGGCGGCACGATGATAGGCATAGATGCCGTTAATGCCGCACATCGCCGCACTCTGCCCCAAAGGAGCTGGTATGGCCTGAGACCGTCTTCATCGTCTGCTGGTGTAAGGGCTGCAGGTGTAAATTCTCGGCGCCGCGCTGCCTGCGATCATGCCCGCAAGCCGGCGCCATCGAAGGCGGTCATCGTGCGTCGTCGGTCGCGCCAAGATCGCGCTCACGCTCCACTCTGGGCCTGCTGCCGTCCTTGGACGCGGTGTTGTGATGGCAATAGTCTTTCAGGATCTGCTCGAGACGGGCCCCACCGGGCGCCCCGGGCCTGCAGATTACGAACCCTTCGTAGGGATAGCGGCGGAAAAATTGCGCCAGGCTGAGGGTGGGAATGCGCACCCTGCCAGCCTCGGTGAACCAGAAGAAGTAGCCAAACAGCGCCGACAACACCTTGCGCAGCGACCGCGGCAATGGCGGGTTGATGAATTCGCCGACTTGAAGCTGGCTTTGATGATAGCTGAAGCTAAGCTCTCGTAAGGGCGCCATGCTGCGTACGTCGATGTAGAAGTCGCAATCGTCGTCGAAATACTCAGGGTAGAACCTCGCCGGCGTCATCGCCGCGAAGGAGTAATGGCAGGCCGGGCTCTCTGCTTGTTCCAACGCACAACGGGTGGCGTGATAGACGGCCTTGTGAGCGGGATGACCGGTACCGCCATGGGGACCATGCGAAAACACCAGTGTCGGCTTCACATGGGTCATGATGCTTTGAATGAAGTCACAGAGGGCCGCCAGGTCCCAGTCCCTCTCCGCCGCGAAGAGCTTGGGATGGATATCGGCAAAGCCAAGGACATGGACCTCTTGGACACCGAGTATTTTCGCGGCCTGCATCAGCTCGCCTTCGCGGATGCGCCCAAGATCGGTGTGCACCCCGGCAAGACAACCCGGACCGCTGCCAGCTTCACCACGGGTCACACAGATCAGGCTGACCGGGATCTGTGCCTGCGACAGAAGCCCGAGCGTTCCGGACATGAAGAGCTCGTCATCGGGATGGGTAATCACGACGAGGGCACGAACTGCATCAGCTGTGGCGGAGATCACGGTCATGACCTACCTATTACCGCATGATCATGCAGTAGCGACAGGCACCAGCGAGCTCGCGAGATGAAGAGTTCGTCATCTAACGCCGGGATGACCGCACAACGCCCCGGGCCGCACCGGCCGTCCAGATCCTGCGCCGGGACATATTGCAGCCCTTCTCTCATACTCTCGCGCGCAAACCTGCCGTATCGCTGTGACTGCGCTCTGACAACGAGCGTTCGCGGCCTTCATCAGTCCGGGGGCGTGAGCGCTGTAAAATACTCAATGGTCTTTAGCAGACCCTGTTCCAGAGGCACCTTGGGTTTCCATTGCAGATGGGTCCTCGCCTTGGTGATATCAGGTTGGCGCTGTTTGGGATCATCTTGGGGCAGCGGTCGCATCTCGATCGCCGAAGTCGAACCCGTCAGAGCCACCACTTTCTGGGCGAGTTCGCGGATGGTGAATTCAACGGGATTTCCAAGATTGATCGGGCCAATCAGCGTGTCAGCCGATTCCATCAGACGAATGAGGCCGTCAACCAGATCATCGACATAACAGAACGATCGGGTCTGACTGCCATCGCCATACAGGGTGATGGGAGCGCCTTTCAGCGCCTGCATGATGAAGTTGGAGACCACGCGTCCGTCATTGGGATGCATGCGGGGACCATAGGTGTTGAAGATACGCGCCACCTTGATGCGCAGATCATGCTGGCGATTGTAGTCAAAGAACAAGGTCTCGGCACAGCGCTTGCCTTCGTCATAACAGGCGCGCGTACCTATCGGATTGACGTTGCCCCAGTATTCCTCGCTCTGCGGATGGATTTCCGGATCTCCATAGACCTCGCTGGTGGAGGCCTGCAAAATCTTAGCGCGTACCCGCTTGGCCAGGCCCAGCATGTTGATGGCCCCATGCACACTCGTCTTCGTGGTCTGGACCGGATCGCGCTGGTAGTGAATGGGAGAGGCGGGACAGGCCAGATTGTAGATTTCGTCGACTTCAACATAAAGCGGGAAGGTCACGTCATGGCGCATCAGCTCGAAGCGAGAATTGGAGAGCAGATGTTCCACATTGGCGCGCGCACTGGTGTAGAAGTTATCGATGCAGAGCACCTCATAGCCCCGATCAAGGAGGGCTTCACAGAGGTGCGAACCAATAAAGCCGGCCCCGCCAGTGACCAGAATTCGCTTTCGTATGTGCATCAACGATGTCCTGTTGTAGCGCCTGCACGCCCTCGCTCGTAAGGGCATTGCTACCGACGCGGGTCTAGTTCTACGTAGCCTTCAGACATGCTACCGCCGTTCGGGTGAAATCGCTTCACCCGAGATGCTGCACAACCAAAAGCGGGCCAGGTACACGCCCCAGCCTCAGAAATACCCTTCCTCGGGAACCACCGCGCCACGCGCAAGCAACGCCGGCACAGATCCTCCCATCACATCGAGAAGCACGCGCACGCGCGCCCGTGCATCCAGACGCACAAGTTCGCCACACAAATCGGCAAACGGTCCGGTCACCACCCGCACCCTTTGCCCGGCCACAAGTACCGGGACGCCGTCGTAGATCTCAGCGTCATCAAAAAATACGCGCAGCGTTTCGATAATCCCGACCGGCGCCGGCGCCGGTCGCTCACCGGCCATGACCAGTCGCGCAACCCCGAAAGTGCTGTTGATCGGCCGCCAGCATTGCCTGGCGGTGTCGAGCTCCACGAACAGATAACCCGGGAAAAAAGGCCTGAACACTGTCTCGATGCGTCTGGCGTGGCGAACTGCCCGCCGCTGCCGGGGCAGAAAGACGCGGTAACCTTGGCGGCGCAAATGTTCGGCCGCAGCATTTTCACGATGGGGCTGACACTGGACCGCGAACCAGCGCCCCTTTTGAGCGTGCTCAGGAGCCCGCTTCACTGCGGCGTGCCCCAGCCCGTTTTGCCCCATGCCTCCCCGCTTGGCCTGCTGGCCGAGGGCTAGCAGGGCCTCATCTTGGTTCTGCTTCTCCCTATGCACCCCGCCCCGCGCCGCAGACCCTTCCGGGGTCAGCTGCCGCCAGCGCGGCCCGTTTGGACCGCCGTCCGACGCACCCTTTTGAAATATTTTAATACAGCCAAAATGTGTGCGCAACCTCACAGTGCTGGCTCCCAGGGAGCCACCTCCTTGATCCCGAACGTAAATTTGATCCAGCCGGTCACTTCGAACGTAGCACCGCCGCGCCTCGACAATTGGCACACAAGGTGTCATTTAGTAACTCATATAGCCCAGAATTGCGCAAATTTAAGTGTCTGAGACGATATTGTTGATGCCGTAGGGAGGAGCAAACAGCATGGGGCTGGGAGCCTGGGGCACCGCCATTGGGTTGTGCGCGATTTCGGCCACGATCACAGCGGGCATTTGCTACTTTGCGGAAATCTTGGGCAATAGCCTCAAGCTCGTCGATGTTCCCGACGGTGTGCGCAAGATACACGCCAAGGCTACCCCTCTGATCGGCGGTCTTGCCATCCTGGTGCCAAGCCTCGCTCTTTCCATCTTTCGGGTCATCGTGCACCATGACAGCACCTTCACTGCCGTCGCACTGGCCGCGACCTTTGTCATGATGCTGATCGGCACAGCCGATGACCGTCATAACCTGCCTGCCGGCCTGCGCCTTTCCGCCTTCGTGCTGCTGACACTCGCGGCGCTTTCGATCGAACCCACGCTGGTTCTGGGATCGCTGCACTTGGGTGCGGCCCACAGTCCCAAGCTCGACCTTGGTCCTTTTGCCATCCCAGTCACGGCGCTTATGGTCATTGGCTTTCTCAATGCCGCAAACATGGCCGACGGTATGGACGGCCAGCTGCTGGGCTCACTGCTGATCTGGAGCGCCCTCATCGCCCATCATCTCGGCCCCGAGCTGGGAGTTCCCTTCATGGCGCTGATGGCCTCCTCGGCGGTGGCATTGGGCTTCAATCTGCGCGGCAAGCTGTTTTCCGGCAGTGCAGGCTCCTATGCCGGTTCACTCCTCATCGGGCTTGGTGCCATCGGCGCCTATCACCACGCCAATGGCACGTTGCCCGCCCTGATTCCGGCCATCTGGTTTTGGCTGCCGGTGCTGGATTGCGTGCGTCTCATGTTGACCCGTTATCTGGACGGCCGCTCACCTTTCGCCGCCGACCGCAACCACTTCCATCATATCCTGATCGATCGCTTCGGCCGGCGCCCGGCATTGGCCATTTATCTGCTGCTCCTTGGGGTTCCTGCGCTCGCCGGCGAATTCAGCCTGGTGGCCGGGCTCTGCGTCCTCGCCATTTGCGCCCTGCTCTACGTCATTCTGGTGGTGCAGCGACACCTCCTCCTGGGCTCAACCAGTCCCAAGCCGATTACGTGAAATCCCTTACCAATTTGGCGCCTGCACTTGACCTTGCGCAACAGCGCAACGTCTAGAACAGACATAGTGTTGTCCTGTAACAGATGCTATTGCTTGATGGTTCGTGTGCCGGGCAATATCCGCACCACGAGTTAAGGGCATAGGGGCGCGTCATGGGGACGGCAACACTTCGCGCAGTACTGCGCTTTGGCGCCACAATGGTTTTGGCCGCGGCCCTTGCGCCTCAGCTCTTCGCTGCAGTGCCGGCAAACCCCTATACCCCCGAAAGCCGCCAGGACCTGACTGCCACCAGCAGCACGATTCCAGACGGACCTGAAGCCGATGCGCCATTTGGCTACATCGATTTTTGCATGCGCTTCGCCGATCAGTGCCCGTTCGGCATCAAACAGGCCCCTCCGGTGACGACCTGGCGCTACTGGCCGCAGATGGTGAACATCAACCGGCAGGTCAATCGCGCCATCAAGCCGGAAACAGCTATTCGCCATTATGGCCGCTACCAGTATTGGACGATTCCCAAGGATGGCTATGGCGATTGCGCGGATTACGCCCTGACCAAACGCCGTGACCTCGCGCGCGCCGGTGTTCCGCTCTCCGATCTCAATGTCGCCATCGTCGGATTACCCGATGGCGAACTGCATGCCGTTCTCGTCGTTTCGACCGCCGACGGTGATTATGTGCTCGACAATCTTCACCACCGCATCCGCCTGTGGAGCCGAACGGGTTACCTCTTCCTGAGCGAGATGTCGGCCCAAAGCCCGACCAACTGGGTGAAGGTGGGGCGCAACCACGCTCTTCAGCAGCAGAGCAGCCGGCATAGCTGAGGGACCTAGCCCCTTCAGCTCTGCGCGGGTCTGCCCGTCGCAGTAGATTGCCCCTGCCCCCGAACGTCCGCACCTCTCCCAGCGACCGTCCTTGTCCATGCTGCCCGTCTAAAATGCTATCATGAGTCAATTCACCGTCGGCAACGGACAGATGGCAACTATTGACCGTTTCATGTGATGCTCGGTACCGGAAGGGATTGGTCACAGGAAACAAGGCCTTGTGATGACCCGTAAGACGCCAACAGAACTTGCGCAGATCAACTCTACACTGGAGACCGCGCGCCAGCTGCGGGAGTCCAAACGTGACCACGCCGATTTTCCACGACGTTCAGCGTTCCCGTTGCGCGACTTGCGAAGCGTGATCCATCACCTCGCCGTCATTGGCGTTGGCATTGGCGTTGAGGACGAGGCCGAATGTCCGCATCGCTGCCGCATCAAATTCGCCGCATCAAATTCATGGGCGACGTGCTTGTCAGGGTGCTTGGAAATCATGCCGGTCAGTGTGTGATGGACGCGTCCAGCCCACCCAGAGCCAAAAATTATGCGGCCATTTCGCAGAGGCTGAACGTACAGGGATCCCGATGATGCTCTTTGGTGCAACGTCAGAAGGGGGGGATGAACATCTCGAGCACCACACGCTCATTACACCCCGCGCCGAAGGTGGCGCATCGATGGATAGCTTCATGGTCATCATCCTTTTTCATCCGGCCAAATAGGTTGGCAATCCCAGCACACGCAGCGCTATGAAGGATTTTCTTCGGGACTGGCACGCATGAGGATAACGAGTGTTAGACCGGTGAACTCACTTAAGGTATCGGAGCCCTTTTCGGCTGCAACCGCAGTTGCAACTTGCACCACGTGCATTGTGTGTTAAGTCTCGGTCCACAGCACGTCGTGCCGGACGAATTTTGAAGCGGCAACTCTGGGCTATCAGGCCGCATGAGAAACCACTTTCCAAACATGGGGAAATTGATCCCACACTCGGCCCTAAATTTATTACAGACGCGGGGGACGTACAGGGACGGGTTTGGACGTATGGATGGAAGGCAAACGCAGGCTACGGATGAGCAGACCCTTCTTTAATCGCAGGTGATGTGTGGCAGGGGCTGAAAACGGCGTGATAAACTGGAAACGCCGCGCGACGAAAACCGATCTGATGTAGCGGCGATCTGAATTCAGTTTGGGCAGAAAGAGAAAGGGAACGCGTGATGCGCACATTAATTCTAGCTGCAGCCGTGACGGCGCTTGTGTCGTCGACTGCCGGAGTACTGGCGGATCCACCACCATGGGCGCCTGCGCATGGTTGGCGCGCTCACCATGACGCAGCGGATGGTGGGTATGACCATCCGCGTCGGGGTGAGGGGCCTGCCTTCGGGCTGAGGGCCACGATCTATCGTGGCAGAGATGGCCGGTACTATTGCCGCCGCTCGAATGGCACAACAGGGCTTGTGGTTGGCGCAGCCGTCGGGGGCTTGATCGGCAATCGTCTTGCACCCGGCCAATCGGCCGTACTTGGGACACTACTTGGCGCCGGAGCCGGTGCCGTCCTTGGACAGGCGATCGATCGAGGCAGCTTACGTTGCGAATAGGACGCGCATAGCTGTGCGACATCTCCAGTTCGCAAGCCTGCAGCCGGCCCACGTCTGATCGGAGGAGGCGATGATACCGGTGGCAAAGGCGTCTTTGCCACCGCGACGGAGCCCAAGATACACGGCAGCAATCCGTGGCTCCGCCCGCCAGGTGGTAGCGGCTGGTAACACGCTCCGTCCTGCGGGCTCATTGTCGCGGCCGTACAACGGTGTTCAGGAACAGGGGAGGGCTTTAGTCGCAGCAGCGGCGGATCAAAATGGTGGGCGGTACTGGGATTGAACCAGTGACCCCTACGATGTCAACGTAGTGCTCTCCCGCTGAGCTAACCGCCCAAACCGCTCGCATGCCTTGCGGGGCCGTCTCTATAGCGCCCCCCCAGCGGCACTGGCAAGCGCACCTTGGCCCATTTTGCTCCGTCCGGGGTCGCCGGAACGGGCCCTGTGCCAGAGCCTGTCAGGCCGCGACCATACGGTCGACTTCCGCCACGATCTCACGCAGGTGAAATGGCTTCGACAGCACCTTCGCCTGTTTGGGCGCGTTCGAGGAGGGATGCAGGGCCACGGCGGCAAACCCGGTGATGAACATGATCTTGAGAGCTCCGTCCAACTCCGCCGCCCGCTTGGCAAGCTCGATCCCGTCCATACCCGGCATGACGATGTCGGTCAGGAGCAAATCGATGCGAAAACTCTTGAGATACTCATACGCGCCCAGGCCGTCCCCATAATCCGCGACCTTATGGCCGGCACGCTCCAGCGCCTGGGCCAGAAAGCGCCGCAGCGATTCATCGTCTTCCGCCAGAAGAATATGTGCCATCCGCTACCCCTGATTGGCTGTACTATAGCGCAAATTCGTTAAAGGGCGACTTTCTGGACAGGCCAGATGCAAAGGCGCTTGATTACGACGGTCGAGGAATGATCCATTAGGCACACAGGTGGAGGACTGCAGCATTTTGGGAAGCGAGGACACGATTGGGAGCGACGACACCCTTGAGGGTCTTTATGCGCGCCCCTTCTGCCTGGCCAGACCAATGCGCCAGACCGTTCCCTTCGTCTTTGCCCTACCCCATTCCGGTCGCTGTTACCCTGTTGAGTTCGTACAGGCGAGCCGGTTAACACCACTCACCCTGCGCCGATCCGAGGATGCGTTCGTCGACAGCCTGGTGGTAGAGACCGCCTTGACGCTCGGAGCACCGGTGATTGCCGCCCGCTTTCCGCGCGCCTATGTCGACGTCAATCGCGCTCCCGGAGAGCTCGATCCAGCGATGTTTGCCGGCCCGCTGCCGCTTCGCGTTGATGTCCCGGGCCCCCGGGTGCAGGCAGGTCTTGGCGTCATCCCCAAGGTGGTGCGTGATGGCGCCGACATCTATCGCAACAAGCTTGCCGCAGGCGATGCCGGCGAGCGGCTGCAGCGACTTTACCAGCCCTATCATCAGGCATTGCAAGCGCTTTTGCAGGAGACCCGGGCGAGCTTCGGTGCAGCCGTGGTGCTTGACTGCCACTCGATGCCCTCGCCCGCTGCCTCAAGCGATATCGTCCTGGGCGACCGCTACGGTGTCGCTGCCGCAAGGGTATTGTTGCTCAAGGCGGAAGATGCCCTGGAGTCGGCAGGCTTCAGTGTTTCCCGCAATGTCCCCTATGCCGGTGGCTTTACCACTCAGCTTTACGGTCACCCAGATGAGGGCCTGCACACCCTTCAGATCGAGATCAATCGTGGTCTTTATCTCGATGAACGCACGGTGCGTCCGGGTCCGCATTTTGCCGCGGTGCGGGAGCGCTTGTCCCGTGCCCTCTCGGAGTTTCTGGCGCGGCCCTGGGCGATGCTGCTGCAACAGCCCCTCAATCGTCCCAGTCTCGCCGCCGAATAGGCAGACTCTTTTGCCCCTCAGCCCCGTATTTTGCGGCCGGCACCAAAAAAATGGCCGCTCACAAGTGAGCGGCCAAGTTCAGGGAGGAAACGCCCAGGAAGGGCGGCGGCATTAGCGGAGCGCTAATGACGCGCTGCAACAATATGCCGACGGGATTGCTGCATTGCAAGAACAATCTCGGGACACGCTGCGCACCGCATACAAAATTTATGCCGAATTCTTTGGCAAATATTTGATCTGCATCAAGGTGAGGCAGATTGCACAGCAAGTGTGCACCGCAACAATTCTTCCCCCTGCGTCATGAAACCATGATCCCACCGCCACACCAGGGTCGCCTTGGTGGTGCACCTGTTGGCTTGCGTCATTGGCGCTGATTCGAGGGGAGAGGAGAATGACATGGGCGTAGCCGCCTGGTCCGACCAGAGCCTGAAACGGGCCTTTCAGCCTGCCAGCCTGGCTGACGTGCTTTTGGCCGAACGGCCAATCGTGCCAGCCCCCCACCCACTGGGGCAGCGGCATCACCGCACCATCTTCATCTCAGACATCCATCTGGGCACGCGCGGCTGCAAGGCTGAGCTGCTGGGCGATTTTCTGGCCCGCAACGCCTGCGAGAAGCTTTATCTCGTCGGCGACATCGTCGATGGCTGGCGCTTGCGCCAGCGCTGGTACTGGCCGCAGGCCCACAGTCATGTGCTGCATCAGATCCTAAACAAGGTCGACGAAGGGACGAAGGTAATCTTTGTCCCGGGCAATCATGACGAAGTCTTCCGACCGTTCTGCGGCCGCACCATGGCGGGAATTACGGTGGTGCACGACGCCATTCATGTCACTGCGGATGGCAGGAAGCTGCTCGTCCTGCATGGCGACAAATATGACGGCATCATCACCTATGCGCGCTGGCTCGCCCTTCTCGGTGACTGGGCCTACACCGTGGCTCTCAAGGCCAATGAGGGGCTTGATTTCATGCGCCGTCGCCTCGGCCTTTCCTATTGGTCCTTGTCCGCCTATCTGAAACAGAAGGTGAAGAATGCGGTCGAATTCATCTGCCGCTTTGAAGAAGCCGTGGCCCGCGACGTCCAGCTCAAGGGCCTTGACGGGGTCGTGTGCGGTCATATTCATCACGCGGCGATCAAGGACATCAATGGCATCCGCTACCACAATGACGGCGACTGGGTTGAAAGCTGCACAGCCCTTGTCGAAGATGCCCGCGGGAACATGGAGATTCTCTGCTGGGCCGCTCAACGTCGCGAATCTCGAGTCTATGCCGGTCTCAGCCCGGCAAAGGCCATACAGCCGGCCTGAGGACCTCTACATGACGCCGCCGCGCCCGGGCGTGGCGGCGCCGGAGGATGACGCCCTGATCGGAAGCGCGCCCGAGCGCATCCTGATCGTCACCGACGCCTGGTCACCGCAGGTTAACGGCGTGGTGCGAACGCTCGAGATCCTCGGTCAGGACCTCGGCGCGCTTGGCTATGAGGTGAGTTATGCCACCCCTCAGGGGCATTTTACGCTGCCCCTGCCGACCTATCCCGAGATCCGCCTCGCGCTCTTTCCCCGGCGCCGTCTGGAGCAGCTGATCGACAGCTTTGCCCCCGAGGCCATTCACATTGCCACCGAAGGCACCCTTGGCCTGTCGGCACGGGCCATCTGCCTGAAGCGCGGCATCCCCTTCACGACCTCCTTCCACACCCGCTTTCCTGACTATGTACGCGCCCGTCTGCCCTTCATCTCCGAGGAGCTGATCTATCGTTTTCTGCGCTGGTTCCATGACCCGGCAGAAACCATGATGGTGGCCACCCCGGCCCTGCAGCGCGAACTCGAGGGCCACGGCTTTACCAACACCCGCATCTGGTCGCGTGGTGTCGATGTCGAGGTGTTTCGCCCCATCGCCGATGCCAGCCTGCCCTTCCCCCGGCCCATTTGGCTCTCAGTGGGGCGCGTCGCAGTGGAAAAGAACCTCGAAGCCTTCCTCCGTCTCGACCTGCCGGGCACCAAAGTCGTGGTCGGTGACGGTCCGGCGCGGGAGGCTCTGGCGCGACAGTTTCCTGAGGTCAAATTCCTCGGCGCCAAAACCGGCGAGGACTTGGTGCGCCATTATGCTGCAGCCGATGTCTTCGTGTTTCCCTCGCGCACCGACACCTTTGGCCTTGTCCTTCTCGAGGCGCTGGCCTGCGGGCTTCCGGTTGCCGCCTTTCCGGTCAGCGGACCTTGTGACGTGATCGGCGATGCCCCGGTCGGGGTCTTGCGCGAGGATCTGCGCGAATCCTGCCTGAGAGCTCTTTCGATCCCTCGTGAAGCCTGCCGCGGTTTCGCCCTCTCCCGATCCTGGCGGGCCTGTACCCGCCAGTTCCTGTCCAACTTGCCGCAGATCGGCGAGCCCACCGGGCCCGCTCATGTTCGCGGTCGATAGCATAGCACACGCGCCATGGCTCTGGCGGAGCCCAGGGGCTGGAAGTGTACGGTGCGCAAGACAGGAGGCGGGACTTTAAGACGACGGTTGAGCAAGCTCTCATGCGCGGGTTGGTTACCGCATGACTGTGGTTTCGACCCTGGGGCTGGCGCTGTCTAATAGCGAGCATTCGGCAGTACTGGCTCATAGGGCTCTCGAGGGTGTTCGACTTCATTTGGCTCGCCCTCCATGTATGAGGCCCGGCACCGGCCAGTCCGGCGCAACCCTCGAAAGGTACATGCCGTAGGGCGGGCCGCCAGTTTCCTCAGCGGGCGAACATATGGTCTAATTCGGCGTCAGGAATGGGGCCGTCCGCGCCTGCCATCTTGACGCGGAGCGGGAATGCCCACAGACCCATCTGCGAAAATCGCGCCAGTGTTTGCCCGTCGATGAGCGTTGTCAGCGCCCCACCCCGTTCCTGGCCCAGACTTGCGCTCTGGGAGTGGCTTTTCCTTGGTTTGTTCGATCTGGGCTGTGCCCTCTTCGTCATGTCGCTGGGCAAAGACATGTCCTGGGATTTCCGCAACTACCACTGGTACATCCCCTACGCCTTCCTCCATGGCCGCATGGGCTTTGATATCGCCGTCGCCCATCAGGGTACCTACTACAATCCCATGATTGACGTGCCGTTCTACTGGCTCGCCACGCATCTGCCGGCCTACGCCGCGGTCGGCATCATGGGGGCGGTCCAAGGCGCCAACATCGTTCCGCTCTACGTCATCCTTCGCTCGCTTCTGCGCCTCAAGGACAATCGTGTTCCAGCTGCCCTGCTGGCCGCGTTCTGCATGACGGGCGGCATGACCGTCAGCCTGTTCGGCACCACCTATTACGACAACATCATGAGCGTGTTTGTCCTGACAGGCCTTGCCATCGTCATCGCCCAATACCGCACGCTGATTGCCGCCAGCCCGTGGCGGGGTGCTCTCATTGCCCTGTGTGGTGGTTTCTTTGTTGGCGCCGCAGTCGGTCTCAAACTGCCCGAGGCGCCTTTTGCACTCGGCTTTGCCGCGGCCATCGCGGTGCTGCCAGGTGATCGCAAGCAACGCACGCTGCGCCTTGCGGGTGGAGCGATTGGCGGCATTGGTGGCAGCGCGCTCTTCGAGGGCTATTGGCTCGTGCGCATGTATGAGGTCACCAAAAACCCGCTCTTTCCCTATTTCAATGAATATTTCCGCTCGCCACTGGTGCGCGATTTCTCCTTTCGTGACACCCGCTTTCTGCCACACGGACCGTGGCATGCGTTTCTCGATCCCATCCTGTTTTCCATCAACTGGCGCGTCGCCGATGACCTTCCCTGCACCGATATCAGGGTGGGGCTGGCCTATGTGCTGTTCCTCGTCACCGCCGGCCTTGCTCTCGTATTGTGGCTGAAGCGTCGTTCCCTCAGCGATGATGCCCTGACACAGCCAGAGCCCACACGCGCGCTCTTTGCCTTCGTGGTGATCTCCTATCTCGCCTGGCTCATCGTCTTTGCCATCTACCGCTATATCCTCACCCTCGAAATGCTTGCCCCCATTGTTATCGTAGCGGTGGTCGGGCTGTGGCCGCTCAAGCGCACCTGGCGCTATGGGGTGCTCGCTGTCCTCGGCCTTGCGATCATCGCCACCACCCGCGCCGACATCCTGCCCCGCGCGCCCCTGAGTGATCCATACGTGCGCCTCTCGATGCCGCCGATCGCCCATCCCAATCACACCATGATCCTGATGACCGGCGAGGCCCCGATGGGCTATCTCGTTCCCGAATTGCCACCACAGATCCCGGTGATCCGCATCGACGGCTGGCTTATCCGTCCCACTGACGGCTCGCTGTTGAGTGCCGAAGCTAAAGCCCGCGTTACCACCTTCAAGGGCCAGCTCTTCCTCATCGCTGATCCTGCCGAGAGCGTGCGGGCCCGGCGGGCGCTTGCCGACTACGGCCTTGCCTTCTCGGCTCGTACCTGCGCCGATATCCACACCAATCTTGGCGGTCCCTACATGTTTTGTCCGCTCACCCGCAGAAGAACCGCGCCATGAGCCAGACAGAGACGCAATTGCATCCCCCGACGCGGCCAGATGACCTCGCGGCCTCTCCCACCCCGCTGCGGATTGCCGTCCTCATTCCCTGCTTCAATGAAGAAACGGCCATTGCGCGCGTCGTCGGCGATTTCCGTGGCGCGCTGCCCAATGCGCGGGTTTATGTCTACGACAACAACTCAAAGGATCGCACCATGGCGCAGGCCCGGGCGGCTGGCGCGATCGTGCGCAGCGAGCCCCGCCAGGGCAAGGGCAATGTGGTGCGACGCATGTTTGCTGACGTCGAGGCGGACATCTATGTCCTTGTCGATGGTGATGACACCTACGATGCCAGTGCCGCGCCGCGCCTCGTGTCAACCCTGATCACGGAGGGCTATGACATGGTATCAGGACGGCGTATCGCCACGGCGCAGTCGGCCTACCGCCCCGGTCATGTGCTGGGCAACCGCCTGCTCACTGGACTGACCGCGCTGATGTTCAAGGTACAGCTCGCCGATCTGCTGACAGGTTACCGCGTGCTCTCCCGTCGCTTCGTCAAGAGCTTTCCATTTACTGCCGTGGGCTTTGGCATCGAGACCGAACTGACCGTCCACGCGGTGCGCTTGCTCATGCCCATCACGGAAATCGACACCCACTATAAGGAGCGCCCAAAAGGCTCTGCCTCCAAGCTCAGTACCTGGAAGGATGGCTTCCGTATCCTGATGACGATTTTCAGCCTGGTCCGCGAAGAGCGGCCGTTGGTCTTCTTTTCCGCACTCTTCGGCTTACTGGCACTAAGCTCGCTCGGATTTGGCGTTCCGGTCGTGCTCGAATTTCTGCATACCGGCGCCGTGCCCCGCCTGCCCACCGCCGTCCTTGCCACGGGGCTGATGCTGCTTGCGTTTCTGTCGCTCTTCTCCGGTCTTGTGCTCGATACCGTGACCCGTGGCCGCTGGGAATTGAAGCGCCTCTCCTATCTTTCCATAGCCGGTCCGCAGGACCCCCCCACAACGGCGTCACACTCATGAAGGCCGCAAGCCCGCACGCCCTGATCCGCGCCCAGTTCGTGCGCTTTGCCATGGTCGGCACCGTCGGCTTTGTCGTCGACGAAAGCGTGCTTGCCATCATGCATCTGCTTTTCGGGCTGGGCCCGATCTGGGCACGCGTGATCTCGATCACGTGCGCCATGGGCTGCACCTGGTGGGGTAATCGTACCCTCACCTTCCCTCACGCCGCCGCACGGGGTTCGGCCAAAGCCATTGTCTTTGAGTGGCTGCGCTTCCTGGCTGCCAACAGCCTCGGTGCGGTGGTCAATTTCAGCACCTACGCGACGCTGCTGCGCTTCGCTCCGGCGCCCTTGAGTAACCCCTATTTGGCCACCATGTGCGGCGTAGGCATTGGCATGCTGTTCAATTTTGTCGCCTCACGCACTGTCGTGTTCAGTGCCAAAGGTCTCAACTCTCCTTCGTAATCGCAGCGAGCACGGCCGCACCACCTGGAGCATCCAGCTCCACGCGCGCGGTCTCGGTCAGACGCGCCATCGTCATGTAAAATCCGACCGTGAGAATGATCTCGACGAGCTCCTGCGCCGAAAATTCTTCCTGCGCCGCGCGCAAAGCCTCCTCGCTTGCACGTACCTTGGTACGAACCTCGCTCGCAAACCGCAAAGCAAGACGGGTTCTCTCGTCAAAGCACCCGGCATTATAATCCCCATGGTCAAGCGCATCGATCTGGCTTTGCGTGCAGCCCGTGGCCAGAGCAATCGACACATGCTGGTGCCATTCATAGGCGCCGCCGTCTTCATGCGCCGTCAGAAGGATGATGAGCTCGCGTAACTCGGCGGACAGCTTCTGCTGGCCAAGAATGGCCCCACCCAGACGCAAGCCCTGACGAAAGCAGGCCGGCGCGTTGGCCCACATCCGGAAGATGTTGAGCTTGCGCGGCAACCGGTCAAAGGCCTCGCGGGCCTTGGCGGGCAGCGTGTCGATATCTGCGAAGGGAATGAGCGGCATGGCAAGCCTCACCTTTGGTGGCACAGAACTGTGAAGCGGCAGGCATCCGATTTAAAGTCCGGGAGAAAGATCTTTCCGCATGGCGCGCGCCTCGGGACTTGCCCGCCTGATCCATAAAGCAAGGGCCGCCGGGTGAGCGGCGGCCCCTTCAGGCGCTAATCGCTTTGCCGGAGAGGCTATTTCGACGTGCGCGCATAAAGATCCCACAGGCTCGCAACAACCTTGGCCTTGGGATTTGTGCTCGCAGCCCTGAAGGCCATCAGCGCTGCACGGGTCTGCTTCAACCCCTCAAGCGCCATGCCTTTGACGATGTCGGCATCGGCGACGTCCTTGACGCCACCCTTCTTGAGGCCTTCGTTGACCGCCGCAAGCGCGTCCTTGTACTTGCCGACTCCCCAATACACCTCGGCGAGATGAACCAGGGGACCGCCGGTCTTGGCTGCATGGGCTTCCGTCGCAAGCTTGCCCATCTCGGCAGCCTGATCAGCCGCATCCTTCTTGGCGAGCGCCAGAAGGCGCTCCTGGCGCGTCCCGGAGAGCACCTTGGCCGCAAAACCGCGCTGCTGGATGGCAAGGCCTTCCTGCGGAAAACCGAGCTGGATCGAAATCTGCGTAGCCGTCGAATAATCATCGGCACTGCGCATATTTCCGGTGAGCAGGCGGATGCGGTAGATGCCCAGGGTCTGATCGTCGCTGAGTCCGCTGGCACGATCGGCCGCCATCAGCACATAGGTCCAGAACTTGGGCTGACCCGTGAGCACGAGCTGGCGTGCAGACTGGGCAAGAGCCGAGGTGTCGCCAACCTTGTTGGCGGCAGCCATTTTCAGCATCAGCGCCGAGGTGCTGCCATTGAGGTTGTGCGTGATGTAATTCAGCGCCCCCCGGTAATCGCCCATCTGGTAATAGGCTTGGGCCACGATCTCCTTGTGGCTTTCGTCGAGGACGCCGTATTTGCGCAGATAGGCCTGATCTTCGGTGATCACGTCATGATATCTGCGGTTGTTGTAATCAATGGCGAATTTCGCCTGGGCAGAGGTAGCATTGGTCACGCCGCCGGAAAAGTTGCCGGTTTTGACTTCGACATACTGGCGCGTCTCGGCAATGACTTTCTGTTCGGTGGCAGTCAAGCCGTGCACACTTTCGGCCCGCTTGAGCGCGTCCAACGCCAGGGCCGACTTGCCCTCCTTGGCGAAGTTGATGGCTTCCTGCAGAGGCTTGCCGACCGCCGGGCGGACCCCCGCAGCCTGCGCGGTGGTTACCAACATCATGGTGGCACCTGCAACGCCCGCGGTCCCGATCAGAACTGCGGCCAGAACGCCGCGCAAACGATTCCCATTCATTTCTTACCTCAATTACACATGGCGCCGTGGGGGCACATGCGAGTGCATGATGCCTGATCCGCCGTCACCCTTTGCGTTAGGACCTCGACGTCACTGCAGATATTTTTCAGTTCCGACAATACCGATGTGGGTCAGACCGCGACGCTGGGCATCCGCCATGACCTTGGCAACCGTATCATACTTCGCCAGGCGGTTGGCGCTCAGATGGATTTCCGGCTGTTCGCTTGGCGGCTTCAGGCCATAGCGATAGAAATATGTATCCATCGTCTGCGTCGAGATCGGCGACCCATTCCAGTAAATCGTGCCATCGAAATCGACCATGAGATTGACCACGGTCGGTGGAACTGCGGGTGGCGTCTGGTTGGGGCGCGGCATGTTCAGTTTGACGGCGTTGGTCTGAACCGGCAGCGTGATGATGAGCATGACGAGAAGGACGAGCATGACGTCGATGAGCGGCGTCGTGTTCATCTCCACCATTACTTCGCCTTCGCCACTGCTTTCGCCGACATTCATTGCCATTGCGTAATACCTTCTTTTGCCTGAATGGGCGCTGTTACTGTGGCGCGTTGACCGGTTCGGTGATGAATCCGATCTTCGGGATACCGGCACGCTGCGCGTCGTAGACGACGCGGCCAATAGCCTCGAAACGGGCTGACCGGTCACCGCGGATCTGGACTTCCGGTAACTCCTCGCCACGCGCATGAGCCTTCTCGAGCGCCGCCTCCATGCGCGCAATCAGCTCATTATTGTTCGCCACCGGTTCGGTGTTCCAATAGATATTCTCGTTCTTGTCGACCGCGATGAGGATGTTCTGCGGTTTGGTCACCGTCGGAATATTCATCGCATGAGGAAGCTTCACAGGTATCACCTTCAACGCCACCGGAATGGTGATGAGGAAGATGATGAGAAGCACCAGCATCACGTCCACGAGCGGCGTCGTGTTGATGGTAACATTCAATTGCGCGTCGTCATGGTCCGGTGAGGACACAGTCATGGCCATGGCTTAGATGCTCCGATGCGAAAAAATATTCCGGCGAGACCTGGGCTACTTACTTCTTGTTGACGACGAGATAGGTCTGCAGATCCGAGGCAAAGCTGCGCAGCTTCTCGTTGATCACCTTGTTGCGGCGAACGAGGAAGTTGTAGAGCAGCACCGCTGGAACCGCGGTGATCAGACCGAAGGCGGTCATGATCAGCGCCTCACCGACCGGCCCGGCGACCTTTTCGATCGACGGGTTGCCGCTGATGCCGATGGCCAGAAGGGCGTTCAAGATACCCCAAACTGTGCCGAACAGACCGACGAACGGTGCCGTAGAACCGACAGAGGCGAGGAAAGCGATGCCGCCCTGAAGACGAGAATTGATTTCCTCAAGCTGGCGATTGAGCGACATCGCAATCCAGTCATTGAGGTTGACAAGACCGGTATTGGAGGTCTGCGACGCCCGCACTCCACCTTCGGCAACCGAGCGGAAGACGCTGTTTTTGGCCAGGTTGTCGATGCCTTCATTGAGGTTGTTCGACGACCAGAACTTCTTTTCGACCTGCTTGGCCTGCGAGAGCATGCGGGACTGTTCCCACATCTTCACGAAGAAGATGTACCAGGTTCCAGCCGACATCAGGCCGAGAATGACGATGATACCGCGGGTGATAAAGCCACCGGTATCCCACAAGCGCCCGATACCATACGGGTTGGGGCCGGTCGGGGTCTTGGGCGGCGTCACCTTGGGGGCAGCTGCCGGGGTGGCCGGGGTGGCGCCCGTCGCATCACTTGCATTGGCGTTGGCCGTGGCCGACCCCGTTGCGGCACCCATGTCACCGGTTGCACTCGTTCCGGGCGTGGTGGCCGATGATGAGCTGGCCCCAGCTGCCGGCGTGGAGGCGGGATTCGTCGCCTGCGCCGCCGGCTTGGCAGCAGTAGTTGTCTTGGCGAGAGCCTGACCGGCACCGATGCCAGTCAGCAGGACGATGGCGGCAGCGATCGTCAAAGCTTTGCAGTTCATCTCTTAGCTACTCCGTAAGTGACCAGGACGTTGTGCGGCCTGATGTGAGATCCGTTGGTTCGTCTAGAAGTTATTCAATTCGAAGGTGTACCTGACCAGCGTCCGGCTCACGATCGGCTTTCCGTTTTCCGTTGCCGGACGATAACGCCAGTGGTCCTTCACCCAATTCTTGGCGGCATCATCAAGGCGGGAATAACCGCTCGATTTCTGGATCGTGACATTCAGGACCGTTCCGTCAGTCCCGACCGTCACCATCATCAACACCGTGCCATGCTCACCAAGGCGTGCCGAAATCGGCGGATAAGGCGGCTTGGTATGGGTCGATTCGATCGCACGCGCACCGATGATCTGGGCAGGAGGAGCGGGCGGCGGCGGGGCCGTGCGCATCTTGGACTGCACCGTGATCGAGTTGGAATTGGTCGATGGCTCGGAAATATTGATTTCCGGCGGCGGCACATAAGGCGGCGGCGGCTGTTTGAGCTGCGGCGGTGGTGGCGGCGGCGCCTTTTCCTTGGGCGGCGGCGCTTCCTTAACCACCTGGGCCTTGAATTCCTGTGGCAAGCGCCTGATGAAATTTTGCGCAAGCCCAGTCGCAAGTGCCCAAATGACAACTACATGGACGAGTACCACTACACCGATCGCCACAAACCGACGCGGGGCGAAGGGGCTGGACTGAAATGCTCTTAGATCGTGATCCGGCTGTTGCATGGGCTAGTATAACCAAGGTTGACAGGGCCCGGCACAGCGGCACCGGACCTGGGTGTGATGGACCAGGCTCACGCTTACCCCTCCCCCGCGACGCGGGCGCGTCGCGTGTTTTCCGTGTTCTTTGGACGTATCGTAATCATGCTTTTTCAACTCGGTCTAGGCATTTTGGTACATGACCGTGGCTTACACGCAACTTTTCGGCAAGCTCTGATCGTTCCGGGGCATCAGAATGCAAGGCAATTGCCCGGGGCGCCAGCCAATCGGCCCAGATGGCCGCGCGATATGCGGCGAATTGTTTCACCTTCCACCTCACCTGCATTTTCACGTAGCAAACGGCCGGGCAACGGGCTTGACCCCGGGTATCACGCGAATGCGTCAGATTATTATCGGCGCCTTAAGGCGCGCTATCAGACTGCAATAAACGGCAGATTGACGGAATTGGGCTAGAGGGGCTACCGTTCAACTTCGCGCGAGGTTCCCCACAAGGGGCGACCGCTTGGTCGCAGGGAACGCGGTGAGGTCTGCCTGTACGGTGTGCAGCATGACCAATTCCGCGGCTGTCCCCGCAACTGTTACCGGTAGCGCCCGTCTAAAGGCCACTGCCGCGGCATCTTCGCCGCAGCGGGAAGGCGGACGGTGCGTGTCTGATCCGGGAGCCAGGAGACCTGCCTCGTGCCGTCGTCGTGTAGCCGGCCGGGGTGTGCCGGAAACCGCGGAGATCACCGCCGAGACGACAGGCACGGAGTCGATGCGGCGGGGAATCGGAGTGATTCGCACTTAGTGAGGGTGAAGGCCGCAATCGGCTCCTGAATTGTTTCAGGAGACATGCATGCAACGTTTTTGTTGGCCCAGTTTGCTGGCCGCCACGCTGGTGGCCGGTACGGTGGCTCATGCCAGTTCGCTGGAGACGGTCGTCGTCACCGCCACCCGCGCGCCGGAGCCCATTGCGGCAACCGGCGAATCTATATCGGTCATCACGGCTCAGCAGCTGGAGAACCTGCAGGTCGTGACCGTGAGCAGTGCTCTGGCCCGCCTCCCCGGTGCCACCGTGGTGCGCGACGGCGGCATTGGTCAGGTGACCACCCTGTCGCTGCGCGGTGCCGAAGCCGGCCAGACCTTGATGCTGATTGACGGCGTGCGCATCAACGATCCTTCCACCGTGGATGGTCAGGCCCTCCTCGGTGATCTTCTCGTCAACAACATTTCGCGCATCGAGGTACTGCGCGGCCCGCAATCTGCGCTCTATGGCAGCGCCGCGATCGGCGGCGTCGTCGACATCTTCACCCACCGTGGCGGACCGGCTCCACTGCGCTACACGCTCTCCGCCCAAACCGGCAGCTTTGCCACTTATCAGCTCGCTGCCAATGGCTATGGCCATGTCGGTCAGTTCGATTACGGCGCAGGCATCCAGTATCTGCAGACCAACGGCATCTCAGCGGCCGATGCACGCTATGGCAACAGTGAGCCTGACGGTACGCATAATCTCTCTGCCACCCTCAACACGCGTTACCACATCACGCCAAACATCAGTTTTGATCTGCGCGGGTATGCGATTTCCGCCCGCACCCAGTTCGACGACAATTATGCACCGGTAACATTCCGCGTCGCCGATTCACCGGTGTACAATCGCGACACGCTTTTGGTCGGCTATGCCGGACTGAACTGGGCATTGTGGCATGGGCATTTGAAAAACCGCTTCGCGGTTACTGAAACCGCCAGCCGCCGCACAACGTTCGATTCGCCGTTCTATCTGCCGCTCATCGAAGACTATGCCTACCGGGGCAGGATCGAACGATTTTCCTATCAGGGAACCGCACAGCTCACGGACGCAAGCCAGCTCATATTCGGCGCGGTCAATGAACGCACCACCCTCGTTTCGGAAATCGCAGGCTATGCTGATGCCACAGGTCAACAGTCGACCCAGGGCTATTACATCGAGGGCCTCAGCCAGGTCATGAAGGGATTGACGCTCTCCGCAGGTGCGCGCCTCGAGAACAACACACTCTACGGCACACACACCTCCTATAAGGCAACTGCAGCCTATACACCCGACGGCGGGCAGACCTTGCTGCACGCCAATTATGCCACCGGCTTTAAGGCCCCGTCGCTCTACGAACAGTTCTCGGTGTACTCGAACCCGATTGCACACCTGTCACCTGAGGTCGCTGATGGCTGGGAAGCCGGCATCGACGAAAACCTGTTCGCGAACCACATCCTCGCCTCGCTGACCTGGTTCGACCGCACAACGCGCAATCTTATCGATTTCTTTTCCTGTTACGGCTTCACCAGCCAGGCCTGCACGCTACGAAGCAATGCAGGCGGTTATTATTATAATATCGGACGGGCCGAGGCGAGCGGGGTGGAAGCCGGCCTGGCGGGAAAGATTACCCCGACCGTGCATGTCGACCTCAACTACACCTATCTGAATGCTGTCGATCTTTTGACCCACACCGAACTCGCCCGCCGTCCTCATGATGAAGCCAATGCGACACTGAGCTGGCGCCCCACGGCGCTGTGGTATCTTGCCACCAGCGTGCATATGGTGGGACCAAGTTTCGACAGCGCCAATGATGTGCACCATCTGGGCGGTTACGCTACCGCCGATCTGTTCGTGGCACGGCGCATCAGCTCCCACCTCAAGCTCTATGGCCGCATCACCAACATACTCGATCATCATTACGAGCCCGCATTCGGCTATGGCGCACCCGGGCGCGCCTTCTATGCAGGAATTCGCTGGAACGGTTGAGCTCTGGCGCCGGGCAGGCTCAGCCTGCCCGGCGCATCAGCGCGGAATTTTTGCTGAAGATGCCACGCGGCGCCCCAGCTACCGGCAGATAGAGACGGGCATCCACTGGAGTTTCACTTGTACCCAGAATGAGCCAGCCATCGCTGGCAAGAACCCCCGACAGCCGCGCCAGGGTTTCCAGACGGACGTCCGGCGCAAAATAAAAAAGCGCATTGCGGCAAAGAATGAGATCAAGATTGCCAAGCCAGCCAAGGCTGTCGAGAAGATTGAAGCAATGAACCCGCAGACGACGGCGCAATCCGTCAACCATGTGCCAACGCCCGCTTTCGCTCGGCACACAATAGCGCGAGCGCAACGGGGACGGCAGTCCGCGCTCCAGCTCATACGCGCTATAAGCGCCCTCGGTAATGCGCATCACCGCATCGCGGCTGAAATCACTGACGAAGAGATCAATCTTCCAGCCCTCGGCAAAAAGACCGGCATCGTCGAGCAACATGGCCAAGGAATAGGCTTCCTGACCGGTCGAAGCGGCCGCACACCAGATGCGCAGACGCCGGGGAACCAGGCGCGCCGCCATCAGCTGGGGCAGAACGGTATTGCGCAAAAATTCAAATACCTGCGGATCGCGGAAGAACGAGGTTTCGTGGGTCGCCATCGCCTCAACCACCGCACGTGATAACTCTTCGGGCTCATCTTCGAGTTCGGCCAGAAGGGCACCCAGTTCGCGAAAGCCAAAGCGGGCGGCCACCGGCTGCAACTTCGAGGCGATGCGCTCGCCGTGATCAACGGTAAGGCGCAACCCGCTCCGGCGCCGAACAAGATCAGCGAGATGATAAAACTGCGCGGGCGCGGCGGAGGGCGTGGACACAGACTGTCCTAACCCAATCCGGCGCTGTTCAGCCGCTCGTGCAGCGACGGCGCATCATAGGGTTTCAGCAGATAGTCATTGGCACCACAGACAAGAGCCTCCTGGATGCGGCCGACATCATTCTCGGTGGTGCAATAAAGGACGAAAGGCCGACTGCCATTGGGCTCGCGACGCAGACCGCGCAGAAACTCAAGCACATTGGTACCCGGGATATTCCAGTCCAGTAGCACAAGATCGGGCATGCGGGCCCGACAGGCCTGCAAGGCCTGCGTGCCGTCTTCGGCCTCCTCGCTCTCAAAGGCAAACTCGGCCAGGATGGTGGCCGCAACCTTGCGAATGACGCGGCTGTCATCGACGACCAAACAATGTTTCACGGCAATGCCCCCTGGGGCCTCTAGTTGGCGCGCACCGCTGCAAAGCCTAGCCGAGGGCTGTAAACAGCCTCTAAATCTCCGGCTTAACTTTGCACAGGTCCGCCGTCACAGCGGATCTCCGCCTCACCCTCCGCCACGCGCAGTACCAGAGCGGTCCCAAGCGAATCAGCCAACCGATAGGACAGGAATGCCTGGATCGAGCGCCCATCCAGCTCGGCGAGCTGCTCACCGCGTACCACCCGCTCGATGTCCGCGCTCAAGCGCGCATTCTGTCCTTGCGCCTGCACCCGAAAGGACGGCGCGTCAGGATCCGATGCGGTCTCAACCGTGATCCGGCCGCCGCGCGGCAGGCAATCGCTCGCCAGCAGCGTCGCGTTCATCAACAGCTTGGCCCAGTCCTTGGGCCAGTTGAGGGGTGCCGCGCGCCAGTCAACGCTGATTTTGCCTCCATCGACGAGCCCCTGCACAACGCGGCCGACCTGGGAGAGATCCAGATGTGCGCCAACCGAACCTGCCGCACCAAAAGCCAGACGGGCAAATTGCAGGCGCGCAGCCGCCTGACTGGCCGACGACGCCACCAGTTTGAGCGCATCAGCACGCATCGTCGCATCGCGCTCGTCTTCCAGCACTTCGAGCCCGTTCACCACCGCCCCCACAGGGCTGACGAGATCATGGCAGACACGGCTCACGAGAAGCGCCGCAAATTCGATGTCGGTCATGATGCTCTCCGGTGAGAATTATAGTGTTATGGTGTGTAAGCGATAAATGTGACCGTCCCCGCTTAAGGAACGATTAATAGCCCTGCGCGATGTCGACGCGATACGGCGCAGGTTCACCGCGCTCGAGGGCGCCAATGCCCTCGCTGATGGCCCTGGCTGCAGCACGCGGATCTGTGATCGCGGCGACGTGTGGAGTCACGGTGATCTTGGGGTGGTTCCACAACACCGAATCTGCCGGCAATGGCTCATGCTGAAAAACATCGAGTGTCGCACCCGCCAGATGTCCCCGGTCGATGGCCTCAACCAGATCCGCCTCAATAAGATGGCCACCCCGCGCGGCATTGATCAAGAAGGCGCCCTTGGGCAGCAGTGCAAACGTCTTGGCATTGAGAATGCCCTGGGTCGCAGAGGTCAAAGGCAAAAGACAGATAAGAATATCGCTGCGGGCCAGAAACGGCGCCAGTTCCCCTGCGCCGGCAAAACTCTCGACCCCGCTGACAGCCTTGCGCGAACGAGACCAGCCAGTCACCGGAAAATCCAGATCGCGCAGGCGTTCGGCGCACATCGTGCCGATCTCACCCATCCCCAAAATGCCAATGCGGGTGTCCTCTGTGCGCCGGAGCAGGGGTCGCTGGCGCCATTTGTTCATCGCCTGGGCGGCGTCAAAGTAGCGCTGGCCACGGTGAAAAATGAGGACATGTAGGACCACATATTGTGCCAATTCGCGACTCAAGCTGCGATCGACAAAGCGCATCAGTGGCAGGTCGCGGGGAAAATCGGGATCGGCGAGAATGCCGTCTACTCCCGCCCCCAGACAAAATACGGCCTTCAAGTTGGATAGCGAGGCCAAAAGGCCTTTGCGCGGGCGAAAGGTGATCAGGTAATCGATGCGGCCTGCCTCGACCGCGGCGTCATCCTGACCGAGGAGGCGGGCTTGGGGCAAATACTCGGACAGTGGACCAGCCCAATGACCGGACCAGCCCGATGGAACATCCAGCAAGAGTGTGACGGGCTCGGCCATGCGCCAGACTCTCCGCAAAGCCCATGTCAATCAAGCCCAAATAAGCCAGCGGCAGCCGGAGCCAGTCATCAGGCCCCGGCTGCGGCCCATCAGTGTGCCTTGGTGGCGGGTGTCTTGGCATCCGGCTTTGCGTCCGCCTTGGTGCTGGCAGTGGCAGCCGGCAAGGGATAGGGGGTGTCAGACCAGGTCCGGATATACTTGATCACATCAAGCCGGTCCTGGCGCTTCGGATAACCAGGGAAGCCCATCTTGGTACCCGGGATGTATTCCTGTGGATTGCGCAGAAAATGAAAGAGCTCGGCATAGGTCCAAGTGCCGCCCTTGGCCTTCATAGCCGAGGAGAAGGCATAATTGTTGCGGCCTACGCCACGCTTGTTACCGAGGATATTCCACAGATTGGGGCCGATCTTGTTGGGACCGCCCTTGGTCCAATCGTGACAAACTGCGCAGGCCTGGGCGAGCTTCGTTCCCTCTTTAAGGCTTGCCGCAGGAATTGCGGTGGCAAAATCGGGCAAGGGCTGGGCCTTGGGCATGGCCTTGGCCTTGGTCGTGGTCGCCGCAACTTTAACTCCCGGCACGATATAGCCCGGCTTGGTCGGCTGAGGCACCTGGTAGACCGCATGGGCAACCATGCCTAAGACTATGACAAAGATCAGCGTACCGAGGATGGCCCCTGCGATCTTGTTCCACTCCCAGGAATTCATGTCGTCGCGCTCCATTTCAAAACGGCAGACGCCGTGTTACGGCCGTCTTCAGCGAAAGAGATGACGCTTGGCCCACTGCACCACCCCCCTTAGGCCGCTCGGACATTACCCGGGCATAGGAGTAGGTCAGTGCGGCGAAGCGTCGCAAGTCAAGGCTAAGATACAGCAAAAGCGTGCGTAAGAGGCTTCCCGCATGAACCCGCTCATTGTGATCCCGGCACGGATGGCATCCACCCGCCTGCCCGGCAAACCCCTGGCCGATATCGGCGGAACGCCGATGATCGTGCGGGTCTGGCGTCAGGCGATGGTCGCGGCGATCGGACCGGTCGTGGTCGCCGCCGCCGAGCGCGAAATCGCCGCCGCGGTGAGCGCGGCCGGTGGTCGCTGCGTGCTCACCGCCCCGGAGCTCGCCTCCGGTACCGATCGCGTCCATGCCGCTGTCAGCGAGATCGATCCTCAGGGACACCATGATGTCGTGGTCAATCTCCAGGGCGATCTGCCGAGCCTAGATCCTGCCCTTATCCGCGCTGTGCTCGAGCCTTTGGCGCCGACCGGAGCGGATATCGCGACCCTTGCCGCGGAAATCGAGGATGAGGCTGAGGCGGATAACCCTGCAGTGGTCAAACCCGTGATCGTGTGGGATGCCACTGGCCTGCGCGGCCGGGCGATCTACTTCTCCCGTGCGCGCGTACCGTATGGGGAAGGTCCCTATTATCACCATATTGGCCTCTACGCGTTCCGCCGGCCAGCGCTGTCACGCTTTGTGGCCTTGCCTCCCTCGCCTCTCGAACAGCGCGAAAAACTTGAACAGCTGCGAGCGCTCGAAGCCGGCATGCATATCGCCATTGCCCGCGTGGACAGCGTGCCTCTGAGCGTTGATACTGAGGCCGATCTTGCAAAAGTACGAACTCACTTCAGCCGCCCATGACCCAAACCATCCTCAGCCGGGCCCGCCGCGTGGCCTTCCAGGGCGAGCCTGGTGCCTATGCCAATCTTGCCGCCCGCGAAGCCCTGCCACAGTGCGAATGCGTGCCGATGCCAACCTTCGACGCGGCACTCGATGCCGTGCGCGACGGTGTCACCGATCTGGCCATCATCCCGATCGAGAATTCCCTGCATGGCCGTATAGCTGACATCCACCATCTGTTACCGGAAGCCGGCCTCTACATCGTCGGCGAGCACTTTCATCGCGTGCGCCACCAGTTGCTGGCGATCAAAGGAGCGACCATTGACGGGCTGAAAACTGTCCTCAGCCAGGGACCGGCCCTTGGTCAATGCCGGCGCATTATCCGCGAACTCAAACTATCGGCCCAGAACTGGCATGATACGGCCGGATCCGCACGCCATGTGGCCGAACTCAAGGACCCCAGTGTTGCGGCCATCGCCTCGTCGCTGGCCGCCGAATTCTACGGCCTTGAAATCCTCAAGCCTGACATCGAAGATGCGGGCCACAACATGACGCGCTTTCTCATCATGGCGCGCGAAGCCGACGATGCTCCGCATGACGGCCGCGCCGTGGTCACAACCTTCATCTTCCGCGTCCGCAACGTGCCCGCCGCGCTCTACAAGGCCATGGGCGGCTTTGCCACCAATGGCGTCAACCTGACCAAGCTTGAGAGCTACCAGCTCGGTGGCTCCTTCAACGCTACACAGTTCTACGTCGATATCGAGGGTCACCCGGAAGACCGCCTGGTGCGCCTTGCCCTCGAAGAACTGCAGTTCTTTTCCACCCGGCTGACCATCCTTGGCGTCTATCACGCCAGTGCGTTTCGCAAAGTGATGCCGACTGATTGATCGTTCAGTCTGGTGCTCTGTCCTCGGGCAGGCTTCGCCGCAGCGTAAATGGGTCAAACCCGCATTGGGCCAGTGCCACCCATGCCAGCGCGCCCAGATGCGGCAGATGGAAGTATACCCGTGACTTGGACGGATCGGTGGAAAGACCAAAGCCGGTTACCAGCGAGCCGCTCGCGGTTGCGTAGTAGCTGCCGTCGGGAGCGCGAGCCCGGGCAAGCACACGCAGCAAGGCGCGGGCCCGTGTCTGTTGCCCCGAAAGCCGACGATAAAGGGCAAGCTGCGCCGTTCCCTCCGTCCACACACCCTTGGCCGCAACGCTGTAAGTGATCCCTCCGTCATCTCGCAGGCGACGCAAAATCCCGTGCAGTTTCGGTCCATAGTGATGCGCGAAGCCAGCGATTGCCAGAAGTGGAAACAGCTGCGCATCCGTGGCGACAAGATGGTCAAGCTCATGGGCCTGCAGCCCCGTGCCGGCGGCAAAGCAGCCACAGCCGGGCTGCCACATCGTCTGCACAAAGCGGCGCGCACGGAGCGCCCAATGCTGCCAGCTGGCCGCGCCTGCCGCCGCCGCAAGACGCTGATAGGCCGCTGCCAGGTCCGCGTTGTGTTCGGTCGACTTCCAGGCGCTGATCTGTGGGTTGGGTTCATCGCCAAAGGTGCCACCCCTGAAGCCAGCCGGCGCACCGGCACCATAGGAATGCGTGAGGTAGCGCGCGAGACGCCTGGCACCAGCAAGATATCTGCGACCAAGACCTGCCCGGTAGCAGGCCACAAGCGCGAGCATGGCGAAGGCCTGATTGCCGCTGTCGCTTCCCACCTGATAGGCGTCCTCCACCCATCTTTGTTCCTTCCCATCCCACCAACCCGGCAGCTTGACCGGGACTTCGCGCACGGGTCCGGCGACATAGGCATTGCGCAGCCGCCCATCATGCCAGAAGCGATCATGCGCCTGGGCGATCAGAATGGCCGCGCCAATGCGCCCGGCCAGACCAGGCTGTCCGCAGCCGATGAGTGCAAGCGCAGCGATCGCGTTGTCATAGAGATAGGCCGCGTTCTTGAGCTGGACTGCGCTGGCTGTGGGATAGCTCGCAAGAAATACCGGACCAGGCTTCTGCTGTGCCATCATCCTTGTGAGCGCCATGCAGGCCGGTGATGTGGCCCCGAAGGCCGCCAGGGGCCCAAGCGCGATCAGCGCAGCAAACCCGCAGGCAAGCTTGCGCCAGACCCATCCTCTCGCTGCGTCTGCCTGATCTGCCATCACCATGCCCCACATTTTCCGCACTGAGCGGCCACGCCGGCGGCAAACAGTCTAAGCTGCCAAACCGTCGATCAACGCCTGATAGCGCTGGCAGTCTGCGTCACGAAAACAGCAGAACACCTCGCGCACGAGCCGTTCGTACACCCGCAGCGCTGACACCACCGCAGTAAAGGCAATCTGTACCGCGTGCGCCGCAGGCCAGCCGTAAATCCCGGTACCCAAGGCCGGAAACGCGACCTCTTCAAACCGATAGTCCCGCGCCCGAGCGTTGTGATCGCAATCGGCCAACAGCAAATCATCTGCGGGGCGAGCCGCATAAACGGGCGCCGCGGTCTGAACCACATAGCGCGCCGCCAACCTGAACCCCGGGGTGATCACTGCGGAAGGCGTGGGACAGCCGCCGATGACCGCTGTGGCACGCGTGAGTTCAGGCCCCGCCGCCCGCCTGATCGCACCATCCACACCTGCCCCAGGCGCCAGCGTTTCAGGGGCCGCGTTGACGATCGCATCCACATCCAGACCTGAGATATCGGCGGTGATCGCGCGCAGGCGCTGCGCCAGGCCCATCAGCTGGCAAAGGCCCAATCGCGCAGCAGATGATGCGCAATAGCCATCGGCGGCGGCAGGAACAGTCCCTCGCGCCGTCCGCCACTGAGCAGCGCGCGCACCTCTTCGCGCTCCAGCCAGCGTGCTTCGGCCAGTTCGTCGTCACCAAGGCAGATCTTTTCGCTCTGGGCCTCGGCAAGACAGCCGATCATCAGCGACGACGGAAACGCCCAGGGCTGACTGGCATGATAGCGCACCTTTCCCACCTGGATCCCAGCCTCCTCGAAGATTTCCCGACGGACACCTTCCTCAATGGTCTCCCCCGGCTCGAGAAATCCCGCCAGCGCCGAAAACATGCCCGGCGGGAATTGACGGCCACGCCCAACCAGACAGCGTTCGCCAAGACTGGCCAGCATGATCACCACCGGATCGGTGCGCGGAAAATGATCGGCACTGCATTGGCCGCAACGACGACGCCAGCCGCCATCCACCGGTTTGGTCGGAGCCCCGCAGCGCGCACAAAAGCCATGACGCTGGTGCCAGTCGATCATGGCTTTGGCGGTACCACAGATGGCAAGCTCCTCAGGCGGAAGCTCACCGCGCAGCGCCAGTGCACGCAGCTCGACAAATTCGCCAAGCCCGGCCAGAGGCCCCTGTTCCCGCGGATCCTGCGCAGCCGAAACGTCGAGGGCAAAAAGCGGGCTCTGGCCATCGAGACCCAGAAACACCCGCGGCGCCTCGGACCCGGCCAGATCCTGCGCCACCCTTGGAATGACAAAGCCGGCCTGTTGCGGACCCCGCGAGGCCCCCACGACGAGCGGCCGCAACTGCCAGAGCGGCAATACGCGGGCCTCCGGATGGATCCACTGCTCGGCCAGCCAGGCCGGGTCCGCGCGCCGGAGACTGACCCGGTCAAGGGTATTTCCAGAAAAGGCAATCATGGGGATAGTCCTCATGTGACAGCGCTGAGCGTCGCATTCGCCCGCGTCCCATGCTAGTGGCAGCCCCATGATGGCAGTTCTGATCCTCATTTTCTCCGGCCTTACGCTTCTCGCCGCGGGCTTTGTCGTCGTTCCTATCCTCTTGCGTTCAGCTGACAGCTGGGCACGACGGGGAATTCTAGCCGCCAGCGCCGCCCTGCTCGTCATCGGCTTTGGCATCGGGACGTACCTGCTGCTGGGCTCACCCAAACTGGCCTTGCGCAGCCTGACCGGACCCTCTGATCATGATCTGCCCGGCCTCGTGGCGGAACTGGTGGGACGGGTGCAAAGCCATCCCAAGGACGAGATGGCCTGGGAGCTTCTGGGCCGCGGCTATCTCAGCCTCGGCGACGCAGATGAAGCCGCCGGCGCCTTCCGCCATGCCGCTGCTCTTGCCAGCCCAGCCCGCGCGCCCACGGTGCTGACCTCCTATGCGGAAGCTCTTACTCTTGCCAATTCGGGTATCGTGCCTGACATCGCGCTGCCACCACTGCGGGCAGCGCTGCGGCTCGATCCTCATAATCCGGCCGCCAGCTACTATCTCGGCCTGGCCTATGCCGACCGCCGAGAGACCGCCAAGGCGATCGCCATCTGGCAACAACTGGCCGACGAAACCCCCGACAACGCTCCGTATAAGTCGATGCTGATCGACCGCATCGCCACACTGAAAGCAAGCGAAGTTGCCTCTGGGTCCGCTGCCGCGCCCAATGTCACGGCCATGGTGGCCAAACTGGCGGCCTCGCTGAAGGCCAGCCCCAACAATCCGGATGGCTGGAAGCGCCTGATTCGCGCCTATTCGGTCCTTGGACAGGGTGCCAAGGCCAAGGCGGCGCTGGCCTCAGCGCGAATTGCGCTCAAGACCAATCCCGCTGCGCTCGCCGCGATCGAGGTGGAAGCAAAATCACTTGGCGTGGGAAGCTGATCAGGAGCCGGCCATGCGGCCTTGCCAGATCGGCCAGCAGGAGAGGTGTCCGGAGGCCTTGAGGGCATCATAAAGCTTGATTTGCGCGGCTGCGGCGTCAGCACCCTGTTCGCTGGTCGTATAATTCCTGCCGTCGGCGCACCACACATAGAACTGGTGCCGCCCCGGCGCCTCGTAGTCGCTGCGATCGCTTGCCGACATCGTCTCGGCCACCGCAATGCCAGCGATCGCGGCCAATACCACGGCGACTGTGGCAGCCATCACCCGACGCATTCATGACCTCCTATCGCCCAGGAAAGAAGGCTAGTCTCAGAACCGGCCGATGTCACCTGGTTGCGTAAATTTCCCTTAAGACCGAGGCAACTTCTCACCCGCTGAGGCGCTCGCTGGCAACGCCGGCCTCGACCAGCATGAGCTCGATGGCCATCGCCGCGGCCTCTACTGCCGCAAGATTGCGTCCACGGGCCACAAGCTGCACCCCGTAGCCATCCTCGCGGAAATAGGGGTAGCTGCCAATGACCACGTCTTTGTGATTGCCTTGCAGGGCCCGGAGGGCATCGGCGATGCGCCCCTCCCCGACGCTGGCGCGGATGGTCACCGCACGCACCAAACTGCCCCGGCGCAGCCGCGGTGCCACATCCTCGAGCATGGCGCGAAAGATCATGGGAACTCCTGCCATGACAAAGACATTGGCGAGCTGAAACCCTGGCGCCACGGAGACCGAATTGCGGATCAGGAGAGCCCCCTCAGGTATGCGCGCCATGCGCTGGCGGGCCGGAGTGAATTCGCCCGGCGCATAGCGCCCGGCGAGCTGAGCAAATGCCTCGGGGTGAACGCTAACCGGGGTGGAGAACGCCTTGGCTACCGCATCGGTGGTGATGTCGTCATGGGTGGGACCGATGCCGCCGGAGGTAAAAACATAATCATACCGGGGCCGCAGCGCCGTGATGGCGGCCGCGATACCGACCTCGTCATCTGCAACGATGCGTCCTTCGCGCAGATCGATCCCCAGGGCCGCCAGGAATTTGGCAAGATAGGCAAAATTGCTGTCCTGGGTGCGTCCAGAGAGGATTTCATCTCCGATCACCAGCATCGCCGCGGTGGGGACTGCGCTCTGTTCCGGCTCAGACATTATTTACAGGTTCCATCCTTTGAGCCCGACGGGCTGTCCCTCAGCTCCGGGGGGGTGTTAAACCCCGCCAAGGGCGATTATGTTGTAATCGTTCCAGTACACGTGCAGCCCTGCAAAGCCAAAGGATCAGCATGGCCTCCGAAATGCTTAGCCCTGATGTCTTTGAAGCCGCAAGGCGCTCGGCGCTCGCGGTGACGGTTCATGATGCCGGAAGCTTTGAAGGCATGCGCCGCGCCGGACGGATTGCCGCCGAAGTGCTCGATCTTCTGGTTCCCGCGGTTCAGCCCGGGGTGACCACCGCCGCGCTCGACAAGCTGGCCTTCGAATATGTCTGCGATCAAGGGGCGCTGCCGGCCTGCCTGGGCTACCGCGGCTATCGTCACACCCTGTGCACCTCGATCAATCACGTCGTCTGCCACGGGATCCCCAACGACAGGCCCCTGCGCGAAGGCGACATCGTCAACATTGACGTGACCGTGATTAAGGATGGCTGGCATGGCGACACCAGCCGCATGTATCCTGTCGGTGAAGTCAAGCGCAAAGCCATGCGCCTGATCGATGTGACCTATGAGGCCATGATGCGCGGCATTGCCGTGGTGCGCCCCGGCGCCACCACCGGTGATATCGGGCATGTCATCCAAAGCTACGCAGAAGGCGAAGAGCATTGCGCGGTGGTGCGCGATTTCTGCGGCCATGGTCTGGGTAAGGTTTTTCATGCCCTGCCCAACGTCGTCCATTACGGCAAGCCGGGTTATGGCATCGGTCTTAAGCCCGGCATGTTCTTCACCATCGAGCCGATGATCAATCTGGGCAATTACGGTGTCAAAGTGCTGAACGATGGCTGGACCGCGGTGACCCGCGACCGCTCCCTCTCGGCGCAGTTCGAGCACAGCGTGGGTGTCACCGAGAACGGGGTCGAAATCTTCACCAAATCCCCAAAGGGCCTCGATCGTCCGCCCTATTTTTAGGGTTGTCCGAACTGGCTGTTGGCGCCCAGCCCGGAGCGGGCTTTCGCATCTTTCCATTGGACGCTAGAACCCCCGCTCCAGGATTTATTTGAGTGCCAGGAGGGCGGATATGCTGAGCGACCCCAGACTATTCAAGACAGACGGCTTCATTGACGGAACATGGTGTGCCGCTGACACCCAGGCCCGCTTCGCAGTCACCAATCCCGCAACCGGCGGAGAGCTGGCCAAGGTGGCCGATTTGGGGACCGCAGAAACCACCCGTGCAGTCATGGCGGCACACCGCGCCTTTGCCTCCTGGCGCGCTCATACTGCCAAGGAGCGGGCCGGCATCCTGCGCCGATGGTTCGAACTCATCATGGCGGCGCAGGAAGATCTTGCCCGGCTGATGACCGCAGAACAGGGCAAGCCACTGGCCGAAGCCCGCGGCGAAGTCGCCTATGGCGCAGCCTTCATCGAATGGTTCGCCGAAGAGGCAAAGCGCGTCTATGGCGATGTCATCCCTGCGCCCAAGCGCGATGGCCGCATCCTCGTCTTCAAGGAACCGATCGGCGTCGTCGGTGCGATCACGCCGTGGAATTTTCCCATCGCCATGATCACCCGCAAGCTTGCTCCCGCACTTGCCGCTGGCTGCACCGCCGTCATCAAGCCGGCAGAAGATACACCACTGAGTGCGCTCGCTCTCGCCGAACTCGCACAGCGTGCAGGCCTGCCAGCTGGCGTCTTCAACGTCGTGCCGTCCAACCAGCCCGTGGAAGTCGGCAAAGTCCTGACTGGCCATCCTGCCGTGCGCAAATTTTCCTTCACCGGGTCCACCGAGGTGGGCAAACTGCTGATGGCCCAATGCGCCACGACCGTCAAAAAAGTCAGCCTCGAACTTGGCGGCAATGCCCCCTTCATCGTTTTCGACGACGCCGATCTTGAGCAGGCAGCGACGGGCGCCCTGCTCTCCAAATATCGCAACATGGGCCAGACCTGTGTATGCACCAACCGCATCCTGGTGCAGGACGGCATCTATGACGCCTTCAAGGCCAAGCTGATCGAGCGGGTCCGTGGTCTCAAGATCGGCGACGGCAGCAAGGACGGCGTCACCCAAGGTCCGCTCATCAACACCGACGCCCTCAAGAAAGTGGAACGTCTCATCGCAGACGCCACCCAGAAAGGCGCCAAGATCGAACTTGGCGGCCACCGCCACGAACTCGGCGGCACCTTCTTTGAACCCACAGTGATCAGCGGGGCCACACCACAAATGGCGGTGTACCGCGAGGAGATCTTTGGCCCGGTCGCCAGCCTGTTCCGCTTCAAGGACGATGATGACGCCATCCGCATGGCCAATGATACCGAGTATGGCCTGGCGGCTTATTTCTATGCGCGCGACGTCAAGCGTGTCTTCCGCGTCGCTGAACGTCTCGAATACGGCATCATTGGCGCCAATGAAGGTATCATCTCGACCGAGGTTGCCCCGTTTGGCGGGGTCAAGGAGTCCGGCATTGGCCGCGAAGGCTCCAAATACGGCATCGAGGATTATCTCGAAATCAAATATGTGGCGCTTGGCGGGATCTGATCCCGTCGACTGAAGCTGGAGTTCGCACATGATCCCGCGCTATGCCCGCGCAGAAATGACCTCGATCTGGTCGCCAGAAGAAAAATTCCGTATCTGGTTTGAAATTGAAGCCCACGCTGCTGATGCACAGGCTGAGCTCGGCATCATCCCCAAAGAGGCTGCGCAGAAGGTATGGGAGAAAGGCCGTGGTGCAGTATTCGACGTCGATCGCATCGATGCGATCGAGCGCGAGGTCAAACACGATGTCATCGCCTTCCTCACACATCTGTCAGAAATCGTAGGTCCCGAAGCGCGCTTCGTGCACCAGGGCATGACCTCCTCGGACGTACTGGACACCTGTCTCTCGGTGCAGCTCACACGTGCCGCAGACATCCTCATCGCCGACACCGATCTGCTGCTCGCGGCGCTCAAAACGCGCGCCTTTGAGTTCAAGCACAGTGTCACGATCGGCCGCAGCCATGGCATTCATGCCGAACCCACTACCTTTGGCCTCAAGCTTGCGGGTTTTTATGCCGAGTTCGCGCGGGCCCGGGCACGGCTGTGCGCGGCACGCGAAGAGATCAGAGTATGTGCAATTTCCGGCGCAGTCGGCACCTTCGCCAACATCGATCCGCGCGTCGAAGCCCATGTCGCAACCAGGATGGATCTGAAGATCGAGCCCGTATCCACCCAGGTGATCCCGCGTGACCGCCATGCCGCGTTCTTTGCCACACTAGGCGTGGTTGCCGCCTCGATCGAAAGGCTGGCAGTCGAGATCCGTCACCTGCAGCGGACCGAAGTGCTGGAAGCGGAGGAATATTTTTCGGAGGGACAGAAGGGTTCGAGCGCCATGCCCCACAAGCGCAACCCGGTACTGACCGAAAACCTGACCGGTCTTGCCCGCATGGTACGGGCCTATGTCACACCGGCCCTCGAGAATGTCGCGCTCTGGCATGAGCGCGACATCTCCCATTCTTCCGTCGAACGCTATATCGGCCCGGATGCCACGATCACCCTCGACTTCGCACTCGTGCGTGCAGCCAGTGTCATCGAAAAGCTTCGGGTCTATCCTGAGCGCATGCGGCAGAATCTCGAGAACACCCGCGGCCTTGTTCATTCCCAGCGGGTATTGCTGGCCCTCACCCAGGCCGGCGTCAGCCGCGAAGCGGCCTATCGCCTTGTCCAGCGTAATGCCATGCGCGCCTGGAACGGCGAGGGCTCACTGCTTGATCTTCTCATCGCAGACAAAGAGGTCACCGCTGCCTTGCCGGCCGCTGCGATCTCTCAGCTGTTCGACCTCGACTATCACCTCAAGCATGTCGACACCATCTTTGCTCGGGTGTTCGCTTCATAAGCACCCAGAAGGGCGCCGTACACCGCTATTTGTCGCGCCCCACCACTGGCAATGACGATGACAGCCCGCCATCGACCGGCAGCGCCTGGCCATTGACATAAGAGGCCTCGTCGCTGGCCAGGAACAGCGCCGCCGCCGCGATCTCCTCGGGATGGCCGTAGCGGCGCAGGGGATTGAGCTGGCCGATCTTGCCTTCTGTTCCCCGCGCACGGGCGCGCTCAAAAATCGGCTGCGTCATACCGGTCTCGATGATGCCGGGGCAGATAGCATTGACGCGCACACCGGTTCCGTAGAGGAAATTCGCCGCCGTGGTGACGAGATTGATCACGCCGGCCTTGCTCGCGCTATAAGGGCCCGGTCCGGCACCGGAACGCAAACCCGCCACCGATGCGGTGCAGACGATGGCACCCTTTTGCGCCGGAACCATGACACGAGCCGCATGCTTGATGGCCAGAAACACGCCGATAAGATTGACCTCGAGGATCTGCATCCAGTCCGCCGCTGTGGCCTCGAAGAAGCTCGGGCCGAGGCCACCGGAAATACCGGCATTGGCATAAACGGCGTCAAGGCGACCAAACTCGCGCATCGCCAGATCCACCGCTCCCGCCACATCACTTTCCCTTGCCGCATCCGCCTTGAGAACGATCGCCGTGTCCCCTGCGTCACGAATGGCACGGCCGGTTTCCTCAACGCCATCGGCGCGGTCAAAACAGATGACTGACGCGCCCTCCGCGGCAAAAAGTTTGGCCGCTGCACGGCCAATGCCGCTGCCGGCTCCGGTGACAATGGCGCCACGCCCTAAAAGACGTTTCATGGGTATCCTCCAATGCTGTGTCCTGCCGATGATGTCACAGATGCGAAGGTCGTCACAACGTGTTCACATAGCGCAGCGGCCGGCCGGCAACGAGACTTTCCGCAGCGCGTAAAATCGTGTCGGTATCAAGACCATAATACGCATATAGCTCATCAATGCGTCCGGACTGGCCAAAATGCTCGACGCCAAGCGACGCCACGCGGTGCCCCCGCACCCCACCGAGCCAGGACAGGCTCGCGGGATGTCCGTCGATCACGCTGACAATGCCGGCAGTGGCCGGCAGTTCGGCGAGGAGACGTTCGATGTGGGCGCGCGCCTCCCGCTGACCTCGCCGACGTGCCCGCTGTGCCGCCTGCCAGCCCGCATTGAGGCGATCGGCGCTGGTGACCGCGAGCACGGCGACATCACGCCGGTCCTCCGCCAGATAGCCTGCCGCGGCAATCGCTTCGGGCGCCACCACCCCTTGATAGGCAATGCAGACTTCGCAATTGGGCCCCGGCGGGCGCAACCAGTAAGCGCCATCAATGATCGCCGCCTCAATTCCGCCCAAGGGGCGCAGGGGCTGGGTGAGCGGGCGCGTGGACAGGCGCAAATAGACCGAGCCACCCGTCTCATCGCGTAACCAGCTGTTCTCATCCGCCTCACCGTCACGCTGCAGATAGTCAAATGACCATTTCAGGATCTCAGCCAGTTCATCGACAAAGGCCGGCTCGAAACTTGCCAGGCCGTCCTGCGCCATGCCGATCAGTGGTGTTGCGATCGACTGGTGGGCTCCGCCTTCCGGCGCCAGCGTGATGCCCGAAGGAGTTGCCACCAATATGAAGCGCGCATTCTGGTAGCAGGCATAATTGAGGGCATCGAGACCGCGTGCAATAAAGGGATCATAGAGCGTTCCGATGGGGATCAACCGCTCGCCGAACAGGCTGTGTGACAGCCCCAGCGCCGCCAGCACGATGAAGAGATTGTTCTCGGCGATGCCGAGCTCAAGATGCTGTCCCTTGGGCGACATCGTCCAGCGATAGGTCGAGGCGATCTTCTCCTCTTTGAAGCGATCCTCTGCCGTCGCCGGATCATAGACGCCCCGTCGGTTGACCCAGCCACCAAGATTGGTGGACACGGTGACGTCCGGCGAGGTGGTCACGATCCGCTCCACAAAGTCGTTCTGCTGGCGGGCAAGATCGAAGAGGATTCGCCCGAAGCCCTCTTGGGTCGACATCTCTCCAGCTTTGGGCAACTCAAGCTGTGCGGGCACCTCGATGTGGGCGGCCGAATACCGGCGACGTCCCTGCTTCACGAAGGGAACCTCCTTCAGAAACTCCGCATACTCCGCCTGCGATCGCGGCAAACCTTCAAATAGATCCCATTCATGCGCGGAACGGATCTGCATCTTCTGGCGCAGGATTTCCATCTGCGCTGGGGTCATCAGCCCGGCGTGGTTATCCTTGTGTCCTGCCAGGGGCGTGCCATAGCCCTTGATTGTATAGGCGATGAAGCAGACCGGCCCGTCATCGTCGATCGCCTCGAAGGTATCGAGCAAAAGATCGAGATCGTGTCCGCCCAGATTGCACATCAGTTCAGACAGAGCCTCGTCGCTCAGGCTCTCGATCATGCGCCCGGCCGGCGAATTGCGGCCGAGATCAGCATAAAGATGCGTGCGGAAGGCCGCCCCACCCTGAAACGAAAGCGCCGCATAAAGATCGTTGGGAGCATTATCGATCCAGCGCTTCAGATCTTCACCGCCTGGGGACTGAAACGCTGACTCCATCTTGCGCCCATATTTGAGGGTCACGACGCGCCAACCGAGTGCGCGGAACATCGCTGAAAATTTCTGCTCAAGACCTTCGCGAATGACGCCATCGAGGCTCTGACGGTTGTAGTCGATAATCCACCAAGTATTGCGCAGCCCATGCTTGGCACCTTCGATGAGGCACTCATAGATGTTACCTTCATCGAGTTCGGCATCCCCCACCAAGGCGATCATCCGGCCCGCACGCGCCGGATCGCGCAGGTTCTTGGCCATCAAATAGTCCTGGACCAGACTGGCAAAGGCGGTCATGGCAACGCCAAGTCCGACTGACCCGGTGGAAATATCCACATCATCGCCATCCTTGGTGCGCGAGGGATAACTTTGCGCACCGCCCAAAGCACGAAAGGCTTCGAGCTTTTCGCGCGTCTGTTCGCCGAACAGGTATTGGATGGCGTGAAAGACCGGGCTGGCATGGGGCTTGACAGCTACCCGGTCAAAGGGACGCAGAACGCTGAAATAAAGCGCACTCATCAGTGTCGTCATCGAGGCGCAGCTGGCCTGGTGTCCACCCACCTTGACCGCGTCCTCCTCCGGCCGCAGGTGATTAGCGTTGTGGATCGTCCAGCATGACAACCACAACACCTTGCGTTCCAGTTCGCGGATGATTTCGCGCATGGCGCAGCCCCGATCTTTCCTGTCGGAGAGCTTCATGAGACAGGGCGCAGAAGAAAGCAAATGCTTCGCAAAGCCTGATCACGGGACGGGAAGCCGCGCTCGTTTCCGTGCCTGAGATACGAACTTCGCTCCCGTTCGGGGTGCATCGGCGCGACCGGCTTTTTGAAGACGTCAGCCCCCGATGACAGGAGCCGCATCTTGTCGCCGGGCAACAGGAGGCGTGGGCCACCGGATCTCATCCGTACACAAACAAAATGGGACGCCCGCTCCCGGACATCCCACCAAGCGGCTGCAGTTTAAGCACAAAGAAATAGACTGGCAAGTCCTCGAATTGTTCAATAGATGGAGTTCCCCAAACACAACGAAGGGGGACGTACATGGCATCCTGCGGGCTCGATTTTGGCACATCCAATTCGGCACTCGGCGTCCTTAGGGGCGGACAGCCCACACTCGCACCGGTGGAAGGCGACGAGACACTGATCCCGAGCGCAATCTTCTATGATACGGAGAACTGGGGCAGGGTCCTGTTCGGTCAGGCGGCAATCAGCGCCTCCATCGCACAGGCCGACGGCCGGCTGATGCGGGCGCTGAAGACCATCCTGGGTTCGCCACTGATCAACGAGACCACCGCCGTCGGTCCCAAGCGGATCAAGCTGACCAGCGTGGTGGAGACCTTCATCCGTCACCTCAAGGCCAAAGGCGAAGCCTTTCTGGATCAGGAGATCACCGAGGTCGTGCATGGCCGGCCGGTGCGCTTCGTCGACGGCGACGACGCGGCCGACGCCCGCGCTGAGGCGGTGCTGGCAGATATTGCGCGGCGTGCAGGCTTCCGCGATATCCGCTTCGTCTACGAGCCCATCGCGGCGGCCTATCACTATGAGGCGACCGCCACGCGCGAGGAACTTGTGCTGGTGGCCGACATCGGCGGCGGCACCTCGGACTTCAGTGTGATCCGGATCGGGCCGGAGCGGCGCGGACGGGTCGAGCGCGGCGATGACGTGCTCGCCAATGCCGGCACGCGCATCGGCGGCACGGACTTCGACACACTTCTCAGTCTCGATGCGGTGATGCCACTGCTCGGGCTCGGCACGCAGCTGACCCAGAAGGACCTGCCGATGCCGAAGTCGGTCTATTTTGAGCTTGCGACCTGGGCGATGATCAACTTCGTCTACACTTACCAGACCCAACGCGAAACCCGCGAGCTGTTGAAAATCGCGTGCGAGCCGGAGAAAGTCGGGCGCCTGCTGCACACCCTCACCCACCGGCTCGGTCATCGTATCGCGTTCGCGGTGGAAAACGCCAAGATCGCACTCAGCGCGGTACCAGCAGCGCCGATCCCCCTTGAATTCGTTGAGCAGGGTCTCTCCGCCCTCGCAGTGCGCGATGGCTTCGACCGTGCGCTGCGCGAGAAGACTACCGCACTCACCGGGATGGCACAGCGCTGCATCGCCGATGCGGGTCTCAAGGGCAGGGACATCCACACCGTGTTTTTTACTGGCGGCTCGTCACGAGTACCGGTGGTGCAGCGGGCGGTGACCTGTGCAGCGCCGGATGCCAAGGCCACGGGTGGCTCCGATCTGCTCTCGGTCGCGCTTGGCCTGACCCGCGAGGCGGCGCGCATTTTCCAGTAACGCGGTAGACGAAGCCGCGATCTTTACGTCCTGTCGTCCTTGAGGCGAAGGATCATCACGCTGGTCTCAGGCACCCGCACTCACAGTGAGGGCAGATCAAGTGCGAACTCCTTGGCGCAGGCGATCGCCTCCGCATAGCCGGCATCGGCGTGGCGCATCACCCCGCTGGCCGGATCGTTCCACAACACCCGAGCGATCCTGCGCGCCGCCGCCGCGCTGCCATCACACACCACCACCATGCCAGCATGCTGCGAAAAGCCCATGCCAACACCCCCACCATGGTGCAAGGAAACCCAGCTCGCACCGCTGGCGCAATTGAGCAGGGCATTCAGCAATGGCCAATCCGACACCGCATCAGAGCCATCCCGCATCGCCTCAGTCTCGCGATTGGGAGAGGCCACTGAGCCTGAATCCAGATGATCACGCCCAATTACAATGGGTGCCTTCACCTCGCCTTTGGCCACCATCTCGTTGAATGCCAGCCCGACGCGATCGCGCGCGCCAAGACCAATCCAGCAGATGCGCGCCGGCAATCCCTGAAACGAAATCCGCTTTGCCGCCATGTCGAGCCAATTGTGCAGATGCGGATCATCCGGAATAAGTTCCTTCACCTTAGCGTCGGTGCGGGCGATGTCCTCCGGATCACCGGAAAGTGCCGCCCAGCGAAAAGGTCCGATGCCGCGGCAGAAGAGCGGACGGATATAGGCCGGGACAAAGCCGGGAAAATCAAACGCGTCCACAACTCCCGCTTCAAAGGCCATCTGTCGGATGTTGTTGCCATAGTCGAAGGTTGGAATGCCCTGACGGAAAAAACCCAGCATGGCCCGTACATGCTCAGCCATGGAGGCCTTGGCCGCGCGTGCCACTTCTTTGGGATCCGTCTCACGGCGCCGTTGCCAGACTTCAAGCGACCAGCCCTTCGGCAGATAGCCATTCACCGGATCATGGGCGCTGGTTTGATCGGTGACCGCATCGGGACGGACGCCTCGCCGCAGCAACTCAGGCAGGACGTCAGCGGCATTGCCAAGCAGGCCGACCGAGAGCGATTTGCCCTCACGCGTGGCGCACGTAATGAGCTCCAACGCCGCGTCGAGGCTTGGCGCGGAGACATCGAGATATCCCGTGCGCAACCGCATCTCGATCCGCGACGGCTGACACTCCACCGCCAGCATGGAGGCCCCCGCCATGGTTGCCGCCAGAGGCTGTGCTCCACCCATCCCGCCAAGGCCGGCGGTCAGGATCCATCTGCCGGCAAGGCGTCCGCCATAATGCTTGCGCCCCATTTCCGCGAAGGTTTCGTAGGTCCCCTGCACAATGCCCTGGCTGCCGATATAGATCCACGATCCCGCCGTCATCTGGCCATACATCATCAGCCCCTTGCGATCGAGGGCATGAAACTGTTCCCAGTTAGCCCAATGTGGGACCAGATTGGAGTTGGCAATGAGCACACGCGGCGCATTGTCATGGGTCTTGAAGACGCCCACCGGCTTGCCCGACTGCACGAGCAGCGTCTCATCTTCTTCAAGACGGCGCAGCGTTTCTACAATGCGATCAAAACTCTGCCAGTCGCGAGCCGCCCGACCGATGCCGCCATAGACCACAAGTTCCTCGGGCCGTTCGGCGACCTCGGCATCCAAATTGTTCATTAGCATACGCAGCGGCGCTTCGGTGAGCCAGCTACGCGCGCTCAGCGTCGTGCCACGGGGAGCGCGGATGCGCCGCGAATTATCAAACCGGTTCATAGGACCTCGCAAAACTCACACAGCATTTGAGGATGTCCAAGAGCCGCGCGCGCAATGGCGCAGCAAAGGCCTCATCATAGACCACCGGCCAGTTCTGAGGTGAGATTGCGCCCTGCGGTTCCTGGAGATAACCACGGCAGGCCAGCTCCATCTGGATGGCATGCACACCCTCCTTGGGCGCGCCATAGTGGCGGGTAATCCAGCCGCCCTTGAAGCGACCGTCTAGGACATAGCTGAAGCGACTTTGTGCGCACACCTCGGTAACCGCCTGTGCCAACTCAGGCGCGCAGCTGCACCCCGCATTGGTTCCAATGTTGAAGTGAGGCAGCAGGCCATCAAACAGACGCGGCAGACGCGAACGAATGGCATGGGCATCAAACACAACCACCTGTCGGTGGTGCCGGCGAAGACGCCTGATCTGGCGCTCCAGCATCGTGTGATAGGGCGCAAAGAATTGGGCGCTGCGACGGGCGATTTCCTCCGCAGCAAGCGCGCTGGCATAAAGCGGTACACCCTCAAAGGTCTCCGCGGGGCAAAGACCGGTAGTCGTCATTCCAGGATAGAGGGAGTACCCGCAGGGGTCACGATTGACATCGATGACCGTGCGTGAAACCTCGGTGCGCACCAAGGTCGCACCCAACCCGGCAGCAAAATCATAAAGCTTCTCGACATGCCAGTCGGTATCACAGCGCGCCTGCCAGACATCACAAAGCTGGGCCTCAATATCTGACGGAATCTGCGTGCCGGTGTGCGGCATCGACACGATCAGTGGCGCATCACCTTCAACACAACGAATGGTTTCAGCAGTCATGGCCGTCCCTGATACGCTGATAAAGCGGATTAAAACCCATCCGGTAGACGAGCTCAGCAGGTTCCCGCACATTCCAGATCGCCAGATCACAGATCTTACCAGCTTCCAGCGTGCCAAGCTCCGCGGCAAGACCGAGCGCGCGGGCCGCCTCACAGGTGACGCCGCGCAGACATTCCTCCACCTGCAACCGAAACAAGGTGGCACCCATGTTGAGGGTGAGGAGCAATGAGGTCAGTGGCGAGGTTCCGGGATTGCTGTCGCTTGCGATGGCAATTGGGGTACCCGCCCGCCGCATGGCGGCGATGCAAGGCGGATGGGTTTCACGCAGGAAATAATAGGCGCCTGGCAATAGCACGGCGACAGTGCCGCTGCGAGCCATCGCCTCAAGCCCGGCCTCCGAGGCAAACTCAAGATGATCCGCCGAGAGCGCCCGGAAGCGGGCAGCCAGCGCGGCCCCGCCACCATCAGAAAGTTGATCGGCATGAAGCCGCACCGGCAATCCTGCTGAAGCAGCCGCGCAGAACACCATTGCGATTTCCTGCGGCGTGAAGGCAATGGTCTCGCAGAAGCCGTCAACGGCATCGGCAAGGCCTTCAAGGCGAGGCAGCATCGCGCAAAGCTCTGCTACATAGCCCGCGCGGTCCGAGGTGAATTCCGGCGCCACCATATGGGCTCCGAGAAAGCTCGTTCTGACCCGCACGTCCCGCTGCTGCATCAGTCTGCGGGCCGCCCGCAACATCTTGGTTTCCTCGGCAAAGGAAAGTCCATAGCCCGATTTGATCTCGATGGTCGTGACCCCTTCGGCGAGCAGCGCGTCGAGCCGCGGCAATGCCTGAGCGATCAGCTCATCCTCGCTCGCACTCCGCGTTGCCTCGACAGTGGCGGCAATGCCGCCACCCGCCCTGGCGATCTCCTCATAACTCGCCCCCTTGAGACGTAACTCGAACTCCTGCGCGCGATTGCCCGCGTAGACGAGATGGGTGTGGCAGTCGATCAGCCCCGGGGTGATCAGCCTGCCGCCGCAGTCGATGCGCTCCTCGGCATTGAAATTTGCAAGGCCGTGACTGGCGCCTGCATAGACGATGCGCCCCCCCGTACAGGCCACCACACCATCCTGGACGCGGCCAAGCCCGTGGCCCGACATGGTTGCGAGCTGGGCATTGCACCAGAGGCGACGCTTGGCGTTGGCAGCAAACATGTCTAGGGATAGGCCGAGGCGTGCGGGTTTGTCCATGGCCGAGCCAATCTCCTTGTGGTTTGAACAGGCGCTTCTGCCGGAAGGCTGGGCCGAACATGTTCGCCTGGAACTTTTCGATGGGCGCATCACAGCGGTCGCGCGGGCGGTCCCGCGCGGGCCAGGTGAGCCCCAGCACGGCATCGCATTGCCCGGCCTGTGCAATCTGCACAGTCACGCCTTTCAGCGCGCTTTGGCGGGACTCACCGAGCAAGCTGGTCCGGACGGCGATGATTTCTGGAGCTGGCGAGAGCTCATGTATCGCTTTCTTGCCCGCCTGACGCCAGCGGACGTTCAGGCCATTGCGGCTCTCGCCTATATCGAAATGCTCGAAAGCGGCTTCACGCGGGTTGGTGAGTTTCATTATCTACATCACGGACCAGACGGCAGCTTTTATGATCATCGTGCCGAAATGACGGAAGCCATCGCGGCCGCAGCCGAAGAAAGCGGCATCGCGCTGACACTGCTCTGCTGTTTTTATGCCCACTCCGACTTTGGTGGAGCAGCGCCTGCGCCAGGTCAGCGGCGCTTCATCAATACACTGGATGGATTTGCTGAGCTTGTCACCCAGAGTCGCGGCATCATCAGCCGACTCAGCGACGCCAATATCGGCATCGCACCGCACTCGCTGCGCGCCGTCACCCCCGAAGAACTTTCCCGGCTAGAGGCACTGTGTCCCGAGGGACCCATGCATATCCATGCCGCAGAGCAACGCCGCGAAGTTGAGGCCTGCATTGCCCAGTATGGTGCACCACCGGTCAGCTGGCTCCTCGACCACACCACCATTGATGCGCGCTGGTGTCTTGTACATGCCACCCATATGACCACCACAGAGACCCTAAGATTCGCCAAAAGTACAGCTGTCGCCGGTCTGTGCCCGCAGACCGAAGCCAATCTCGGCGACGGAATATTTCCGGCAGGCGATTATCTGCGCGCGGGCGGGCGGTTCGGTATTGGCACGGATTCCAACATCACCATCGACGCGCCGAGTGAGCTGCGCGGCATTGACTACGCGCAGCGTCTGATCCTTCGTCGGCGCAATCCCTTGGCACATGGCAGCTCCAGCGGGCGCACGCTCTTTACCAAAGCCCACCAGGGTGGGGCCCAGGCCCTCGGCGTCACTTCGGAGGGGCTCAGGATCGGAGCGTGCGCCGACATTGTGACCCTCGATAGCGATGCCGTCGCCCTCCTCTCCCGCCGCAACGACAGTATTCTCGACAGCTGGATTTATGCGAGCCGTCCCAGTGCCATATGTGAGGTCTGGCGCGGCGGCCGCAAGGTCGTGACCGGGGGCCAGCACGTGGCGCGCCCGTGCATCGTCGCGCGCTACCGAAAGATTCTCTCGAGGCTACTGTCGTAAAGACTGCCTATTGTGGCGCATGTTTGCTATCTATGCCCCGATCAACACGCCAGGGTCCGGATTGACACACAAACTCCTGCTCACGCGCGCCAAGGTGCCTGCGACCCTTGCGATCGAACACGGCCCGGCCCTGCACGTCGCGGCCGGTGGCGACTGGGTGATCAGCGAGGTTGCAGAACTTGACGTGCGGCTGCGGGATCTCAGTGCCGCAGCCGCGCGCAGCGCAACCATCGATGCCCGCCAGATTACCCATCTTGATACGGCGGGGAGCTGGCTGCTCTTGCGTACCCAAAGGGCGCTCGAACAAGAGGGTCTGCCACAACCGGAGCTGCTGGTGCCACCACACTATGCAGACCTCATCGGCAAGGTTCGGGACGGCCTCGACTTTGGCGCGGCTCCGTCACAGCGCACAGGATCATGGCTGCATGTATTGCTAGACCGTGTCGGCTGCGAAACCATGCGTATACTCGCTCAGGGTTATCAGATCGTAGGCTTTCTGGGCCAGATCAGCATTGAGACCACAGAAGCGATCCTCCAGCCCCAGCGCGTGCTCCCCTGGCCCGCGCTCGCCACCCAGATCGAAGATTGTGGTCTGACCGCATTACCGATACTCGGCCTGCTCGCCTTCCTGTTGGGCATCGTCATCGCCTACCAGGGCGCAGGGCAGCTCAAACGCTTTGGCGCCGAGATCTACACCGTCAACCTTCTGGGCGTTGCCGTGCTACGCGAAATCGGCGGGCTGATCGCAGCGATCATCGTCGCCGGACGCTCGGGTTCAGCCTTCACTGCACAAATCGGCACCATGCGCGTGAATGACGAAATCGATGCCATGCAGACCATGGGTCTGAACCTCGTCGAATTGCTGGTTCTGCCCCGCGTCCTCGCCCTCATGATCGTCCTGCCTCTGCTAACTCTCTACGCGGACGTGATGGGCCTTTTCGGCGGTTACATCATGACCTATAGCGATCTCGGGCTGACCTTTCCAGCCTTCCTGACACAGCTGCAGTCGGCTGTCTCCCTCAGCACGCTCATGGTGGGCCTTATCAAGGCCCCGGTATTTGCCGCGATCATTGGCCTGGTTGGCTGCTTTGAGGGTCTGCGGGTTGAGCGTAACGCGGAAAGCGTGGGCAGGCTGACCACCCGCTCCGTCGTGGAGTCAATCTTCCTCGTCATCGTCTTCGATGCCGGCTTTTCAATCCTCTTTTCCGTGCTCAGGTTCTGAGCCATGACGGACGCGATGACACAAAGGGATGTCGTGGTACGCATACGCGGCCTCGTCAACGCCTTTGCCGACAATGTGGTTCATGATCATCTCGATCTCGACCTCTATCGCGGCGAGATCCTGGCCGTCGTTGGCGGCTCGGGCACGGGAAAATCCGTGCTGCTGCGCTCCATTGTCGGCCTCACCACGCCCAAAGCCGGAACCATCGAAGTCTTTGGTCATAATATCGCCCATGCTTCAGCGCGCACGCGCCTTTCCGCCCAACTGCGCTGGGGCGTGCTATTCCAGGATGGCGCCCTGTTCAGCGCCCAGACCGTGGCGCAGAATATTCAGGTACCACTTCGCCGCTATACCAGCATGAGCCAGCAACTGATGGATGAGATCGCCGCGTTGAAGATCAGCCTCGTGGGCCTGCCGCCGGAAACGGCCGGAAAATTTCCCTCCGAACTATCCGGCGGCATGCGCAAGCGAGCCGGCCTGGCACGGGCCCTTGCGCTCGATCCCGAGCTTCTCTTTCTCGATGAACCAACCGCAGGGCTCGACCCCATCTCGGCGACACATTTTGACGAACTGATCCTCGGCTTGCAGAAAGGTCTCGGTCTGACGGTGTTTCTGGTCACCCATGACATCGATACCCTACGCGCAACCTCAGATCGCATCGCCGTGCTCCTTAACAGGTCGATCCGGACCGGAACCATCGAGAGCCTGATCAAGGATCCGAACCCCTGGATCCAGGAGTATTTTTCTGGGGTACGCGGACGGGCCGCGCTGGCTGAGGGCTGAAGATGGAAACAAAAGCCAATTACGTCGCCGTAGGCGCCTTCGTTCTGTCGGGCTTCTTGGGCCTGATCATCGCGGCTTTGTGGCTCGCAGGAACCCAGTACAGCGAGCGCGGCGCATACTACGAGATCTTTTTCAGCGGCTCCGTTACCGGATTGGGTAACGGGACCCCCGTTCGCTACAATGGCATCGATGTGGGGCGCGTCACGGCGCTCAAATTTGACCCCCAAAATCCCAAACAGGTTATCGCTTTTCTGGAGGTGGTCCCGACCTTGCGCCTGCATGCCGATTCGGTGGCAACCATCGCCACCATGGGCCTGACAGGAGGCGCCTATGTGGAAATCGAGGGCGGCACAAAGGACTCTCCGATATTGACCGCAGGTCCCGAAAATGAATACCCGGTGATCCCGTCCAAACCATCCACCCTGCAGGAACTGGCCAACAGCGCTCCTGGACTGATCGCCAAACTCAATCGTATCAGCGACTCCCTGGAAAGCGTGCTCGATCAAAAGAACCGCACGGCATTGAGCCACATCCTTCACAATACCGACGTGCTGTCGTCTGCGCTCGCCACCCGGAGCTCCGCCCTTGAAGGCACCATCGACAATGTCCAAAACGCCTCAAGCCGTCTTAATCAAAATCTCAAGACGCTGCAGGTGACGCTCGAAAATGCCGACAAGGCCGTGGTGGCAATCCGCCAGCTGTCACAAAATGCCAACCGCATGGTCGATGGCAACACCAGTCAGGAGCTTGACGAACTGCTCGCCCAGACCCGCAGCGCGGTTGCCAGCCTCAACCATTTGGCCGACAGACTGCAGGATGATCCCTCCAGCCTGATCTTCGGCAATCGCCGCAAGGGATATTCACCGCAATGACAAAAATCCTTCGGAACCTCGTCTCTGTCCTTGCGCTCGGTCTGCTTTGCGGCTGCACCGCACAAAGCTTCATCGACGAACCAGCACCCCCGCAGATCTACCTCTTGCGACCGCGACTAGGCAGCGTTGCAGCACAGAAGGTGTCCTGGGCGCTTGCCATCAGCGTTCCCAGCGCTCCCTTGAGCCTCGCCTCGCGGCGCGTCGCTATCCAGCGCTCTGCTGATACGCTCGATTTTTATGCCGATGCCGCATGGCAGGATCGCACCCCCGGGCTCCTGCAGCGCCTCGTGGTGGAAGGTTTTGAGAACAGCGGCAGGATCACGTCCGTGGCAAGGACCCAAAGCGGGCTGCATGCCGATTATCTTTTGCAGCTTGACCTGCGCCGCTTCGAGGCCAATTACCCGAACCCGGACGGCGCCCCTGTCGCCGAAGTTGGCATGGCCGCACGGCTGATCCGTCTCAGCGACCGCAAGGTGGTGGCAACCACACGCATCCGTACGCAGGTAGCGGCACAGGCAAACTCCATTGCCGCGGCGGTCTCGGCTTTCGACCTCGCCACCGCACAGGCGATAGAAAAGCTGGTTGTCTGGACACTCGCAGCCCCACAACCCTAGCTGCACAAGCGCAGAAGGTCTGATCCGGCAGGCGTGGGGTTCATCGCCTCCCTTGCCTGCACCTGGCTCCTTGTCTACCCGCCTGCCTTTCGGTGGTATCCACGTCAGACCAGTTGCCCTCGCGTCAACCCTGTGCGAAATCCCGCTTCTGGTACGGCGGGATGGTCTGGTCGCCGCGAGCCAGTTGAAAGCTCCTGACACATGCCTAGACTGGGTGCTGAACCACAACTAGAGACGCGTGCTCATGCAAAATCGCCTGACCGAACTTCTTGGTATCGCCCACCCCATCGTTCAGGCTCCCATGGGATGGATCGCACGCTCCCAGCTGGCCTCGGCGGTCTCCAATGCCGGAGGCCTGGGCATTATCGAAACCTCCTCGGGCCGGCTTGATGAAGTCCGTGAAGAAGTCAGGAAGATGCGCGAACTCACTGACAAGCCGTTTGGCGTCAATATCGCGCAGGCCTTCGTGCGCGATCCCGACATCGTCTCCTTCGTCATTGATCAGGGCGTGCGTTTCGTCACCACATCAGCCGGAGACCCCAAACGCTACTGTTCGGCGCTGAAAGAAGCGGGGCTGACAGTGTTTCACGTCGTTCCCTCACTCAAGGCAGCGCTGCGCGCGCTCGAGGCTGGGGTTGACGGGCTGGTGGTCGAAGGAGGTGAAGGCGGTGGATTCAAGAACCCGCGCGATGTCGCCACCATGGTTCTTCTGCCACTGGTCTGCTCGAAGACTGACAAGCCGGTGATTGCCGCTGGCGGCATGGTCGATGGCCGCAGCATGGCCGCCGCCCTGGCGCTGGGCGCCGATGGTATCCAGATGGGCACACGCATGGTCTCGGCCGCAGAATCCCCGGTGCATGAAAACTGGAAAAAGGCCATCGTCTCGGCGGAAGAAACCGACACCGTGTTCCTCAATCGCTTTGGTCCGGGCCCGGCGCTGCGGGCGCTGCGCACTGCCCGCACAAGCGAGCTGGAAAAGGATCCTGCCGAGAACATCATGGGCGAGTTCCGCAACGTCCTCGACCTTTACTTCGGGGGCGACCTGGAAGCTTCCATACCGCTCACCGGACAGGTTGCCGGGCGCATCGACGCCATCAAGCCGGTGGCGCAGATCATCAGCGAAACCGTGCGCGAATGTGAAGAAATCCTGGATCGTCTTGGGCGCACCTACCGGCCGCACTAAACCCAAGTCGCGTGCGCCGATGAGCAAAACGTGAGCCGTCATAACCTGAGCGTACACCTTCCGTCTCAGCCCTTGTGGGCAAGATCAAGGTGGGCGGCCAGAATGACAGCGGCGCCGGCCTGAACCACAAATCCTTGCACGATACGTTCATGGTGCGAGAGCGTTTGGGCGCTATCAATCAGCACCCGCCAGGGCAAGTGATCAGGCAGACAAAAGGTGAGCGACGTATCCGAGCCATTGATGCAGAGTGCGATGAGATCTGCCCTGCTGCGTCGCCGTCCGGCGAGCCTCATCGTCAGCGCCCGGCCTTCCGGATAATGCCAATCCTGCTCAGTGAGAAAACCGCCCTTCTCATCGAACCAGTCGATATCGCTTATCCCCGGTGCAATGAGGTCGCGACCATGCAGAAAGCGCGGTGAACGCAGCACCGGAAAAGCTCTGCGGATTTCGCTCAGCCGGCTAACAAATTCTATCAGGGCCTCTCCGCGCGCGCTTGTCGCCTGCGACCAGTCAAGCCATGAGATCTCATTGTCCTGACAATAGGCATTGTCATTGCCCGCCTGGGTGCGTCCAAACTCGTCCCCCGCCAGCAGCATCGGCGTGCCCAGGGATGCCATGAGACTGACCAGAAGCGACCGCTTGATGGTCTCACGGGTGGCAATGATCCGCGCCGCGCCACTGGGACCTTCGTGTCCCCAGTTTGCGGACAGCGTCTCGCCATGTCCGTCGGAATTTTCGCCGTTCGCCTCGTTATGCCGTGCCTCATGGGACACCAGATCCTCCAGCGTCATGCCGTCATGGGCGGTGATAAAGTTGACGCTTGCCCAGGGCCGGCGCGAACCGTGACCGAAGATATCAGCGGAGCCCGACAGCCTTCGTGCCAGCTCGCCACGCTGCCCGCCGTCACCGCGCCAGTAACGGCGCAGCGTTTCACGGTATTTGTCATTCCATTCGGCAAAGCCGGGTGGCATATACCCCAGACGATAACCGCCAAGCCCCAGATCCCAGGGCTCGGTAATCAGTTTCAGACGCGACAGCAGAGGATCCTGGCGCAGCGCATCAAAGAAGCCCGCGCCAGGATCATAACCCGTATCTTCGCGCCCCAGCGTCATGCCCAGATCAAAGCGGAAACCGTCGACCTGAAACGTAGTCGCCCAGTAGCGGAGACTGTCCATCACCATCTGCACCACCCGCGGGTGAGATAGGTTGAGGGTGTTTCCGGTGCCGGTATCGTTGATGTAATAGCGACGGTCATCCGCGCTGAGGCGATAATAGCTCTGGTTATCAAGGCCACGCCAGCTCAGGGTCGGTCCGGTTTCATCGCCTTCGCAGGTATGATTGTAGACGACGTCCAGGATGACCTCGATACCAGACTTGTGCAGACGGCGGATTGCCCTGCGCATCTCATCCACCACGCCGCTGGCCAGATAACGCGGCTCGACCGCAAAGAAGCTGAGCGTGTTGTAGCCCCAGTAATTCGACAGCCTGCGTTCCAGCAGATGGCGATCCTGCAGGATGGCATGTACCGGCATGAGCTCAAGCGTGGTCACCCCCAACCGGCGCAAATGCCCGATCACGTAAGGATGACACAGTGCGGCAAAGGTGCCGCGTTCGCGCACCGGAACCACCTCAAGCAGCCGCGTGAGACCGCGCACATGCGCTTCGTAAATGACGGTATCGGACCAGGGAATACGGGGCCGGCAATCTTCATCCTGAAACGATCTGTCTTCCGTGACAACTGCCTTCAGCATGGCAGGAGCGCTGTCGCGCCGATCAAATGACAAGTCGCCCCGTGCAGAGCGGACACGATGGCCAAAGAGCGCGTCGGTCCAGCGGAAATGGCCCGCAAAGGCTCTGGCATAGGGATCGAGCAGAAGCTTGTTCGAATTAAAGCGCTGCCCTCTGTCGGGATCAAATGGGCCATGGGCCCTCAACCCATAGACAAGACCTGGCATGGCATTGGGCAGATAGCCATGCCAGATTTCGTCGCTATGCTCAGGCAGCGCAAAGCGTGCAATTTCCCGCTTTCCGGCGTCGTCAAAGAGACACACCTCCATGCGTTCGGCATGGGCCGAGAACACGGCAAAGTTCACGCCAGTTCCATCCCATGTCGCTCCAAGCGGATAAGGCAACCCGGGATCCAGACGCTCAGGCCAAGGACGCATGATGATCCACCTCAAGCTCCATGATGACAGCGGCGAGCGGCGGTAGCGTCAAAACCAATGACTGATTGTAACCATGGCTCGCCACCGCTTGCGCGTCTACACCTCCTTCATTACCGACATCACTTCCCCCATACTGCGCCCCGTCAGTATTGAGGAGTTCGCGCCAAAATCCGGAGCTTGGAACCCCCAAGCGATATTTGCGCTGCACAAGTGGTGTCAGGTTGACAACGACAAGGAGCGGCGGCAGCGCCCGGAAACGCCGTATGAACGCAAACACACTGTTGGTGTCGTCGTCTCCGACTACCCAAGAAAATCCGGAGGGATCAAAGTCGCTGGCATGAAGCTGCGGCAGGCGAACATAAAGTCGATTGAGATCGCCAATCAGACGCTGCAGGCCTGCCGCGCCAGGATCCTCGAGCAGCGCCCACTGAACCTCGCCATCATGGCTCCATTCTTTTGGCTGACCAAGTTCACCTCCCATGAAAAGCAGCTTCTTTCCTGGGTGGGTCCACATAAAGGCAAAATAGGCGCGCAGATTGGCTCGCTTCTGCCACACATCACCTGGCATGCGTCCGAAAAGCGACCCCTTGCCGTGGACAACCTCATCATGTGACAGCGGCAGGACAAATCGCTCACTGTAGGCATAGAGCAACGAAAACGTCATCTCATTGTGATGCCAGCGCCTGTAGATCGGCTCCTTCCCCATATACAGCAGCGAATCGTGCATCCAGCCCATGTTCCACTTGAAACTGAAGCCGAGCCCACCGCCCTCAATAGGCGCCGAGACCCCTGGCCAGGCGGTGGACTCCTCAGCGATGGTAATGGCCCCCGGTGCCTCTTCGGCTATGGTTCGGTTGAGCCGTCGCAATAGCGCGATTGCTTCCAGATTTTCTCGCCCGCCAAAGCGATTGGGAATCCATTGCCCGGCCTGACGCGAATAGTCGCGATAAAGCATCGAGGCCACGGCATCGACGCGCAAGCCGTCGACGTGGAAAGTCTTCAGCCAGTAA
>JAJZGY010000145.1 GCA_021804785.1 Pseudomonadota bacterium | reverse complement strand
GTCATGGGTTCATCCAGCGGTTCACCTATGTGATCGCCAAAAGTGGTAAGGTCATTGCCGAGTTTTCTTCCCGGCGTGACCATCTCACCCCTGACCAGCACGTCTATAAATCACTCGCGATCGTGCGACAGCTTCAAGCACAACGGTAAGGGACCTGCGGGCAGGACGATAAGGACCATCTGCTCCGCGAGCCTGCTCATCTTTCCCCTTGGATGTGGTGGACAGGAACCTGGCGCGGGTTGCGCCTTTCAGCCTGTGCTCCGAGAGCGGCCGTCTTTGTGATCAAGGCGTGCCTGGAGTTTCGGCGCGGATCCGGTGCACCATGTCGCCCACATCGCGCCAGGGCTTGCGGTGGGCGACGTGCTCACGCAGATATTGAGCGACCTGGGCTATCTGGGCATCGGTCAGGATCGCGGAGAACCCTGGCATGAAGGGCTCGCTCCTGACATTTGGCAGAGGCAGGCCGTTCATCAGGATCTGTATTGTGTTGCGGGGGGAGTTTTCCTGCAGCGCAGTGGAAGCTGCCAGCGGCGGCCAACGTCCTTGGGCAATCAGCGCACTGGGGCCATGGCAATTGGCGCAGACACCCTCAACGATGGCGGCCGCAGTGGCCATTTTTGTCCGCGGCGTGAACGGTGCATGGGCGGGCGGGAGCACAGGCATCAAGGACGCAATATAGACTGCAATGGCATGAATATCGCCCGGAGCCGCGTTGCCGAGCGAATTGGTCACCGCACGCATGGGGCCGGCGGCGGCGCCATGATGGGCGTCAATGCCGGTGCTAAGATAGGTTTCGAGTTCGGCCTCGGTCCACACCAGGGGTGCGGGGGAGTTGTGGTTGAGGGCAGGGGCGGTCCAGCCTTCAGCTACGCCGCCACTGAGGTTTTCGCCCTCGACTGTCCCCTCGAGCCAGTTGCGCGGTGTGTGGCAGGCGCCGCAATGCGCCAGCGACTGCACCAGATAGCGTCCGCGGTTCCATGAGGCCGTATGGTTGGGCTCGGCGACGAGCGGAGAGGGGCTGAGAAAGAGAAGATTCCAGCCCGTCAGCAGAACGCGCAGATTGAAGGGAAAATCGAGGCGATTTTCGGGCTTCCTCTGCCGAACGGGTGTACGCGTCATGAGATAAGCGTAAAGCGCATCGAGATCGCCATGCTTCATCCGCGCAAAATAATCATAGGGAAAGGCCGGATAAAGATGTTGGCCGTCGGGGGCGATACCTTCGCGCATGGCGCGCTCGAAATCCGCTTTTGACCAGGCTCCGATACCGTATTGGGGATCAGGCGTGATATTGTCTGAATAGATGACGCCAAAGGGCGTGTGCAGGGCAAGTCCACCTGCCAGTGCGGCCCCGCCTGGTGCGGTGTGGCAGGCGGCGCAATTGCCTACCGCCGCAAGCGCGCGTCCGCGGGCAATCAGCCTGGCATTGAAATCTTGAGTTTGCGCCGGGGCGACGGCAGTGATGGCAGGATTGGCAAAGACAATGGTGCCGGTAAGCCGCAGCAGGGCTGTGACCCCGATCAGTATCATCAGGACGACGATAACTGTCCGCTTGAGCGTCATGCTTACCCTCCGCAGCACCTGTCTACATCCTTGCCTGTTTGTCAGGCTCTTGCCAGCCCCGCCCCAGGGGAGCGTGGGGCAAGACGCAAATATTGGCCATAGTTCACGCTGTAGCCCCGGGAAGGAGCCCGCATCGTCTCTGCTCCCGGCATTGTCAGGGGTTGTGAGCGCAGGGCCAGCAACGGTCCTGGGAGACGCCGTACGCCCTGTGCGCGGCCACTGCTCCCAGCAGGCTTTATCCAGCAGAGCAAGAACTGTCTGCGCTTTGGCGACGTAGAAGATCTGAAGGCGGTTGCTAGAATGGCCATCACGGTCAAATATCGCCAGTGGGATGTTGGTGATGCATCATCGTCATCGAGAGACCCTAACATGACGCCTTGGCAGCAATGGCAGGTGGAATGAAATTGATCTCAGCTAAGCTTCTGATCGGAAGACTGGTCATTGCCAGCCTTGTTGTCAGTCTCGGCCTTGTCTCGCCCGCCCTTGCCGATTGCCGCAAGGCTGGCCCGATTTCGGCGGGCTTGGAGAAACTCATTGACGAATTTTCCCAGGTTGCACCGGGACATTCGGGTGAGGCCACGGTCCAGGACTTTCTTGTCGGGGTAAGCAAGATTCCCCCCAAGGCCGTGGCGGCGCTCACCCGGCGGGCGCCTGCCATCATCACCGCCTACGGTCCAGGTGAAGGTTCTGTCGCCGAAACCGGTACTACAAGACTTCAATTCAGTGGCATCTTTGCCCGTCACAAGAGCTTCTTTCGGGTTCCGGAATATATCCATGGTCATTACCGTGTCGCGCACGGATTGCTGACCCTCTACTATAATCCGGGCGGGGCATTGGCGCTCGGTGAACCCATTCCGCTCATCGGTATTCCGTTTTTTCGGCACATCAATCACGTTGAGATCACCGCCACGCGCATCCTGTTCTTTTGGGGTACCAACACGCATGGCAGTCCCGATCGCTGTTATGTGGCAGGTGGGGATTGAGGGAGCATGACGCGCATCCGGGTTGTTTGCGTGCGTGCAACAGCGCAGGCCACGCCGGCACGCTTCATGTTCCGCAACTGAACGAGATCCCGCAGGCGGCTTGACGCCTGCTGCCCACGCCGATAGCGTCAGCGCAGCATGAGGTTCCCGAAAGGGACCAGAGGGAACGCGGTGTCAATCCGCGGCTGCCCCCGCAACTGTGACCGGCGAGTGATGCGCCATCCTGCCACTGGAATCGATTGGTTCTGGGAAGGCGGCCGCAAAGCATAGACCCGGGAGCCAGGAGACCTGCCTCGTGTCGTCGTCCTGTTTTTGGCCGGGGTGCGCCAGAAACTGCGGGATGTCTTCCGCTGTGACGGCAGAGGTGTCGTTGGCGCGGAGGAAGGCAATGAATCCGGATTATTCGCCGAAAAAGGTGCTTTTGTCCTGGAGTGGTGGCAAGGACAGCGCCATGGCGCTTTATGCCTTGCGTCAGCGTGCGGACATCCGTGTCGAGGCCCTCCTCACCACTGTGACCGCAGAGTACGCCCGTATCAGCATGCATGGGGTGCGCCGCGTCCTGCTGCATGAACAGGCGCGTGCTGTGGGACTGCCATTGACGGAAGTGCTCATTACCCCTGGTGCCGACAACGACCAGTATGAAGCCCGCATGGGAGCGGCGCTCACCGAGGCGATGGCGCAAGGCATCTCAGGCTGTGCCTTCGGAGACCTCTTTCTGGAGGACATTCGCGCTTATCGCGATCGCCAGCTGGCGCGCATCGGCATGGACGCGCTTTATCCCGTGTGGGGGCGCGATACCCGTGCGCTCATCCATGAGTTTCTGGATCTGGGCTTTCAGACCTTCATTGTCTGCGTCGATCCGCGCAAACTTTCGCCGGACTTTGTCGGTCGGGTGATCGACAGGGCCCTGCTTGCCGATCTTCCGCGTGAGGTTGACCCCTGTGGGGAGAACGGCGAGTTCCACACATTTGTCTTTGATGGACCGATTTTTCAGAAACCAGTTGCATTGTCCGTTGGCGAGAAAGTGCAGCGTGACGGCTTCTGGTTCTGTGACCTTCTCCCCCAAACCTGAAGAATGGAGACCCTTATGCTCAAACCACGTCAGAGCGTTCTTGCGGCCATGATCTTTGCGGCGGCTGCCTCTCGGCTCATTCCCCATCCCCCCAATCTCACAGCGGTCACGGCGATGGCACTCTTTGCCGGGGCGACGTTTTCGCGCCGGCGTTATGCCTTTGTGGTGCCCGCGTTGGCACTTTTGCTCAGTGATCTGCTCATCGGCTTCTATAGCGGCATGATTTTCGTCTATGGCGCCTTCATGGTGGCGGTGGGAATTGGCCTGCTGTTGCGTACCCATCGCCGTCCCCTTGCCATCGGGGCAGGAAGTCTCGTGAGTTCGGTCGTCTTTTACCTCATCACCAATTTTGGCGTCTGGGCGGGCTCGAGCCTCTACGCCAAAACCGGAGCCGGCCTGATCGCCTGTTATACCGCGGGCATTCCGTTCTTCCGCAACATGGTGGCGGGCGATCTTTTCTACGCAGCCCTGCTCTTTGGCGGCTTTGCAGTTCTCGAAGGTTTCCTGCCGGCACTGCGGGAGCCGTCCCGGGCGCAACAGCTGATGCCGGCGGCCTGAACCTTCTCAGAATCCCGGTTGTGCGGGCGAGTGAGCAGTTGATCGCGGCCTGTCGGAGGGGGCAGGCCGCAGTTCAACTTATGCCCCGCCTCCTCCTGCATGGCCTGGACACCGATGGCGGGGTGCGCTGGTCTGCAAAGGCTGCTCCCAGCGTCGCTGGAAATGGCGAAACCCGGGCCTGGCTGGGACAGCTGGTCTCTCAGTCCAGCATGTCGGGGCGAAACAGAGATCGTCTGCTGATGATCTTTCCTGCGACCATGAAGAGGCCGTCTCCGGTGTAGTGAAGGGTCTGCGGA
>JAJZGY010000144.1 GCA_021804785.1 Pseudomonadota bacterium | reverse complement strand
GTCATGGGTTCATCCAGCGGTTCACCTATGTGATCGCCAAAAGTGGTAAGGTCATTGCCGAGTTTTCTTCCCGGCGTGACCATCTCACCCCTGACCAGCACGTCTATAAATCACTCGCGATCGTGCGTGAGTTGGAGGGACGCCGTTAAGGACCTCTGGGAGGGGAGGCGCGCGGCAAGGCTGCGTGCCCAGCCTGTTAAATCAATGAACGCCCTGGCTGTCGGTGCGGATCCGGCGCGTCGCAAAGGATGAAAGCCGGAACTGGTCTCTGTTGGTAGTTGTGTCGGTTCCCCGGTGCCCCGACCTTGTCTGATTGATCCAACCCCAGCATTTCAACCGGGTTGCTTCGCGCAGGGCGGTATGCAGACTTGCCCGCCGAGAAGGGACTAAACGGGACTATGAGCGGGATATTCGGGGTTTTGCGCTTTGACGGCGCGGAGGTGACGACGCGCGAGATGGAAGACCTGGCGCAGGCCATGGCCTGTCGCGGTCCGGATGGCAGCAATTTCACTCTTTCCGGTCAGATCGGGCTTGGCCACTGCCTGATGTGCGTCACCGTTGAGGACGGGTTCGAAGCCCAGCCGCTGATTGACCGCGTACGAGGCCTTGTTCTGGTCGCTGATGGCCGCCTCGACAATCGGGAGGAACTCGCCCAATCCCTTGGCCTCGATCCGGAAAGTCTCGTGCGCCTGCCGGACAGCGCGCTGATCCTGGAGGCGTACAAGCGTTGGGGTGAGGCCTGTGCCGAGCGCCTCCTTGGGGACTTCGTGTTTGCGGTGTGGAACCAGGAGGCAAAGACGTTGGTGCTCGCCCGGGACCACATGGGGCAGCGCGGCGTACTCTATTACCGCGACCGGAATGTGCTCGTATTTGCCTCGGATCGCAGAGCCTTGCTGCGCCATCCCGAGGTTCCGCACGTCCCGCTCAGCGATGCCGGGATCGGACGCATGCTGATCCACGACTTGACGATCCGTGATCCCGATGCGGCCGAAGACGGCGTCCGCGGCCTTAAGGCTGGCAGCGTACTCACCATCACCGCCAAGGGCATGATCAGCAAGCGGCGCTATTGGGAGCCACGGGCCGATCCGGCGCATGAAGGCAAGGACGAAGCCTATTACATCGCAGCCTATCGCCGTGTGCTGGGCGATGCAGTGGCTTGCCGCCTGCGCCGCCTTGCAGCGCCTCCAGGGATCATCTTCAGCGGCGGCTATGACAGCGCAGGTATCGCGGCGCTGGCGGGAGCGACGGCGCTGCCGGGTGGGAAGCTGATTGCCGCGTCATCGGTGATGTCGTCCGAGTATCGCGGCAACATCCGCCATGCGCGGCGCTGGGTTGAGATGTGTGCCCGAGATATGTCCTGGCTCGACGTGCGCTATGTCACGCGTGAGGGCCTTAATATTCTGACGGGGCTGGAGCAGCACTGGATCGAGTGCGATGCACCCGCGCACAATTACCACTTTGTGCAGAAGGCATTGCTCTGCACTCTGGCAAATGCCGGCGCGCGGCTGATCATGGACGGCCATGGTGGCGACTACACGCTGAACCCACGGGGCCAGGCGGCACTGGCCATGCATCTGAAGAAGGGCCAATGGCGGCGCTTCTTCAAGGAACTGCCCTGGCATTACCGGCTCGGGGGGCATTCCTGGTGGAGACTGATCAAGAGCGACATCGTCGGCATGCTGGTGCCCAATGCGGTGATGACGCTGTGGCGGCGCGCCCGGCTCGGCTTCGCACCTTTCTGGCGCGACCAGCCCATCAACGAAGCCTTCGCGCGCGAACTGATTGACAAGGGTGAGATCAACCCCAGGGGCCTGCGCCTTGCCGCGCGTGCGCGCACCAATATGCGTGCACAGTTGAGACGTACCCTGGAGCGCGTCGCTTCGCATGCTGGCCCCGGTATCGGCATGGAGGCGGCCTGGCACGGGCTCGACCTCACCCGCCCGTTCCACGACAAGCGCGTGGTCGAACTGGCGCTCGCGATCCCCGAAGAGCTCTATGTCAAGAACGGACGCAACCGCTATCTTGCCTGCATGGCGCTCAAGGACCTCTATCCAAAAGAGTTCCAGACCCGCTGGCGCATGAACGATGACGAAATCCCGGATTTCCAGCGCATGGCCAAGAGCATCGAGCCGCAGATCCTCGCCGACATCGCGCGCATGGAAAAGTCGGAGATGCTGACCCGCTACATCGACTTCGGCAAAATCCGTCGCCTGCTCAAGGCGCGGCCAACCGCAGACGATCATAATTCGGGATGGGAGCAGGAAACGCTGCTCGCCCTCGGCGGCTATCTCACTGCGCGCTACATCGAATGGGTGCGGCGGGACAATCGTTAATCATTGTTCGCAAGGCGCGGGGATGAGGGAACACTGAGGTTGCGGCAGGCGCGCGCCAGTGCTGCCGAAACTTATCCGCCAGCGCTGGGCCCCCGAATCCTCTATTATGAATTAAGCTTCATATGACAAAGGTCCGATTACCCGGAAGGAAGTTCTCTCAGGGCTCCTTGTCGGCCGTCGCTTGTGGCGGTGGAGGCTTTCGCACGTGGACGCAGGCGGGAAGGTCCCAGTCTTGCATCGGTGACCCATTAAGCACCACAAAATAACGAAACAAGGAAAGGATTGAAGATCATGAGCGAGGTGAGAGAACACTCTCCACGAGCGGCCCACAAGCCACGCAAGACCAGTGATGAGCAGCCCAATCACTCACACCTCCCTTCACGAAGGAATTACATCCCACCAGCTCTCCTTATTTCAGACCAATCCTTAATGACCATACAAAAAGTGCTTGCCCCCTCAGAGTCAGGCATGGTGCCAAGTGGCGGACCAATGCCCCCCTCGTGATCGACTCCCTGCCTCGGTGCACCCGGATGGCCTATGCCACTTGCGTTCCGTAGCAGGGAATGAGGCCAAGGGCGCCGTCGATGGAGGATGACAAGGTCTCGGCACAATCGATGCCGAGACCTGAGACGCCGGCTTTGGCCCATGCCCGCCAGGGGTGCTCTCTTGGAACTTTCGGCGGCCGTGATAGGGTGAAAACTGAGCGTGAAGTGGGCTTCGCCAACGCGCCTGAACCGGCCGGACGCCATCACATACATGGGGTGGCATTTTTTTTGCGCGGGCCAGTGAGGCGAATGACGCCTGCACGCATCTGCGGCTAAGCAATGGAACGAGACCATGAGCGAAAACAAAACTTCAATGGATGTCGCTACGGGCCTCGGATCGGGCCCGTCAGACTCACAGTCGGATCCGGTACATCAGAGGGCGCGAAAACCATATTCACCGCCGGTTCTTCTTATCTCCTCTTCAAATCACGACTCAAGGAAACTTAAATCGACCAACGAGCTAACGACTTCGGTCCCATCATTATTCCGATCATTCGGACCGTCATGAAATTACACCCCACCATGCCCCGCCGTGCGGGGGTGAGGTTATGCCGCTTGCGTTCCATAGCAGGGAATGAGGCCAAGGGCGCCGTCGATGGCGGATGACAAGGTCTGGGCACAATCGATGCCGAGACCTGAGACGCCGGCTTTGGCCCATGCCCGCCAGCGGCGCACATACCTGCCAAGCCTTGGAGCGCTGACGCGCTCCGTCCGCCCTTGCTCATAAAGCAGGTTGGCATGTGCCACTAAGCGTTCGATGGTGACGCCGGCAAGCTCAAGGGTGCCGACGCCGAAGCGATAGCCCAGAAACTCAAATCCACGTGTAATGCGACCGATGAAGGTCTTGTCGGGATGTTTCTCGAGACCGAGCGCGGAGAGCCGAGCATTCACCGTGCGCACAGCTCTTCGCAACTTGGATCGAGAGGGAGCCAGTACCAGAATGTCGTCCATGAAGCGGACATAGAACAGGCCGGATGCCGCCATCGCCCTATCAAGTTCGAACAGGAAAAACGCTCCGATCAGAGGGCTTAAGGGGCAGCCCAGCGAGATGCCTCTGTTGGGGCTATAGAACCAGCCGCCCGTCTCTGCGGTGCGTTTGAGATACTGACCGCAGAGATTGAGGATGATCCGCTCTGGCACGAAACGGGCAAGCCGCTCCATCAGCAGCACATGGCCGATGGAGGCATAATAGGATTTCACATCGGTGCGCAGCACAAAGCGGTTTGCCGCAAGGTTGCGCTGGACCTGCCGGACTGCGAACCTGGCTCCGCCATGGTTCTTCAGATGCGTACAGCGGGGTGAGGACGGCAGCAGGCCCGCCAGAACGAGGCTCAGCGCCTTGAGCACAAGGGCATCGCGGGCGCTCCAGATCTCGATCTCGCTGCCATCGTCCTTCTCGATGCGGCTGAGCAGGCCGAAGCGATACTGGCCCGAAGCCAGGTCCGCCCGGATCACTGCACGTTCACGCTCCCAGTTCCGGCGCAAGTCCCATACGTCCGCGTTCAGCGTTCGCTGCGGATCCGGTGCACCATGTCGCCCACATCGCGCCAGGGCTTGCGGTGGGCGACGTGTTCACGCAGATATTGAGCGACCTGGGCTATCTGGGCATCGGTCAGGATCGCGGAGAACCCTGGCATGAAGGGCTCGCTCCTGACATTTGGCAGAGGCAGGCCGTTCATCAGGATCTGTATTGTGTTGC
>JAJZGY010000143.1 GCA_021804785.1 Pseudomonadota bacterium | reverse complement strand
CAACCTGGCGCGATCGTCTCCTCGGCCAGGCCCCCGGGGGGGGTAGTGCGACCGGGGCAAGCATGAACGCAGGTGAGCGTTATCTTGCCAGCCACTTGCGCCACCGGACATTTGACGCTACGGGGCGCCTGTACACTTGCAGCCGTCATGGGGTCGGGCCGCCGTCAGATGGAACTTTACCCGGTGCATGAGGTCATCCTCCGTCGTGACTGTATCGCCACCAAGACCGCCTTATGCCTGTCTGCCCTGAGGTGTTCTATTTTGACGGACCGGGCCAAAGTAGAATTTGCGGATCAGAAATCGGACACACCATGTTTGTCATCCAGACGCTGATCGAAAATTTGGGGCTTCTGATCGTATTCAGCAGCGTGTTCGTGGATCAGGCTGGCATACCGCTTCCCTGCTACCCGATCCTGCTCATCGCCGGGGCCATGGCTACGACAGCTGACGCGATGGCAGACCTCTTTGCGGTCGCAATTGCTGCGGCCGTCAGCGCCGATCTACTCTGGTATGCCGTGGGCATGCGCTACGGCCGGCGTGTGCTTAATCTTGTTTGCAAGATCGCCTTATCGCCGGAATCCTGTATCCGCCGTACCGAAGACACCTTCGCTCGCTTTGGTTCCTGGACACTGCCCTTCGCAAAATTCGTACCCGGGATTGGCTATGTTGCCGTAGCACTGTCCGGCATCACCCGTCTTACCCTTTGGCGTTTTGTGGTCTTTGATGGGCTTGGCGCGATCGCCTTCGTAGCTGTGCCTGTACTCATCGGGCGTCTGTTCCACAATGTTGTCGGCGCTCTTTTGGCTACCCTTTATCAGCTCGGCGCCTATGGCGCGGTCCTCGTCGTCGTGCTGCTCGCCCTTTACATCGGAACCCGGCTGCTGGAGCGGCAGGCCTTCGCCCGGCAGTTGCGGATGGCCCGCATCTCCATACCTGAGCTCGTGGCCTTGATGCGTGGCCCCGAGGCTCCAGTCATCCTTGACGTGCGCGATCAAACCGCCCGTCATCGTGACGGCATGATCCCCGGCGCAGTCGCTGCAGATCTATCAGCCCTTGACGAGATCGCGCGCACCTATGCCCCTGATGACGAGGTCATTGTCTACTGCGCCTGCCCGAGCGAAGCGTCGGCCGCGGTCGCGGCACTTCACTTGAAGCGCGCGGGCTTTACCAATATCCGTCCGCTCTTCGGCGGCTTTGACGCGTGGGTTGCCGCCGGACTTCCGCTCGAAGGTGCCACGCCAAGCCCGGATGCCCAGCCGGCGCTGACTTGAGTCACGGCCGACGCCATTGAGCGGTAAGGCGATGCCCACGCGGAGCCCCTGCCCCTTTGTAGCAGCGTCAGGCCTCGTCAGTGGATTGGCCCTGTCTTGGCGTAGCGTCAATGCTGATCCGCTCAGGGCCCACATCAAGGCTGCACGACAATGATTGCTCCGGGACGTTGAATCGGTTGCAGTAGCGCTGGGTCGCGACCCCTGAGTCCAGTGATCACTGGCCTGCGCGACTTGACCTTGGCGCAGAAGAACCAGCTGCGAGGTAAAATGGACGACGTTAGTGAACCGGTGCGCAAGAGTCTTTCGGTGGCCGAAGGCTCGATCTCTTACATCGCCTGGCCGCGGCAGGCGCAGGGACTACACTTTGCGCATGCCAACGGCTTCAATGCGCAAACCTATGCGACACTCCTGGCCCCGCTTGCCGACAGTTTCAGCATCGTCGCAAGCGATCTGCGCGGCCATGGCCACACCGAGTTGCCGACACCACCAGGCTTTGCCCAGCGCTGGCAAATATTTGCGGACGATCTGACCGGCGCATTGCAGTGCTTCTTCAGCGAGCCTGTGTTGCTGGCGGGTCATTCCATGGGTGCCATCGCCAGCCTGATGGTGGCAGCTTCGCACCCTGAACTCGTGCGCGCCCTCGTTCTCATCGAACCGGTGTTCGTGCCCCCGGTTATCGGTGAGCGCCCCGTTCCAGACATTGCGGAGCGGGCGGCTAAGCGGCGCGCCATATTTCCATCGCAGGCCGCGATGCAGGACGCGTATGTGGGTCGGGGCGCCTTCAAGGGGTGGCCCGACGCGGTCCTGCGCGATTACATTGAGGGTGGCACCCGTGCAACCTCAGACGGCCAGATTGCCCTGAGCTGCGAACCCAGGGTAGAAGCGGAAGATTTTCGTAGCTCCCCCGTGGCTGCTTATGAGCATGCGAGCCGCATCAACTGTCCGGTGACATTGATCCGGGGCGATGGTCCGGGCTCAACCTGCGGCGCGGAGGAAGCTGCGGCCTTTGTGGCCCGCAAGCCTGACACCAGACTGATCACGGTTTCAGGGGCCAGCCATTTCCTGCCAATGGAATATCCCGACATCGTCCGCAGGCACATCCTGGCACACGCTGGCACCAACACATGATTACATTGCCGAAGGCTGGTGCAGGCACCAACCTGAAGGTGCATCAGGTCCGCGGTGGAGGATCAATCACCTGATCCATCTCCTGGCTCGGCCGCTCAATCCCGCGGCAATTGACCAGCGCCGCCGGAACACCCACTGCCGTGCATCCAGGCGGCACAGATTTGAGCACGACGCTTCCCGCCCCGATGCGGCTATACTCGCCGACCTCGATATTGCCCAACACCTTGACGCCCATCGACAGCAGCACGCCACGACGGATCTTGGGATGGCGGTCTCCACTTTCCTTGCCGGTACCGCCCAAGGTGACATCGTGCATGATCGAGACGTCGTCGTCGACCACCGCCGTTTCCCCGATCACCACGCCCGTGGCGTGGTCAATCATGATGCCCCGGCCAATGCGCGCCGCAGGATGAATGTCCACACCAAACTGCTCGGAAACCCGGCTCTGAATGAAATACGCAAGCGGTGCCCGCTTCTGGATCCACAACCAGTGCGCCATGCGGTGGCATTGCAGCGCGTGAAAGCCCTTGAAGTAGAGAAATGCCTGCAGATAAGAATGGCAGGCCGGATCGCGTTCAAATGTCGCCGACAGGTCCGCGCGAACCGCCGCGCCGATTTCCGGATCGCTGCGCAGAGCCGCTTCAAATATCTCGCGCGTCAACATCGGGCTCATGTCATCGCCGCCAATCTTCTTGGCCAGAATGAAGGAGAGCGCGTCCTCAAGACGGGCGTGGTTGATCACGAGGGCATGGACATAGGAGGCCAGCGCCGGTTCAGTCTGGGCAAGCTCGCGGGCCTGCTCGCGCAGTGCCGACCAGATCGGATCGCAGCTCGCCACCTTTTCGGGCAGAACAGTCATCAGGAGGCTCCCAAGGGCACCCCCCAGTGTAACCGAGTTCTGGCCATAAGCCTACTCACGCTATCGGCGGATCCGGGGTCGCTGCCTCGCGTGGGTTTGGGCATCCAAACCCAGCGCGGGCTGCAAGCAGGGGTGCGCCATCCCGCACTTGCAAAACAGGCGGCAAAGAGACAGAGGTCGCGAATTGCTCAGCACCGCTCTTGGGGCTATCCCATAGAGCAAAGGAGATCTTCCATGGCCACAAGCGTTGCAGACCGCGGCGCCAATCCGCGCACGCCGACACCGCCCTCCTTCGGCAGGCGGGGGCGTCCATGACGCAGCCTGCCATCTTCGTCAGTCACGGTTCGCCCATGCTGGCCATAAGTGAGACCCCGGCAAGGAGCTTTCTGACCGGCCTAACGAGCGGACTGTCTTGCCCGCGTGCGATCCTCGTCGTCTCTGCGCATTGGGAAACCGCTGCGCCAATGCTCAACGCAGTGGCGCAGAACCAAACCATTCATGACTTCTTTGGGTTTCCGCCTGAGCTTTATAAGCTGCAGTACCCGGCGCCCGGAGATGTCGAGCTGGCCGAGCAGATCGCGGATCTGCTCGGTGCTGCGGGCTTTGCGACCGGCCTTGACCGGAACCGCGGACTTGATCATGGCGCCTGGGTGCCATTGCTGCTGGCCCTTCCCGCAGCCAAAATCCCGGTACTTCAGCTCTCGGTGCAGACGAGAGAGGGACCACGTCATGCCCTGGCGCTTGGCCGCGCCTTGGCACCGCTGCGCAACGACGGTGTGCTCATCATCGGCTCAGGGTCCTTTACGCACGATCTCAGACGCTTTAGGGGCCAGCGGGTCGATGAACCGGAGAGCCCCGACGTCACGCAGTTCAGCGCCTGGATGGACAGAGCAATCGTGCGGGCCGACATCGAGGCACTGGTGGATTATCGAGAACGCGCCCCATTCGCCCGCAACGAGCACCCCACCGAGGAACACATCCTCCCCCTATTTACGGTGGTTGGAGCGGGCGACGGCGGCAAGGCACGTCGTCTCCACCAATCGACCGAGTATGGCATTCTCAGAATGGACGCTTACGGATTCGACTTTCCGGCATGACTCATCACCGGAGGCGGAAAAGGGGTGCTTCATCACCATAAAGCGTCGCCGCGTCCGCATAGATTCGCCAGGCCAGTGTGCGCGCCGTTCACATGGCAGGTGGTTTCGTCATGTGTGGCAGAGTTTGTGCGAAACCCGGAAATTCTTTTGCCCACGCATGGACAGGACGTGAAGCCGCATTATTGTGCCGGACCATGACTAACGAACCATCCCTAAATCGCCCCTCGCCCTCGACCATTGACCTGCTCCTGAG
>JAJZGY010000142.1 GCA_021804785.1 Pseudomonadota bacterium | reverse complement strand
CGCCTATGGCACCGAAGCCGGGCATTTTCAGCAAGCTGGGGTCCATGCCGTCATCTGCGGCCCCGGTTCGATCGATCAGGCGCACAAGGCCGATGAGTTTGTGGCCCTGAGCGAACTCGAAAGCTGCAGCCAATTCCTGCGCAAACTCATCACCAAACTGGCAGCCTGATCTGACCGACCCCTGATGTGCACTCTGGAGTGGAGCTTGGCTGTCATCTGAAACCTTGATGTTGTTCGTGCCAACCTTCTGCCGTTTGCGAGGTGCATGCGCGCGTCCCATCAAGGAGCAGGAACCCTTGGCGCAGGACGGCTATCGCCATTGCCAAAGCCCATTCCCCATCTTAAGGTAGTTAATAGCATCGCGAGTTGGGTCGACGCCCAACGCCAACCTGCCGCTCCGGGCAAGGTGGTACCCTGTATGGGGGATGTGGCCGAGGCGGCAACGAAACGGACCCAGCCACGTCGCGTCGATCTTAAAGAAAGGATGACGCTACGTGCCTATTACAATTCCGGATGATCTTCCTGCCCGTCGTACATTGGAGGCCGAAGGCGTTGCGGTAATGCGCAAGGTTGATGCCGTGCGCCAGGACATCAGACCCCTGCGCATCGGGCTGCTCAACCTCATGCCCGATAAGGTACGAACGGAAACCCAGCTGGCGCGGCTTCTGGGTGCAACTCCACTTCAGATCGAACTGACCCTGGTGCGGATGTCTGAGCATGTCGCCCGTAACACATCAGCGAGCCATATCGCCGCCTTCTATCGGCCGTGGAGCGAGGTCACGTCCCAACGCTTCGACGGCTTCATCATCACCGGAGCACCTGTGGAGCGCCTGCCCTTTGGCGAGGTTCGCTACTGGCCCGAGCTGCGCCGCATCTTCGACTGGACCCAAACCCATGCACACCGCTGTCTAACAATCTGCTGGGGGGCGCAGGCAGCCCTCTTTCATTTTTACGGCATACCCAAGTACGAACTCCCGCACAAAGCCTTTGGTGTCTTTGCACACCGCAATCTCGTTCCCACTTCACCCTTTATGCGGGGCTTCTCGGATGTGTTCGATGTTCCCGTTTCACGCTGGACCGAAGTGCGGCCGTCAGACCTGACAGCTGTGCGTGACTTGTGCATTCTGGCGAGCAGTGAAGAGACCGGGGTGTGCCTGGTCAGTGATAGGAAGCACCGCGCGCTTCATATGTTCAACCATCTTGAATATGATTCTGACACTCTCGCCGAAGAGTATCGTCGTGATGGCGCCAAGATTTTTCCCGCGCGTTACTTCCCTGATGATGATCCGCTGAAGTCTCCGTTGAACCGGTGGCGCAGCCATGCACATCTTCTGTTCGGAAACTGGATTGACGAAATCTACCAGACAACGCCGTTTGATCCGGAGTTGATTGGCGGCACAGCGTCAGGTAAGTCCCTGCTGGATGTTACGTCCTAGGCTCCAGTCCTCTTACCGTTTTGCCATGCTGAGGCATATCCGCTGCGCCAGGTGCGGTGTCTGCCATGGCTATTCTGATGGTTGGAGTTGCCTTCAGGATGATCTGCTGCGCCATCACGCCAATGGTATTTGTTTGTAGCAATGTCACAAATCATCGTGGCTTTGCGCTGACAAGGGCGCGTATGCCCGCGATTTTCCATACGAAGTTGTGTTCTTCGCTCAGGAGGCTGTCAGCACCACGTTGCTGATCTTCGTCAATGTGCCAGTCTTCTTCGCCGATAGGCTTCTACGGCTCTAATGGCGCTGAGTGCACGACCATGCGTTTTGTCATGGCGGTTCGCTGCGCGTGGGCAAGGGATTGCAATGACGGCTTCCATGAACGCACATGGCGTCCCGGGTCCCGAGGCGGGATCTGGTCTACTGCACCGTACCGGCCATGCGCTGAGGGGGCTGTGGCGGAAGCAGACTGTTCGTGTCAGGCTTACTGCCGTCACTGTTCTGTTGATGGTTGGTGCCATCATCGTTCTGGTCACATTGCGGACCAAGGCACCAGTCGTCTACCAGACAGCCGCGGTGTCCAGAGGGATCATCGCCCGGGCGGTGACCGCTACCGGCTCTGTAAACCCGGTCCTGACGATCATCGTTGGCTCCTACGTGTCAGGCGTCATTCAGGACATCCATTGCGACTTCAACACCCAGGTAAAAAAGGGACAGGTTTGCGCCAAGATTGATCCTCGGCCCTATCAGTCGGTCGTCGATCAGGACGAAGCCAGTCGCAATGTTGCCCGAGCCCAGCTTCTGAAAGACATGGCGAACCTTGCCTATGCGGACATCAGCGCGCGGCGCCAGGCGAAACTATGGGCCCGGCAGGCAACGTCGCAGGACAGCTATGACGTTGCGCTGAATGCTCGCAATCAGGCTCGGGCGCAAGTTGCCCTTGACAAGGCGACGATAACACAGCGCACAGCCCAGTTGCTCGCGGCCCAGGTCAATCTTGGATATGCCGATATCGTCTCTCCAGTAGACGGAATCGTGGTATCGCGAAATGTCACCATCGGGCAGACCGTTGCGGCGAGCTTTCAGACCCCAATTCTCTTTCTCATCGCCACGGACCTCAATCATATGGAGGTGGATACCAATGTGAGTGAAGGTGATATTGGGGACGTTCGCGTTGGTGACCGGGCGGACTTCACGGTGGAGGCTTTCCCCGCACATGTCTTCCACGGTATCGTCGCCCAGGTCCGCCAAGCTCCCCAGACAGTGCAAAATGTGGTGACTTACGATGTGGTCGTCACCGTCAACAATCAAATGATGCTGCTGAAACCTGGGATGACGGCGACGGTGCGCATTATCACCGCCGAGCGTGACAACGTCCTTCGCGTCCCCAATCAGGCGTTGCGCTACACACCTGCGGGCGTTGACACAGAGCGCGCGCCATCGGGTGCCTCGTCAACGGTCTGGCTCCTGAAGGAGGGGCGCCCTCGGCCGGTTGCCGTAAAGACCGGCCTTGCCAATGATACCTATACCGAGGTGGCGTCCGGCTCGATCGCGGTGGGAGATCGGGTCATCACCTTCGAGCAGGAAAGTGGCGATCAGACCACGAGCCCGGCGCGCGCGGCTCTACGGTTTGGACGATGAGTGACACCTCCGATCCGGTCATTCTCACCCGCGCCCTGAGCCGGACCTATCGCAGCGGGGATATCGAAGTGAACGCGCTGCGTGGAGTTGATCTGAGCATATCGCGCGGCGAGTTTCTCGCGATTATGGGCGCATCTGGTTCCGGCAAGTCGACGTTGATGGCTATTTTGGGTTGCCTCGACCGGCCTACCAGCGGCCAATACTTTTTCGAAGGGGTCGATGTCTCTCAGCTCACCGAGCCAGCGCTTGCCGTGCTGCGCAGCGCTCGACTGGGTTTCGTGTTCCAGAGTTTCAACCTCCTTCCCCGGACTTCGGCGATCGAAAATGTTGAGCTGCCACTGATCTATGCCGCGACCCAGTCCTCCAGCGCAGAACGTGGGGCACGGGCGCGGGCCGCACTGAAGCTGCTCGGCCTTGAAGAACGGCAGAACAACACACCTGGCCAGCTATCCGGCGGTCAGCAACAGCGCGTGGCGATTGCCCGCGCCTTGATCAATACCCCAGCGGTCCTACTCGCCGATGAGCCGACGGGAAATCTCGATACCCGAACCGCTCATGAAATCATGGATGTGCTCGTCAAGCTCAATCAGGAGCGAAACCTGACCATCGTCCTTGTAACCCATGAGCTCGACATTGCCTCCTACGCCCATCGCATCGTTACGATGCGCGACGGGCTGATCGTTTCGGAACAGCGTAACGCTACCCGAAGCTTGCCCTCTGCGATTGTCGCCGCTCCGGGCGGCGACAGAGCGGATGAGACCTCTCCCGCAGTTGCACCTGAAACGCGACCGGCGGGCACCTCGTTCGCGTTCAGTACCATGGTCATCACCGCGGCAATGCAAGCCATCATTCGCAACAAGATGCGGTCTGCGCTCACGACTTTGGGGGTTTTCATCGGTGTTGCGGCCCTGATTGCCATGGTGGCAGTTGGTCAAGGCGCGAATGAAGCGGTGCGCAAGCAGATCGAAAGTCTGGGAACCAATCTGCTCGTGGTGTTGCCAGGAGCCACCACAACCTCGGGCGTTCGCGGTGGCTTTGGCAGCGCTTCCTCTCTGACTGTTGATGATGCTCGTGCCATCGCCCGCGAGGATCCGGCCGTGGGTCAGGTAGGATACACCATCCGCCAGTTGGGGCAGGTCCAGTATGGTAGCCAGAACTGGATGACGAGCATTCAAGGCGTAACACCGAGCTATCCGTCGATCACCAATTGGCGCATCGCGTTGGGGCGGGGAATCTCCTCCGTAGACGAGGGCAGCGGTGCGCTTGTCGTGGTCATTGGTCAAACCGTTTGGCGCCAGCTCTTTGGCCAGAACGTTAACCCTCTGGGGGCTACGATCATCGTCAAGAACACGCCCTTGCAGGTCATCGGAGTTCTGGGCTCAAAGGGGCAGTCTGCATTCGGAACGGATCAGGACGACCTCGTTATGCTCCCATTCACCACCGCAGAGCGCAGGGTGCTGGGGGCTGCGGTACCAAGCCAGCAGGCGCAGATCAATACGCAATACGTAACCCTCAGTAATCCGTATGGTATCCAGCCAAGGATAACCGGTCTC
>JAJZGY010000141.1 GCA_021804785.1 Pseudomonadota bacterium | reverse complement strand
CGATCCAGCGTACGGGTTTGGACGGCGGGTCGCGGTTAGGCTCCATGCGTCTCGCCCCCTTATTATGCCATTTCAGGCATAATTGCAAGTCTGATGAGGCCTAACTGTAGCGTTTCGGGGCGGAAAGCATCACTCCCGCCTTCTCAAGCGTCCGCACGATCGTCTCAGCGGTCCCGGGCTTCGTGACCGTTTTGTCCTTGCATATCTCCGCGCGCCGTATGGTCGCCACGCCCACGCATGCTCTTTCCGCCAGAGTCTCGGCACCCCATCCCAGCACCCCGCGCGCCGCCTGAAGGCGACCACCAAAGTGGAGGACCGCCAAAGGCGGTCGCGGGGCGTCGGGACAGGCCTACAAGGGAGCGCTGCCAGCACCGATTTTCCGGGGGGCGCCTCCAAGAAAGCCGGCGGCAGTCAGGCCGGCGTCCTGACCTCTTGGGGATGTGCGGGGCGGAGCCTTGCAGAATGGGGTGATCGAGACGGAAGGCTCGGCCCAGGGGAAAAGCTTTTCCCCACTAGCATGTTGCTGAGCGAAAATCTCCTTAAGGTACTGCTAAAAATAGCATAATTCCCACAAGCCTAACCTCTAGCTAAGGCCTTTAAACTTGACGAAGGGTAACATATATGTTACCCGCAATTATGGCCGAGCTACGGTATTACATCGACAGGGACGGCAAGCAGCCCTTTGCCCGCTGGTTTGAGACTCTGGACGCGATCGCCGCTGCCAAGATCACAGTGGCTTTGGCGCGAATGGAACAAGGCAACTTCTCCAACGTCGAACCGGTGGGGGAAGGGGTCTCGGAATACAAACTGGATTTCGGTCCTGGCTACCGGGTCTACTTTGGCAAGGACGGCGAGAAGCTGGTGATCCTACTAACGGGCGGAACGAAGAAGCGGCAGGATAGCGATATCGCAAGGGCGAAGGCATATTGGCAGGACTACAAGCGGCGCACTAAGCAGCTTGCGAAGAAGGATGGAGAGAAGAATGGCAAAAAGCGGAAGCTTTAAGGAACTCGTACAAGCGCGTATCGCGCGCGATCCGAAATTCGCTAACGCTCTTCTGCTTGAAGGCGTTGACGCATTTCTCAGCGGCGATGTGGATACGGGGAAAACCATCATCCGCGATTACATTAAGGCGACCGTCGGATTTGAGAAACTCGGCCGCGATACAGAAACGCCGCCTAAAAGTCTAATCCGAATGTTTGGGGCGCGTGGCAATCCAGCGGCGCGCAATCTGTTCAATGTCATCGGCTACTTACAAAAGCGAGCCGGTATCGAACTGCACGTTACGACCTAAACGGCCCAACGGGCTGGGGAGCGGGCTGTGACAAACGAAGTTGAAGTCCTGAAGCACGCCCTCGAAAAGGCGTTTCAGCAATGGGAAAAATCCACTGCAGCCTTCGCGCTTATGAACATCTGGCTTATTGCGCTGGTAATCACTGGGCGGCAATTCTGGCCAAAGATCGGACGCTAAGCCGCCCTAGAACTCCGCTGACCAGATGACCGGAAGCCAGTTGAGGATAAGCGATGCGTTTCGATCGAAATAATATCTGACATTTGCGATCGCGTTCGTTGTCGGTGGGGGTATCGCGGTTGTCAGCGCGAAGTACTTCGCGTTCGTGCCGGCGGCCACTGTGCTCGACTAGTTTCCGCCGCTACCGCAGCAATGAAATGGCTTAAGCGCAGCAGCAAGGGATAGCGCCGACGCGGTCGGGAGCAAAACCTTCCGGGCTCAATAGAGGCCTTCGTCACGGGACTTGCTTCATCTGGCGGCGCCCATAGCGCCTGGCCACCATTCGGAGCTTGGCCATCAAAATGTCCCTCACGAAGGGGGCTCTCAATAACTCTCTGGAAAATCAATGAGTTGGCGCCGCTCTTGACCGTCCTCCCTGGGCCCCAAAGTGGGTAAACTGCCGGTCCAGTTCTTCACGCGCTGACAGCATCCCCTCAGCGATCATCACAAGGGTCGGGTGGTCGCCGACCAGTTCACGCACCCGACCAGGGATAGCGCCGACGCGTCGTGGCACCAACCTTCAGACCGAAGCCACGCAGGATGCCCCGCAGGCTCAGTTCCACGTCGTTCAATTTGCTCTGGATCAGCTTGCGCGCAGTCAGCACCGCCCGCAGCTCCTGAGCCGCCAGCGACTTGCAGTGCACGGGACGGAACCAGCCCATTCGCAACAGCTGGGCAATCCCCCGGGCATCCTTGCGATCGGTCTTCACCGGTATCGTCCTGAACGCTGTCCGGACGTGACGGGTCTCCAGAAGCTCAACCGCAAAGTCGGCATCCTTGAGCCCCTTGTAAAGCCACTGCGACAAAGGCCCCGCTTCCAGGCCGATCCGCGCAGGGACCACATCCAGGTCTGCAAACCACGCGATCAGCGCCTCCGGTTCCGAGGCAACCTTGGCCTCCCGGATGATCCGGCCGGTTCCGTCGACCACGCACACGCTTGAGCTTTCCAAAGACACATCGATTCCGGCATAATGTTGATGCCGGCATAATGTTCCATGGCTGTCCCCATTGATGCTTGGAGCAGGACCACCCTGACTCCGCTACACCATCATACTGAGGGACAGGCACCCTTCATGTCAGCTGCGATGTCCGGCCCGTTACCCCATCTAGAGGTGAGGACGCAAGCGGGCCGATGAAGAGGGCAGAAATGCCGTTATGCGTGAAGACAGCCGACACGCAACCGACAATTCAAAGAGCGTTGGGCGATGATCTGTGAATCAGTTGGGCTTGTCGGGGAACAGGCCGGGCATCCAGCGTGACGCGAGGGATGCAGGGAAAGCCAAATGGATGGGCGCGCGCGAGCTTTCCGACGTGACAACTTCCTTCTCGGTGAGCATGGCGATGATACGCCGTCCCTGTCGGTCGCCGACGCCGAGCAATTCCGCAACATCACTGCGGGGCAGTTCGCCGCGATAGAGTAATGCTTCAAGAATGGCACCGGACTTCGGTGGAAGCGTGCCGAGCTTAATTTCTTCCTCGGCCCATACGAGGATGCGCGCGCGCAGCCGATCAGGCTGGACGAGGCCCTCCATGAAGTTCACCTGATCGATGCAGGTCGTCAAAAAGAACTTGGTGAACCCGGCCAGCGCCTCTTCGCTCAATGTGCCGCGCCCGTCGAGGTCGTTGCGTCTGGGCAGGTCACAACTGGCGAGGTGGGATTTGTAGTCGGCGACATTGCGGGCGAGGCCTCGGGCAACCGACCAGACGGCTCCGGTGTCCAGGGTATTGAGCAGCGTGGCATGCGACATGAGGCGCACGACGCGGCCATTGCCGTCGAGAAAGGGGTGAATCCAGGCAAGGCGGTGATGCGCTGCAGCGGTGGCAAGCACGGTTGCTGACGTTCCGAGCTTTCCGAATGCCTCTTCAAACCGTTTTAGGAATCGCGGCACAGCCCCAGGGCTGATGCCGACATGCTGGCCGACCTGTATGTCGCGATGGCGCAACTCTCCGGGGATGACGGGAAACCGCTCGCCGGTATCGGGGTTCTCAACCCATCGCAAGGCGTCGGGCAGCTCTTCATAGAAACGGCGGTGAATTTCGCGGATCGATTCCGTGGCGACGGGGGACGTGGTGAGCCCCGCTGTGTCGATCCACTGCTGCACCGCGATATGGGCTTTTGCCTCAAGCTGGAGATCGCGTTTCTTCGGGTCCTTGCTGTAGTCGTTCTTGAGTGCCCGCTCGATGTCGATGGGATGGGTATCGTGGCCTTCGATAAGATTACTGTAGTAGCAGTTCATCGAACGCACGAGGGTGGCGAGCGAGGTAAGAATGTTCTGCGGCAGGCTGCGCCGAAATCCGGCAGACTTCTGAGCCAGCTCAAGAGACAGATCGGTGAGCATGCCTCGCGCGCGGCAGTCCTCGCCCAGCAGCAAGGGTTCCATAAGGCCGAGAGATTCTTCACGGTCCTCCGCCGCTTTAATGTCCGCTTTAATGTCCGGTTCCATATTACTCATGTACCAACAATATCATACGGATAGGTAATTGTAAGCAATAAAATGGCGGAGAAAATGTCCGCTTAAATGGCCAATAGTCAAAAGGCTAGCTGCCGATCAGCCTGCAACTCATCCAAGAGCCGGGCGAGGTGGCGCAGAGCATCAGCCCGGGAGATGCGCGAAGAACTTCTTGGCGCGCACGGTCCCGTAGTCCCGCGCAAACCGCTGCAAGCGGGTCCGATCATAGGAGGCGGCTTTTGCCTTCACGCGCTCAAGCACCTGGCCCTGGTTCTCGGCCAGCCGATCTAGTGGACAGAATCTAACGCTTGATGCCCGCGTTTGACGGCGGCGATGATTTTGTCGGGATCGGCGGTCCAGATGAAGGGCTTTGGCTTTTGGTTGGTCTCGTCAAGGAAGCGGCGGATGGCGGCCCGCAGATTGCCGACGATCTGGTAGCCGAGAAGGCTGGAGAGGATGAGGACGACTTTGTTGCGCAGATAGGAGATGGCCCCCTGCAGGAGGACGAGTCCACCAAAGCCCAGCGCGACAACCAGGAGCAGATTGGTGTCGCTGTGTGCGATGGCATCTCGGCAAGCTTTGGCCCAATCTCCGCCGCATCGGCGAGCAGCTTTTGCTCGGTGGCAGCCGCGTCGGCGGCAATCGCTGCGGCCTCAGCAGACAGCGCCTCACGTGCTGCAGTCCCAGCGTTCTGAC
>JAJZGY010000140.1 GCA_021804785.1 Pseudomonadota bacterium | reverse complement strand
TAGACGGCTTTCTCGTCGCACCGGACGCGACCGCGCTCGCCAATCGGATTATCGAGGGAGCCCGTAGCCGTTCCCGACTGCACGGGATGGGCGTCGCGGGGCATCGGAAGGCAATCAACGAGTTCGACTGGATGACCGTGACCCGGCGATTTCTTGTGGCATTGCAGGCAGCTGCAAAGCTACACGGCCGCCCGACACTCTCGTGACACCCTGAGACAGCAGCCAGTGAACGTAGAGCAGGGGCACTGATGGGACTGGCGGGCGAGGAGGAGCGAGCGGAGCAATTTGATGCCTCGCAGGATCCCTCTCAATCAGAGCGCACTTAGGTCCGCAATCTGTTCAATGCATAACCTGATGCAGCCTGGCCAGACAAAGTTCCTGTACCTTCGCCAGCGTGGTCATGTACCGGAGGCAGGGCTCTCGGCAAGCTTCGCGGTCGGCAGTTGCGCGTTTGTTTCAGACAAACGCCGTTCGTCCAGTTCGCGTCGGATAGTAGCATGCCGCCGCTCATCGAGCTTGTAGCCCCACATGGCCAGGCCGCCAATCAGGACACTGAGGGAGGGCGGGCCCAGATAGCACAGCTCAAGGCCCCAGATCGCGTGAGGGGTATTAATGGCACCGGCCGCGGCATTGAAACCGAACAGGGGCAGCAGGGCGTAGGCAATCCCCACCGACACCGTGGAGCCGATCTTTTCGGCGCTGGTTTCCAGGGCATAAAGCAGGCCCGTGCGATCCTTTTCGGTCTCAAGCAGGACATCATCACTGACATCGGCGACCATCGCCCGCAGCAGAAAGACAAACGAGCTGGCCACAAAGCCCACCAGAAACATCGCGCCCGACATCGCAGCAACACGGGCGGGCGGCAGCATCAGAAGAAAGGTCTGTGCCAGCGCATAGCAGACACTGGCGACGACCACCGTCGGGTGCTTGCCGAGGCGGTGCGCTACCCGCATCCAGAGCGGCGGACCAAAAAATCCCGCCGCCAGATAAATCATCAGCAACCAGTTTGTCTGGGTCGCAGTATAGCCCCGCGCCTGTTCAAAGAAGAAAATATAAAGTGGCGCTGTGATGGCAGGGCCCATCACGCAGAAGAGGACAGCAAAGAGAATACGCCGCATTTCCGGACGCAGGAACAGTGCAAGATAATCCTTGATCGATACCCGTTCGGAATGGGCCGAGCGCGGGCGTTCCGGCTCATGGGCAAAGCTGACGGTCGTACCCAGTGCGAGTGGCACGAACACGATCAGAAACCAGCCCATCAAGGGGACGCCCTTGACCGGTGCTGCCGGCCACAGCGTTGCGGTAACCTGCGGCAGCAAAAGCACCGCCACCGAGCCAAGGATGCCGATGGTGTAAAGCCAGCCATAAATCCGCGAGCGGGCGTGATACTCCACGACAAGGACCGAAGCCCAGGCAGCCAGCGAGAGCATCATCATCGAGTAGCCGGCATAGAGCACGATCAGCCAGACCGCGAGATAAAACGCGCTCACCGGCGTGGTCTTGAGGTAAAGCGCGGCGGTTGCCACCAGAAGGACCGGCATCGCCGCGATCAGCCAGGGCCGATAGCGTCCGATCGGTGTCCGTGTGTGATCCATCGCAATGCCGAGCAGCGGATCAACGCCAATGTCGAAAAGGCGGATGATAGCAAAAACCACGCCAACCGTCGCGAGCGGCAGACCAAGCGCACTCGTAAAGTAGTTGGGCAGATAGACCGCGAGGGTGATGACAAAGGCACCGGTCGGAAACGATGCCAGTGAAAACGCCAGTAGCGAGCGCGGTGCCTCAGACGGTTTTGCTGCGTTCATCCCGGCTTGCGCCATAGACCCCTCATATTCCTCGCCCGATCCATTGCTGACAGCCTCACTGTGAGCGCTGCGAGCCTAGCGGCAAGCCATGCCCGGCGGAAATGAATTAATCGGCACCGTGCGGCTTCTCTGCGGGTGTCGTGGCCGGCTGCCCTGCATCCGGCTTCGCCCCTGCGCCACCTGTACGTGGGAGTGATGCGGGAAGACGGGCGCAGGCTTGGGCTGTTACAGCCGGTCACCGCGCCGGGTGATTTCCGGCCACAGCTGATCGGCCCCGAGCGCGGCAACAGTGCCGCCCAGCTCTTCGGCCCACAACCGTTCATTGCCAAACTCGCCCGACCAGAGGGTGAGACGGCGCGTCAGGTGATGTAATCCAAGCTCGGCGGTAAAGCCGATGGCGCCATGCACCTGGTGGGCGGTGGCAACGCCAATGCTTGCGGCGCTGTTGGCTCTGAGCTTGGCGCACGCGACCTCGAAACGGCCGTCTCCCTTGTCCAGCGCCAGGGCTGCTGCTTCGGCGGCGCAATTGACGGCGGCCGCTTCTTCGGCAAAGACCGCAAGCACCTGCTGCACGGCCTGGAACTTGCCAATGGGTTTGCCAAACTGGATGCGGGAATTGGCATATTCGATCGCGCGGGCAAGCGCGCCATCCAGCGCCCCGGCGATGAGACAGCTGCGGCTGAAGGCCCCCAGCATCAGGAGTTCGCCTGAGGCCGACGCAACGGACACCGGCGCGTTCGCGAAACGGAGCGTGGTACGCGGTTCACCTGCCGGATTGTTCGTCGTCGTGACACGGGTGGCGCTGCTGCGCGGGACCATGACGAGGCGCGTTCCCACCTCCGCGACCACCATCTCTGCACTTTCGCCCCAGGGCACGGCACGCAGCGTACCCGAAAAGCGGCTGCCCTGAAGCGAGCCCTCCGCGACGGGCCCAAGACTAAGAAACCCCTCCGGTACGACAAACCCCGCTGCATGGGCCATGTAGGTCGCAACAATGGCTTCGGCGAGCGGTGCACCAAGTCCATGCTGACCGGCCAGACGCAAGACTGCGGCGACATCGCGAAAGCTGCCGCCAAAGCCGCCATCGGCTTCAGGTACAAGCAGGCTCTTAAATCCTGCCTCATCCAGTTGCCGCCAGAGCCCGGAAAATTCCAGTCGCCGATCTGCACACAGATCCCGAAACAGGCGATCTGCGGTCTCGCTCAGAAGCTGCCGGGTTTCTCCTGTCATCGCAGCCCCAATCCTCGTGCAATGATGCCCCGCAGGATTTCGCGCGTCCCGCCGCGCAGCGAAAACGATGGCGAGATCTGCAGCAATAGCGCCAGCACCTCCATGAGCTCGCTCTCATCAGACAGATCCGCAAGCCCTCCGATCCCGGCGAGGATGCGTCTGGGCAGGCTCTGCTCGAAACTGTTGCCCAGATCCTTGACCACCGCCGCCTCCAGCATCGGGTCCTGACCCGCTGCAAGCTTGGCCGCAGTCGACCGTGACATCTGGCGCAAGGTCCAGAGTTCTGCCGTGAACTGACCGATCAGGGCCCTGGTTGCCGCATCAGGTGTCGGCCCGGCCTGGCGGATGAATTCCACGAGAAGTGCATAGCTCGAAAGATAGCGTTCCGGGCCGCTGCGTTCGAGCGACAGTTCGGCGGTGACCTGCGCCCAGCCGCCGCCCTCTGCCCCAAGGCGCATGCTGTCAGGCACCAGTACGTCGTCAAGGAACACTTCGTTGAAGTGATGCGCCCCGACCAGATCGATGATGGGGCGAACCGTGATGCCGGGGCTCGACATGTCGATCAGAAACTGGGTCAGGCCGGCATGACGTTCAGAGCCTTCCTGGGTGCGAACCAGGGCAATCATGTACTGGGAGTAGTGAGCCCCGCTCGTCCACACCTTCTGTCCATTGATGCGCCAGCCCTCCTTTGTGCGCACACCCTGGGTGCGCACCGAGGCCAGGTCCGAGCCTGTCCCCGGCTCGCTCATGCCGATGCAGAAAAAGGTCTCACCGCGGGCAATACCCGGCACGATCCGCGCACGCAGCTCTTCGCTGCCATAGCGCAGCAGGAGAGGTCCGCTTTGCCGGTCTGCCACCCAGTGCATGGCCACCGGTGCACCGGCCGCGAGCAACTCTTCGAGCACGGTGTAGCGCTCAAGGGGGTGGCGCTCATGGCCGCCGTACCGTTTCGGCCAGATCATGCCAATGTAACCGGCCTCACCCATCGCCCGGCTGAATTTGGGATCGGCAACGGACCAGCAATTGGCACGGCCTGCAGCACGGGTCTGGGGCATGTGGGCCGCAATAAAGGCCCGCACCTCCTGGCGCAGCGCCTGGATGTCACCCGGAGGCTCAAAGGGAAAAATCGAAAAACTCTGCATGGGACGCTCATCGAAGCATGGCTTGGCGCGCCCAGCAAGCATGACGAGGCATGGACCACCCAGGGCTTGGCGGGAGGCTGCACCAGATGCGCACGCAGGCCGGGGAAGGCAAAAAGGAGGGTTGTGGCGGCTCACGCGCATGAACTGGCACAGCAAAGACGAGCAGCTGGACACATTCCGCGCACGCCCATCTACCATCGAGACAGAGACGCTGGGCGTTCTGCAAGAGCTCTAGGGACAGAAGATCACCCCCGAAGCGCGCCCCTTGTACCCTCCCGGCCGCGACCAACGCGCCTTGCTGCCATACTTAACATTTGAAATCAGCAGGGATCATGGCAGAGTGCCAGCGCGCGTTGGGTGACGGGGCCATAGGTGACGATCCTGCAGAACCGCTGGATGCCTGATCCGGCGGTGACCACCTACTACACCGAAAAGGACTTTACGCCCCGCATGCGGCTGTTGCGCTGGCTGGGCCGGCAGA
>JAJZGY010000053.1 GCA_021804785.1 Pseudomonadota bacterium | reverse complement strand
ACGTTACGAGATACTGTTCGAGCTTTCACTTGCCCTGAGGGAAGATACCCCCGCGCTCCAGGAGGATGGCTCGCAACTAGCACTACTTTGGCAGATTTTTCACGGGAAGGGGGTCCGGGGGATTCCCGAATCAGCTTTTCAGTGATTCATAGGAGGTCGGCTTTTTGGAGGGCCGACCATGGACAGGAACTGGCCAGCAGATCTGGAGCGCTGGCTCACGCCATTTACTGCGGCGCTGCGGCACAAGACGAGAGCACGGATGTGCCCGGCCTATGTCGCGGGCCTGATCGGTCCTGGTGATCGCAAGAGCATTCAGCCGATGGCTGCCCGTGGCAGTGGAGTGAGCTACGACCAGCTTCATCATTTTATCGGCAGCAGCGTTTGGGATGCAGCCCCGCTCGAAGCCGCGCTTTTGGTCGAAGCCGACAAATTGGTGGGCGGTGACGATGCCTGGTTGATCATCGATGATACCGCGTTGCCGAAGAAGGGGCGTAACTCGGTCGGCGTTGCCCCACAGTATGCCTCCGCGCTGGGAAAGACCGCAAACTGCCAGTCCCTGGTCTCGGCGACGCTGGCATCGCACGAAGTGCCGGTGATGGTGGGATTGCGGCTGTTTCTGCCCGAGACCTGGACGAACGATCCCAAACGCATGGCGCGTGCCGGTGTGCCAAAGGATAGGCGGATGCCGCTGACCAAACTGGAGATAGCGATCCAGGAGATCGATCGTGTCATAGCCTCCGGCGCGCGTTTCGGTGGTGTGCTGGCCGATGCAGGATATGGATCAAGCGGTCCTTTTCGCCAGGCTTTAAGCGAGCGCGGCCTCAAGTGGGCGGTGGGCCTGTCGCGCCGCCAGAACGTCTACCCAGCCGACGTCACCCTGATATTCCCCGTCGCAAAGACCGGAAAGCGCCGCAAATACCATATTCCTGATCGGCCTGCGGTTTTCGCCGAGACGATGCTGGCCAAGCAAAAATGGCAAAAGATCACTTGGCGCCTGGGCACCAAGGGCCCGCTCGTCTGTCACTTCGCCGCCTGCCGCGTCCGGCTTGCGGATGGACATAAGCACCGGATGCGCGACGGCCGCGTGCAGGCCGTGCCTGGCGAGGAGGAGGTTTGGCTCGTCGGCGAGCGGCGCTCTACCGGAGAGCAAAAATACTATGTATCGAACCTCCCAGGCAATGCCACTATCAAGATGCTGGCCGCTGCCATCAAAGCCAGATGGGTCTGCGAACAAGCACACCAGCAACTCAAGGAGGAACTGGGGCTCGACCACTTCGAAGGCAGGTCTTGGGCAGGGTTACATCGACACGCTTTGATGACGATGATTGCGTACGCCTTTCTCCAATCCCGCCGCCTCAAGGCAGCGGGACGGAAAAAAAAGAATCGTAGGACCACCGCCACAGCCCAGCATGCCAGCCATCAGGCAAGCCATCCTCGATCTGTTCGCACGGCCTCCACCACTGCGATGCCCACACTGTAAATTGCCCATCGCAGAAATCGGCAAACAAAAAGTGCCAAAGTAGTGCTAGGGTCCAGACTCATAACGCCCACCATACCACGGCGGCGACGAGACAGACGGAGGCGAGATAATTTCTAGCGAGGCGATCATAGCGGGTTGCAATGCGCCGGAAGTCTTTCAGGCGGCAGAAGGCGTTCTCGATGCGGTGACGCAACTTGTAGGCGCTGCGGTCGAAGCTGAAGGGCTGTTTGCGGTTGGACTTGTTGGGAACGACCGCTTTGGTACCGCGTTGGCGAAGCCAGCCCCGCAGCTCGGCGCTGTCGTAGGCCCTGTCTGCGAGCAGCATCCTGGCAGCTTTGGCTTGCTGGATCAGCTCTTGGGCCGGCGGGCAATCGTGGGCCTCTCCGCCGGTCAGCAGGATGGAAAGAAGACGGCCCTTAGCATCCGCGATTGCGTGGATTTTCGTATTTCGCCCGCCGCGCGAGCGTCCAATCGCTTGGTTCTGTTCCCCCCTTTTTTGGCGCCAGCCGCCGAGCGGTGCGCCTTGATATGAGTAGAGTCGATCATCTGCACGTCCGTAGATCGGCCCCGCGCAGCGAGCTCACGGAACAGCCGTTCCCAAACACCGCGCTCGGCCCAGCGCACAAAACGGTTGTAGACGGTGGTGTGTGGGCCATATTCGGGTGGGCAATCGCACCAGCGACAGCCGCTCTTGATCACATGCAAGATGCCGCTGATGATCCGCCGATCATCAACCCGCGCTTTACCACGTACATCCTTCGGCAACAGAGGTTCGATCCGTTGCCACTGTTCGTCGTCCAACCAAAACAGATTGCGCCGCATGTTCCGCTCCACTGCGAATCAGCGGCCACTAGCGAATCATCAACCGATTCACACAACAACGCTTTTATTGGGTTTTGACCCTAGTTAGGGCGCACGTCAGACCAGTGACGAGTAAATGAGAGTCTTTAGCTCGCGCCGGATCGGATACACCCAGGACGGACTGGATTGCGTCATGAATACCATGTGAAGGTTTTCAACCGGGTCGATGAAAAACGACGTCGTAAACATCCCTCCCCAATAGTACTCACTCACGGAACCGGGAAGCATTGCCTTGGAGAGATCCTGAGTTGTTGCAAAGCCCAGTCCAAAGCCCGCGCCCGCGTTTTGCGTTTCACTAAAGAGTGAGCGCGACATGCTTGATAGGTCTGATTTTTTGGGCAGATGATTAATAGTCATCAGCTCGATCGTCTTTCGACCAAGCAGTCTAACACCTTCCAGCTCGCCCTGATTCAAGCACATAGCGCAGAACCGATGATAATCCATCGCCGTCGAGACAAGTCCGCCTCCGCCGGAGAGCAGCTTGGGTTGGCGCGACCAAGCGCTATCCACGGCCCGATCATACATCACACGCTTGTTGTCGGATCCCGTCCAGGTATAGCAATCGGTCAACCTATCAATTTTATTTTCCGGTACCACAAATCCCGTATCCAACATCTTGAGGGGCAAGAATATTTTCTTAGAAAAATATTCATCAAGAGCCATTCCCGACACGCGTTGAATCACTGCACCTAACACGTCCGTCGACACCGAATAATTCCAGGCCTCTCCCGGGGAGAACTCCAATGGTAGCTGCGCAAGTTTGGACACAAAGCCATCAAGATCATTTTCACCATGCCAGTCCTCGATTTTGCTCGCCCGGTATGCAGCGTCAACGTTGCTACGATTTTGAAAGCCATATGTGAGCCCTGAGGTATGGCGCAACAGATCCAGCATACGCATCGGTTCGGCTGGAGATCTTGTCATAAACGGCACCGAACCGCCCCCACCTGCATATACTCCGACATTCCTAAATTCCGGCAACACATCACCAACCGGTGTATCGATCGCAACTTTGCCTTCCTCTACAAGCATCATAAAGCCGACAGAGGTGATCGGCTTAGTCATACTTGCGATGCGGAAGATGGAACCCTCGTCTATTGATCGGCTCATTCCCTCGCATGCCGCCCCTTGGCTACTAAAATGCACAATCTCGCCCTCGCGGCCAATTAAGAGCTGCGCGTTAGCAATTTTACCGCTATCAAGATACCGCTCTTTGAGGAACCTATCCACACGGTTGAGACGCGCGGCGTCAAAGCCAAGCTTTTCCGGCGCTTTCATTGGTGCCATCCTTTTCCCAATCGCCTATAGCGTTCTTCCATTAGATTTTGTCCGCGTCAGGCCTAACCACGCTGAACCGGAAACTCTTCATTTTCTACCCCAAGGCGCTCATCATCACTGCGAGAGCTGTCACGGAAGCTTTTGCGTAACTCGATCTTGTCGATTTTTCCGGTAGCGGCAAGGGGCATCACGTGCATACGTATGATGGAATCCGGTAACCACCAGGGTGCGACCCGCCCGCCTAGTGCTTTCAAAAGCTCATCGTCGGATATTTCCTGTCCAGCTCTTAGTTCTACAAGCAATATGGGACGCTCACCCCATTTTTCATCCGACCGGCCGATCACCGCGGCTAACGCGATTTGTGGGAGTTCTCCAATTATCGCTTCAATTTCAGCGGGATTGATCCACTCACCGCCCGACTTTATTAGGTCCTTAGCGCGTCCCGTGATCATTAGATCCCCTCGGTCGCTGATGCGCGCGAGATCACCGGTATCAAACCAACCATCGCAATTGGTAGCAGGAGTGTCCTGCCCAAAATAGCGTTCGATCACTGACGCACCACGTACATGAAGCCGGCCTTCTGATCCGCGCTGTTCCGCAAGAGGCATACCGCGCTCGTCTGCAATCATAAGATCCACACCCAAGGCTGGCCGCCCAGAGAACTCCGCCGCACGCGCCTCATCTCCCAATACCGCAACGGTTCCTACTGGAGACAACTCCGTCATTCCCCAAGTGGTCTGCACAATAACACCGAGTTCACTCTCCAGCCTGTCCTTTAACGCCGGTGGCATTGGCGCACCGCCAACAATGATACGTGTTAACGTAGTTAGCCTGTCACGAGTAAGAGCCAGATGCTCCGCCAGACCCAGCCATACCGTCGGAACGCCGACCGCAACCGTGACTTTCTCACTTTCAATCAAACGGGCCAGCCGGGCTCCGTCGGCATAGCGCCCTGGAAGTACGAGCTTGCCGCCTGTAGCAGGCACGGCAAATGGTACACCCCAAGCATTCGCATGAAACATCGGCACAACCGGTAAAACGGAGTCGGAACTTTTCAGTGCCAACGAGTCGCTCTGAAGCAGCCGTAAGGTATGAAGAAAGCTCGCTCGATGAGTGTAGGTCACACCCTTTGGCGCCCCAGTCGATCCGGACGTAAAACAAAGGCCACACGGCGCGTCTTCACTAAATACTCCCCAGTCGAAGTCGCCAAACTCTTGCTCAAGCAGCGGCGTCAGAAGACGAAACTGTGCTGCACCATGATTACCCTCTCCGGCGACGCCATCGATGATCAGTACATGACTCAAGCTCGATACCCGAGATGTAATTTCAATGGCCGAGTCCACCAAATCAGCACTGACAATCAAAACGCGCGCGCCAGATTGCTCAACCATCCATGAAAGCTGGGGGATCATCAGTCGCGGATTGAGCGTATGGCAAACTGCCCCCATCCCAAAGATGCCATACCAAACCTCAAGATGAGCCTGGCTGTTCCAAGCCAAAGTAGCCACCCGGTCGCCAATACTCACGCCGATGCCGTCTAAAAGGCTGGAAACACAGCGCGCGTGAACGGCCAACTGCGTATAACTAATTCGAGAAGCGACGCCTTCTTTGCCGCCAGTGACAATCTCGGAATTCGAATGCCACTTCGCAGCATGAGTTAAAATCTTATCAAGCGTCAAAGGGAATTTCTGCATGCTTCCATCAATCATAGAGGCCTCTCCGAAGGTAATTATCACTTGGTGCGCGAGTGGGCTCGCGAGCCGCACCTAAACGATACCTATTCGGGAAAAATGCGATGAATCTCCTCATCGCCAGCATTCCCCTACACCGTGAATTCATCTGTGGGTAACGATCTCCGCCTGCGCCCAGTGACCGAAAGGCGTCAATCCCCGCCGCCTAGTAGCGCATCTGGGTTGCGACACGGGCCAATCATCACACTGCTCTGCACCTGTATCGACTGAATTGCTCGCAGGCGGAACGGTGTCTATTGCACCTCCGCCTGCGATAGTCCATTGCATCAGCCACTAATCTGCACACATGGCTTTCGGTACCGCTGTAACGTAGTTCTGGGCCAGGTGCCGTGCAGATCACTTCGCTTGTATGCGCAGACGCTGAGCCAATCGAGACATCCTCATCTGTTCTAGATTACCATCTATAGGTAAGGTTTACTCCATAGGTGCGAGGTTCGTTAAATCGGCTTGCCAGTGGCACACCCAATTCCTCAAATTTAAGCAGTGCGACCTGTTCGTTGGTCAAATTTTGTACGAAGAACGCAAGTTCAAATTGCCTGTAGTCCACCCCGGCACGAACATCCAAATTGTTGATGGTCGAAAGCTCGTTGAAGGGAATAGTCTTGGTCACTGCGTCCTGCCCGCCACCCCACTGTGCATGATATGAAAGATTGACGAATGCATCCGAGTTACCGGTTATGGAATGCGCATATCCTAGGTTAGCAGAGGCAATCCAGTGAGGGATTTGCGCTACCAATGAGTCCAAAACCGGCAAACCCGGGATACCTGGCGGCAGTTCCACATAAGTGGCGGACTGGTTTGACCCATTAGCTTGCAGTGTGAGCGATCCACCCCATAGCTCAAGTCTTGAGCTTACTGACGCTTCGATACCTTTGGCATGCACCGTTCCAGCATTTATGTTGAACAGTGTTTGCGCCCGTCCACAAACGTTAGTTATGGTGCACCCGTCCGCCACACTAGTGATGGCATTTCCAGTTCGTGAATAGTATGCGTCAAGCGTGGCGTATACGGATGATCCTATGTCGCCCTTTATGCCAACCTCGTAGCTCGTCGTATCCTCATTTCCGTACGTTGGTGAAAAACTAGCGCCCGGAGCTCCTGGAACCGCAAATCCATTGTTCACGCCACCAGCGCGATATCCGGTTCCCATTTTCGCATAGACCAAATCGTGCCAGGAACGAGGAATTAGGTAGCTCAAAGTGAGCGTGTAGCTAGGCCGCTGCCCATCAAAGGTATAGCTTGACGACGGCTGGGCCAGCGTATTCGTGTAGAGAATGTAGTCGTTGAGCGTCGCAGTCTTATGGTCTGCTGAATAGCGAAACTGTCCATCCACCGCGAAACCATCACCTAGCTCATATTTTGCCGACCCATAAATGGCCTCCGAGTCATATTGCTGAGGCTCGACGCTATAGCTGCCAAAGGTAAAGGGAAACGGCTTGGGACAAGGTGTGGAATTCGAAAGCAGCAGATAGCATAGCGGCGTTGTAGGTGTGCCACCGCATACGCCACTGCCAACCCGAAGCGGACAAGGCGACGTCGCTGTTGAAATCGTAGAGCGATCCTTCTGATAGAGAAACTCTCCACCCACGAGCCACATGAGCCGATCATTAAAGGCTGACCCGGCGAGATGAAGATCCTCGTATAGCGTCCGGTCACGAACGTCAGTTCGTACCTGGGAGAAAGGATAGATGCCGATTTCTCCCTTTGCCTGCAACTGAGCTTCCGTGGCCAAATCTATCGCGGAAGCATTAAAATTCTGCACCGATGTCCAGTCGCTAGCCATCGTCGTGGAGGTTAGAATCCCCCAACCAAAATTGTAGTTAGCCAATATCATGGCTCTATGTTCTTGTTGATTTACGCTATCCTTCCCCGCGTGCGGAGCGGTGAAGCGATTTGTAACGAAGCCTAACGGAAGCGTGGGATAGAACCCAGGAGGTGCCACATAGTCGTTGACGAACGTTGGAAGGTCCAGATTCTGAGCATCAAGCAGAAAATCTACATCCAGAGGCCCACGACGATAGCGGATCTGCCCTCGGGCAATCCATCCATTCGTCTGATCGTAGTACTTTCCGTTGTCTGGGTTATAATAGAAGCCGCTGCTTTGACCTATGGACTCACCGCCGAAGCGTACCGCTACATGATCACTTAGCTTCTGGTTTAAAATCAGGGAGATCTTGTTCTGGCTCAGTCCGGCAGTATACGTTTCAGATACTCTTCCGCTGTCTCGAAATTCAGGCTTCGCGAGCACGATATTTACAACACCGTATTCGGCGTTTCGACCGTAGAGCGCGCCTTGCGGACCTTCTAATACCTCAACTCGCTTCAGATCGAAGAAGTCCACGTTGCGGAAATTGCGTCCACCAAGCGTACTGCTGCCGACATAAGCTCCGTTTACAAAAAGACCTACACCGGAATCTGCGCCAGTGGCGCGTTCCGTACCAGATCCGCGAATTGAAATTTCGCTGAGATTGGGACTTTCCAGATCATTGAACCTAACGCCCGGTATGCTTTGGAGTAGGTCCCCAGTGCTGGTCACCGGTCCCACCGCTTCGAGTTGGCTGGCCGTTACCGCCGAAATGGTCGCCGCGACATTACGGATATTCTCCCGCCGCTTTTCGGCAGTCACTACAACCGTTTCGATCCCAGTACTTTTCTTCAGCTTGGTTCCAGACGTTGGCGCTGACTGAGCTGAAGCGGCGGTCGGCAAGATTGCCATCACAGCCGTGGCCATCCCTAAGGCGTATATGGTTTTCCGGGAAAAGCAGGCCAGCCGTGCTGAGCGCACGTTGAAGTACTCGTGTGTCATCATCCCCTCCTAGTTTGAATTCGGACTAACCACCGGCCGCTAAGGACCTGGGATACGAGGCCTTGCATTTACCCCGACGTCCAAAAACCATTGCTGATCACCAGCCCGCATGCGTCGCTTCACAACTGTGCTGTTAAGCGAATACATGCCGGGAAGAAGATCCGTGGCCCCGCTGGGCGTCTTACCGAAGTGCATGTAACTTTTATGATCGGAGAAGGTTCTCCAAACGGGCTCCCCGGGTGCCCGCGGTGTGCCACTCCTGGCAAAGGAGGTCCAGTAATCCATCATAGCCCCCGACAGCGCTATATCGGCAGCGCCCTTCGGAGGTGGCCAATTCGGCGGGAACGAGGCTTGGGAGCCGATGTCGCCAAACACGAAGGGCAGTTCGCTCGCATGGAACGCACCCAACCCCCGCTTTCGCGCGCTCGCGTAGACATGATCGAAAAAGTACAGATAGGCCGGTTCTCCGGCTCTCACTTCGGAAAGGACGATTTTTTCCGCTGCCCAACCAAACACTGCGTCCCGCAGCGTTGCGAGCATACTGCTCATAATGTCTTTGCCTGGATAGAGCTTGAGGAATGCGGGCGCCAGATCGCCATAGCCACGCCGGATTTCTGCGCGATAAGCTCGCAGATTAGCAGGAGCCTGCCTTTGGATCAGGCCACGCATAGCGTCAATTTCGCCGCTATTAAAGCCTGCCAGAACGGGCACGTGTGCTTCGTTGCCGTGATTGTAAATTGTCACTATCTGATGCGGAAAAACATACCCGTCAATCGTACCTTGCGGACGAAATCCGACCCTTAGCCCAATGGCGGTAATCTTTGCCGCGCTGATTGAACGCATATCTTTTAGACTTGCGGCATGAAGGGCATTCTTAAGTCTGGTTCCAATCTGCTCGGCGGAAGGTAACCCGTGTTTGGCAACCCTCAGATTCGGAAAGGATCGCATATTGGGGCTTTCTGCGATCGCCTTCTGGAAAAGCCCATGGGCCAGCGGAGTGGCCAGCAAGTAGGTGACACTGAGCGCGCCGGCGGATTCTCCCATGATGGTGACATTGCGAGGATTTCCTCCAAAGGCGGAAATGTTCCTCTGAACCCACTTCAACGCAGCTATTTGATCTAAAAGGCCGTAGTTGCCTGACACCCCATGTGGCGACTCCTTGTTGAGTGCCGGTAATGCAAGCCACCCAAGCGGGCCAAGCCGATAGTTAAAGGAAACAAAAACTACCTTATGCGTGGCAAATCTGCGCCCGCTATACATCGGCTGGGCGCTGCCCCCTACCTCCAGGGATCCTCCATAGATCCATACAATCACGGGAAGGTTGTGTGCATCCGCTGGCCGCCACACATTGAGTGAGAGGCAGTTCTCGCTCATGCGTTTTGGCGGATCCGCGTAAACGCTTTTTCCTCGTGGTATGGGTTGAACACAGCTCGGACCAAAGTCCTTGGCTTGACGTATTCCATGCCACGGGTTTGCCGGCATGGGTGGCCTCCAACGCAAATTGCCAATCGGCGGCAGGGCGTAAGGAATGTCCTTAAACGCTACCACTCCTCCGGCCTCGAGCTTTCCGGCCAGGCTGCCCTGCGCGATCGTAACAATTGACTGAGGGGCTGAGGCAAACGAATGCCCCACGAGCCCAATGGACACCGCCGCCACAAAAGCGGCTTGAGCAAATTCTCTGCGCATTTTCTCCCTCGCAAGGCGTTCTGTGCGCCCTATTGTGATCATTAGCGCCACTCATGCCGTTGTCAATATCTTTCTTTCCTTAAGAAGAAATATATTGCGAGAGCAGGAAAACCCTAGGCTCGTGCGGCATCCACACCCTTAGGAACAAGAGTCGGTTCAGTACTGCTGCATGCACTGCCCGCGTAGCATGAACTGTAGGCTTTGCATCTTGGAAGGATCTCGTATCGGCACCAGTCCCCAAAATGGGAATTGCATCTGCGGGTACAGTGATTGATCAGTGATCTTGAACAGTGGCCCGTGATACCTGTCGTATTGCGCTGAAGCTGGGATTCATGTCGATACCGGACAGATCAAACCACGGTCGCAGCAATTATCCGGCGGCAATTTCCTTCAGAGATCTGCTGAGGGTGCCGACGCCAAGTAGAATAGCTGCCAGCGCGCCGATCACCAACGAAGCGGCGCTCAAGCCGAAGACGCCGGAGAAGTCATACGCTGGAAAAATCAGACCTAAAATGATTAGCGATACTGCCCCACCAATCCTGCCCATGGAAAACGCCACCCCAAAGCCTGTGCCCCTGAGTTGATTTGGAAAGACCTCAGAGATAGAGGCATAAGCCGCAGCATAAGTTCCATTCATAAAAGCAACATGCATATTCCGGCCATCGAAACTGTCATATCCGCGTGAGACAGCGTCATAGCCAGGGTCACTCCTGAGGGCCGCCTAGCCGGAAAACTCTCAATCAGCCCGACCTAAGAAATTGGGCAGAAATCATTCAATTGTTTCTTTCCTTAACAAGAAATTTTTGATAGTATCCTCTGGCACTTTGCAGCGAGCGCTGGCATACCCTCGGAAATATTGTTGAGGTCAGATGAGGACTGCCGTGCCAGCCAAGACCAAGGGGCGACGCTCCCATGCCGAGAGCCGCCATGCATCAATGACGTTGATTCTGGATTGCGCCGAAGCGGAATTCGCCGAGAAAGGCTATAATGGTGCCACACTCACAAGCGTAGCTGAGCTCGCCGGCGTCGATACATCACTGATGCGCTATTACTTTGGTGACAAGGAGCGCTTGTTTGAAGCGGTGTTTATGCGCCGCGCACCCGCATCCAATGAGCTTCGTCGTAAAGCTATGGCGCATTATCGCGAGAGCGCTGGCGATAATATGACGCTCGAAGGGATCGTGGATGCCTTCACACGGCCGGTTTTTGAACTCGGCGCGAATGATCACGGGTGGCGAAATTATCTTGCAATTGTTGCTTATGTAAGTACCTCAAGCGGCCCGATGCGTACATTGATGACCCAGGCGTTCGACTACGTCTCCTATGAGATGATTGCAGACATCAAACGGATCATACCCGATGCCCGAGAGGAAGAAATCTATTGGGCATACTACTTCATGAGCGGTTCTTATACGTTCTCTCTTGGTCAGACAGAGCGCATTGGAGTTCTCTCCAAAGGCAAAATATCTGCACTCGACTTCGCGGAAATCGCACGCCGCCTGCCGGTCTTTGTAGGTGCGGGCCTGCGAGCTATGTTTGAGGTCGGCTCAAAACTCAAGAAGCGCCCGTTCCGTTCAATGCCGAAGGATGCGCTACGCAACGAGCTTGAAGACTGGCAGCGTGAATACTCGCAGGTCACGTCTTCTACAATAACCAAACCAGGGAGGAAGCGATGACAGAGAAAAGTGAAGGTCCAACACGACGACATGTACTCGCCGCTGGCACCGCAGCGGCGGCGGTCGCTCCCATGTCAGGAGGCCTCGTGAAAGCAGCGCCCGATACTGTTAGACAAGATCTCGAACGATATATTGGATTTGGCATCAAAGCCGCGGGTGGAGCGGGTGATAACGCCTGCGGTGCTTGGCTTAAATCAGAATTAGGTCACCAAGGATTCAAAATCCATCATCAAAGCTTTTCTGTTCCATATTTCACTCCAAATCGTGCGGAAATAATTCTTAATCATCAAGTTGCCCCTTTGATCCCACAAGGAATTGTTGTTCAAACTGGTGCAACGGGTGTGACCGGCCGCTTGGTTCGTATCGACCCCATGCTGCCAGTCAGCCAGTCCTTGTCTGACGCCATTGCCCTCATTGATTTGCCCTATTCAAGATGGGTAAGTGCACTGCAAAAGCCTATCCACGATGGTGTTCGCGCCGCCATCGCTAAGGGCGCCCGTGCGGCGGTCATTATCACGAATGGACCCACTCAGAAGGCAATAGCGCTCAATACAGACGGCACCAAACCGATGTTTGATGTTCCGGTCGGCGTGTTGGCGCCTGACCAAGCATTGCCTTTCTTAGAAGGTGCCATGCATGGCGCCAGCGCTTCCCTGTTCCTGACCGGGGAGGAAGGCCGACGGGCTGCATTCAATTTTGTCGGTCACCTTGACCGTGGACAATCCAAATGGATTATCGTCTCAACGCCCCGTTCTGGTTGGTTCACCTGTGCGGCAGAGCGTGGTCCAGGGGTCGCAATATGGCTCGCTCTGGCTCGTTGGGCGCCAGCCGCGTTCCACGGCTACAATCTCGCGTTTATCTGCAATACCGCTCATGAATACGAATATCTTGGTGCAGACCAAGCAATTCGAGATATTGCCCCCAAGCCGGATGCTACAGCGGTTTGGCTAACGCTCGGCGCAAGCATAGCCGCGCGCGATTGGCAGTCGCTGATTCCGCCGCTGCTTCCACTTCCCAGCGCGGATCCGCAACGATATCTCGTCGTAAGCCCTAACGTTGAAAAGCGTGCAAAGCGGGCATTCGCGGGCCAGCCCGGCATAGAAAACCCCTATACCACAGATCGCTTTACCGCCGGTGAGCTCACCCCAATACACAAGGCTGGCTATAAGACTGTCGCAGGATTCTTTGGCGCCCATCGCTTCTTACATACGCAGGAAGACGACGAGCGCTGCATTGTTGTCGAGCCTACGCGCCTGGCTATCAAGGGATGCCAGACATTCCTGCAGTCTGTAATAGCGCAAACGTGAAAATCCGCCGCGTTGGCTGCGACACCCGCGATACGCATAAGTGTTCGAAAGGATATCTACTGTGGCGCGACGCATCCGCTAGGCGGCGGTGCCGGACTTTCGTGTTGTCGTCACCGTACCAATCTTTGCGCAATTCGTGCCCGGAAGCCGCATATATCGCGGTAACGAGCTCAGACGCATCGAGCGCTTTACCGCCGGTATTCACCTTCTCGAAGACGACGCAGACCGCCTCTTTCGACGTTGATCTGTCCAGGGCGATGACCGGAACGTGGTAGTATTTGAAGTTTTCGAGGATGTTCCGCTTGAAGGTGCGAAAGTCCTCTCGCACTGCCTTGTGCTCGTCGCCGGCCCAGTGTTTGTCGAGCCCGTCTTGCCATTTGTCCCAATCAAACACCTGGGAGACCGGATACATAAGCGCGGCATATTCCTTCGCAGGCGTCGAAAGGTCGCGCGTAACCTCTCTGCCGAAATCCGTGCGCTCGATTTTGTCCTCGGGCACGCGGACGATCGCGTCCTCTCGGTCGATCCTACCGTCGAGTGCCTTGCGAATATCGATGTAAAACCAGCGGCAGACTTTTTTCTTCTGGAGCCAAAGAGCCTTATCCGTAGTAGCGCTGGCTCGCCCTTCCCGCTTCATTTTGTCTATGTATTCCTGGGCGAGTGTTCAAAGCTGTTGGCAGCATTGAAATGCGCAGCCAGCTTCTCGCGCTTGCGCGCCGCCAGGGGATCGGTGCCAGTGTCCAATGCTTTTCTGGCTGCGTCGCGGCGATGGCGGGCGTCGGCCAGGCCGACTTCAGGATAGCGCCCAAGGGCCAGGCGCTTTTGCTTTCCGAGAAACCGATACTTGTACCGTCAGAGCTTCGATCCATTTGGATGGACTTCGAAGTATAGGCCCCGCTCAGCTGCCGATTGATAAACACTGCTCTTCGGGCGAAGAGCACGAACCTGGATGTCCGTAAGCGCCATAGCGAGGATCCCCAGCTGCGCGAGCCGTGGTCAAAGAGCCCTGAGATCTGGGTGGTGCCATCAGACCCCCGCTGGTTCCACTATGGTCCCAACGGTGGCACCTTATGGCACCAGATCGCATGAAGCTGCTTGGCATCTCCCGGGATTGGTCAAGCCCTTTAATGGCTGATTTCCGCCATTTTGTCGATCAGCAGGGATAATCTGAAACTAGGAGCTGGTGCCCAGAAGAGGACTCGAACCTCCACATCTTGCGATACTAGTACCTGAAACTAGCGCGTCTACCAATTCCGCCATCTGGGCAAGGCCGGCCGGGTATGTAGGAGGACGCCAACTTGCTGTCAACGGCGTTGGCACTTTGCCCCGATAGTGTTTCCGGCGCACACTGCCCCCGGTTCCACAGGAGAGAACAATGCTGGTCGTCACAACCGAAAACCTGCCGGGCATGCAGGTGCGTCAGGTCCTGGGACAATGCTTTGGTGTGGTGGTTCGTTCGCGGGGGCTGGGCGGCAACATCATGGCCGCCTTGCGCTCTATCATAGGGGGCGAAATCCATGAATACACGCAACTCCTTGAAGAAGCGCGCCGCCAAGCGGTCGACCGTCTGGTGAAGAACGCCACCGCCATGGGCGCGAATGCCGTGGTGATGATGCGCTTTGATTCGTCGGAAATCGGACAGACCATGAGCGAGATCGTGGCCTATGGCACGGCCGTGGTCGCCGATCCAGCAGATGGCACCCGCTAGGATAACAGCGATGCTGCGGGCAGTTTTGATCGGTCTGGGAATTGTCGCGGTACTGGCCGGCATCGGGCTAATGGCCACGGCTCACTGGACCGGAATCAGCATGCTTGTGGCCGGCGCGCTGCTGTTGATCGGTACACTCTATGAACGGGTGCATTACAAAAAGCCGGTGACTCGCGTCCCCGGACCTGGCTGGCAGCTTACCAGCGAGCGCTTCATTGACGACCACACCGGAAAGGGCATCACTGTATGGATTGAGCCCAAGACCGGCGAACGGGTCTATGTCTTGGACGATTAGCTGCCGGGCCGGCGTGCCGGTACTCGCGCCGATGAGCGGCGAAATGCGGCCTTTGCTTCGCCCAGGGCTTTGGCTATGAACGCCACTCCCGCAGCGCGGCAATCATGGGAAGGGCATACCATGCCACAGGTGGTAACTGTTTTCGGTGGATCGGGCTTTATCGGCAGACATGTGGTCCGGGCATTGGCGAAGGCCGGCTACCGGGTACGGGTAGCCGTGCGCCGACCCAATCTTGCTCCCTTCCTGCTGGTGGCAGGCCAGGTGGGCCAGGTGCAGGTGGTAAAGTGTGATGTTCACGACCGCGAAGAGGTGGCCGATGCCCTGCGCGGAGCCGACTACGCGGTTAATCTTGTTGGGGTATTGCAATCCTTTGGCCGGCAGAGTTTCCGCGCGCTGCATGTCGATGCAGCCCGGACCATCGCCAAGGCAGTGGCAGAGCACGGGCTTAAGCGTCTCATCCACTTTTCAGCGATCGGGGCGGCCAAGAATTCAAAATCTACCTATGCCAAAAGCAAGGCCCAGGGCGAAGATGCCGCGCGCGCGGCCATGCCCGGGACCACGATCCTGCGTCCGTCGATCGTTTTTGGGCCAGAAGACGGCTTCTTTAACCGCTTTGCAGCCATGGCCCGGCTGTCACCGGTACTGCCCCTGATCGGGGGCGGCAAGACCAGATTTCAGCCGGTCTTCGTAGGCGATGTCGCGGCGGCGGTCTGTGCCTGCCTGGCTGATCCGTCGACAGAAGGAAAGCTCTACGAACTTGGCGGCCCAGATATCTACAGCTTCAGGGAGCTAATGCAGCTCATGCTGCAGGTGATCTGCCGCAGGAGGCTCCTCCTGCCCCTGCCCTTCACCTTGGCCAGCCTCCTTGGCCGCGTCCTCAGCATGGTTCCCGGAGCGCCGATTACCACCGATCAGGTCCGGCTTCTGCGCAAGGACAATGTCGTTGGTGCGCAGGCACTGGGCCTGAGCGATCTGGGCATCGTAGCGGATTCGCTCGCTGCCATCCTGCCGTCCTATCTGTGGCGTTTCCGGGCGCACGGACAGTACGAGCGCGAAACCGTGCAGCCCGTCCAGAGCTGAGTTCGGATCAACAGCTTTCGTCAAAGCTGATCCGCGGCTCGCGCGCCGCGGACGCGCTTTTGCGCGCCAGGCATTCACCGGACCTCGAAAGCATCACTTTCGCAGCCCTGACCGCTGTGCGCGCCATATTTAAGTCAATATTGCTGCCGTATTATTTGGATAATATTCGCAAATCACTTTTTTGGATCTCCTGACATCACAAACAATGGCAGTTCTTATGCCATATTGTTAAATTTGTGCTGGAAATACCCCTCGAAGGGCCCTAACAGAGAAAACTCGTCGGGAAACTGCATGACGGAAAGCTGGCCATGGCAGAAACAATGTTACGATTTGTCGATGTCGGGCGCGAGTTGCCGACGAAGCGCGCTGCCGGCGAGCGCGTGACCGACTTCAATGAGGTCTATGCCGAGTTTGCCGCCGCCAAGGCCGCCGAGCAGGCAGCCAGATGTTCGCAATGCGGGGTTCCCTTCTGCCAGGTGCATTGTCCGCTATCAAACAACATTCCCGACTGGCTCAAGCTGACCGCTGAGGGCCGGCTCGAGGAGGCCTACCGCCTCAGCCAGGCGACCAATCCCCTGCCTGAAATCTGCGGCCGCATTTGCCCGCAGGACCGCCTGTGCGAGGGCAGCTGCACCATCGAGCAGTCCGGTCATGGCACCGTCACCATTGGTGCGATCGAACGCTATCTATCCGATACTGCCTGGAACCATGGCTGGGTCGCCCCCCTGACGCCTGCTGCCGATCGTGGCCAGAGCGTGGCCATCATCGGTGCCGGACCGGCGGGCCTTGCCGCCGCCGAAACCCTGCGTCAGCGCGGTTATCGCGTCACTATCTATGACCGTCACGACCGCCCCGGCGGCCTTCTGACCTACGGGATTCCGGGCTTCAAGCTGGAGAAGTCCGTGGTGCAGCGCCGCATCGAACGGCTCAAGCGGGGCGGCATCGCATTCACCTTGAACTTCGAGGTTGGCCGTGACGCCAGTCTAAAAGATCTACGCGCCCGGCACGACGCAGTCTTCATCGCCACGGGCGTCTATAAAGCGCGGGAACTCAGGGTGCCGGGCGTCGATCTTGGCCACATCGTACCGGCGCTTGATTTTCTCATCGCCTCCAATCGCCGCGGCTTTGGCGACCATCTGCCAAAGGCCATGGACAAGGGGCTCGATGCACATGGCAAGAAGGTCGCGGTCATCGGCGGCGGTGACACCGCCATGGACTGTGTGCGCACCGCCATGCGTCAGGGCGCATTGTCCGTCAGCTGTCTCTACCGACGCGATCGCGACAACATGCCGGGTTCTCTGCGTGAGGTCGCCCACGCCGAAGAGGAAGGCGTCAGCTTCGAGTGGCTGACCCTGCCGGTCGCATTTCAGGGAACACGTAATGTCGAAGCCGTACGCCTTGTCCGCCAACGTCTCGGCCTTGCCGATCCGGCTGGCCGGCGCACGCCGGAGCCGATCAGCGGCTCAGAATTCAGCCTCGATGTCGATCTCGCGATTTCGGCACTTGGCTTCGATGTGGAGGACTTGCCGAGCCTGTTTTCCGCACCCCAACTCGCCACGCGCGATAATGGAACGCTGCGCATTGTTCAAAAAACAATGATGACCAGCATCGACGGCGTGTTTGCCGGGGGCGACGTGGTACGCGGCGCTTCCCTAGTCGTATGGGCGGTACGCGATGGCCTTGATGCGGCCGAGGCCATTGATCGCTTCCTTCTGGCCAGAAGGGCCAGTGCCGGCCAGCTTGCTGCGGAGTGAGGATGATGGATACCGTCTGCACCGAGATCGAACGCTTTCGTGCCAATGCCCGGCTGCTTGAGG
>JAJZGY010000139.1 GCA_021804785.1 Pseudomonadota bacterium | reverse complement strand
TCAGGGATCATCATCGGGCTTGCCCGTACGGCCGGCAATACGTCCATGGAAAGTTCGAACTTCGGGAGCACTTCGAGTAGCGGCAGCAGCGCTGGATCCACAAGATGAATGCTTCTGTACTGTGTCATGCCCAGCTTCCTCCCACGCGCCCGACCCCACGGCGATCAACATCGAAGAGCCGGCTATCGTAGATCAGCCTCGGCGACAATGGGCCCTGTCGTCAATGCCACAGGCAGTCACGCGCAGCATTAGGGCCTAACAATCCCACCCCACAAACGCCCGGACTGCATGAGGGGTAGCTGCCCCACCCTCTGATTGCACGCGGACGGGCTCAGAGCTCCTGCATGATCTCGTCCGCGTACCGGCCCTGTCTCAGGAGTTCCGCCATTCTCCGCATCGGTTTGGCAATATGCGTGAAAAATGTCTTGTAGCCGGCACAGAGATAGTTCAGGCCTTCCTCTCCATCTGGTGTCCGGATAAAGCGATTGCGTGGACACTCGCCGTAGCAAGCGAAGAGAACCGGACACTCCTTGCAGTACTTTGGCAGCTTTTCGTACTTGGCAGCTCCAAATGCCCGCTGCTTGTCAGAGCGTGCCAGCAAACCGAGTGGTGTATCGCGAATGTTGCCGAGGTAATAGTCCGGCTCGACAAAATGGTCGCAGCTGTAAACGTCACCACCATGTTCCATGGCAAGTGAACCGCCACAGGTAGGAGAAACGATACAGGAGTTGTGCTGCCCTGCCCAACTTCCAAGCGCAACGTCAAAGGTGTTGACAAAAATCGTGCCAACATCCCGCTTGACCCATTCGTCGAAAATAGAGGTAAGAAACCGACCAAACTGAACGGACCTTACCGACCGCTCCGTCACCAGTTCACCCTCCTGCCGGTAAAGCGGACGATTAGCACCGGTGTGGCCGCCCCAACCCTGGTTGGCAAGGTGGAGTGTTTCAGGCGTTGCCCGCTCCACAATGGGAATGAACTGGATAAACTGAGCTTCCAGCTCGTCGCGGAAAAATCTGTATACTTCAAGCGGATGATCAGCGTTCGCAGCATGCACGGTGCACATCACGTTGACATCGACATTGCGCCGTCGCAAGCATTGCCATGCGCGCATCACGCTATCAAAAGTGCTCTCACCCTGCTTGTCGACGCGATAGGCATCGTGCATTGCTTGTGGTCCATCAATACTGAGACCAACCAGATAATTGTTCTCCCTGAGGAACTGCGCCCATTCGTCATCGATAAGCGTGCCGTTGGTCTGCAAGGTATGAAGAATATGTTGGTGAGGCTTACGATGGCGTTCGGCCAGTGCCACTGAGAGCTTGAAGAAATCCAGGCCTCGGAGGGTTGGCTCCCCACCCTGCCAGGCAATTTCAACCTGTTGGCCGACCGCTGAAGCGATCAACTGCTGGATATAGGATTCCAGCACGTCCTCACGCATCAGGGGACTTTCCCGCTTTGGATAGAGCTTTTCCTTGGAAAGAAAAAAGCAGTACTGGCAACCAAGATTACAGGCAGCCCCGGCAGGCTTTACCAGCATATGATAGGGGCGCTCCGTGGGACTCAAGATTTTACCTCATCACAGATCATCTGTGTTCATCGCGCCCCTTAGCGGGTCCACCTGATGATAGACAGGAACCAGCCAACAAAGGATCTTTACAGATCGCACGCAAGAACCATCATCACCAGAGACTTTGGAGCCATGCATCCAAGATGCGTCCCCACTCGACCAGGTCAGGCGGGGCTGCGCAACACCCTGCATGATAAAGCAATTATTTATTTTGTTGATTTCCGCTGAGAAGTGACCCGGGAATTCCATCGAGATTTGACCCGGCTCTTGGTTATGGTTTGGATCTCATGATGAGGTCAAGGGCGGATTTTCTCCTTCCGTTTTTGGGTTTTCTGCACTGAGCTGTTTTTGAATCTGAAGCTGTCATTGCCGGTCTGCAGGATGTGGCAATGGTGCGTTAGACGGTCGAGGAGGGCTGTGGTCATTTGGGCGTCGCCGAAGATCGCGGACCATTCGCTGAAGCGTGGAAAATCCGGCCTTCCCGGGTCACTTCTCAGCGGAAATCAACAGCCAATACCTCAATGCGGATGATGTTTCGCGTTACGAGGGCATCGCCAGCCGTGCAGCGCCGGCGGGACTAGCGAAATGCTCGCCGGGGGACGGAAAAACGTTGGGACCCGCAATCCACGTCTGATTAGTCCGCAGATCGTTCGCGATCAGGCTCGTACCGACATCTCGCGCCTCCTTGCTCCTGCGGAATTGGGCAGCGATCACGGGGGCTTTCTGACGCAGCCGTGAACAATGGAGCGTGGCAGTGTACGCGCTTATCGCTTAGGGCTTTTCCATATACAATATCGACTCTATATGACTTCGAGGAAGCGTGACGCTCATGCAGACTGATGTTCAACCTTTCCGTGCAATTGCTATCAGCGCCCGGGCTTACGCCCTGCAGGCCGAAGGCCACTCCATCATTCATATGGAATTTGGTCAGCCCTCGACTGGCGCTCCGCCCTCCGCCATTGCCACCGCTCACAGCGTTCTGGACCGGGACCCGATGGGCTACTGGGAGAGCCCGGCCCTGCGTCAGCGCCTTGCCCGCCACTATCAGGAACGCTACGGACTTGAGATCAATGCCAGCCGCTTCCTCTTAACCTGTGGGGCCTCTCCTGCCCTCGTGCTGGCACTGCTGACCCGTTTCTCTCAGGGAGCGCGCATCGCACTGGCCCGCCCGGGTTATGTCGCCTACCGTAATACGCTCCGGGCACTGGGCCTCGTGCCGGTCGAGATCGCCTGCGGTCCGTCTACACGTTATCAGCTGACGGCAGAGCAGATCGCGCGCCTCGACCCGCTTCCCGACGGCCTGATTGTGGCGAGCCCTGCCAATCCCACCGGAAAAATCATTGATGACGCAGGTCTTGCCGCGATCGCCAGGATATGCCGGGAGCGCAACATCGCCATCATCTCTGACGAAATCTATCATGGCCTCAGCTATGGCCCGCCAACCCGCTCTTTGCTGGAGTTCGAACCCTCCGCGTTCGTCATCAACAGTTTTTCCAAATATTTCAGCATGGCAGGCTGGCGACTGGGCTGGCTTGTGACGCCACCCGAGGAAAATGCGAAGGCCCGTGCGCTTCTCGGTAATCTGTTCCTGTCGGCGCCGTCCCTAAGCCAGCATGCTGCTCTGGCCGCATTCGAAGACAGCGGGATCCTTGAGGCTCATGTCGAGGTTTATCGTCGCAACCGGCAGCGCCTGATCGAGGCCCTACCGCAGATGGGTATTACCTCGATCGCGCCACCTGATGGAGCCTTTTACATTTATGCTGATGTGCGTCATTTGACGACGGACAGTTTTTCTTTCTGCAAAACGGTGCTTGAGGAGACTGGGATCGCCCTCGCACCGGGTGTGGATTTCGATCCGGTCGACGGCCATTGCTTCATCCGCATCAGCTTTGCGGTCTCCGAATCCGAGACAGATACTGCAATCGCGCGGCTGCGCGAATGGCTGGCTTGCCAATAGACGCTCGCCCAGACATGCATCGGCATCGCGTTGGCATTAACGCGCCTGCCACCTTGGGAAGGGGATCATTATAATATTTTCATATATTCAACAGAACTTCTTCAAGTATTGGGCACCAGTGCGGCTGACTGTGACCGCGTAAAGGCTTAGAGACATTGCACTTTGCTGCACCGAAGCGCGTACCGGTCCGCTTTACAAAATCCCGGAATATAACAGGCTTTTCCCGATCACGGTCGTGTCAGGTCGCTGAAACAGCCCAACCTTGCAGTGCACATAACAGTCTGGGCGACTTAGGTTGCAGCGCAACTATTGAATCCATTTAATGTTTGCTCTCACCGGCTTTGCCACAATGCAGCCGTGATTGGCTGATTGGAATCCGCCCGTCCCGCATTAGCTGGACGTAATCGGAACCATTTGTAGGGGATCTCCATGTTGAAGGCTTTCAAGTCCACCGCCGCCGCTCTGGCCATAGTCGGTGCAGTTGGCTTCGTTGCGGCTCCGGCTCTTGCCAAGACGGCTGCGAAGCCACCTGCCACTAAGACCATGCAGCATAAGGTCGCCAAGAAGATGACGCCCAAGAAGGCAATGAAGCCGATGGCCAAGAAAGGCGCGATGAAGAAGAAATAATTCTTCATACGAGATTTCAAAAGTACGGCGCATGGCTGTCACGCGTAGTGACGCGCCTGCAAGATGGGCTCCCGCCAACCAGCGGGAGCCTTTTTATTGGTAATCGGAATGCTCCGCGCCATCCAAACCTCGCGCGCAGCTGGCTTCAAATTATAAGAGCTGATCAGCAGACCGCCAATGCCCATAGCGATTCTTTCGATTCGTTGAAGGTGCGTGCGGAAAGGATGACTCGCTATGGTGCCTTCCTACCCCGTATCCGGGTCACTATCTCTTTGCCACTGGCACCACACTGATCCACAACTTGCTCGTGCCCAACAGCACTAACCCAACTTACGCAGAATCGGGTTGAGGGGTTAGGCAAGTCAATGCCTAGCCAAAAAGTTGGCACTACATTTTTGTTTTTTGGGGTTGAACAGGTCCAGGCTTGGCGCGCGGGTAAAGGCTCGTTCATCCGCATTCGCTTGGTCAGGACGATGCCGAGACGGTCGAGCAGAGCGGCCTGAGCGGGATC
>JAJZGY010000052.1 GCA_021804785.1 Pseudomonadota bacterium | reverse complement strand
CCCGGACATCTCCTTCTCTGCGATGGCCAAACACCAGGAGGCGCTTGCCAAGGAAATTCTCAAAGATCCCGATGTCGTCAGCCTGTCCTCCTTCATCGGGGTCGATGGCACCAACATGACGCTCAACCAGGGGCGCATGGACATCAATCTCAAACCCAAGGATCAGCGCCAGCATTCGATATCCGCGGTCGAAGGCCATCTTGCCACTCTTGCCCACACGGTTGCCGGCATCCAGCTTTCGCTGCAGCCGGTCCAGGATCTGACCGTGGCCTCCACCGTCAGCGCCGCGCAATATCAGTTTACCCTGCAGAGCGCCTCAACGGCACATCTTGAGGCCTGGGTGCCCAAGGTGCTGGCGGCACTGCGCAAGCGTCCCGAACTCATCCATGTCTCGACCGATGACCTCGATAAGGCGGCGGCGGCAAGTGTGGTGGTCGACCGTGACAATGCCGCGCGCCTCGGCATCACCGCCGCGGCCGTCGACAATGCGCTCTACGACGCCTTTGGTCAGCGCCAGATCACCACCATCTTTACCCAGTCCAACCAGTACCGGGTAATCCTCGAGGCCAGTCCCAGCTTGCAGACCTCGGTGGCATCGCTGAAAAGGATTTATCTGCTCTCGGCCGGTGGTGGGCAGGTGCCACTCTCGGCCATCGCCCATATCGAAATCACCCGCAAACCGCTCTCCATCAGTCACCTGAACCAGTTCCCGGCTGCCACAATTTCCTTCGACACCGCGCCCGGCTATTCGCTGGGCAGCGCGGTCAGCGCCATTCGTCAGAGCGAACGGGCTGTTGGTCTGCCAGCGGATGTGTCGACGGCGTTCCAGGGAACGGCGCTCGCCTTCCAGTCAGCACTGTCCAACGAGGTGCTGCTTATTCTGGCGGCCATCGTCGTGGTCTACATCGTGCTGGGCATGCTCTATGAAAGTTTCATTCATCCCCTGACCATTCTTTCGACTCTGCCGTCCGCAGGTGTTGGTGCCCTGATCGCACTCATCATCTCTGGGCATGAACTCGATATCGTCTCGATCATCGGCATTGTCCTGCTCATCGGCATTGTCAAGAAGAACGCGATCATGATGATCGACTTTGCCCTCGTGGCCGAGAACAGGCTGGGGCTGCCGGCCCCTGAGGCCATAAGGCGGGCCGCGCTGCTGCGTTTCAGGCCCATTCTCATGACCACAGTGGCGGCTCTGTTTGGCGCGCTTCCTTTGATGCTGGGCTCAGGGGCGGGTTCGGAGCTGCGCCATCCGCTTGGTATTTCGATCGTGGGCGGGCTGATCCTGAGCCAGCTTCTGACCCTGTTCACGACGCCGGTGATCTATCTTTACTTCGACCGGCTGGCGCGGGACCTCAGAGTCCGGTTCGGTCGTGGCTCGGCAGTGGAACGGGCACCTGCGGAATGAACCTGCCCGCTTTCTTCATCCGCCGACCGGTCGCCACCATCCTGCTCACCATCGCGCTTGCGATCGCGGGGCTGGTCGCATTTCCGCTCTTGCCGGTGGCGCCCCTGCCGAATGTCGACATTCCAACCATCTTTGTCCAGGCGCAGATGCCCGGGGCCAGCCCCGAAACCATGGCGACAAGCGTGGCAACCCCGCTGGAGCGCCATCTGGGTACCATTGCCAATGTCACCGAGATGACGAGCAGGAGTTCACAGGGCTCCACCTTCATCGTGCTGCAATTTGGCCTCAGCCGTGACATCAACGGGGCGGCCCGCGACGTCGAGGCGGCGATCAACGCGGCGCGGGCAGATTTGCCGGCCGGACTGCGCAGCAATCCTTCTTACCGGAAGCTCAACCCGGCCGCGTTTCCGGTTCTGATCCTGTCTTTGACGTCGCCGACGCTGACACCCGGGCAGATCTATAATTCGGCCTCCAATATCATTCAGCAGAAGCTGAGCCAGATCTCCGGGATCGGACAGGTTGAACTGGGGGGCTCCTCTTTGCCCGCGGTTCGCGTCGATCTCAATCCCCTGATGCTCTTCAAATATGGCATCGGTCTTGAAGATGTCCGTGCGGCCATCGCCAGTGCCAATGCCAATGCCCCCAAGGGTGCAGTGATCCAGGGCGCGAACAAATTCGAGATCTACAGCAATGACCGGGCCTCACAGGCCGCCCAGTTCCACAACCTGATCATCGCCTACCGTAACGGTGCCCCGGTGCGACTGTCGGATGTCGCCCATGTCTATGACGGCGTCGAGGATGTCCACAATCTCGGCATGACCAACAATGAGCCAGCGGTCCTTGTAATCCTGTTCGGCCAGCCGGGGGCCAACATCATCAACACTGTGGACAAGGTAAAGAAGGAGCTGCCGGCGCTGAAGGCGGCCTTGCCGCCGTCGGTGCAGATTCACATCGTCAGTGACCGTACGCCCTCCATCCGCGCCTCGCTCATCGACGTGGGCAGCGCGATGGGGATATCGATCGTGCTCGTGATCCTCGTTGTGTTCTTTTTCCTGCGTAACGCGCGCGCGGCGATCATCCCTACGATTGCCGTACCGCTGTCCCTGATCGGCACTCTGGCCGTGATGTACGCCTTCGGCTTTTCCCTCGACAACCTGTCCTTGATGGCGCTCACGGTGGCCACCGGTTTTGTGGTGGACGACGCCATCGTGGTGCTCGAAAATATTTCCCGACACATCGAAGATGGCATGCCGCGCTTTGAGGCGGCGCTGAAGGGTGCTGGCGAAGTGAGCTTTACTGTGCTCGCGATGAGCCTGTCGCTGATCGCTGTGTTTTTACCGGTGGTGCTCATGGGTGGGCTGCCAGGACGCTTCTTCCACGAATTCGGCGTCACCTTGTCGGCTTCGATTCTGATCTCCCTCGTCGTGTCCTTGACCACGACACCGATGCTCTGTGCCTGGCTGGACCTCAAGCCTGGCGACGGGGCGTCCGAGGGCAGGCTGGGACGCATCGCCGAAGGCATTTATGTCAAGGCCCATCGCGCCTATGAGCGCTCGCTGGGCTGGGCGCTGCGTTATCCCGGTACGGTCATGATCGTGCTGGCCGTCACCATCGTGCTCAATTTCTATCTCTTCGTGGTGGTTCCCAAGAGTTTCATTCCCAGCGAAGACACCGGCATGATCCGCGGCGGCATTGTCGCAGACCAGAACATCTCCTTCCAGCTGATGAGCAAGAAGTTCAAGACCTTCATGAGGGTGATCCGCGAGGACAAGGCGGTGGCCCATGTGACCGGGTTTATCGGCGGCGCCGCCGGTCCCGTTGGGGGAGCGTCCAATACCGGCAAGGTTTTCATCCAGCTGAAGCCGCTGGCCGAACGCGGCGGCCTCAGTACCAATCAGGTGGCCGAGCGCCTGCGCAGCAAAATGATGCACGTCGCGGGTGCGCGGATCTATTTTGTGGGCGCCTCCGATGTGAGGGCCGGAGGACGTGAAGGTAATGGTGCCTATCAGTACACGCTGGAGGCCGATCGTCTCAGCACACTGAACAAATGGCTGCCAAAGATCACCGATGCCCTGAAGCAGGTACCGCAGCTGCAGGATGTCAATTCCGACCGTCAGGCCGGTGGGCTTCAGGTCAATGTCGATGTCGATCGTGCCACCGCCTCGCGCCTCGGCGTATCGTTCATGCAGATCGACAACACGCTCTATGACGCTTTTGGGCAGCGCCCGGTCTCGACCATCTATCAGAATGACAATACCTACCATGTGGTGATGGCGGTGCAGCATCAGTTCTGGCAAAGCCCCCAGATGCTGCGCAACATCTATGTCAGCACTTCGGGTGGTGCGATCAGCGGCAGTGCGGCGACGGCCGCGGCCGCCGGTACCGTGGTGCTCCAGGGCGCGGGAACTGGGATATCGGGCATTGCGAGCTCCGCGGTGCGCAATGCACAGATCAATGCGATTTCGACCTCGGCACAGGGCGGTATCTCAACCGGCTCGGCGCTTAGCACCAGTCCCGAGCAGATGGTGCCGCTGGCGGCGCTGAGCCATCTCAGCTATTCGATCGCGCCCCTGCAGATCAATCATCAGGGCCCTTTTGTGGCGACGACCTTCTCGTTCAACCTGCCGCCCCACGTATCTTTGGGTGAGGCGACGACGGCGATCGAGCGCACCATGGCGCAGCTGCACGTGCCGATCTCGATCCATGGCGGCTTTGCCGGGACTGCGGCGGAGTTCAAAAGCGCGCTCGGTGACGAGCCGCTGCTGCTGCTGGCAGCGATCCTGGCGGTTTATCTGGTGCTGGGTATTCTCTATGAAAGTTACATCCATCCCCTGACGATCCTGTCGACCCTGCCGTCGGCTGGAGTGGGGGCGCTTTTGGCGCTGCTGCTTTTCCGCATCGATTTCAGTCTGATCGCCCTCATTGGGGTGCTGCTGTTGATCGGGATCGTCAAGAAGAACGCGATCATGATGATCGATTTTGCGCTCGTGGCCGAGCGTGAACACGCGCTAAGTCCGAAGGAGGCGATCTACACCGCCTGTCTGAAGCGCTTCCGGCCGATCTTGATGACGACCTTTGCCGCCATTTTGGGAGCGGTGCCGCTTGCGATCGGCTTTGGTACGGGATCGGAACTGCGTCAGCCGCTCGGGGTGGCGATCGTGGGCGGGCTCATCGTGAGCCAGCTGCTGACGCTTTATACGACACCCGTCATCTATCTTTATCTGGATCGCTTCCGGCTTTGGGCGCAACGGCGCTGGGCGGGGTTCTATGGGCGCTTTGTTGAAGCCTGAGGGGGCCTGCGTTTGGGGGCGCGGCCAGAGCTTCGTCGCGCGGAACCACGCGGGTTTTGGTCAGGCCCGCCGCCTGTCACGTCAAAGCCCATGAACAGGGCATGGACTCCGGCTTCGATGACCGCGTCGCAGGCTTTTGTGCTGCTAAAATTTCCCGAGAGCCTCAGCATCACCGCGCCATGCATCAGGGCCCAGACCGCCTGGCCGATGAGCTCGGCATCGCCCCTGACGCTATCGGCCGCCACAAGCTCGTGCACATAGCCGGTCATGGTCGCACGGGCGCGCGCCGCGGCGGCTTGGAGTACAGGATCAGCCCTCAGATCCTTGACCGGAACTTCGAAGATCAGCCGGTAACGCTCCGGTTCCCTGAGCGCAAAACGCGTATAGGCGGCGCCCACCGCCGCCGCGCGGCCGGTGGCACAACGCGCGCTGGCGAAGGCGCTTTCAAGGGCCGCGGCAAAGCGTTCGAAGGCGCGGGCCTGCATGGCTGCAAGGATCGCGTCCTTGTCGGCAAAATAGCGGTAGGGTGTCATCGGGCTGACGCCAAGATCGGCGGCGAGGCCGCGCAAGGTGAGACCCTCAAGACCATGCGCGGCAAAGTGACGAGTGGCCGCCTCGACGAGCCGGTCGCGGAAGCGGGAAATCTCCGTTGCGGAGAGTGGACGGGGCATAAAGGTCTCGCCGTCTGGCTTGATGGATCATAATTTACGTTGTAAATTTACATTGTACAATAAGTGGGACCGGCATGTCCAAAGAGGTCAATCCCTTTCAGTCCGACAATTTTTACGGTCTGGGCGGTACGATCACTGCTTTGCCAAACCTGAGATGATCCACGCCTTTCATCGGGGGGGAGATGTGGCCTCCTCTGCCTGTGCCGATGCGGATGTGGTGAGCGGGCTCCCCCTTGTGGCGCGGATGGCTCCGGTGCACGCAGGCGAAGGTTTTGTTCTGGCGTGGGCCAAGTGCGGTCACGGCCCGCACAGCGCTCCGGCCAGGCTTGCCGCGACCGCCCATGAGGAGGGACCGCGGCTGCATTTGCCGCGCCGCATTGCCTTTGGTGTTCATCGCCACAGGCGCTGAGGGAGTAGATGTCATGCTCGATCTGATGCGCGCCTTTCGTCCTCTCGTCGGAGATTTTCTGTCGACCATCGTGTTCATCATCGTGGTGGAAGCGTTCAAGAATGTGCGTCTTGCCATTGTGCTTGGCATTGTCGTGGCCATCTTCCAGCTTGGTTTTTTGCTTTATCGCCGCCGGCCGATCGCGCTGATGCAGTGGATGAGCCTTCTGCTTGTGCTCGTCCTGGGTGGAGCCGCACTAATCTCGAATGACCCAAGATTTGTGATGGTCAAACCCAGTCTCGCGATGTTCGCCATCGGTGGTGTCATGCTGCGGCGGGGCTGGATGCTGCGCTACCTGCCCTCCAGCGCACGGGCCCATGTGCCCGCAGCGGTGATCATCGCCTTTGGCTATGGTTGGGCGGCCCTCCTGATTGCCACCGGGGCGGCAAACCTTGTACTGGCATTGATGGCGCCGTTTGCAAGCTGGGCGTTGTTCAATGCGGTTGTGCCACTCAGCAGTGAGCTCGCTCTGTTCGTGCTCCAGTATCTTGTCATGCGTCAGCTGGTGCGGCGCAAACGTCGTGCCACGCATGCCCCTTGAAGCATGGCTGCTGAATATGGTGAGTGAATTGGGCTGGTGTCATTGCCGTGGCCGACGCAGACCACTAAACTTGCGACGGCAGGTGGGAGAGGGGCATGTGGCGTCGCTACGTGATCATTGCGGGCACGGCGTTTATTGTGCTGGGGCTGATTCTGGCCTCCGTGCTTGATCTCAATGCGCGCGGCCCCGAGCTGATGCCGGGGCCACAGGGATCCCTGACACCGCACCTGTTTGGGCCCCAAAAAATGGAGAAATTGGCCGTGCGGGCGGAAGCTTGGCTGGTGCCTTGGCTGCGCAGCTCGGCACCTCAGAGCGGCGAAACCGCTGCTTCCTTGCCTGCGGCGCAGCCTTAGGCGCGTTCGCCTCGTCCACCCCATGATGGTGATGGTTTCGCCTGGCTCCGCGGAAGCGAGTAGCCTGCGCAGTTGCGCTGGCATGCGTGGCGGAGAGGTTGACATCCCTGTTCTCTTGACGCCTGCCAACATGCCGGGCCTCGCCCGAAGTCAAGCGCGGGCCCGGTTAAAAAACTGACGCAGCTGTCACGATTTTCCAGAGTCCCGGCTCAGCCGGCTTGGGCGCGGGCATTTGCTTCGATGCGCAGGAGCAGCTGATGGGTGGCAAAACCGTCGGGAACGAGGCCTTGATGGCGCTGATAGGCGCGCAATGCCTCGCGCACATGCGGGCCGATGAGGCCGTCGACGGGGCCGGGGTGGTAGCCGAGAATTTTCAGATCCCTTTGCAGTGTCTCCGCATCGGCGTGGTCGAGCGGGGCCTCAGCGCGCGGCCAGCTGTGCAGGACGGCGGGCCCGCCCATGATTTGCTGGGCGAGCAGGCTCACCCCCAGGGCATAGGCGGTGGCGTGGTTATAGGCGAGCAGAACTTGGAAATTGGCGTAGGTCAGAAAGGCCGGTCCCTGCGCCCCGGCCGGGAGGAAGATGGCGGCGCTGGGGCCCGCGGGCAGATCCTGCCCGGTTGCCGTTTTCACCCCGAGCCCCTGCCAATAGGCGGTCGGCTCAAGGTTGGAAAGCTCTGCCTCGCCATAGGGAAATCCCTGCGGCAGCTGGACTTCCCGCAGGACCGGCGTGTCCTTTGTCCAGCCATAGGCGACAAGCAGATTGGCGGTGGAGGCCAGCGCATCGGCCGGAGAGTGCCAAAGGTCAATGTGCCCCCCGGGCTCTGCGGCGACGGCATGGGCCAGAAAGGTCGTGGGCATGAACTGGGTCTGGCCAAAGGCCCCAGCCCAAGATGAGACCATCATGGATGGCGCGTAGCCCTCGTCTTGCTCCATACGCAGGGCAGCGAGAAGTTCACGCTCGCCGAACCGGGCCCGCCTTCCCTCAAAGGCGAGGGTGGCAAGCGCCTGGAACATGTCGTAATGGCCGAGATCGGCGCCATAATCGGTTTCCATGCCCCAGATGGCGACAAGAATCTGTTTGGGCACGCCGAAGCGCGCCTCTAGTGCGTCAAGCATTGCCGCATTCCCGAAAAGCTCCCTGCGGCCATCGGCAACGCGCATGGGGGAGACCGCGGTGTCGATATAGGACCAGATCGGACGCACGAATTCCGGCTGCTGGTTTTCAAGGGCGTAGATCTGCGCGTTGGGTGTCACGGTGCCCAGAGAGCTGTCAAACACTGCGGGCGAAATGCCGGCGGCAAGGGCCTTGACCCGGAAGCGGGCGAGAAATGATGCAAACTTTCTCAGATCGGGCGTGGGGCTCGCACGGACACTGGCTGCTGGCCCGGCCGGGGCGGGCGGGCTTTGCGGCGTGGTGGCGCAGCCACTGACCGCCAGAAATGCGGCAACAGAGGCCCAGAGCGGCCAGTGCCGCAAGCAGGATGAAGGACGCAGGAAGAGCTGCAAGGAAAGAATTCTCACGGTTGATTTGCTTTGGTGACGCACACACTTTAACACGCACGGTAATGAGATGAATGCGCCCATGACCAAATTGCCGGGGGCGCAGAGATGCGGCCGCTGATTCGGCCCTTCACCCGCGTCGCGCCTGACCGCTGGCAAAGGAAACCACATATGAAACCTGAAGCCTTGATGCGCAGGCTTGCTAAAGCCATTGAAAATTCCGACCTGCAGAGCCTGGTGGAGGCCGTGGACGAGCAGGTGGCGTGGCATGTCGGCGGACGCCAGCCTGACGTCCTTGGCCTGGGCGGAACCTATCTCTCCAGGGCAGGTCTGCTCGAAGTAACCGCGCGGCTCGCCACTCAGTTCAACTTCTATCGCTTCGAGCCCAAGGAAATCCTTGCCGAGGGCGAAATCATCTGGGGCTGGTTTGATGTCGCTGCCACCCTGGTTGGCCGTCCCACCCAGCAGGTGCAATGTGACGTTGTCCTGCGCTGGCGGGTCCGAGACGGTAAGATATTGGAAAGTTGGTCCTTTTACGACACAGCCTATGTTGCGAGCCAGCTTGCCACAAAGCTTGGCTGAAGGCTTGTCGGCGGCGTTGACAGCGCAGCTGTGCTTCGACTAGTTTCCGCGCCTTCGCACGCGGCCGAAGCCTTCGTCCGCGTGGCTTTATCTTGTTACCAACAGTTTTTGCCAACTGATTTGTCAAAGGCGTGTCATGAAGATCCGGAACTCGCTGCGCTCGCTCAAAAAACGCGACAAGGACTGCCGCGTCATCCGTCGCCGCGGCCGGACCTATGTGATCAACAAGAAGAACCCCCGCTTCAAGGCGCGCCAGGGCTGATCGAGCATCTCGTTCGGTCCCGAGAACGGCCATGAAGGTGGACTGGCCTCTGACCCTCCCAGAGGGCAGGAGAGGCCCTGATGGCGTCCAGCCAAACTTGCAGGCCTGCGCTCTGTTGCAGAAATCGCAATGCTGGTGCATGCCCTCAGCTGCAGGCCTTGTCGTGAGAGCGTATGCAGCTGGCCCCCCCTGACCCGTCAATCCTTGCGCGACGTGATCGTATCATCGCGGACCTCCAGCGCCTCTTGCCGGGCGCCATCGTCCATGAGCCTGCGGGTCTTGCCACTTACGATAGCGATGCCCTCTCGGCCTATCGCCAGAGGCCTCTGGCCTGCGCTCTGCCAGCCAACAAGGACGAGGTCTCGACGCTGCTTGCCTATGCCGCCGAGCAGAACCTACCGGTGGTACCGCGTGGCGCGGGCACGTCGCTGTCAGGAGGGGCACTGCCACGACCCGATGGCATCGTGATCGGATTGGCGCGCATGAACCGCATCCTCGAGATCGATCTGGAAAACCGCTGTGCGGTGGTCGAGCCTGGCGTCACCAATCTGGCTGTGACGCGGGCGGTGGAGGGGGACGGCTTCTACTATGCCCCGGATCCCTCGAGCCAGGTGGCCTGCACCATCGGCGGCAATGTCGCGGAAAACTCAGGCGGTCTGCACTGCCTCAAATATGGCATCACCACCAACAATCTGCTCGGCGTCGAACTGGCACTACCTGGAGGCGAACGCGTGCGCCTTGGTGGCAAGGCTCTGGCGCTTGGCGGCCTCGATCTGCTCGGCATTGTCACCGGATCGGAGGGGCTCCTGGGCATCGCCGTCGAAGCCACGTTGCGCCTTAGACCGCGCCCGCCAGTGACGCGTACCCTGCTTGTGGCTTTCGACACGGTGGCAGCTGCCGGACGCTGTGTCGCCGACATCATCGGGGCAGGGATCATTCCTGCGGCCATGGAGTTCATGGACCGGCGTGCCGCGGACGCGGTGGAAAGCTATTGTGCACCAGGCTATCCCCAGCACGCCGAGGCTATCCTGATCATTGAGCTTGATGGGGTCGAAGGCGAGGTCAGGGACGGCGTGGCACGGGTCGAACATATCGCCGGGACCTGTGGTGCAAGCCTGGTGCGCCTTGCCGCCAATGAGGCAGAGCGCGCGCGTATCTGGGCCGGACGCAAGGCCGCCTTTGCGGCTACCGGCAAGATTGCGCCGGACATGCTGTGCATGGATGGCACCATTCCGCGCCGTGCCCTCAGTGACATGCTGGCTGCCATCGCGGCCATGAGCGCGCGTTACGGACTTGCCTTCTGCAACGTGTTTCATGCGGGTGATGGCAACCTGCATCCCCTCATCTTGTTTGATGCGATGCGCGAAGGCGAACTCGCCCGCGCCGAAGCCTTCGGTGCGGAGATCCTCACCCTATGTGTCAAGATGGGTGGGGTGTTGAGTGGAGAGCACGGCATCGGCGTGGAAAAGCGCGACCTGATGGGTGCGATGTTTGACGAGGAAGATCTGGCGCAGCAGCAGCGGCTCAAATGCGCCATCGATCCCAAGCGCCTGCTCAATCCTGACAAAGTGTTCCCGACCCTGTCGGCCTGTGTCGAACAGGGGCACATGCATGTCAGTGGCGGGCGGCTGCCTTTTGCCAATCTGCCGCGGTTCTGACATGGCGGTGCTGCGTCCTTCGAGCGAGCATGAACTTGCCGAGATGGTACGGGCGGCAGCCGCCGACCGCCATACTTTGGAAATCATCGGTGCCGGCACCAAGCGCGCCCTGGGGCGGCCGGTACGGGCCGATGCGTGTCTTGATCTGTCCGCCTTGCGCGGCATCATCAGCTACGACGCCGAAGAGTTGGTACTGTGCGCCGCCAGCGGTACCCCTCTTGAGGAAATCGCAGCCGAACTGGCGGCACATCGGCAGTGTCTGGGGTTTGATCCGGCAGATTGGGGACCGCTGTTTGGCGTGCCGGCGCGGGGTGGCACCATCGGCGGTGCGTTGGCTGCCGATGTCAGTGGTTCACGTCGCCTTCTTCATGGCGCGGCCCGCGAGCATCTGCTTGGCATTCGCGCCGTCAATGGCTGGGGCAAGGCCTATAAGGCCGGTGGCAAGGTCGTCAAAAATGTTACGGGCTTTGACATCTCCAAGCTGATGTGTGGCAGCTTGGGTATTTTGGGGCCGTTGAGCGAGGTGACATTGCGTCTGCTGCCAAAGCCTGAGCACAGCGCATGCCTTGTGGTGCGCGGTCTTGAGCCCGAGCAGGGTCTTCATCTTCTGGGCCGCATCTGGCGCGAACCCCTCGAGGCCAGTGCTCTCGTTTATCTGCCGAATGCCGTTCTCGAGCATTTTGATCTCGGTGGCAGTGGTGAAGCCGGTCTGGCTCTGCTGCGTGTCGAAGGAAGTACCGAGGCGCTGAACGACAAGCGCATGCGGCTTCGCGCGCTGCTCGAGAGCTTGCGCGTTGAAGAGCTGGCGCACGGCGATCAGCTGCTTACAGCGGCAGCCAATGGTTCGGTCTTCGCAAGCGCTGCGCTGGACGTGTGGCGTATGACGGTTCCGCCCTCTACAAGTGCGGAGGTTGCGGCGGCACTTGTGGGCACGCTCTGGTATGCCGATTGGGCGGGTGGACTGTTCTGGATCGCAACCTCGCGTGACACCCTTTCTGCGGCGGCGGGTCTTGAGCGGATCTGTGCCCGTGCTCAAGGTCAACTGCAACTGCTGCGGGCGGATGAGGGCCAGCGCCGCGGTTTTCCGGCACGGCCGTCAGGAGGGCAGGGTGTCATTCAGCTGATGCGGACGGTCAAGTCCGCCTTTGATCCGTTGGCCCTGTTCAATCCCGGCCGCATGTACGAAGGCCTCTGATGCGCACGAATTTTGCACCCGACCGGCTAGAGCTGCCCAACATGGCGCGGGTTGAGCACAATCTGCGTGCCTGCGTCCATTGTGGTATCTGCACTGCGAGTTGCCCAACCTATCTTCTGACCGGCGATGAACGCGATTCACCGAGGGGACGCATCATCCTGATCAAGGAGATGCTCGAGACGGGTGCGGTACCCAGCGATGAGACGGTGCATCATCTTGATCGCTGTCTGTCCTGTCTTGCCTGCCGTTCCGCCTGCCCCTCGAATGTTGATTACCGCGAGCTGATCGATGAAGCCCGCAGCCACATCGCCAAGACCTACCGACGCCGCCGCGCTGACCAGCTGTTGCGTCGCCTGGTCCTCGAAACCCTGAGCCGGCCGGCGTTGTTTCGTTCCGGCGCGCAGGTGGCGCGTTTGTTGCGCCCGCTGACGAAAAGCGTGCCGGGACGGTTGGGGGACCTCATCGCCAAGGGGGCAAGGGCGCTTCCGGCACGCCAGCCTCTCAGCACACCGCAGACGGTCGAGCGCGAGGTCGCCCTGCTGCCGGGTTGTGTCCAGGCGGCACTGGCTCCCACTATCGACGCCGCAACGGCACGGGTTCTCAGCCGCCGCGGCATTCGGCTCGTGCCCCTTGAGACGGCCCATTGCTGTGGCGCTCTGGCTCACCATCTGGGCGAGGACGGGGCAGCCAAGGTCTCTGCCAAAAATGTCCTTGCTGCCTTCGCGGCGGCGGGGGGAACGGAGCGCTTTGCTGAGGTCCTGATCACTGCGACCGGTTGCGCGGCCCATCTTACGACGTACGCAGAGCTCTTCGCGCCGCGCGATCCTCTCTTGGCGCAGGCCGAGGCTTTGGCCGGGCGCATCGCCGATCTGACCCAATTGGTGCGCGCCTTGCCTGTTGCGGCGCCGCAGGCGCTGCGCGTGGCGCTGCATCGGCCCTGTTCGCAGAGCCATGGACTGCGATGGCGCAGTGACGCGGCGAGCCTGCTTAGGGCGGCAGGTCATAGCGTGGTTGATCTTGCAGAGACGGATATCTGTTGTGGCTCTGCGGGCAGCTATAGCCTGTTGCAGCCGGAGCTTTCGGCGCAGCTGCGTATGCGCAAGCGCGCGCACATCAGCCGCAGCGCTGTGCAGGTCGTGGTCTCCAGCAATATCGGATGTATCGATCAGCTTGCAGATCCGGCGGGCCCTACGGTCCTGCACTGGATCGAACTGCTGGACTGGTCAGAGGGCGGTCCTGTTCCCGCAGGCCTCAGCAGGCTTCTGCACGCCTAGCTGCCGCGTCCCTCCAGAGCCAGGTCTTTCAGCTCATGGCCTGAGATGCTCGCTAAACCAGGCGCATTCCGCAGCGCTGACGGTGCGGAATGTGTCGCCCGTGTAGGGCGCGAAGTGGCCGCAATCCAGCGTAAGAAGCTTCTTCGGTTCGCCGGCCGTGGCGAAGGCCTCAAGTGCCATATCTGACGGGATCAGCGAATCCTTCAGTGCGATCACCATCATAAACGGGGTGGGTGCGATACGGGGCAGATAGAAAGCCGGCACGTATTCAGTCAGATATTCGATCGAGCGCAGTGTCACCGAGTTGCGCCAGTTGCTGGCGCGGCTTTCGAACACCTTGAAGAAGTCAATCGAGTCCTGCGTTGTCAGGGCTCCGATGCCGCCTGCTTCGGCAGGAATAACGGGGATCATGGCCGGAGCTTCGCCGCGATAGCGCGCGGCACGGTCGGCATTGAATTGCGTGCGGAACGCAAGGAGCGTTTCGCGCCCTGCTTGCGTGAAAGTGCGGTAGGCGTCGAGGGCGGGAACCTGTGCAACGACGCATTTGACCCGGCTATCTGTGGCGCCCAGCACCATGACGTGTCCGCCGGAATAGCTCGAGCCCCAGACACCGATGCGATCCGGATCGATGCCATCCCTGGTCGCAAGCCAGGTGATGGCGTCGCGATAACCGCGAATTTGCGCGATGGGATCGATTTCGCCGCGTGGCTCGCCTGATGATGCTCCGAGATTGCGATGGTCGTAAACCAGTACAACAAAGCCCGCAGCCGCAAAGACCTCGGCAAAATCGTCGAGGAACATCTCCTTGGTGGCTGAAAAGCCATGCGCCATCACGATGGCGGGACACAGTCCTGCGGCCCCCTGCGGCCGGTAGAGCCATCCCCGCAAGGTGACGCCGTCCGATGCAAAGGCAATGTCTTCGCGCATGGTGATGATGTCCTTTCCCTTAGAGCAGCGATCAGGCGTGATCTCATGCTCCTGGATCACAGTTCCGCAATTGCTGGGCGGGTGTCTGCCGGCCAAATTGTCTGGGAGAAATTTTGCGGCAGCATCTGGTCTGAGGTTTTGATCTGCCACAAAGTGCCGTTCGACACGTTCGCTGCGTCCCTGGACCGGCCTATCATTGCGCCGGCCCGGCTCCTCTCCTCGACTGATCTTGTTTGCGCCGCAGCATCCGGCATGCTTGGTCCTGCGCGAGCCCGGGCCTCAAGGTGGCGCCGTTGCCGCGGTGCGAGACCAGTAGGCGCAATGCCAGCCCCTGTGCCATAAGACCTGACCGCAGATGTGTCCAAATGTCTATCAGTCAAGCGATGGATGAGTGATTGCCATGCCGAAGACGCCAATGTCGTCTCCGATCCACGCCCAGCGAGACTATTACGAGAGGACCGCAGCATCCTACGATGAGAGGCATGTCGGGCCGACGGACGAGCATGCCACGGCACTGCGTGGGTTCATGGCGCTGGCGGAACTGGCGGGCCCTGTCACCAGCGTACTCGATGTCGGGGCGGGCACCGGACGGGCGGTTAAGCTCCTGAAGGAGGCGTGGCCCGCTGCCACTATCGTTGGGGTGGAACCGGTTGCGGCGCTTCGCCAGGAGGCACTCAACTGCGGTCTTTCCAGTCTTGAGATCAGGGATGGAGATGCGCTGTCCCTGGCCTTTGCCGATGGGTCGTTCGATTATGTCATCGCCACTGGGGTCCTTCATCACATACCAGATCCGGACCGAGCCGTACGCGAAATGGTGCGGGTGGCGAAGAAGGGGGTGATGATTTCGGATTCGAACAATGTCGGACAGGGAAACGCCACGTCGCGTCTGCTAAAATATCTGATCAAGGCCCTGGGTTTGTGGCAGGCGCTTGTCTGGGTCCAGACCAGGGGCCGAATGTATAAATTCAGCGAAGGTGACGGAATCTATTTCAGTTACTGTGCATTTGATGCCGTCAAAAGCCTGCAACGGAAATTCCCCTTCATTCATTATTTGAACACTCAGCCCTGTGTCGGCTTCAATCCCTACCGTGGCGCCGGGCATGTGATGATCTTTGCCAAAGAGTGAAGGGAATGCGCCCCGCGGGCGCTCTGAGGAGTGCGCTCAGAACTCGGTGGCGGATTTTGTCTGGCGTCTGCGGTCGCACAGGTCCTGCGCCACGGCCTTCAGCTTGGGAGCGATGTGGGCTAGGCTCAGTCCACCCATTGGACGCCCGACGATGGATGGTGGCGGATCGCACAGGCAGGAGCAAAAACATGGTGAAACTCACCCTCAATGGGCAGCAGCGCAGCTTTACCGGCGCCTCGGACATGCCGTTGCTGTGGTGGCTGCGTGACGAGATCGGACTGACCGGGACCAAATTTGGCTGTGGCGCAGGGCTGTGCGGAGCCTGCACGGTGCATCTGGATGGTGCGGCGGTGCGCTCCTGCCAGACGCCAATGGCGGCGGTTGCCGGCCGCCAGGTGACCACGATTGAGGGGCTGTCGGCCACGGGCGACCATCCTTTGCAGGTGGCCTGGAGGACACTTGGTGTCCCGCAGTGCGGTTACTGCCAGAGCGGGCAGCTGATGCAGGCAGCGGCATTGCTGCGTCGTACTCCCCATCCCAGTGACGCGCAGATCCGCGCCACGATGGACGGAAATCTCTGCCGCTGCGGGACATATCCGCGCATTCGCGCCGCGATCATGGCGGTCAGCAGGGCTGGAGGTCCGGTGTAATGACAGCACCAAGACTGCCACGGCTCGCAAATGTCAGTCGACGCTCCTTGATGAAGGGCATGGGCGCCAGTCTCGTTCTTTCGGTCTCTTTCCCGCCCATGGCCATGGCAAAGGCGGTGGCACCCAAATATGGCGCAGATGGCGAGCGCAATGGCTGGCGTGACAATCCCAAGCTCTTTGTTCTCATTTATCCCAATAGCGATGTCCGTTTTTTCTGCACACGGCAGGAAATGGGCCAGGGCATTCGTACCAGCCTCGCTTTGGCGCTGGCCGACGAACTTGAAGCCGATCTTGCGCGCGTGACGGTGGTGCAGGCCGATGGCGATGAAGCCAAATGGGGCAATCAGGACACTGACGGATCGCGCAGTATGCGCCATTTCTTTCTGCCCATGCGCCTGGCCGGGGCGGCGGCGCGTCTCATGCTCGAACGGGCAGCAGCACAGACCTGGGGTGTTGCCGTTGCTGACGTGCGCGCCGATAACAACATGCTCATCCATGTCCCGAGCGGACGGCGCCTCAGTTTTGGTGCGGTCGCGGCGCTGGCAGCAACGCTTCCCGTGCCACCGCGACAGGCGATCAAGCTGAAATCTCCAGCGCAGTTCCGCTACATCGGCAAGGACAAGGTGACGGGCGTTGATCTTTTCGACATCACCACGGGGCGGGCGCAATACGGCATTGATGTGCGCAAGGACGGCCTGCTGTACGCCGTGGTGGCCCGGCCTCCGGTGCTTGGTGGCCGGCTGATCCGTTATGATGGGAGCCAGGCCCAAAACCTGCCTGGTGTGGTCAGAGTGCTGACCATCGCTCAGCCCAAACCTGGTTATCCGATACAGGCGACCGGCGGGGTTGCGGTGGTGGCACAAAACAGCTGGGCCGCCATAAAGGGCCGGGAGGCGCTGCAGATCGAGTGGGAGGATGGTCCCAACCAGAGCTATGATTCAGAGCGCTACCGCGAAACTTTGCGCGCCGCGGTGAGCAAGCCTGGAAAGCTGGTGCATGCGACGGGCGATGTCGATGTCGCCCTGAAAGAGGCAGCTCAGACCGTTGAGGCCGAATACTATCTTCCTCATCTCGCCCATGCCTCGATGGAGCCACCGGTGGCCACGGTCCAGTTTGCCAACGGCCAGTGCGAGGCCTGGGCCTGCGTGCAAGATCCGCAAGGCGCCCGCGATGCGCTCGCAAGCGCGCTTGGTATCTCTTCCGACCAGGTCCGCATGCATGTCACGCTTCTGGGGGGTGGCTTTGGCCGCAAGTCTCAGCCGGATTTCGTCGTTGAGGCAGGTCTCATTTCGCAGGCGATGGGAGGGCGGCCCGTCAAAGTGCTATGGACGCGCGAAGACGATATCGGTCATGATTTCTATCACACTGTCTCCATGGAGCGGCTTGAAGCCGGACTGGATGCCAAGGGCCGCGTCACGGGTTTGCTCTATCGTACGGCAGCGCCTTCGATCTCCTCGATCTTCGGTCCAGATCCCCGACACGAAGGCGCCGGTGAACTGGGCATGGGGGCCTCGGATCTGCCTTTTGACATCAAGGCGATGCGACTGGAAAATCCGGCGGCCACCGCTCATACCCGTATCGGCTGGTTTCGCTCGGTGTCGAATATTCCCCATGCCTTCGCGGTGCAGTGTTTTGTTTCAGAGCTGGCCCATGCGGCCGGTCGCGATCATCTCGACTATCTTCTGGAGCTGATCGGGCCTTCGCGTCAGATCGATCCGCGCAGTCTTGGTGACACCGATAACTACGGCGAATCTCCTGCGCTCTATCCGATCGATACAGGACGGCTGAAACGTGTCATCACGCGCGCCGCCACTGGCATTGGCTGGGGGCGCAGGACCAAGGATGGGCATGGTCTTGGCTTG
>JAJZGY010000138.1 GCA_021804785.1 Pseudomonadota bacterium | reverse complement strand
CTCCGATCCGGTCACCGGCCAGGCGGCCTGGTTTGATCTGCGTGTGCGCCTCCGGAAATGTACGGCTGAAGAGGGCTGCTTCAGCGAGCCGGTATTTGAGCCCATCCAGCGGCCGTCAGGCCTTGGACCTCTGCCCGAAAAGCTTGCCTTTGGTGCGGAGTTCAAAAGGAAGTCCCGCGCATGACCTCCGTGCCCAAGACCACAGCGCGCCAGCTTGGCCTTGCCATCGATCTGGACAGCTGCGTGGGCTGCCAGGCCTGCGTCACCTCCTGCAAGGAGTGGAACACCGGCGGCCACATGGCGCCTTTGACCGATCTTGATCCTTATGGCGAGAACCCTGACGGGGTCTGGTTCAACCGCGTGCACACGTATGAGCAGGAGAGGGAGGGAAAGAGCCGGACGATACATTTTCCGCGCTCCTGTCTTCATTGTGCGAAACCGGCCTGCGTCACGGTCTGTCCGACAGGGGCCTCCTACAAGCGCCAGTCCGATGGCATTGTTCTGGTCGACGAAGACAAATGTATCGGCTGCAAGCTCTGCAGCTGGGCCTGTCCCTATGGCGCGCGCGAGTTTGATGATGATGTCGGGGTGATGAAGAAGTGCACGCTCTGCGTCGACCGCATCTACAATGAGAACCTGCCAGAAGAAAACCGCGTGCCGGCCTGCGTCGCTGCCTGTCCCACCGGCGCCCGGCATTTTGGTGATTTTTCTGATCCCGATTCTGCTGTTTCGGTTCTGAGCCGTGAACGCGGTGGCGTCGAGCTGATGGCGGAACTGGGCTATCAGCCGACCAATCGCTACCTGCCTCCGCGCGCCCGCTCCTGTGGGGAGGACAACATCGCTCCGCTCGAAGCCGTCGGTGGCGAGGGCGGGCTCCTGGGCTGGATCGACCGGCTGCTCTCTCGGTGATTTCATGCATCCCGCCAAATCCATTGTCTTCTTCACGACGCTGACCGGTGCGGGCTATGGGCTCCTCGCGCTTCTGGGCCTCTTCGGTGTTCTGGGACTGCTGCCGGCTGGCGGCGTTGCGGGCGTGATCACCATGGCGATCTGCTTTGCGCTCATCTTCGCCGGACTTTTGTCCTCGACCGGCCATCTCAGCCATCGTGAGCGGGCCTGGCGCGCCTTTACCCAATGGCGCTCCTCCTGGCTCTCGCGTGAAGCGGTTGCCGCGCTTCTGACCTTTGTGCCCGCCGGACTTTTTGCGCTTGGCTGGGTGATCCTGGGTGAGGTGACGGGATGGACAAGATGGGCCGGGGCGGTCACTGGTCTTTGTGCCCTTGTGACCATTTTTACCACGGGCATGATCTATGCCTCGCTCAAGCCCGTCGCGGAGTGGCACACGCCCTTCACGGTGCCGGGCTATCTCATTTACGGGCTGATGACGGGTCTTTCGTTTCTGACGGCGATCCTCGCAGGCCTTGGCCATCTGCCGGCCTTGCTGCCGCTTGTCGCTGCCCTCATCTCTGTTGTTGGCTTCGCCTGGAAGCGGGCGAGCTGGTACTACACGGCGCGCAAGGCAAGTCTGCCAAGCGTCAATGCGGCCACCGGCCTTGGCGAGGGTACCATCCGATCGGTGCAATGGCCGCACAGTTCCCAGAACTTTCTGCTCAAGGAGATGGGGTTTCGGATCGCGCGCAAGCACAGTGCGCGCTTGCGGATCATTGCCCAGGGCTTTGGCTTTCTGGGGCCTGCACTTCTTTTCGTGCTGGCGCAGATACTGGGTGGAGCCGTCAGTGTTGCGTTCCTCATCCTTGCCGCCGTCCTGCAGCTTGGCGGTCTTCTTGTCGAGCGCTGGCTCTTCTTTGCCGAGGCCACCCATACGATCAGCCTCTATTACGGGCTGGGCGCTTCCTCCTCCTGACGGCTTTTGAGCTTGATGGGCCATGTGAGCGGCGGCCGGAAGATTTCACGGTGCGGTCATCTTGCAGCGCGTTCGGGGAACCAGGGCATTCTACCACAGCCGATGCGTGTCATCTGCAACCTCTGCGCGCGCGTGGGACCCTCAGGTATCGCGGCCTGGCGCCCGCAACGCTGAGAGATTCAGCGAGGAGATAGCCGGAAAATGACCGGACTTGTGTAGTAGGGGAAGCGACATCGTCCGCGCCGTCGAGCCAGACATTTCCCGGCTAGGACGTGGGGGCTAAATTCTCTGCTGTGCTGAGCGTTGATTCGTGCACCTGGCCAGCCGGGATTTTTCCAGCGTGGATGGGGCCGAACGCGCCTGCACGAGCAGCCGCACAGATGATTCGCGAGAACCTCCCCCTGAACGGAACACGACAAATGAAATCCAAGCACCGGAAGCGGACCACTGCGACCAGGACCAAGACGGAACCAAAACTGTCCCGCACCATCGCGCCGGTCGATCTGTCGCCGGTGGAGTGGCAGCGCCGCCTGCGCCGCCAGTTCGGCCGCGAGCAGGCGTTTGGCCTTGAGAATCTCGGTGATGATCCCGTCTTCTCGGAATTCAGGGTCACCAATCCGGCTGCCAAGTCCAGCTACCGCGTGGTCATCCGAGGCCTGGGACCGGGTGGTAATTTCTGTTCCTGCCCCGATTATGCCACCAGCGAATTGGGTACCTGTAAACACCTCGAATTCACCCTGGGTCGACTGGAGAAGAAGCGGGGGGCGAGAGCGGCCTTCAAGCGAGGCTATCAGCCGGCTTTTTCCGAACTTTATCTGCGAAATGACGGCAGACGTCGCGTGCATTTTCGTGCCGGAACGGATTGTCCGCCCCAGCTGAAGAAGGCCGCCGCCGCACTCTTCGACACCAAACAAAATGGGCTTCTGGCGGAAGATCGCCTCGGCGAGTTGGACCGTTTCATGCGCCTGGCGTCGCAATTGGGCCATGAGCTGCGCGCCTATGACGATGCGCTGGACTTCGTCGCAGGACGGCGGGACGCCGAGCAGCGGGCCGGAAAGCTCCAGGAGCTATTTCCGCGCGGCGCAGCCGACCCCAAGCTGCTCGCGCTTCTGAAGGTTACGCTCTATCCCTATCAGGCTGAGGGCGCACTCTTCGCGGTGAAGGCCGGCCGTGCGCTGATCGGTGATGAGATGGGATTGGGCAAGACCGTACAGGCCATTGCCGCGGCGGAATTGCTGGCCCGGCACTTTGGCGTCACCAAAGTGCTGGTGATCTGCCCGACCTCGCTCAAATATCAGTGGCAAAGTGAGATCGCGCGCTTCTCAGGACGGCAGGGAAAGAATGCCGCGCACGTTATCTCCGGCGGCAGAACGCAGCGGCAGAAGGACTATGGCAAGGATGATTTCTGCAAGATAACCAATTACGAGAAGCTCCAGCCCGATCTCGACCTGATCTCTGACTGGGCTCCCGACCTCGTCATCGTCGATGAAGCGCAACGAGTGAAGAACTGGAATACAATTGCCGCCCGCGCCCTCAAGCGCATCAACAGCCCTTACGCGATGGTGCTGACCGGGACGCCTTTGGAAAACAAGCTGGAAGAACTGATTTCCATCATCCAGTTTGTTGATCAGCACCGGCTGGGGCCAACCTGGAAGCTCCTTTACGAGCATCAGGTCAAGGACGAGTCCGGGCGCGTCACAGGCTATACGGGACTGGAGAAGATTGGCCAAACCCTGGGTCCGGTGATGATCCGCCGGCGCAAAGCCGAGGTGCTGCAACAGCTGCCCGGCCGGGCCGACCAGACCCTGCTGCTCCCTATGACCGAAAAGCAAATGCTCTATCACCAGGAAAACGCTGATGTGGTGGCAAGGATCGTCAAGCGCTGGCGCAAGACCGGTTTTCTGTCCGAAACGGATCAGCGGATCCTGACATGCGCGCTCCAGAACATGCGCATGTCGTGCAACAGCACCTATCTGCTAGACCCGGAAACCGACCACGGCGTGAAGGCCGACGAACTGGCGGTACTGTTAGAGGATATGTTTCGGGAGGCCGAGGCCAAGGCGGTGGTATTTTCGCAATGGACGCGCACCCACGACATTGTCATACGTCGGCTTGAGGCACGTGGCCTGGGTTATGTCAGCTTTCATGGCGGGGTACCCTCGCAGAAACGTCCGGCGCTGGTCGAGCGGTTTCGCAACGACCCTGATTGCCGTGTGTTCCTCTCCACCGATGCCGGTAGCACAGGACTTAATCTGCAAGCTGCCTCCACCGTGGTGAACATGGACTTGCCGTGGAATCCGGCAATTCTCGAACAGCGTATCGGTCGCATCCATCGCCTGGGCCAGACGCAGCCGGTACGGGTTATCAATTTCGTGGCCAAAGGCACCATCGAAGAGGGCATGTTGTCGGTACTGGCGTTCAAACGCGAGCTCTCGGCCGGTATTCTTGATGGCGGCGGTGGCGAGATTTCCCTTGGTGGTTCACGTCTCAACCGCTTTATGAAGGAGGTCGAAAACGTCACCGGGCACATGGGTGAAAGTGTTCCCGTGACCCCTGCCGAGGAAGGCCCAACGCCTGTCCCGGTCGACGTCAGGGTAGATCTAGCAGAGACCAGCGCGTCCAGTGACATCGGCGATGGTGAGCTCGTTCGCGCCCGGAGTGACACTGCCGCATCAGCGGGGCGCACTCCTGCGTCTGATCCGTGGCAAGCTCTGGCGCAAATTGGCGCTCAGTTCATGGCTGCGCTGGCGACGGCCAACAGTCCCGATGCTGGAGCTCATCCCTGGGTAGAGCGCGATCCCGCCACC
>JAJZGY010000137.1 GCA_021804785.1 Pseudomonadota bacterium | reverse complement strand
ATTTCGGCACTTGGCTTCGATGTGGAGGACTTGCCGAGCCTGTTTTCCGCACCCCAACTCGCCACGCGCGACAATGGAACGCTGCGCATTGTTCAAAAAACAATGATGACCAGCATCGACGGCGTGTTTGCCGGGGGCGACGTGGTACGCGGCGCTTCTCTAGTCGTATGGGCGGTACGCGATGGCCTTGATGCGGCTGAGGCCATTGATCGCTTCCTTCTGGCCAGAAGGGCCAGTGCCGGCCAGCTTGCTGCGGAGTGAGGATGATGGATACCGTCTGCACCGAGATCGAACGCTTTCGTGCCAATGCCCGGCTGCTTGAGGCCGCCGGCGTCTATTCCCCAGACCAGGAACATGATGCCTGTGGCGTGGGCCTCATCGTCGCCATCGACGGCGCACCGCGTCGTGATGTCGTGACCCACGCTATCGAGGCGCTCAAGTCGGTTTGGCATCGCGGCGCCGTCGATGCCGACGGCAAGACCGGTGATGGCGCCGGGATTCACCTGCAGGTACCACAGGAATTCTATCGCGCTGCAGTTGCCCAAACCGGACACAGTCTGCGCTCCGGGCGTATTGCAGTCGGCCAGATTTTTCTGCCGCGTACCGACTACACGGCGCAGGAGACCTGCCGCACCATCGTCGAATCCGAACTCCTCGGCTTTGGCTTTTATCTCTATGGCTGGCGCCAGGTGCCGATCGACATCTCGGTGATCGGCGAGAAGGCCAACGCCACCCGCCCCGAAATCGAGCAGGTGATGTTCGACATTGGCGAGGACGAGCCCATGGAGACGCTGGAGCGGCGCCTCTATCTCTGCCGCCGGCGTATTGAAAAGAGAGTTCGCGAAGCGGCAATCGCCGATTTCTACATTTGCTCCTTTTCCTCGCGTTCCCTGATTTACAAGGGCATGTTTCTCGCCGAGCAGCTCGCAACCTTCTATCCAGATCTCAAGGACGAACGCTTTATTTCGGCCTTTGCCATCTTCCATCAGCGCTACTCGACCAATACCTTCCCCACCTGGCGTCTGGCCCAGCCCTTCCGCATGCTTGCCCACAATGGTGAGATCAATACGCTCAAGGGCAACGTCAACTGGATGCGCAATCACGAATCCAAGATGGCAAGCCAGCTGTTCGGCGACCATGACGTCGACATCAAGCCGATCATCCAGCCGGGCGGATCGGACTCAGCCGCGCTCGATGCCGTATTCGAAGTGCTGGCACGCGCCGGCCGTTCGGCGCCGCTCGCCAAGATCATTCTCGTACCGGAAGCCTGGTCGAAAAAAGCCTCGACCATGCCCGAAGCCCACCGGGCGATGTATTCCTACGCCAATGCGGTGATGGAGCCATGGGACGGACCGGCCGCCATTGCCGCAACCGACGGGCGCTGGGTCATCGCCGGCATGGATCGCAACGGTCTACGCCCGATGCGTTATGCCCGCACCGAGGACGGGCTGCTGTTTGTCGGCTCCGAGGCAGGCCTTGTTCTGCTCGAAGAAACCCGCATCCTGCAGAAAGGACGCGTTGGCCCTGGGCAGATGATCGGCGTCGACCTCGAGACTGGACGCTTCTACGAAGACGGCGCGATCAAGGATTATCTGGCAAGCGAATATCCCTACCAGGAGTGGACACAGAAGATCGTCGAACTGGAACCGATTCTGGGCCCGGGGCCGGAGCCCCGCCTGTTCGACAATCATGAGCTGCATCGACGCCAGATTGCTGCCGGTGTGAGCCTGGAAGACCTCGAGATCGTGCTTCATCCCATGGCGGCGGAGGCCAAGGAAGCCATTGGCTCCATGGGCGATGACACACCCCTTGCCGTGCTCTCCGACCAGTATAGGCCTCTGTCGCATTTTTTCCGGCAGAACTTCAGCCAGGTTACCAATCCACCGATCGATCCGCTCCGTGAAGATCGGGTCATGAGCCTGAAGACACGGTTCCGCAATCTTGGCAATGTGCTGGCCCAGGATGAAAAACAGACCGAGGTCTTTGTACTCGAAAGCCCGGTCATGTCGAACGGCATGTATGAGCGCATGCGCGAGCGTCTGCCGGGCGAATTTGCCGAACTGGATTGTACTTTCCCGGTCGACAATGGCACTGCCGATGCCAACGCCTTGCGCGATGCGCTCGCCCGCCTGCGGGCGGAAGCCGAAGAAGCCGTGGCCAGTGGTACCGGCTATCTCGTGCTTAGCGACGAACGTATCAGCGCCACCCGCGCCGGCGTGCCTATGATTCTTGCAGTCGGGGCGGTGCACTCACATCTGACGAAAAAGGGCTACCGCAGCTATACCTCCATCAATGTGCGTTCAGCCGAGTGCATGGATACCCATTACCTCGCCTGCCTGATCGGTGTGGGTGCAACCACGGTCAATCCCTATCTCGCCCAGGAGGCAATCGCCGAGCGCCATGAACGCGGCCTGTTTGGCACGGTTCAGCTCGGCCCCTGCGTCAAGCGCTATCTCGACGCGCTCGATGCAGGCCTCAAGAAGATCATTTCAAAGATGGGAATATCGGTCCTTTCCTCCTATCGTGGCGCTTATAATTTCGAGGCAGTGGGCCTGTCGCGGTCCATGGTCGCGGAGATCTTTCCGGGCATGCCATCGCGCATTTCCGGCATTGGTCTTTCCGGCATCACAGCCAAAGTCGCCCGCCAGCACGGCAAGGGCTTCGCCACAGGCTCCGACATGCTGGCGGTAGGCGGTTTCTACAAGCAGCGTGCCAGTGGTGAACTCCATGCGCACGGTGCCAACCTGATCCACATGCTGCAGCATGCCGTCATCCATGATTCCTACACGACCTTCCGACGTTATTCGGAGGCCGTGTGGTCACTGCCACCCGTTTCACTGCGTCATCTGATGGGACTGAAGGCAGGCGGACCGCCCGTCGCGCTTCAGGATGTCGAATCTATCACCGAGATCCGCAAGCGCTTCATTACTCCGGGGATGAGTCTGGGCGCATTGTCTCCCGAGGCCCATGAAGTCCTCAACATTGCCATGAACCGCATCGGTGCCAAGTCCGATTCTGGGGAAGGGGGGGAGGATCCGGCACGTTTCACCCCCAAGGCCAATGGCGACAATCCCAACTCGGCCATCAAGCAGGTCGCCTCAGGCCGCTTCGGGGTGACCGCCGAATACCTCAATCAATGCCGTGAAATCGAGATCAAGGTGGCGCAAGGGGCCAAACCCGGAGAAGGCGGCCAGCTGCCGGGCTTCAAAGTGACGGAGTTCATTGGCCGCCTGCGCCATGCGACGCCAGGTGTGTCCCTGATCTCGCCGCCCCCGCATCACGACATCTATTCGATCGAAGATCTGGCGCAGCTGATCTATGACCTCAAGCAGATCAATCCGGATGCGCGGGTGTGCGTCAAGCTGGTATCGGCCGCAGGTATCGGCACCATCGCCGCCGGCGTCGCCAAAGCCAAAGCGGATGTGATCCTCATTGCCGGCCACAATGGTGGCACCGGTGCCTCACCCCAGAGTTCGATCAAATTTGCTGGCGTTCCCTGGGAGCTCGGGCTGACTGAGGCCAACCAGATCCTGACACTCAACAATCTGCGCCATCGCGTGGTACTGCGTACCGATGGTGGCATCAGGACTGGCCGCGACGTGGTAATGGCGGCAATGATGGGTGCCGAGGAATTCGGCATTGGCACCGCGGCACTGATCGCCATGGGCTGCATCATGGTCCGCCAATGTCACTCGAACACCTGCCCGGTCGGGGTCTGTACCCAGAATGAGGCGCTACGCGCCAAGTTCACCGGCACGGCTGAAAAAGTCGTCAACCTCTTCAGTTTCATTGCCGAAGAGGTCCGCGAAATTCTGGCCCAGCTCGGCTTCCGCAAACTCGAAGAGGTAATCGGCCGCACCGACCTGCTGTGCCAGCTCAGCCGTGGCGCCGAAGAGCTCGACGACCTTGATCTTAATCCGCTGCTGGTTCAGGCGGATCCCGGAAATCACGCGCGGTATTCGACGGCCAAAGGACGTAACGAAGTCCCCGAAACGCTCGATGCTCAGATCGAAAAGGACGCAGCACCCTTTCTTGCACACGGCGAGAAGATGCAGCTCACCTACAATGTGCGTAACACGCATCGCTCGATAGGCACTCGCATCTCTTCGCGTATCGTGCGCCAATGGGGTATGACCGGACTGCAACCGGCCCATCTGACCTTGCGCCTGCGCGGATCGTGCGGTCAGTCGCTCGGTGCCTTTGCCGTGCAGGGATTGCGCATCGAGGGTTTCGGTGATGCCAATGACTATGTCGGCAAAGGTCTGTCCGGAGCTACCATCGCACTGCGTCCCCTGACCTCGGCACGCTTTGTGGCCCGACAGAACACCATCGTCGGCAATACCGTTCTTTACGGTGCAACCAGCGGCAAGCTCTTCGCCGCAGGCCAGGCCGGAGAACGCTTTGCCGTGCGCAATTCGGGGGCAATCACCGTCGTCGAAGGCTGCGGCTCGAACGGCTGCGAATACATGACCGGTGGCGTTGCCGCGGTCCTCGGTCGCGTGGGCGACAATTTTGCCGCAGGCATGACCGGCGGCATGGCCTTTGTCTACGATGAGGACGAACTCTTCGAGCGTCATGTCAATCCCGACAGCGTGGTCTGGCAGCGTCTGGAGAGCAGCCATTGGGCTGGCGTGCTGCACGATCTCATCGTCGAGCACCTGGCGGAGACCGATTCGCAG
>JAJZGY010000136.1 GCA_021804785.1 Pseudomonadota bacterium | reverse complement strand
TCCCGGTGCGCGTAATTGCATCCTAAAGCGGCACCTGAATAGGCAACGCAAGAGAATCCGAGCCTCTCAGAGTCCCGGCCTCACAGCATTGGTGCAGGATTCAGAGGCAGCAGATTAGCCCACAAAGCTGATCTACTAAAGAGGCTCAGCGAAGCGTCGCTGCAAAGAGGTTCTTCATCGCCTGCCAGGAGCGGCGCTCGGCGACGGGGTTATAGGCGCAGCCTCGCGCGAGGTTATTGCCCGCCTCGGCGTCGGTGTAGCAATGCGCCGTACCACCATAGAGGACAACCTGCCAGTCAACATGGGCATTTTCCATGTCCTCTTCAAAGCCAAGCCGTGCCGCAGGTGGCGTGTTGGGATCGAGAAACCCCTGCAGAATGAGAACATGTGCCTTGATGTTGCGATCGTCGGCCGGGGTCGGATTGCTCAGATTCGCGACATGGAACCCTACCACGTCCTTGATGTCCGCCCCGCTGCGGGCCAATTCCAGAGCGCCTACGCCACCAAAGCAGTACCCGATTGCAGCGATCCGCTTAGGATCAACCATCGGATTAGCGCGCAGGATGTCATAAGCGGCGAGCACATGACGGCGATAAAGCGCCCTATCCTGAATGTATTTTGCGGAAAGGGCCGCTGCCTTGGCATTGGTGGTGGGGTGAACCCCCTTGCCATAGATATCGGCAATGAACACGACATAGCCCAGCTTCGCCAGCCGTTCGGCGTGCACGTGCTCATTATCCGAAATGCCTTTCCATGCCGGATAGATGACAACCCCAGGTCGTTTGCCATGGCCGGCATCATCAAAGACGAGATAGCCCTCATAGGTTCTCGTGCCGATTTTGTAATCAACGCTCTGGGTTCTGACTGCAGCTTGCGCTGGAGGGCTGGCGAGAAACAGTATGAGGACAAAGAGACCGCCAATTGCTCCTGACAAAATGCGCGTGCTTTTCATTGGTACCCCCATACCGGTGTCATTACGAAGCATGCCAGGAGCAGAGTGGGTGGTAAAGCTTGCGACCAGCGATGCCATGAGCGGTGGTATCAGCGTACCCTGCTTTCAGGCACAGGCACAGGCTCAGTCACTGGCTTATTGCACTGTGGGGGAGCGAACTGAGTACCCAGCATGCGGGTCTGCCGAGCCATGGGTGATCTTGACAATGCGGCGCAAGCGGTTCGTCCGGTGCAATCTGTGGTGCAACCCGCGGCGTACGGCGACACCCGTTCTTGTTGTCAGTATCGGGTTGTGGTCGATCCTGATTTCTGCCGTATCGCTAGACGCCTGGTCTCAGTCGGATCGCGACACGACTTTGAGGCTGATGATCGGAGAGGCCGAACTTCATGCAAAGGAACACCTTGACGACCCAACAGCTGTACACCGCATGCCGATGCCGTCCGGTACGCTTGCACAGATCCTTGACTCAGACCTGACGGCAGCTCGCAGGCGCCGGACGGATACTCCATCCAAAAAGCGCAATAGGGGATTTCGTTCTTTACAGCGGAATCGTCTAGGTCGCGGGTGTGGTTGCGACGCAGTGGCCACCTATTCGCTCAGCGACAACCTCAATCTCGTCATAGATGCACAACTTCCAGTCGAACCCGCACGGACTAAGTTCGGCAGACTGCCGGTGCTGCAACCAACCGCTCCATATCTTGAACAGCCAGACCGGCTCTATATCGCGTTGCGTCGCTATCTCTGAAACCACCGCCGGACCAACCAGCATTGGCGGATGCCTGGCACCAGCATGGAGATGCTCCAGAGGAAGATCCCCCCTGCCACGTGACCAGGGTTTGAGACCAATTACCATCGTGAAGTATTCCGCCGGGTTGCCGGAGATGTTCAGGTGGCGGACACGTTCACGGGGTCATGCGCCCCTGGCGTCCTCGGGTCCATCCGCGGACGTTCTCGGAATATGAGTTCCCTACAGTGGCTTGATTGCCGCACCCCGACGGTTTTGGGTCCGAACTTGCGGAGGCGAAAGCCGTGCCCCATGATCAGAACATTACGGGGGCGATGATGCGATTTCTTGCAACGATAATGTTGGGACTAGTTCTGGCCATGCCCGCCATGGCCGCGACCAGGGCGCCGGCACACCACAGGACCACGGTTGGCGATGAGGCAGGCCTTCTTCCGGTTCACGCGGACGCCAAGAGCGGCAAGATCCTCTTTACCCTGCCAAAGCCTGGACCTGATGGCGTCTCCGCAAGGTTTCTTTACTCCGTGTCTTTGCGTACAGGCCTCGGGTCAGCGCCAACATTTCTAGATCGGGGCCGCATCGGCAACACGCAGATCATCGCCTTCCGGCGTATCGGCAATAAGGTCGCAATCCAGTTCGAGAACCCCCGCTTCCGCGGGACCGGTGAAGCTCAATCCGATCCGCGCGGCAGCAGCAACTTCGCCGTGTCTACCGTCTGGATGGGCAAGATTGCATCGAACCTGCAAAGTGGCGGCTTTACCGTCGATATTTCGAGCTTCCTCGCCTCGGACACCCTCGGCATCGCGGATTCCCTCAATCAGAGCAGCGATAAGATGGGTACCGGCGGCCGGCCTCAAGGAGCGGGCAAGGGCTTCAAGCTGGATTCCAAACTGAGCGCGGCGGTGCCAACATCGGTGAAGGTCTTCCCCGACAACATCGAAATCGATGCGATCCAGACTTACACGTCGCAGCATCCCGGAGCAGAAGTGGAGAACATTGCGCCCGATCCACATCAGGTAAGCTTCACCGTCCATTCCAGCTTCGTCAAACTGCCCGGCCCAGGCTTCGTGCCACGGCTTTTTGATCCGCGCATCGGTGGTTTCTCGACACAGGTTGTGGATTTCGCAGCACCGCTCGGTCAGGACGTGGTGCGGGATTATGCCAACCGCTTTCGGCTGCAGAAAATCCATCCTGGCCCAGGTCCCTCCCGGGTGGAGAAGCCCATTGTCGTCTATATTGACAACCGCGCCCCTGAACCGATCCGTCAAGCTCTCGTCGAAGGCGTCAGCTGGTGGAAAAAGGCCTTCACGGCAGCCGGATTTATCGACGCTTTTCAGGTCAAGGTTCTGCCACCAAACGTGGATCCCATGGACGTGCGCTACAACGTCGTGAACTGGGACGACCGCGCCACCCGTGGCTGGTCCTACGGGCAGGAAATCGTCGATCCCCGCACCGGCGAAATCATCAAGGGCATGGTCGTGCTCGGCTCTCTGCGCATGCGCCAGGACATCCAGATCTACGAGGCCCTGGTCGGAGCCGACAAGCTCAACACCGGCGGTCCCAATGATCCGGTTCAGGTGGCCCTCGCGCGCATCCGTCAGCTCGCAGCCCATGAGGTCGGTCACACTCTAGGGTTTGCACATAATTTCGCGGCCAGCACGCAAGACCGCGCTTCCGTGATGGACTATCCACCGCCGCGTATTGGTCTCGTCAAAGGCAAGCCGGATCTCTCCGACGCCTACGGTGTTGGCGTCGGCAAATGGGATATGGCGACGGTGGCATGGCTTTACGGCGCCCAGACGGAGGCGGCGGCCAATGCGGTCGCAGCTGCAACAGTTGCCTCTGGCATGCGTTATGTCGAGGACAAGAACGCCCGTGCCGCGGACAGCTCCGAACGCTGGGCTTCCCTTTGGGATGATGGTCCAGATCCGACGGCAGAATTGAACCGGATGATGACCGTACGCCAGGCGGCCATCGCCAATTTCGGCCTCAAGGCGCTTCAACCCGGTGAACCGGTGGCAAACCTGCGCCGTCTGTTTGTGCCAATCTGGCTCCTGCACCGCTATGAAGTTGTGGCTGCAGCCAAAGCCATCGGGGGCGGCGATTTCAGTTACGCCGTCAAGGGTGGCGGTCACGAAGAAGCTGTGCCGGTTCCAGCGGCAGCGCAACGTGCGGCGCTGTCGGCCTTGCTGGCAACACTGTCGCCAGATGCCCTGCGCGTGCCGGCACGGCTGATTCCACTTCTCTCCGTTCCGCGCAATGGCAGTGACAACCGCCAGTTTGACATCGAAGTATTCACAACCGAGCACAGCCCCTTGTTCGATCCCCTGGTGGCAGCTGATGCCGCGGCCGAGATTACGCTGAGCTCTCTCCTGGCGCCGGCGCGACTTGCGCGGGTGTCCGCCCAGCACGCCGTAAACCCCGGGATGCTCGGGGTAAGTGAGATCCTTGACAAACTGTGGACCACTGTCCGTCCCACGAGCAATGACGCGCTTGAACACCGGATTGCCTATCGCGCCATCACAATGATGGCGGCAACCGAGCTGAGCAAGACAACGACCCCGGAAGTCGCCGCGCTGATTGATCAGAAGCTCCGACACATAGCCAAACAGCTCGCCGGCGGCGATGCCTGGTCTGCAAGTCTGTCGCGGCGGCTGCTCGATCCCCACCAGCTCAAGCAGCTTGCGGAAGATATTCCGCGCAGTGTCTCGATTCCTCCTGGTGCACCAATCGGAGGCGGCGAAGGAGAATGGATGGAGATGCGCTAAGAGGCCACTCAAAGACCAGAAGATACCCCAGTGATGGCCGCAAGCAGTTTCAGCTTGACGCCCTTACCACAAGCATTATGCAAATCGCGGCGGGAGGACCTTCAGTTGCGTAGCGAAGAGCGGTGATGGAACTTCACGAAATCGCAGCTTGTTCGGACGCCACGCTCGCCGCCCTTGCCACAGACCGCCAGCCGATTGCTTGGCGGGATAATGCTACCCACTCTTTACCGCATGC
>JAJZGY010000135.1 GCA_021804785.1 Pseudomonadota bacterium | reverse complement strand
CACTCCTGGGTTCGGATTGGCCAGGGGGACAACCTGTTGCACGACACGGCCGGGGCGCGTTTCATCAGTGACTCGCGTACGCCGTTCCACGGCTACAGGGCGGTCGAGTCGCGCATTGAGAGCGGGACCGTCATTTTTCATCCACTCAAAATTCAGGGTCGTCGCAACATTGTGTGGGTGAGACGCTTCGGTGGGCCGCGGATCGTGCGCGCGAAGATCGCAAATTCTTGTAGGCGGCAGTAGACCTACATTGAATGACTGGTCGTCGGCCAGAGCGGACATTGGCCCCAGCTCGCGGCAACGACAGCCATGGTGATCTCAGCGGTCGCTGAGATCACAGGCACCCAGAGCGTAAACTTCCAGCGCCTGCGAAACGGCGCTATCAAACCAATGCGGCCATTCAGTATGCAATGAAGCGGACAGTGGCGTGAACGCGCGGATAGCTGACGAATCCCCGTTTTCCTAATGCCTGTGCGACGCGAACCCGCCAAAAATCTCAATGATCTCCTCGAAGCAGTTAAGTGAATGCTTTTGAACAGCCTTGATGTACGCCAGCTTTAATCGACCAAGATCAATACTTGCCAGGCCGGCGAACCGCGCCAGAACTTGTTTCCCGGGCATGCTGATTATCCATTCATCCGAATCACCCGAGCACGCTGCGTCTAGTTTTAGATACGTTTCTCGCACAAGCGCTTCGACTCTTGCAGGATCCAGCGCGCTTCTTGAGCGAGAAGCCTCCTGCAACGCCCGGTCTGCAAAAAGCGGAATCAGTGCATCAAGACTCTGTCCTTGTAAACCTTTCGGCATAACGCTGACGTTTCCAACATCCCTGCGAAGCTCGGCTGATACGATAAGACCGACGGCGTAGGCAATATTCTCCTTCGCGAGTCCCCGAAGGCGATTGCTAACTGCCTGTATATCTCGCAACCAGCTGTGGTCTGGTTCTAGCTCCTCAAATACAAGGGTCAACGCACGCGGGTCCAAGAAATAGTTCTCTAAGTGATAGCGGCTTAGATAACGAAGCTTCCCGGCTGCAGCGCTCTCCGTGGCCGCTGCTTTAGCCGGGTCGGTGACATCTCGATCACATACCATGAAGAAATCGACACCCCAGATCGTTTGAGACAGCACGTTGTCCGTTAACTGCTGAAAGGACTCTACTACCTGGCGGCCGCCCGAGGGCACGAGTACAAGCTCAGGAAAACGGTTTTTCAAAATAAAACCGTATGTCTGCTTGTCCAAACTGGAGGCGGCACCTTCGACGAGAACGATCTTCTTTCCAAGTGAGACTATCCCAATTGACTGGCCAAGCAGCCGCAATGCACTATTAGTTGCGTCGCTTTCAGTGACGATCACCGCTTGATTAGCCTGTGTCCCATCATCGGAAAGCTGCGCTGGTCGAATGAAGACAACAGTGTTTTCCAACGAAGCTGTGATAATGTCAGGAGAATGGGTGCAGAAGATGAACTGATTGTTCGCCCCAAACGTCTTGAGCGTCTGAAGAAGCCGATAACTGAGTTCCGGATGAAGGTGAATCTCTGGCTCATCAAAAAAGATGATGCAGTCCGAAGGTGCACGGAGGATGAAATCGAACACGATGTTGACGACTTCCCGTTCGCCCGAGCTCATTGCGCTAACCGGAAGACGTTGACCAGCGTCGTCGAAATACAGTTGCTGATTACGTGGATCCAGATCCAAGAGCATCTTTGGTCCCACAAGTTGGGAGAACGCCGCCTTGAAGAGTATCAACGGATCCTGAAAATCCAAGGCCATGGAACTTGCGCCCGACGCCTGAAGTTCCTTGGCACGCTTTGCAATTTGCTTCTCGTGGCTTTGAACCTTTCGGAACAAGGAATGTAACGTGTCCTGAAAGCGGGCCTTCAGACCACCGAAGGTCGTGTTCCAGCCAAGAGATTCACCCCATGGATCAATTACATCCCAATTGAACTGATAGGGCTGAATCTGGGCGATTGAGCGATCGCTTTCAAAATGGATGACGCTGCTCTCCCATTTTGTTCTGCTCTTGCTTGCCTGAAGCGTACGCGCGAGTTTTTGTAGATCTGGTGGAGCGGCAGTGTCCAGAGTCGACTGTCCCCAAGCAGATCGCTCGCGTTCACATGTCGCCTCGATGAGTAGTCGAACGCCACTTTGTTGTTGGTGATTTTGAAATCTAGCTATGAGCCCGTCGACAAGTCGGCTCTTGCCAACACCATTTTGCCCGGCAATGACGAGCATATCGCTGAGGCCGTCCACTTCGAAGCGACGTACCGGCAGAACATCTCGTGCCGCAATATTTCTGATTCGCATGTAGAGTCTCCCACGGCCCTTCGTTTGCAGCCATCTTATGGCCGCGCCAGCGTTGTTGTACCTCTTGGGCCCCCGAAGTGGCTGCTACCCAGCGTTGAACCACTGATCAGTGGAGCGGCTGCAACCGGTCGGAGGCGGAAGTCGGGATCAAGCGGTGACAGCGACCGCACCGCTGCAAGCGCCGCAATCGCGGTGCTTGGATCGCGAGCAATCATCCAACGTCGCGGTCAGACCTGGCCGGGCGCGGGCCATACGGCAAACCACGCCGAGGTAAATGTCAGTTGCGACTTATTTCCCCTCACCACTCGCGCGGCGGGAATGACAAGATGTTGCTTTGACGCCATGCGTATCGACAAGCACCGTCGAGATCGAATAGCTAGCACATGGCAATATATCTAATCGCTTCGCCAATATGCCCCACGACCTGATCCGCAATTGCCACATCAGAAATGATGGCTTTAATGGCCTTTTCGTCCATCTGCAGCCCGCCGGCTTGCGATTTCAAGACCCCTGCGGCGCTAGAAAAAACCCCGTCATCAGCACTATTTTTGGCGTGCAGCAACTGCGAAAGGCAAGTATCCAGCGAGTTATATTCATTTGTTAATTTAATCGCGATGGACACAGTGGGCGCAGCGTTGATCAGTGGCTGCAATAAGTTCTGCGCATTCCGGATCGACTGAATGGCGTTGGCGATGTTGGTTTTTTGCGTTTGAGAGGGCATTGCATGGCTCCATTCAATGGATCGCTACTTTACTTACTTCGAAGCCTTGAACAAGGTGACCGCCGCACGGCCCTCACGAACAAGGATGGAGATCGTTGAAGAAGCTTCTGCGCTCTTGGGATTAGCAAGTGCGCTGTTGGCAGAAACCAGTGCATCCAGCGCGACATTGAGCTGGCCAACGTCTTGTGGTTGAACAATCAAATGATCTAGCGCTTCATGAGCCTGGTAGATATCGAGCAAGCTCGCAGGCCCTCGCTGTTCGTGCGCGACCCTTACCGCAAGCGCAAAATCATTGGTTAAGGCAGTTTCTTTGCTTTTGAGTCCCTGGCCATCGTCAATATTTTCGGCTTTCAAAGCAGCAACAATAGTCTCCAGCGGCCCCTGCAAGCGTGCACTAGCATCGGCAATCTTCGGTTCCTCGCGTCGCTCGATGATGAATTTTGCAATGCTGCTCACGGCTGCATTTACCCCGGCGATCGTATTTGTCCCGATGGCGCTAAATTTTTCTTTCGCAGCGAGTGCCTCGAGGTTTTTGGCGACGTCGGAAGAATTACTGTCAAGTTGCGTCTCGTTCGAACCATTCGTCAAAGCGGTCAGTGAATCGGCATACAGAGTGATGGCGTTCAACAACTTCAGGCGTATTTGAAGTTGATCATTCGTCAGCTCCGTCGGATGGCACTGAAATACGAGGTCGAAATTTTTGTCTCGCGTGTCGGTTGCGTACGCATATGCCCGCTTGTAGTACGCTTCAGTGCATTCGGCATTTTGGACTTGGTGCAAAAACGCCATCTCCGACGCAGCGACGGCGTGGGCCCCTCGGTCAAACCTGGCGGCATTGCTTTGCGTTTCCGAATATCGCGCGAGCGTGCTGCATGCTGACAAGGAAAGAACGCAAATCGATGCGACAAAGACTGAGATTCTCATGCGTCCTCCAGCGGCGATGCTGTTGTGACTACGGATTAACTGGGCGCTTGGGTTGGGTTCGTTGATGGAACCCCTTGCCACGCAAGGACACAAGCGATCGCTTTGCTGCGAAAGGCAGCGCGCCAAAGCGCTGCGCCCGGGCGATTGACAACGGCATTTTGCCTCGGCGGACGGCCGATTTTGAGGAGTCTCGCGCATATTTCATCTCGTTTCGTTTGTAAGCTTCGCAAGCGTTTCCGGCATTGCAAAGCGGCGCTGAGGAGCGTCTCGATAGGATGCTTCATTCCGCTTCCCATCGCCGTTGCTCTATCAAACCCGACGTCCACTGCTTAGGACATGGCAATCGCAGTCTCGACATGCGCCGAGCGCCGGCTTTGGTGAATCAATGATCTCCTCCGGCACGAGTCGCGCTCCGTCTCGAGCGGCCCGTGCGGGGGCGATTGACTTGCAAGCTCCCATCACAGCTCTGGGGCGAACTTGCTACTGAGTGGCCGCTCCTGGCCGGAGCAGCCCTCAGCACCACTAGTTCGCACGTTCTGGAGGCGGCCGCTCAGTGTCCTACCGATCTGGCGACCGTTGCATGCAGCATTGCAGCCACTGCCAGCGTGTGCGCCCAACGCCTGCTCAGGCCGATCAGCACGCATAGGCCGTTCGACAGGTTCCGGAGCGCCGCGGGCATTGGAATGACGCCTTCGGGCAACCGGTGGCGGATCGGTTGTGGCCGGGACCAGGCCTTCCCAGTCGCCTCCCGAGG
>JAJZGY010000134.1 GCA_021804785.1 Pseudomonadota bacterium | reverse complement strand
TGGTCCCCATGGTAAATCACATTCAGACCCGCGTCGGGAATCCCCCCCCGTGAGTCAGACATCATGCGAGTTGGTATAACGGGTTGCACCGCTGCCTTGCTATGCGGGCCGCGCACACCCGCAAACCGTGGCGCTCGCGCATGTTCCCTGCCGATACGGACTGTCCCATGGGGGATCGCATAATCCCTTGGGCGTCGGCCAGAACGAGCAGCGCGGTCACCGGGAGCCCTCCGCGCGCGCGTTCAAAATTGTCATCAGTTGCTCACGCAGGCGGAATTTCTGAATCTTCCCCGATGCTGTAGCCGGTATTGCGCCGATGATTTCCAGACGTTCTGGGATATATTGAATTGCGACTTTCTGGCTCTGCAGGTAATCAATCATGCTGGGTAGATCCAGGTCTTCGTTCGGGCGCAACACCACGAACGCGCAAGCGCGCTCTCCCAGCCTCGGGTCGGGATAACCGATGATCGCAACCTGGGCGATCGCCGGGTGGCCGTAGAGCAGCGATTCGATCTCCACGACGGGGATATTCTCGCCCCCGCGAATGATCACATCCTTGCTCCTGCCGGTGATGCGAACGTACCCTCGTTCATCCAGCCTCGCGAGATCACCAGTGTCGAACCAGTCCTCCTGATCGGTCTGGTTCCAATGAGGCCGCTTGAGATAGCCACCGAAATTCGAGCATGAGCGTAGCAGCAATCTACCCGCCTGGCCGGCCGGCAGGGCGCAGCCATTCAGGCCAACAACCTTAAGTTCGACGCCGGGCAGCGGCAGGCCGTCAGTGTTGACAGAGCGTTCGTCATCGTCCTCGGGGCGCGTCAGTGTCACCGCGCCATTCTCTGTCATACCCCACGCCGAGACGATTTTAGTGCCCAGAATTGCGCGAGCCCGCTCGACCAGTGGCGAGGGAATCGGCGCCCCGGCACATAGAAAAGTGCGCAACGTCGGAACAGCAAGGCGAGACGTTTCAACGGCAAGGGTCAAATCCGTCAGGAATGGCGTGGATGCCATTGTGAAACTGACGCCTTCCTTGCGGATGATTTCAACCGCACGCGTGGCCTGCCAGACATCCTGCAGCACTGCACGGCTCTTCAGCATGATTGGCATCATCAGCCCGTACATGAAGCCAGTCTGGTGAGCCATTGGCGACGCCATAAGCACAACGTCTCGTGCCGCGAGATGCAACCGCTCTGCATAGGCAACGATGTTGGCCAGGAGCGTGTTGGCTGTGTGCATCACCGCCTTCGGCTGCCCGGTGGTACCCGACGTGTAGAGCAACTGGGTGACGTCGTCCGGTCCCGGACGGCTGCCGGTTAGGATGGAGCGCGCTTCGGGCGAGTTCTCCCAGTCGGGGCCGCTCAGTAATGCCTCGAAGCTGTTACTGCCGCCGCCGTCGACCACAACCACATGCACGAGGCAGGGTAGATCCGCCGCGATGCTGAGCGCCATCTGCTCAAAATCGAAACCACGGAAGACTTTAGGCACGATCAGCAGCTTAACCTCACCATGGGCGACCATGAAGCGCAACTCGCGCTCGCGGAAAATATGCATCATCGGATTCATCACCGCGCCGATCCGCGAGCAGGCGAGATACAGGACGGTGAATTGCCACCAGTTCGGCAACTGGCAGCCAACGATGTCGTTCTTGCGAATTCCCAGCCGGGTCAGGCCGACCGCTACGCGGTCGGCCATGCGGGCTATTTCACGATAGGTGAAGCGAACTGCATCATTGGCCTCGAGCCGGTAGGCGGTCAAAGCGACCGTATCCGGGCAATTTTCCAGGCACATGTCTAGATAGTCGTTGATTGTCAGATCCTGCCAGAATGCTCGCTCGACCATCGCGGGTCGACGCCCGGGCAGTAAGACAGGATCAAACTCCATTCCGCGCCCCTCCAGTTTCCATTTTTTGTGGCGGATGTGCCGGCCTATGCGGGCACGGCCTGCCGACCGGCCTTGGCCCGAGCGATGATCGTTTTCATAATCTGCGCAGTGCCATCACCAATCTGAAAGCCCAGCACGTCGCGCAGCCGCTGCTCCATCACCCCGCGGTCATAACCGCCATGTCCGAAGACCAGCAAGCACTGGTGCACAACGTCATAGGCCAACTTGGGGGCCCACCATTTGCACATCGCGGCCTGTGCGCTGTGCGGCAGGTGTTTGTCTTTGAGCCAGAGGGTCTGCAGGCAAAGCAGCCGCGCAGCCTCCACCTGGGTCGCAAGCTCCGCCAACGGGTGCGATACACCCTGGAACGCGGTGAGCGGCTTGCCAAAGGCCTCCCTTTGGGCGGCGTAGTCCCACGTTTCCTCCAACGCCACCTGGGCGACGGCCAGGACCTGCAGGCCAATCAGGGCACGCGAGAAGTCGAAGCCTTGCATCACCTGCACGAAGCCTTTGTTCTCTTCGCCAAGGCGATGATCGGCCGACACGCGTACGTTGTCGAAGAAGAGCGAGCCCCGGCCGATTGCGCGTTGGCCATGGCAATCAAATCGGCTGCGCGAGATGCCAGGCAAATCCATTGGCACAAGGACCGCGGTCACACCATGCGCTGCGGACTCCACGCTCCCCGTCCGCCCGAACACCACCGCGGCGTCCGCCTGATCGGCTGCGGAAATCGAGGTTTTCTCGCCGTTGAGAACGTATTCGTCCCCGTCCCGCTCGACCCGCAGGCGGAGATTGGCTGCGTCCGACCCGCCGCGCGGCTCGGTCAGTGCGATGGCGAGGAGCGCCCGGCCCTGGGTGAGCTTCGCCAGCCAGGGGCCGACGACCTCCGGTCGACCGTGCTGGGCCAGAATTTGCCCATTCAGGGACGCGAGGAGATTGATATAGGAAATGCTCAAATCGGCGCGCGCGATTTCCTCGTGGATCACGCCCGCGGCGAGGCACCCGAGGCCGAGGCCGCCAACCTGCTCGGGCAGCTCCGGCGCGATAAATCCCATCTCGCCCATTTCCCGCATCAGATCTCGATCCAGGACGCGGGTCTTGTCACGCTCCAAAAAGCCCGGTGCGACACGGGCGGCCGCAAACCGGCGCGCTTGTTCGGACAACGCCAGCAGCTCCTGGTCGAGATAGGGATTCATGAGCGCGGCGCCTATTTCGAGAACGCACGGAAATTTGGCTTCCGTTTTTCCTTCAGCGCGTTGACACCTTCTTTAGACTCCTCGGTGTCGTAGTATAATTTCAGCGCATACATCCCCATCCCAGCGATGCCTGCCTGGTGCGCCGTATCCATGTTGAAACTACGCTTGGCAATCGCAAGAGCGGTCGGGCTTCGCTCGCAAAGTTCTTCGCCCCACTTCTGCACTTCGGCATCAAGCTGCTCGTGTGGTACGCAGACATTGGCCAGGCCCATCGCCACGGCTTCCTCACCGGTGTAGCGACGGCACATATACCAGATTTCGCGCGCCTTCTTTTCACCGACGATGCGAGCCAGATAGGCGGTGCCGTAGCCGGGATCGACTGAGCCCATTTTCGGTCCGACCTGACCGAAGATCGCTCTCTCCGAGCAGATCGTAAGGTCGCAGATCGTCGCCAGCACATTGCCGCCGCCGATGGCGAAGCCTTGCACACGAGCGATCACCGGCTTTGGTACATCGCGAATGACAGCATGCAGTTCTTCCATCGGCAGGCCGATAGTGCCGCGGCCGTCGTAGTTTCCATCATGCGTGGACTGGTCGCCTCCGGTGCAGAAGGCCCGGTCGCCGGCCCCGGCGAGGACAATGGCCCCGACGTCCTTGTCATATCCAGCCTTGTTGAAGGCTTTGATCAGTTCATCACACGTAGTGCCCCGGAAGGCATTCATTTTTTCGGGACGATTGATGATGATCCAGGCAACCCCGTTTCGGACTTCGTAAATGAGATCTTCATAGGCCATAGTTACCCCCTCTATCTACCGGTGTTGCGGAAGGCGCTCAGCCATTCATCGTCAGTCCGCCCGAGACGCTCAGCACCTGGCCGGTGATGAAAGAAGCGTCGTCGCTGCCGAGAAAGAGAATGGCCCGCGCCACATCCTCGGGCTTGCCCAGGCGACCGAGCGGAATGGCCCGCGTGAAGGCCTCGATCAGTTTCGCGGGATTGGCGGCCCCTTCGGCGACACCGCTGAGGAGCGCAGTGTCAGTTGGGCCTGGGCAGATCACGTTGACGGTTATGCCATGCCGAGCATGTTCTCGAGCCAGCGTCTTCGACAGCGCAACCAGCCCCCCCTTGCAAGCCGCATAGACCGCTTCGCCCGAAGAGCCGACGCGGGCCGCATCGGAAGCGACGTTGACGATGCGTCCGGCGTTCCGGTCTGCCATTCCAGGCAGAATCGCATGATGCATATGGAGCGCACCGGTCAGATTGATTGCGATCAACTTTTCCCACTCAGCCGGCACGGACTTCACGAAGGGCTTGAAGACGTCCCAGCCAGCGTTGTTGACGAGCACGTCCACCGGCCCAAGCTTCGTTTCGACCGCCGCGACCGCAGCATCCACCGTCGCTCGATTGGTTATGTCGCATTCAAACGCCACAGCGACACCACCAGCTGTCTCGATTTGGGCGGCAATTTTGCTCGCCGCGCTCAGATTCATATCGAAAACAGCAACCTTGGCCCCCGCTGTCGCGAACATATGGCACGTCGCCCCGCCGATGCCGCCGCCACCCCCCGTCACGATGACGGTCTTGCCTGCCATGTTTGCCATCTTTGCTCCCAACCACTCGGCGACCCGATGCC
>JAJZGY010000133.1 GCA_021804785.1 Pseudomonadota bacterium | reverse complement strand
TCAACGAGATCTCCGATCACTTCACCGGCGTCGCCCTCGAGCTGAGCCCATCCCCGAGCTTCGTCCCCGTCTCCTGGCGGGCTCAGCTCAAGTTCTGGCACCTGTGGTCCTCGATCAAAGGTCTGCCATTGGGGGTAACTCAAGTCTTCATCCTGTCGGCAGCACTGCAGGTCGTCGCCTTCGCCATGCCGTTCCAGCTCCAGGTCGTCATCGATGATGCCATCGCACACAGCGACACCAATCTGCTCCTGGTTGTCGCGCTGGGCTTTGGTGGACTCGTCCTCCTGCAGGGGGCCATCTCCTATCTGCGCAACAAAGTCGTCCTCATCCTCTCCAGCCTTCTCGGCTACCAGATCGTCGGCAATCTGGTGCGCCATCTGCTGCGCCTGTCGACGGGGTATTTCGAGAAGCGGCACCTCGGCGATATTTTGAGCCGGGTGCGCTCCTCCGAACCGATCCGTGCCGCCATTGCCCATGGCCTGGTCGGCGCCATCATCGACGGGCTTATTGCGCTTCTTGCGGTCGGCATATTGCTTTTCTATTCGGGGCTGTTGGCCGGCATCGTCCTTGCCTCCGTCGTGCTTTATCTTGCCACCATGCTCATCGCCTATCCGGCGTTGCAGCGGCGCACCCGCGACCAGATCCTGGCCTCGGCCGCCGAGCAGACCAATCTGATGGAGAACCTGCGGGCCGCAACCACGATCAAGCTGATGGGCCGTGAGGCCGAGCGCGAGGCAGTGTGGCGCAACCGCTATGCCAATGTCGTCAATGCCCAGCTTGCAGTCGGCTCCCTGCAGATCAGCACCAATGCCGTGCTGTCCGTCCTCATGGGGCTGCAGACCGTGCTCGTTATCTATTTTGCAGCCCGCATGATCATTGCCGGAGAGGGCTTCTCGGTCGGCATGCTAGTTGCGTTTTTCTCGTTCCGGCAGACCTTCTCGGACCGCGCCACCGCGCTCGTCGCCCAAGCCATGCAGTTCCGGCTTCTGGGCGTTCATCTCGACCGCTTGGGCGACATTGTCCATGCCGAAGCAGAACCCTCCTTGCCCGGGCCCTTCGGCTATGGGGTCGAAGGTGCCCTCCACTTCAAGGCCGTGTCGTTCCGCTATGGCAACTATGACAAAGCAATTCTGGAAGAGGTCGACCTCGAGATCGAGTCTGGCGCCTTCGTGGCCATCGTCGGTCCTTCCGGCTGCGGCAAGACCACGCTGATCAAGCTCCTGCTCGGTCTCTATCCACCCACCTCCGGCGAGATCCGGCTCGATGGCCTGTCAGCCACCCCGTCCATCTGGTCGGCCTGGCGCGAGCACGTCGGTGTCGTGGCCCAGGATGACCGGCTGATGTCGGGGACCATTGCCGACAACATCGCCTTCTTTGACCCTGAGCTCGACATGGAACGTGTCCACAAGGCCGCCATGGCCGCCCGTATCCACGACGACATCCTGCACATGCCGATGCAGTATCTCTCGCTCATCGGCGACATGGGTTCGATACTCTCCGGCGGACAGAAGCAGCGCATTCTGCTGGCGCGCGCACTTTACCGCGAACCCAAAGTCCTCGTGCTCGATGAAGGAACCGCCAATATCGATCCCGACACAGAAGAGAGCATCGCCGATCTCGTCGCCGCGCTTCCCATCACCCGCATCGTCGTTGCTCACAGAGCCGCGCTGCTCGCGCGGGCAGGGCGCGTGCTGCTCATGCGCAATGGCAGGCTCGAAGAAGTCGTCCTCCAAAAGCTGCACGCCAAGGCCTGAGCTCATTGCGACATATCACGTACTTGTTCGCGGGCTTCACTGTGCGGTGACGCCCGTCATCAATGACTGTGCGCATCAGCTGCAAGGCCGAAACGCGCCGACCGAGAGCGCAAATCTGAGGGACGTTACGCTCGACTTCAGCAGGCCAGGAAAGCCCACGGATAACGCCTTTATCGAGTCATTCAACGGCAAGTTCAGGGCTGAATGCCTAAACGCAAACTGGTTCCTAAGCCTCGACGAAGCGCGTGCAAAATGCGAGGCTTGGCGTAGAGACTACAACGAAGTGCGTCCACATAGTGCCATTGGCAGTAAAACGCCGATGGAGCTTCATCGGAAGGCGGCATTACCGGCCGGTCGTTCATCTGAAGAGGCGGGAATTTTGTAGCCCAAGTGGTCCAAGGTTGGGGGCAAGTTCAATGCCTATGTTTATTCTGGCCTAACGTGGATTAAACCACCGGGGCAAGGTCAAACTCTCGCCCCATGACGCAAACATATTGCGATTATGGATGGCGGCCCGAACTCGACGGGGTGTCATGCCGATGCTTGGTGGGGTGGCGGTACTTGCAACGGTCGGTGGCGGTCTTGGCACGAGGCAAGGAGCCATGCTAATTTCTTACACTGTTATGATCGATCGGAAAGCGGTAAGTATATGTCCGACACAGCTACGCTCTCGGCAAAGTTCCAGATTTCCATCCCCAAGGCCGTGCGCACGGCTCGTCAGTGGAAGGCCGGCCAGGAATTCGCTTTCATCCCAAAGGGAACAGGCGTCCTGCTGGTTCCAGTGCCGGAGGCAAAAGCGCTCGCCGGGATCGCAAAGGGCGCCAATTCCAAAAACTTTCGCGACCGCAAGGACCGGTTCTGATGCGCCTCATCGATACGTCCGCCTGGATCGAGTGGCTGATGGCCTCTCCGACCGGCAAGGCGGTTGCATCGAAGATACCGGTTCGGGACGAATGGCTCGTCCCGACAATCGTCCAGCTTGAACTTGCCAAGTGGCTGACGCGCGAACTCGGCGAGGACAAAACCGATCAGGTGGTTGCGTTTACGCAAAAGTGCGCCGTCGCGCCGCTCGATACGAAGATCGCTCTTGCAGCCGCAGAGGTTTGCCGTACCCACAAACTGGCGACCGCTGATGCCATCATCTACGCGACGGCCTTGGAACACAAAGCGGACCTCGTGACGTGTGATGCCCATTTCGACGGGTTGCCAGGCGTGACGTTTATTTCCAAGACCCGCGCCTGATTAGGTTACCGCCTCACGCGTGCAGAAAACGCCGTCCTGGTCGAAAACCGCGCCGCGGCGGCCCGTGCCGACATTCCACCCTCGATGGCCGAGATCACCCGCTCTCTCAAATCCATGCTGTATGGCTTGCCCATCTGCTCCTCCCGAATCGGTGGGAGCAGGGAATCATTGTTCGCCGGATTTGGGAATCGGCGACGACTCGCGTTTTGGGGAACTTGCTCCAGCTCAAACTGGATTGAAGCTCAGTGACAAAGGTCAGCGATCTATCACCGATCGGGTTGTGGTGGTTGATAAGAAACAAGAATAGATAGGCGGTGGACCAGAACGAAGACAAATGCCAGCGTTCCGGCAAGAAGAGTCGCCATAAATATATCTCCGGCCGTCCCCATATTTGAGAAATCCTCTCCGCTCCCTAATAAGCCCCCGGGATCGAAAAATGTACCCGCAAAGGGTACCAATAGGCAGGATAAAAAAGTCCCATATGCCTCCAAAGATAAACTGCGGATAACGTGAAATCTATGTACCGAGCGTCTTTCGTGGTCACTGAGAAGCGCTTTCCCTGAGAAGCGAACCCATAAAAACAATCCGAATTGTAACACTAGGAGAACCGCAACAGTTAGTGTTGATAAATATATGATCGTATCGAAATCAGAGGGGCTTATCCTGATCTGGGTGTCCCTAAATTTACTGACCAAGCCCATGAGAAAAACCGCGGCCGCCGCAGGTCCCGCTGTTACCAAGCAGATTGGAAAAGCGACGGATGCTGCTGATAGTTGGGCGCCCGTCAAGCGAAATACATAAGCCGGTTTGGCGCCGGCGGGGCGCAGGCTAAGCGAAAAATAGGTATCAGTTCCATCAGTGTAAAATGCCATTGTCCCACCGACGCCACTTCTTACAAGCTGCGGCTTTAGTTGACTGCCCGCTCTTAGGCAGGTCTTACAAGAACAATGCTCCCGCCAGCGAATCCAAGGCCCATCGCTGCGGCGCCTTCAGCTGCTAAAAAGCCGCCAGCGATCGATATCGGAGTTCCTAAACCGGCAACCGTCAAAGCACTACCGACGCCGAGCGCTATTGTGCCGAGAAGGACGGTACCCACCGAGTTCAATCCGCCAGCCACCTGATCAATTTCTCCGCTAGTCAATTCCTGCAGCATCGCCATTTCCTTTCCTTGGTGTGAAGGGCGGGTTCGCCCCAAAACTCCATAAAACTCGGTGCAGATGAAGTCGAACTGACATTTGCATAGTACAGATGTAGTGTTTATCGTCAATTATGTTTGATCGCGAAGACCTATTCATTTGTGAGAGAACGCGATGTCATCATTTCTCACATCTTATGCGGGCGTTCTGGCTAACCGTCTGAACGGTAATGTAGTTATAGCGACTCCGCCGTCGGTCGGATTTTATTCTGCTTGTTGTATTTCTGTATTAGCCTCTTCTGCATTGTTTCTATGCTTGGCCACCTATACCCGCCACGAGACAGTCATTGGCTGGCTGGTGCCGCACGGAGGCCTGATCCAGGTTGACGCGAGTGCTGGTGGGACTCTGTCGAAGATCCTGGTGAAGGAAGGCGCGTTTGTCCGGGCCGGGGCGCCAATCGCGCGGGTTCGCCTGGCCAGCACGCTGTCATCAGGTCAGAACGCTGGGACTGCAGCACGTGAGGCGCTGTCTGCTGAGGCCGCAGCGATTGCCGCCGACGCGGCTGCCACCGAGCAAAAGCTGCTCGCCGATGCGGCGGAGAT
>JAJZGY010000132.1 GCA_021804785.1 Pseudomonadota bacterium | reverse complement strand
GCACGCCTGCTGCGAACCGCAACGCTCCACGGAGAGATGCCCGAGAGGCCGAAGGGGCTCCCCTGCTAAGGGAGTATAGGGTCAAAAGCTCTATCGAGGGTTCGAATCCCTCTCTCTCCGCCAGTTTCGCTAAAGCCCTGATTTTTCGGGGCTTTTTTTGTAAACAACAACGGCTGGTATGCCATTAGGTATGCCAGCCGTTGTTGTTTGTGGTTGTGCATCGTTACGCTTCGTTGGCTATTCTTCGCCCCGCTCGAATCCTGACAACCATGATTCGCGGATGCTTACACGTGAGCCGGGCACCGCCCGGCACTACGCAAGAAGGGCAACACTGTCATGATCAGCCCGAGCTTCTGACCGAGGATGATCAGCAGTGTGGGCATCGACACGCAGTTGCCTTTGCGCGTGTGCAGATAGCTGATCGAGCAAAAAAAGCGTTGAGCCTAGCCCCATTCACCCGTTAGTTTATTGCCATGACTGCTCGAAGGCCGACCGCTGTTTCCCTATTCTCCGGCTGCGGAGGGTCCGATGCGGGCCTTATTGCGGCCGGCTTCGATGTACTTATGGCCAATGATCTGCTGGCCTACGCCGCGGAAACCTACAGGGTCAATCTGCCGGAGACAGACTATCGGCAGTGCCCGGTCGAGGAGGTCAAGGCGTTCCCCGCCGCGGATCTGTTGGTGGGCTGTTATCCATGTCAGGGCTACAGCCAAGGCGGCGCACGCGAGTCGGCACGGGGTATTAATTACCTGTTCAAGGAATTTGGTCGGGCCCTGCGGGCCATTCGACCCAAAGCCTTTATCGTGGAGAACGTATCCGGCCTGACACGTGCCGACAACCAGGCGCTGTTCCAGCACCAACTGCGGAATTTCCGCCAGGCCGGCTACGTCGTGCAGTGGAAGCTGCTCAACGCGGCCGACTACGGTGTGGCGCAGGAACGACACCGCGTGATCATCGTAGGCATCCGCTCGGACATGAACTTAACCTATGCCTACCCGGACCCCACCCACGGCCCTGATGCCAGCATGCCTTACGTGACGATCCGCGATGCGCTACAGGGGTTGCCTGAGTGGCCAGAGGGCGAGTTCAACACCGAGGAGTTCCACCGGTACTACATGTCCCGCAACCGTCGGCGCGACTGGGGCGAGATATCCAAAACGGTAGTCAGCCGGGCACGGCACATGCCTCTGCATCCGATGAGTCCGCCACTTGTGTACAAGGGGCCGGATCGATATGAATTTGCGAACAAGGGCCCAGCGCGTCGCTTCAGCTACCGTGAGGCCGCGTGCCTGCAGGGCTTCTCCAGGGACATGGTGTTCCCGGAGAGCAATGGCATGCACAGCCGCTACAAGGTGACCGGCAACGCCGTGCCACCGCCCTTGTTTGAAGCCGTGGCGCGGGCACTGCCTGACATCTGGTGATTCACACCGGCTCTAGTCGGGACTGCAGGAAATTGTTCAAGAGCGGAGGAGGGGTGATCGCGACCAGATCGGCTGGTTCGATAAATTGCAGCAGTCTGAGCCGATCAATCATGATGATCTGTCCGACGTCTGCATCAAAGGCCCAGCGACCATTGTTGTTTCGAAAGCAAATGGGGATACACAGCATCTCAAGCCAAGGCGCCGTCGGATTGAAGAGCTTGCCGATGCGCTCGCGGCTTATCTCGGACTGTTTGCTATTCCAGTCTGTACGCGAGCAGGCGCATTGAGCCAGGCACGTCAGTTTGTTCTCGCTCTCATGTTCGTCCAGTTCCAACCAACCTGCCAGATCGATGCCGCCATCACCGTTGTCTCGGGGACGAAATTTAGTTGAATCAACCGTCGGCCTGCAGCCAAGATCTAACGCTAGCTTGTGCATTCTTTCTGATTTGTTGCCGATGTAGTCGGCATTGTTCTTGCCAAAGGCTTTGATGGCCGCTTTTGCTGGCCACATTCGCTTCAGCGCAAGATGAGCAAAGCGTTCGAATGCATCAGTGAGCGGGTTGTATGGCGCACCAACGAATGGCAGGTTTGCGCAAAGCAGAAGGAACACGTATATCTGCTGTTCCACCGTCAAATTATCGGGCGCCGTGATGGACTGCTGATTGGCGGCGACTGTGAAAGGGTAGTACGCATCGAACGCGGTCTGGCGCCATGCCATGTGGGCGAATGCGTCACCGAGTGGTCGGGAGCTACGCTGCTCGCCACACACATCTACCAGATGATCGTCTAGGTCATCTGCCGATAACACGCGGTCAGGTTTCAACAGACAAAGCAATTCTGCGAAGTCGGCAAGTGTGTGGGTGTCGCCATCTGTGATGCGATTAAGATCCAGCATCCAAGGAATCCTCTGCGGTGCTGGACTTGAGTGACACGTGCAGGTTCGTGGCAGCGCGGATCAATCGGTGAGCATGTGCAACGTCGGAATTGTCTATGCCGGTGGCGTGAATACTTGTTTCCTGTGCTGCTTTAAGAGATTTCTCAGCCTCCATCATGAAGTTGCGCAGCGCATCCAGCGGACCCGATGTGTAGAGAAACGCGGTATCAATGTCTTCCCCGCGCCGGACTGCATCCAATGCTTCCGCATGGACCACAATCCGATTTAGTTCCTTGAACTTGCGGGACTCGCCAAGAACCGTAGAGCTACCACGGCGATCAAACACCCACTGAAAAAATTCCTTGAACTCATCGTTTTTCAGGTCGGCTAACTCGACATCGGCGATGCCATTCAAGCCAACGAATTTCTGAATCCCTTCATAGCCAATGCCTGTTGTAAGCAGCGAGAAGTCGAGGTCGTCTTCTGACTGCTTGATCTCATTCAGGAGGCCAGCGTCGCGCGCATGTTCCAGCAGAGCATAGCCCACGAGCAATTTGGCCACATTGGTCGATTTACTGCCAATTGTGCGTGCGAGCGCCTTGTGGGCGGCGACATGGTCATTGTCGTACTGGGCGCGAAGCTGTTTCAGGTAGCGCGCTTTTGCCAGTGGACTCCATTCCTTGATGCCCGTGATATGGCGATATCCGAGATAGCCGAGGATCTCCTCACGTCTTTGGAAGACGAGGGCGGGGATGTCATTTGGCTTGTGCGTAGCGGCAGCGCGAGCTTGCTCCACTTCCCGCGGCTTGATGGGTGCAGGATCATTGCTTGCGAGCAATTTCAGCGCACCCAAGCGACGGTTGCCTTCCACAACCCAGTAACCTGCTTCCGGCGCCGGACGAGGAACGACCAGCAAAGGCTCACCATCGAAATAGCCTTTTTCGCCGATAGACTGCATCAACTCAACCACATTGCATTCCAGTAAAAGGTATTCAAGTACCTTCTCGTCATCAGCTTGATGTAGCGAGCCTGGAAGACGCGGATTCAGCGGGTCGAAATGCAATTGATCTAGCGCTATGGACGACACGTTGTTGCCTGGCATGTGCTTGCGCTCGGGTTGCTGCTGAGACGAACATTTGCAATGTATCGCTGTAAGCCCGTTCAGCATATTGGGAACATGGCAAGGATAGCCGATCGTCACCAAGGCTACCTGCCGAAGGGGCTGGTTCGCCCTTCACCGCGAGGTTGACGCTGCACTTGCCTGCCACGATAAGGTCGGGCACTCGAACATCGGCTAGTTCAGTACCTGCTTCAGGTGGGGCGTGGCAACCGGATCGGCGGTGAGGGGCTTCGGGGTTTCCGCATGGTCGAGTGGGTCAAGCAGTTGATTAGCTTACGATGACCGGCGCACGCCCGATGACGTTACCGTTGCCGTCATTGCAGATGTACTGACCACAGGTGACGCCGCCTTGTAATGACCCAGCGGTATCTGCACAGGTCAGGCCACTAAGGCATAGGCCTCGGCGGGTGTCTTCATGCCCAGCGCCTGATGCGGACGCCGGTGGTTGTAGAACTGGATCCAGTCGCCGATCACGCGACTGGCGTGCTGCTGGTTCTCGAAGCGGTGCCGGTGGACACACGGCTCCTTCAGGGCGCGGCGCTCGACCATGCCGTTCTGCTGCGGACAGTGCGGGGTGATGAACGCCTGCCGCAAGCCGTAGCTGCGCACCAGACGCGTGTAGCTGCGACGGGTGAAGACCAGGCCGTTGTCGGACCGCAGCAGGAAGGGCGTACGCACCCGGCCCAAGGCGCCGAAGCGCGCGATCAGGGCCTGCTCCAGCGCCGCCTCAGCGGTCTTGGACTTGGCGCTGCGTGACAGTGCCGGGTATGGCAGTCGATCACCAGGGCCAACGTCAGCCACTGGTCGCGGCCGCCCCAGACCCGGCACAGGTCCGTGGCCCAGCGCTGGTCCGGGGCCGTCGCCACCGAGGGCAAGGCTTCGATCCTGGGTCGCTGCCCGACGGCCCGTCTGCGCACCTGCCAGCCCTGCAACTGGAAGATCCGCTGCACCGTGTTTTTGTTCATGCCCAGCAGGCTGGCCACCGTGCGGTAGCCAAAGGAGGGCTGCTCCTCGATCAAGGCCTTGATCGGCGCCGCCAGAGCCTCCTGCACCCTCGGCGCTGACTTCACCGGCCGGTAGTACACGGTGCGCCGGGCCACCCCAAATCACCGACACAGCCTCGCCACGGAGACCTCGAAACCGTCTTCCTTCAGTCCCTGCCGGATCGATGCGATCACGTCTCGTTCTTGCCCAACAGGGACTGCAAGAAAAAGGCCAGCGAGTGTGCACTCGCCGGCCTTCGTCCGGAGATGGCGCGCCCGGAGAGATTCGAACTCCCGACCACCAAGTTCGTAGCCTGGTACTCTATCCAACTGAGCTACGGGCGCGTGG
>JAJZGY010000131.1 GCA_021804785.1 Pseudomonadota bacterium | reverse complement strand
CTATGTTCATGCCCTTTACGGGCTGATCCGCCAGAGCCGAGCCCAGCAGATTGCTCTCATCGGCTGTGGCGGCGGCACCCTCGCAAACATGCTCTACCAGAAGGGCGCCTCGCTTGTGGCGGTGGATATCGATCCGGCGGCGTTCGTGATCGCACGGGATTATTTTCAGATGCCCGCGGCGATCGAACAGCACGAAGGTGATGGTGCGGCGTTTCTGAAGGGGACGCGCCGGCGCTTCGACGCCATCGTCCTCGACGCCTATATGGGCGAACATATTCCGGATCATCTTCTCAGTACGGAATTCTTTGCCAGCGTCAAGGCAAGGCTGCGTCCGCGCGGCCTTGTTCTGCTCAATCTGATCGTCGCCAACGATGATGATCCCACGCCCCATGACATTGGCTGTCGTCTGAAGACGGTATTTCGTCAGGTCCGACTGCTCGACCGGCCAGGCTGGATCAACCGCAACGCCATATTGGCTGCAGGACAGGTTGAGACATTGCGCCGCCCACATCTCATGATGACGCCGCAGCGCCGTGCCCGCAGTCTCGCTGCCGCCCTCAAGACCCTAAAATTCCGTCCCGTGCTGGATCGCACGCCGTGAGCCTCAAGAAACGCTCCTTTACACTCTCGGGCCATCGCACATCGGTGGCGCTCGAACCGGAATTCTGGCGCGTCCTCGAGGCCGAGGCCGCCCGGGCGGGCCAGAGCCTTGCTCTTTATGTCAGTCACATCGACGCGGCACGCGGCACAAATCCGCTTGCCAGTGCCCTGCGTCTCACTGCGCTTGCCGCGGCGCAACGTGTCCTCTAGGCTCTCCTGCGCGTTGGACCCCTCCCAAGAGCGGTGACGGACCACCTGCAACGCCCCTCTGAAGGCTGGAGAACCATGATCACGCTGCATCATCTGCCGAATTCGCGGTCAAGCACGATCGTCTGGCTGTTGGAAGAGCTCGCTGTTCCTTACCAGACGCGCACCGTGTCAAACATTCGCCGGGCCGATGGCAGTGGTGGCCGGGATCCACAAAATCCGCACCCCCATGGCAAGGTGCCAGCCCTAACCGATGATGGGCATGTCGTGTTCGAGACCAGTGCCATCGCACTTTATCTTACAGATAAGTTCCCGCAGGCTGGACTTGCGCCCACTGTCGGCGCGCCGCTGCGTGGAGAGTATGTTTCATGGCTCGCCTATCGCTCTGGCGTGCTTGAGCCAGCCTTCATCGCCCGCCGGCTCAACATTAATCATGTCTTCGGCATGATGGGCTGGGCACCACCGGAAGAGGTAGAGGATGTCCTCAACACCCATCTGGCGAACCGGCCCTATTTTCTGGGCGATCGCTTTTCGGCGGCCGACATCGTGCTAGGTGGCGGCATCAATCTGATGATCCAATTCAAACTCATGACCGAAACTCCGGTGCTTGCAGCCTATTGTGCCCGTATCACCGACCGTCCGGCCTATCGGACCTCACTGCAATAGGACCACTGTCATGGCGCAGCTGATCAATCTGAGGTCTGTCCGCAAGAACAGAATGCGGGCGCAGGCCGAAGCCGAAGCCAAGCTCATGCGTCAGCGTCATGGCCGCACCAAGGACGAAAAGAAGCTTGAGGAGGCGCGCATGACCAAAGCAGAGCGTTCGCTCGATGGCCTTCGGCTGGCATCAGAAGCCCCCTCCGAAGATCCCTCCAGCGAATGACGCGCCCCTCGCAGCCGCCTTACCCCAGAACCTCGTTCTGCGCACGTTGTGCCCCCGACCTTTTACGCATTGGAGTAGAGATCTTCCGTGAGTGACGTCTCAGCGGGTCCGTTTTCAGGCCTTCTCGTTCTTGATCTGACCCGCGTTCTTGCCGGCCCCTATTGCGCCTTGATGCTCGCCGAGCTGGGCGCGCGGGTGATCAAGATCGAACCGCCGGAACGCGGCGATGATGCCCGCCATATCGGCCCCTTTGTGCCGACCAAAGATGGTGGCCAAAAATCCGGCTATTTCATGAGTATCAATCGCGGCAAGGACTCCATCGCGCTTGATCTGAAATCGCCGGCTGATCGCAGGATCTTCGAGACCCTCCTGGAGCGCGCCGACATTCTGGTCGAGAACTATCGTGGTGGCACTATGGAAAAGCTCGGCTATGGCTGGGAGGATCTGGAAAATCGCTATCCACGTCTGATCTATGCAGCAGTGTCCGGCTTTGGTCACAGCGGTCCCTATGCTGCGCGCCCGGCCTACGACATGGTGGTTCAGGCCATGGGCGGGATCATGTCACTCACCGGTCATCCCGGCTCACCGCCGACGCGCGTTGGTTCCTCGATTGGCGACCTGGCCGCAGGTCTTTTTGCCACCATCGGCATTGCCACCGCGCTTTATGACCGCACCAAGAACGGCCACGGCATGAAGGTTGATGTCGGCATGCTCGACTGCCAGGTCGCACTCCTCGAAAATGCCATTGCCCGCTATGTCGCCACGGGCCAAACACCTGGCCCTTTGGGCAATCGTCATCCTTCGATCGCCCCCTTTGCCTGCTTTGCAGCGAAGGACAAATACCTCGCCATCGCTGCTGGAAATGACGCGCTCTTTGCCAAAGTTGCGCAGGTTCTGGGTCGCGAGGAGCTGGCCCGCGATCCGCGCTTTGCCAGCAACGGCGCACGGGTACGCCATGTGGATGAGTTGACCGCAGAGATGGAAAATACTCTGAAACAGCGGCCCGCGCGCGAATGGCTGGCCTTGCTTGAGGCCGATGGTGTGCCCTGTGCCCCACTGAACAGTGTTGCCGATGTCATGGTCGACCCGCAGATCCTTGCCCGCAACATGATCGTGAGCGCGGACGATCCCGATGTCGGGCCCTGGCGCATGCAGGGTAACCCAGTCAAGCTTTCCGCCTATTGCGATCCCCAAACCCGGCGGCCAGCCCCCGATCTGGATGGCCAACGCGCTGCGATCCTCAAGGAGTTCGGACTGGCATAAGGACACCCAAGCTAGCCAAACACAGCCGCCCTGCTGCCCAATACGCAGCGTCTGAGTTTTTTGCGAACCGGAGACACCATGATCAAGCTGACCTTCTGCCTGCATCGTCTGCCGCAGCTGTCCCGCGCCGAGTTCCAGAGCTATTGGCGCAACCAGCATGCACCGTTGGTCCAAAGCCACCGGAAAGCGCTGCGCATACGGCGTTATGTTCAGAGCCATGCCCTGACGCACGCGCTCAATGATGCGATCCGCAGCGGTCGAGCCGCACCTGAGATGTATGACGGGGTCGCCCTTTTATGGTGGGACAATATCGCAGAGCTTGAGGCCGCGATGCACTCACCTGAAGGACAGAGTGCAGGGGCAGCCCTGCTCGCGGATGAACGCAAATTCATTGATCTGCCGCGCTCACCCCTCTGGCTGGGAGAGGATCATGAGATCTTCTAAAGCAAAACTACAAATGTAGCGTCGTCCGGCAGTGCCCGTCACGAAGCCCGCAGCGCCGCGCGCAGGCTGGCATGCCAGTCAGGGCGCATCAGGACAAACCCGCCACGCGCCGTAGGCGGGAAAGGGAGCGAGGCTTCGCTACGGTTTGGCGAATGGCGGCTATTCTTGGTGCCTAGTGTCCCCCTGGCACCACACCCATGAGCTGTTCGCGCCACGATGTCAGGATCGGATAGCAGGACAGCAGGCGCTCAAGTCTACGCAGGTGGCTGGTACCAAAATAGTCTTGGCCCCGTCCAGCTTCTCCTTTGTTAAAGCGCAATTCGTGCCGCTCATTCCAGGCTTCGTCAGCAGCCTGCCGGCAGCGAGCATCGCAGACATCAATGCCGGTATGCGCGAGAGCCTGTGCCAAACTACCGGCCGGATCAGCACGCATCTTCGCATAATGAAGAAGAAGAACGGTCTTGGGCTCCCGGACTGCGTATTCGAGCCATGTAGCGTAGAAGCTGGCATACCACGGCGCCAGCATGCCGATGCAGAACTCAGCCTTATCTTCTTTGCTCAATTCCGGGAAATTCTCGGGAATAAGACAATTCAGGCCATCTTGGCGGGCAAGCATATCGCTGTCGAGCATATCCCAGTAGGAGGCGAGCATGTCGGGAATGGAGCGCAGCATGATGATCGGGCGAATACCGAACGCATCAAGGATATAGCGATTTGCTGGAAGCGCCTGCATGTGAATATGGGAGACCAGCGTCTTGGGTGTCAGTCCACCCGTGAAATAGTCAACGAGGAGCGGCAGATAGGGCTGTGCATCACGCCCGCCTTGGGCGTGAACGATACGCAGCAGCTGCCCGTCGCACGCAGCAATCGCAGCGGTGCGCAAAAATGTCCCGGCAGCCTTGGGAGGAAACACGAATATGATGGCTTTTCTCTGGGCACCGATGCGCTTCAGATAGGCACCGAAGGCACCGCTAAAGCGACCGTCCGGATCGGGCTGGGCAAACGCTGCGGCAATCGCTGTCTGATCACGCAGATCAGGCGTGAATGCTGGCTTTGCGGCGCTTACCATGGCCGATATCCCTTATCATCCACGTAGCACATGCCTTGAAACACCTTCCAGGTCACGGCCACCAGTGTCGCACGGAGGCAACCCTGCCTGCGGCGCCCACCGCTGGGCTCGCTGAATCGCGCCAGGCCGCGTGATGGCGGGCTCATGCCTTAACCGCCGTGGTCGAAGTGGTCGAAGTGCTCGTACTGCTAGTGCCCGTGTTGTTGGCGGCGGCGGTGTAGGCATTGGTGGCCGATGCATAGCTGCCAAACCCGAGATTGGTGCTGTCCACCGCTGAAACCATG
>JAJZGY010000051.1 GCA_021804785.1 Pseudomonadota bacterium | reverse complement strand
AGCAGATGTCACGTCATAGACTAGCGCGCGCAATTCTCGCTCGTGCTCAAAAGACCGCTTCTTTCTCAGGAAATCTTGGACAACCACATCCATATCGGTACGTTGGTGAGCGTGCTTATCGAAGTCAATATACTCGATGCGGGATAAGAAAATGTTCTGTGATGATAGGAGCAAAGCCTCCTTTAATCTGCCTATTGTTGAGACAAACGCGCATCCAGAGGTGCGCGCATAAACCTTCCACATTGCATCAGATTCATTTGAGTTCATGTGCCAGCAGCAAAAGAAGCTCATTCCTGCAATATGATCCGTGCGTGGGCCCACTGTGCAGCGCCCAAGCTCTAGAAAGTCGCTGATTATCTCATCATCAATATCTGGAAGTCCGTGCCGTTGAGAATCAGAGAGCGTGCGAACATCAACATTTAGCTTGTCGATTTCGCGGTATGTCGGCTCTTCCTCGAACTTGTCGCTTGAACGGCGTAAGGTCGCTCCTGACGAAGAAGTGCAGCCTCTTGTTCAGCAAAAGGTCGGACAGTTTGTCAAAATTCAAATAACGCCAGATTTCTGTATGGTCCACCGGCGTCGTAAGTTTTAGATGGTCAGCAAATGGCATGTTTTGCTTCAGCGACCTCTCTAAAGTGTATCGAACGCCCAGGATACCATCCTCCGGCCTAAAGTCGCATACCTGAGTTCGGGTGTTGGCGTTGGGGCGCGACCTGTGCTGGCACCTCAAATCTGCGTCGGTATCAGAAGGGGAGCCTGTCGCAACCAACGCCAAACTGATTACAGCGCATCAGTGCCTGGCTAGGATGAGATATTTGGTCTCGCCTAGTGGACGGTTGTGCCAGGCTTCCAGTTCGGCGTCGAGCAGCCTGGCGGCGCGGCTGACCTGCGCGGAAGACAGGCACTCGATACCGAACTCGCGCATCACCGCCTCGGCTTGGCGGGTGGATACGCCTTTGATGTACACTCGGCCACTGCCAGCATGACAGCGCGGACCGAGTGGCTCCCCTGCGCGCGCAACTGCGGGTAGAAGGGCTCCCCATCGTGCCCGGCGATTTTGGGCACCTGCACGGGTACGGTCCCCGCGGGCGTATCGATCTGCTCGGGCCTGTAGCCATTGGCATAGCCCTGGCGCCCAAGGTGCGTTCGTAGAGACTGGCGCCCAGAAGCCGTTCCCGCTCGATCTGCATCGCCAGTTCGAAAACCTTGGCGAACACCGCGGCGAGCTCACCAGGGCCATGTTTGATCAGCTGTTCCAACACTGCCTCAACCGCCTCAGCCTTGCACCGGTCCGTTCACCCGTCTCCATGGGTGCCTCGCAACTCCGTGAAATAGCAGAATGGACAGCCTGTCCCGCGACATGCCCCGGGAACAGGCTAACCGCTTTCTCCGCAAGCAAATTTCTAGACGTCAAGTTACAGTACCAATCGAAAGTAGATGTCGCTGGTCGCGTCATCCATCGTCACCATCAGGTCGAGTGGGGGATGGCCCCCGGGCAGCCAGCGGTGGCGCGAAGCATCCTGGAACAGCATCATACCCGGTAGGGGCCGGCGTATCCGCTTTTTGCGAGCGGCTGAGCGCCGGGTTGAGACTGGCAACAGGCCGCGCTGCCGCATCACGGTCTTGGTCCTGGTTTAGCTCAGATTGAAGCAGAAGAGCTCGGCTGTCAGCGTTTCATGTAAATGTTCGTCCGTGAAACCGAAGTAGCGCGTGCAGTACTGCTCGCCCACGAACTCAACCCTGTCCACCCCAGCGCCCCGACCGGATGTGTGAGCGCGCCGACGATCGATAAGTCTTCGGCTCCCCCCGCCTCAAAGGTATCTCGCAGCCGCCGGAAATGACGTTCGCTGATCCCCAAAACTTCCGCGGCCTCCACGCAGCTCAAACGCCCTCACCGATATTGCTGAATGGCGTCAAGAACTCTCGACATCCGTATCTCGAGTCGCTTCCCGATCCCCCTGGTTCCTGGAACCCTTCCAAAAACTGGACAACCCTTTTGCTACAAACCCGGACATTTGTTCTGCTACCGACAGCAGTGAGCAACGAGCTTTCCATCGCGCTTCCACGAAGGTATGATTACGTTCATGCGACTGCTGATCAAATTACTTGGAAGAATGCACAAGGAGTCATAACTGTGAGGATCTTCGCAGTTAGGAATCGCTGGTCCGATCCGCATCCGAACCGATCGAGTTTGGAAATTTCCGTTGACCATACGACTGGTCCATTTGGGCAGCAGGTCTGATGGATACTCGACCCAGATGAAAGCGGCACGCGCTCAAAGAGAGATGACCGCTGCATCTTTCCGAAACAGGCCACAGGAGATAATGAAGCGGCCGAAAGCCCAGTACGTTTTGATCATCGAGGGCTATGTCGCAGCCTGGATTCTTGGCTTCTCTCGCCTGGATCGAGGACTTTATTTGTCTAACGGCCTGTTGGACGCCGCGGGCTATGGGTCCGGGCAGGTCATTGAGGCGAAGCTCCGGCAGAACATCCACCACAGCGCGAACCCCATGACGTTGCTAAGAGCTACGTCAACAACCACAGGGGCGAATGGGTGGTGTGTAACGCACGACCTCCTGCATCCTGCTTCCGATCTTTGTCCCGATATTGTTGAACGGCGTCTAGCAGCCTTTGCCTTAGGACATGTGGTCGCCATGCTCTTCTCCGCTACCCTGGATGCCGTCGCAACGACGTTCAGGAAGGGGTGTGCGCCATGAAAGCAGACGGCGCGAAGTTGCAACCTATTCTGCTCAGACTCGGCGTGATGATCTTCTCGCCATCCCACAGAGTGCTGAACTGCCTGAGCGTCATAAAGCCCTTATGCCAATCGGGTAACGCCGCTGAGGAAGTCTACAAATGCCGGCGACATCGAATCCGTGAAACACTCCTGGCGGCTCGTGCGGACGGGAACGCGCAAGACAGGAACGCAGATGCTGCGCTGGAGTATGCCATCATGGATGATCACCTCAACACTGTAGAAGTTCTGCTTGATCAGGCAGCTAACGTCAGGATCCAGGACACAGACGGCGACATGGCGTTGCATTACGCAGTCATGGTGAACGCGCAGCGATCAAATAATCCCGGCTCCAGGATGATACGGATCGGGACATTGAGAACAATGACGGTGACAGGCCACTCTAATGCCGCCGTAAAGGATGGCAACTTGAAGATTGAACAAATTCTTGTCGGATTTAGCGAAATCCCAACCCCAGAGGCAAATCGGGATATCCCCCTCTGGACGATGCATCGAAAAGCCTGGGTAGACAACTTCGAGCGATCATCATGGCGCGACAATGGCGCGTGTCTTCGACCGGGATGAATGAGAATAACCATGAAGGACCAGCTCAATCGACATGTCCCCAATTACCAAGGAAAATTGAAGCGACTTAATTCATTGGGGTTCGCTCTTGCAGGAATGATGGCTATGATCCTTCCGCCATGCTCGATCGCATCAGGGACGACTAACTTCGTGGATCATGACTCCAGCATAGCCGTCTCCAACGAAGCGGTTGGCTGCGCCAACCCCAGCGGGGTATCACCTCTAACGAAGGCAGCCCAAGCTGGAGACGGCACTGCCGTCAGGAGTCTCTTATCCGCAGGTGCCAAGGTCAACATGCGGGACAGGAATGGCGACACAGCATTGCAGCATGCCACCATGGACGGCCACGCACGGAGAGTTGCAATTCTCCTGGGCAACGGAGCAACCGCAAATGCTCAAGATCACCGAGGATTTACGGCGCTCCACATTGCCGCCATGCGGGGTAATCTCAAGGTCTCGAAGATTCTCATCGATCATGACGTCGATGGCAATAATGAAGACAAGGCTGGCAGTACACCGCTTGTCCATATTCCACCGAAACTGCATACGCAACTTTTGGTACTCTTTCTTGCATTTCAAAACATAGAGATCGAATCCGCCAAGAGGCGGATGAACCAGATGGAAGGGCGCGTCGATAATGCCCTCTGAAAACCTCATGAAATAAGGATTCTTCATGCCGATACGGATCTGGAACATCATACTTTGGTCAGGGTGCATCGTGTTCTTGTTGATGCCATTTCGCCATGCCTCGGCCGACTGGCAGAAAAATCTGATTTGCGGAGGGGGCTATGGCGGCGGGTGTGGGGGCACACCACCGCATGTCAACCCCGGGTATGAGGCCTGGTTACGTCAGCAGGCCGCGCGGCGCGCCGAGCAGCAGCGGCAATACGAGAACAAGATGTACCATCAGGAGTTAGCCCAAGCCAACGCCATCTATCAGCAGGCACATGAGGCAGAGTTGAACCATAACTATGCCTTGGCGATTCAACTCGACGAGGAGCAGCTAAATTACGAAGAAAACGCCAAGTATACGAATTTCCAGCTGGGCCGGGTTCGCGCAAATATCGACATCGACAAGGCCGATCTGGCCTCATCGGAACGAAATTATGCAGCCGCGTTGGCGTATATGAACGATATTGATGATAACAATCTCAACGAGGCACAACGGCAGTTCATTTTGCAACTGAAGGGATTGATCGAGAAACAGCGCGAAACGCTCCTGGCGCAGCAGGCGTCGACAGGTTTCGTCGCGAATGAAAATATCAAACTTGATCAGGACGCCACGACAAACGCCGCACTGGAAGACGCGCTCGCTACGAAAAGAGCCAACGCTCAGCTGCAGGAATTCAACTCTGTCGGGAACAAGCTGCCGCAGGGGATCAAGGCTCTGGGGTTGACGGATGTGCCAGGAACGACCAATGCCTTCGGGATCAAATCGAACACCGACAATCCGGGGCTTGAGGCGAAAACCCAGGTGACCGTGGGCAACACGGATGCCATGGATCAGGCTAAGCGCATGCTAGGGTCATCGCAGGCGGCAGCTGGAAGCACATCGAACGAAGGGGCTGCGGCAAATGCCGGAGTCACGGCAGACAGCGGAGGGGGAACTGAGGCAACGGTCGCGCTTCCCCCATCAACTCCGACGGCATTGCCGGAATCCGTACTCGAAAACAAAGACTACCAGGCTGCCGCGGCGAAACTGAAAAGTGACCAAGCCAAGCTGGACGCAATCCAGAGCACCATTGACCAGTTGCAAGCACGACAGGCGGCAACGCAGAGCGATGCCGATCGCTCTGATTTACAGGCCAAAATCTATCAGATGTCAGGTGATCTTAGTCAGGCCAAGAGTCAGGTAAAGCTCGACCAGGATAACGCCGACAATACGATCAAGGTAATCACGGAGTATGTCGTCGATACTCCGGCGAAAGTTCAAGGAAAAGCCGTCAATGGAAAACAAAAATGACAGTTACCTTAAACAAGTGCTGGGGTATCGCCACAGGCGGCCTTCTCACCATGGGGCTAATGGTTACAGCGGCGCTTGCCATGGATGGGTGCCCCAAGGACAAAGTTCCAGGACCGGTGACCGTGACCATGAGTGGCAATAATATTCTCAGAATCGTTCATTGTATTCCCATTGAGGCACCACCTCCGGGAAATCAGTGTCACGGAGTCAATTGTTTGAAGTCGAATACTTCAGCCAGCAAGGTATCAAGCGGACTCGACGAGGTGCCTGTCCCTCACATCAAGCATGTTCCCCATGGGGCTTTTTATAAAGCAAGCACCTATGTAGTGTCGCAGATGTCCAGGCTATCTCCGGATATTTCAGATACCAGCATCACCAGGGCACTTGCCAGGGCGAAGGAACTTCTGCGGGAAAAAGGCAATAACGCCTTGTTCGCCGTATTCGGTCCTGAGGATATGGCGGCTAAAGTCGCCTACAACGCCACCAAAATGCCCGATACGATATTCCCAAAGATCAGCGAAGCGGCCGCGCTGAATGCCAACCCGAACTTTTCTGACCAAAAGCAGGCAAATGATTATGGCAACCAGCTTACTGTCAAATCTGTGCGCACTTTGTACGAAGTAGACGCAGGGGATGCTGGCGAGGTGGCACAAACAGGTCGCTCTGGCGAAACGCTTTTTTCAGCAACATTTCCCAAAGCAGCTGCGGTGACTGATAAGGCGGTGCAAACCGCACCCACGTGGACCTCCGACATTAGAAGCGTCATTGGACTATGGGCGCCGCCACAACCCACTCAAAAGAAGGACAAGCCATGAGGTTGGACCTCAATGGAGCAGGCCAACCATGAGAGCGATGAAGTGGCTGGGATTTCTGGTTGTTGTGGGGCTTGCCGTCTTGATGGCGCGAAGCATGCTGAATCGCTCAACACGGCACACCACAGAGCAGTCCAAAACTTTGCCAACGCGAGAGATCCAGGTTGTACTCAACCCGGTATCGGCCAAGGCAGCGAAGCTGGGTCCCCTTGATCACTGTGTCGCCGTGACTCCCGACGGTATCGCAGTGGTTGGTAACGTGAAGGGGCTTTGGCTTGTAGGCGGCGGACAGTCCCGCGCCACTGGCGTCTCGGGGCTAGGATGCTTCACCTTTACTCCAGAGGGATTGCTAATGGGAGTACGCGGGCGTCAACTTGTTTATCTTGATGCTCGCGGACAGCTCAAGCCGCTGTTGCGCTTGCCCAGTACCGGCATGACCTTGGTGCCAGGCTTTCAGGACTCGCTATTGCTGTTCGGCCGCGATGATAAAGGAATCTGGGATCTCTACACCATCCGTCCTGGCCGCAGGGTGTCTCTCCTGCTGCGTTCGCCCAGACCAATTACTGCTGCCGCCGAAACTGCAAATCACACTCTGGTGGTGATGGACGGTGCGCTGTTCATAGTCGAGAACGGAAAAGTACGTCTGCTTGCCGGCGAGCCGAAAGCAAAACTGACGGCGCTCGCCGCTGACCCTGCCGGCAATGCCATATTCGTCTCCGACGGCCGGCACATCTTTAGGATAGAACATGGTCGCCCGGTTGTCATGACCGACGACCTCGGCGGCACTCTGCGCTGGCAGGGCGGCGGTCTGCTGGTGTTCGACCCGCGTCGGCCACTGCTGGTGCGGCTGGTTGGAGTGGAATGAGGGGGAAGAGAGAATTATGAGTAAGTTATTCGTCGTCGCCGTGTCCGTTTTGACATTGCTGTTGAACGGATGTGCTTCCCAAGTGGAGACTGCCCTTCAGCCAGTGAAAGTGACAGAGACAACCGGCTGCAGTCTGTGCGTGGCTGCATACGACGACAACCTGACCCAGCTGACCTATTTACTGCAACATGGCGCAAATCCCAATGCCACTTCTAATGGTAGAACGCCGATCGGGTGGGCAATTTTCAGTAAGCAGGGCGTGCGATGGGACATCGTTCTCATGCTTCTTCATTATCACGGAGATCCCAACGTAAAGACTAATCATGGATACACGCCTCTAATGTTCGCTGCCCAGGTGGGCAACCATCAGGCACTGGAGGCACTGATCCAAGCCGGCGCGAATATTGAGGCACAGGAGGATGGGCAAACGGCCTTGCTATGGGCTGTAATCAGAAGGCATCCCGTCGTGGTCGCCGACCTCATCAAAGCGAAGGCTGACCCCAATATTCGGAACATAAATGGCATCAGTGCGCTTGATGAAGCCGTTGACAACCTAGAATATAGGCCGACCGCAGATAAGAAAAATATCGCAATCATCAAGATGCTCCTCGCTGCCGGAGCAGAAGCGAACAGTGCGCTCAAACAGTTTGCCATCGTGATGCATAATAGCTTGGCCGCGAACGGCTCGGTCCCTCATGGTACGACGGAAGTGCTGCGCTTACTGCTCGCCTATGGGGCGAAACCACAGAACGTCAGGACCACGCTTCTGCTGAGCGTCATCGGAGACCGTCCGGATCTGGCGAAGATGCTCATCAATGCGGGCGATCCCATTGATCTGGATGACAAGAGTGGTAGATCGGCAGTAGATATTGCAATCAGGAATAACAATATCAAGCAGGCGAAGCTGCTGTTCAGGTTTGGGGCTGGGTTGCGTGAAGTCTATGTCGGGGAAAATCCCCTGCTCGATGCCTATGCCGACGGAAATGTCCCGATGGCGCGCTTGATAATAAAACATGGCCCCTTCGTCTTTCTGACGGGTAGCGGAGGTGGAAGTCAATATGCCTGGCCACCAAGAGGAAATCTGATCAAAGACAAGATCATTAAAAACAAGGCGACGGAGGCGGTTTACTTGCAGACGGCGAAACCGTTCGTAATCCTTGAAAGAATAATGACGCTAAAAATTAACAGGACTCTGCCCCCCAAGGTTTTCAGGACGGTGTTGGAAAACTATGAAAACGAGCCTTTAATTTCGCCGATATTTCGTGTAAATACTTTTTCGATACTTGCGTTGAGGCCGGACCTCATGCCACCTATCCCAGAAAGAGCGATCACGGATGCGACGCTCGGGAGTTCTTTGTGGAAGAGGGCTAAATCAAGGTTTGATATGATCCAGGCGGCGGATCAATACGAGAAGGCTGCAAAACTCGCGCCGTGGGTGGCTGCGTACCAACACAACCTGTGTATCCTGGAATACGACGCGAACGAATTCAGGAGGGCAGAAATTGACTGCAGTAGCTATCGTTATTTGTTTCCATCCGACCAAATTGTGCGCGAACTGTCAGACAAACTAGACAAGATGACATCTTCGTTTTGATAGCACCAATGGGGCATACATGGGCATGACTAAATTTTTCTTAGCCACTTCATTAGTGTCTATACTTGCGTGTGGCACTGCGAGCGCCGATATGGGTAACCCGCTGTCAGGGCTTAATGAACTCACTCCGCCCTCTCCGAAGCAGATACAGACTCCCAAGGCTGCAAATCTTCTTGATCCCACGGCAAAGCCTGTACTTTCGGTAAACCCTCGGGACCTCAAGAAATCGCACACGGCGGCAACTCCTCACGCTGCCCAACCAAATTCCGTGCCCGCTAGTGCTGGCGCCGGTCACCATTGATGGCAAGTGAAATGGCCATGATGTCCGCGGAAAAAGGGGTTCTTCTATAGCTGTTTCTGGCCGGCATCGTTAGCACCAGCGTCCCGGCGGAAATCTTTCCGCCGCCCATGTGGTGTAGTGCTGTTTGAGACGGCGAGGGCAGAGCTTTTATTTGGACGTTGCGCGCGTTGTCTCGATACGATTGAAGATGCATATCCTGCGTGTCGAAGCGTCCTGAATCTCAGCTGGTCGCCTCGATTTGATGACCAATGACCCACAGGAAAGCTGCCATTTCACGCGCAATCGCTGCAACGACAATCCTGGGCTTCTTGCCGGTGGCCATCATAGGGCGGTAACGGGCGCAGAGTCGGACCTGCGCTTTCCAGAGCGTCGACGCACACGCTGCGAAAGAGGCAATGGCCGCTTTCGACGTCGGGCCATGGGGCCAGAAATACTCCGCGATCGGGCAAAGCTGGCGGCGGGTATGGCAGGAAGTCATTCCCTTTTTGCCTTCCCGGCGGAGGTTCGTAAAATCATCTACACCACGAATTCCAGCGAAGCTCTGAATTCAGAGTTTCGTCGCGCGGTTCGGGCCCGAGGACATTTTCCCGATGAAGAGGCTGCCACCAAATTGCTTTATCTGATCTTGAACCGTTCAGAGAAAGAATGGAAAATGCCACCTCGTGAATGGACCTTGGCCAAGCCGCAGTTTGCGGTTCTGTTCGGAGAATGCTTCATGAAGGCCCTGGTGGCGTGATGTTTTATCGCCTACCCATACACAAAAATCCTGATAGTGCCTCGACAACGCTGGCACCGCTCCTGTTCCACGACACCGATATGGACAGTGCCCGGGCACAGCGGCCCTCACCAGTGGTGGCAACCGAGCCTTCCCCCAGTGTCAGGTCCAAGAAGGCGATCAAGCGCAACGCCAACGGCGATCCCGTGCACAGCTTTGCCGGGCTCATGGACCATCTGGGCATCATGACCCGCAACACCATGCGCATGCCACTGGCCAAAAAGCACCGCTTCACCCTGCTGTCCCAATCAACGCCACTTCAGGAGGCCGCATTCAGCCTTCTTGGCTTCGATCCAAAGCGTGTCCAGTAACTGAAAAAGCCATTCGGACAAATCGTGAGTCGATTCAAACCCTTGCGCCAATCGTCAATGCAAACTTCGGACGGCGCATCATCACATCTTGAAAGGAAAATGTGATCATGCAACCCATGAAACGACTGCCGCTTATCGTCCTGACCATCGCAGCCTGCTGTAGTGTCAATGCAGCTCGAGCGGGTTCCAGGACCACGATCACGCGCGCTGTACCGCAAAACTGCCTCACCATTGATGGGAACACCGGCCGCTGCATCAAGGATGGACGGATGCCTCCGCCGCCGCCTGGTGTTCACGTGGGTACCACCAGTGACCCGAACCCGGATGCCCCGGCCAAGACCTGGGCCACACGCGGTATACCGCAAAACTGCCTCACCATTGATGGGAACACCGGCCGCTGCATCACGGATGGACGGATGCCTCCGCCGCCGCCTGGTGTTCACGTGGGTACCACCAGCGACCCGGGCCCGGATTGCCAGAAGACCGATCAGAACGGCAATTGTGTGGAACCCGATCATGGCCCCACTCCAGGGGTTACCTCGCTTGGTACCGGACATAATAGATGATGACGGCAGCCCTGAAGCAAGGACGGTTGGTCGCGCTGTTGATGTTAGGCGCGCTTGCCATGGTCAGCCCACACGCATGGGCGGGGGGCGGGCTTCCCGCTCATGCATCTGGTCAGGCGCAAGCTCATGTCTTTATCCCGGTAGTTCATGAATCCGAGCAGTTCAATCTTGACGATCTTCAAATTGGTTTGGGCTACGTGGGCAGCGGACCCTATATCGACGGAAAAGGTGAGCGCCGGAATGGCCTGCACGCCAGCCTATCCATCGTGGTTGATGATAAACCCTCTTTGTTCCAACAGCCCGACGTTCACAAAGGGGAGGTCATTTCCGTGGGCAATTACCGGATCACGATCGTTGATATCTCAACCAATGGCCGGGGATCTGTTGCCTTTGAGGTGAAAACAAAAAAACGCCGGAGTTCCCACATGGGAGGGCGTGCCCAGTAGTACAAAAATTACCCCATACGACATCACTCAAAGCTGCACAGCCCATAGTAAAGGACGGTATTGCAAGGCGAGCATAACCTCATGAAAAAATTATTGATTCCATTCCTTCTCATTGTGTCTTTCTCTGCCTTACCGGCCCAGGCGGATGATTTGGTCAGTGCCGCGTCGCGCGGAGAGTTGTCAGCAGTAAAGTCGTTCATTGCACAAGGCTCGGATGTCAATGCGAAGGATCGCAGTGGCAGCACGGCGCTGGAGGATGCCGCCCGCGGAGGTTACGACAACGTCGTGAAGACCCTTTTAAATCACGGGGCACACGTCAATGCCAGAGACGAGGCTGGTTGGACTGCCTTGGAGAACGCGGCATACAGAGGCCACGTTGATGTCGTGAACACCCTCATCTCTTACAAAGCTGATGTTAATGCAAAGGATAACGCCGGTTGGACAGCGCTCGCGAAAGCCGCGCCTCAAGGTTATGCCGTCATCGTGAGTACCCTTCTTGACCATGGCGCGGATGTCAATGCGAAGTGCAAAATTGGGATAACACCACTGGAAGCCGCTGCAATTCTTGGCCAAAACGACGTCGTGAAGATACTCATCGCCAGGGGGGCGGACGTCAACGACAACTACGATATCGAAGGCGGGATTATCGGTAATATACCTAGCGGAACCGCGCTGGAAATGGCTGCAAGCAGGGGCTACGAAGGTGTCGTGAAGAGCCTCATCTTGCACAACGCAAACGTCAACGCGAAAGATTACGATGGCGACACGGCGCTGATCGATGCTGCAAGGAGAGGTTACAAAGATATCGTGAAAATCCTTATCGTCCACGGCGCAGACATCAACGCAAAGGATCACGAGGGCGAAACCGCTCTGCAGGCAGCTTCGGAGACAGCGCACGAGGCCGTTATAAAGACCCTCATCGCCCACGGGGCGAACGTCCATACTGCACTGAGGCACCTGGCTGACGAACATGATCGGAAAGCCGTTGCTTTACTCCTGCGCAATTGCGCATGCGGTGGAACACTTGTTCAGCCTGCTCACTGACGACCGACGCGTTCGTGCTTGCTTTGGCCAAAGCCCCTCACCGCCTTTGGGTATCGGGCGAGGCATCGGGAGTGATTGCAGTTGATGCGGGTCACCCTGGCAGTCGCGACGCATGAACGTGCGTCCACTCCGTGCCGGACAGCAGCCCCAACAGCTGTACCGCCGACAGACGCATCACCCCATTCTCAATCCGCTGCCACACGAATTTCGAACGTTCGAGCCGTTTTGAGAACAGGAAAATGCCTGAACCGTCCAAAAAATAATCTTCACTCAGTCGAAACGGTTCGACCAAAAGCCGTAAAGCCCAGTTTCCGTACCTCGATTTTGAACAAGGTGTTTTATCAGATGGTTAGCGGGCGGCGTACGCTTTAGGCACCACAATTTAGGCGTTGGTCAGCTCGGATGGGGGACCTCCTGGAAGACGGGCGGCAAGGCGACGCCAACGGCTCTGCAAACAGCGTCGATGGTTGGCCCTGGGGCAGTGCGCAGCAGGGCTCAGCGCCCGTCCCGCTCGATTTCGATCTCGTTCAAATCGGCCAGATCGTCGAGGATAGGCTGCCGTTCAACAGTTTTACTGCGGCGGACGGCAAGCCGGTCCATCAGTTCCTTGCGCAACACAACCTGAAGCGCGTTGATCTTGAGGCTGGTGCGTAGCAAGAAGAGGCCATCATCGAAGCGGCATCCTCTCCGATCTTGGCCCGGTCGATGACGAACACCTTACCCTTGGCCGACTTGGGGAAGCGGCGGAAGCCCTTGTTGGAGACAAGGCTCTTGTCGCCAGTCTTGAGCTTGCGTTCGAGGCCGGCGATGATCTCAGCCCGCGCCGCCGCATCCTTCTGGGCTTCCTCTTCATTGCGGCACATCACGTAGCACCGTCCGGCCACGATCACGTCCTTGACGGCAAGCTGGGTTTCGCCCTTCTGGCGCGCGATGGTGAGTGGTACGCAGACCCCGTCGTCGCTCATGAAGTGCTCGCGCACCTCACGGCTGGAGCGCTCGCGGGCACCCAGGATGTAATCAACATTCTGGGCCTCAAGCGCAGCAATCGTATCGGCCGAGATCATGCCGCGTTCAGCGACAATGCAGAGCCTGGCGATGCCAAGGCGCTCCCGTAGCCGTGCAACCACCGGCAGCAGGATGCTGACGTAGGCGGTATTCCCCGGCATCAGGAAAGAGGCGAACAGCCGGTCCTGGTTGTCGAACACAATCCCCAGCACCACCTGTTTGAGATAGCCGCGGAAATCCTTGGAATGCCCGCGCTGGCCAAGGCTCTGCCCGCCGGCCCCCTCGAACCGGAGCGTCGTGGTATCGAAGAAGGCCACCCAGACCTCCCCGAACAGCGGCTGGCGGTGGCGAGAGAGGGCTTCTTCGATCTTCCCGGCCGTACTGCAATCGCTGTCGTCCACTTCACCCAGCCAGGTCATAGCCTTGTTGACCGGATCGAGGCTGAGCTCCTCGGCACCTGGCACGCTATAACCGCGCTTCCATTCGCTCGCATGGCGATTGGAGCCCGGGACCATCAGCCGGTGCAGCACGACCAGATAGACGCTCGGCATCAAAGCCGAACAGTCGTTCGCGCAACAGGCGCCTCACAACCCCGCCACAGCCGGTATCGTCCCACAACCGCCCAAAAATCAGGTCCAGTCCGATGCTGACTCGGCGCCTGCCCAACCGCAGACGCTTTTCGCTCGGGGACCTGTTCGGCCCGCTGGCGCGAGGTTTCCGCCAAAGCCATGTCCGGTTTCAGTACATAGACCAGGGGATAGCCTAGGGCTTCGAGACCGCCCAGTCCGGGTGCAAAAAGGCGCCTCATTTTTAATTGAAGCCAAATATAGGTTTGCAGCGCAATGCGAGAGCAGCACACGACGCGGCCAAGCGATGGAAAAATAGGTGCTGAACCATCGCGTATGGCAGTTTTTGTCCTACTCTTTGCTACTGGCAACACCCTCCGGCGTCTTGGTTCATACCGAAGCCATTTTTACTTTATGGCTATCTGTGCTAATAATGTTTTCGCAGCGGCGTTGGAACGCTGCTTGCCCGTTGAGCGGCATAGCGACTAGCCAGTCGGCTGGGAGCGGGCCTCATCGGAATTAGGGAATTGCAAAAGGATCGTTATGACAAGCACTCCGAGTGTGCGCAGTCGCGCGCAAAGTCACTTCAAATCGCCGCAGCAGCGCGACGATGCGGTACGAAATCAAATTGAGAAGGACCGCGCCGTGGTCGATGCCAAGACCGCACGCCTGAAGGCGCTACGCCTGGCAAAGCAGGCCGAGGACCAGATCGAGGCCGATCGCCTGGTCACGCAGAAGAGCGAAGCAAAAACCCGCATTGCCGCTGCAAAGGCAGCTGCCAAGGCGCTCAAGAGTCAAAGTTAACCGAGCATGGATTGTATTTGCCTCCGAAATCAACTATGTGATCTATACGCGACGGTGATCCGTCTGATGAGCGCGCCTTTTGTTCGCATCCTGCCCGCCTAATCCGCGCGCCCGGACGAGACAGTCGGAAACTCCAGAAAATCAGCGTCAGAGCGTCCGCGCGGACATGTTGTCCGCACGGAATCCGATGCTTCAAGGACAGTTAAATGACTATCGGAACGGTTAAATTCTTCAATACAACCAAGGGCTTCGGCTTTATCTCCCCGGATGGCGGCGGCAAGGACGTTTTCGTTCACGCCACCGCAGTGGAAGCAGCCGGCATGCGTACCCTCAACGAGGGACAGCGCGTGGAGTTTGACATCCAGCCAGATGCACGCGGCTCAAAGGCTGCCAACCTCAAGGCTGCCTAAGTCCGACTACCTAGGCCGAAGGCGGTGAAGCCTGCTTCACCGCCTTTTTGTTTGCCTCGGCGCCTCCGCAATTGGCGACCAGATTGGCAAGGTCTTCTCCGCCTTATCGAGAGCGCTCTGCGTTATCCAGCGGCCCGCGCCAGCGGCCAGTTCCCAATGTCTCGGTCCTTATACTCCCACACCACACCAAGCCGTTGGCCACGTCGCTGCGGACCGACACCTGAGCCCAACGGCCCAACCACTTCCAGGGTCACAATGCGCGCGTAGAGCTTTCCCTTGCTCCAAGGCAGAGGCGTGCAGGAACTTTCGTCGCCCGGCACCTTCAGGGCGACCGACACCTTAGTGCGGGGGGCACTTCCCAATGCACCCGGCATCAACTAGCTTCTCTACAACGTGCCGGGTACCATCTTATGCTCCGCTCATTCAGACAAGCTGACGGGGATCATGTCTGGTTATTTTCCCGAAACTTTGCTTCACCTGTAGCCCGTATCGACATGGGATGATGCAGCTTTGAAGCCACTCGCACCGCACACAAGATCGCTCATCTTGAGGTGCCATTCGCTCATTGCCCGATCATCGCTGCTATCACGGATCTATCTGGCCGTTTGCCGTAACCTGATGCCGCTACACCTTCCAGCGCTACGACGCCGTGCCATAAATATTCTGTCCACAGTGGACTGGCCGGCTGCAGCTCTTCGGCCCCGATTGGTCAGAGTGGGAAGCTCATCAGAGATCTACCTGAGACCCCACAATCATGAATTCGACATCGAAGCTGTGCTGGGAGGGCGGCTATCCTACGAGACTGAAGTGTTCGCGCTTCTGGACAAGGTCGCGGATGCCTACGATATCATTATCGAAATCGGTGCGAACGTCGGGCTCTTCACCCTATATTTTTCAAAGCGGTTGATGAAGAAGGGGCCTAATGCGCACATATTTGCGTTTGAACCCAGCGTGGAAGCCTATCGGCGCCTCCGCGAAAACCTCGCCCTCAATTCGGCTGAAAACGTAACCACGGTAAATGCAGCCATAGGTCCTAAAAGTGGCTTTGCACGTTTTTATGAGCCGCGCGGGAACTTGACCAATGGTTCACTGATTGAGACCTTTGCCTCTTATTTTGATGAGACTCCGTTGACCTACTGGATTGTTACACTGGACGGCGCCTCCCTCTTTGAGCTCATCAAGGACGCAAAACGCGTCCTGATCAAGATCGACGTAGAAGGCTTTGAGGCCGAGGTCCTTCGCTCACTCGCAGCGGTTATCGAGCAAAAGCGTCCTGACATCCTGATCGAGGTTCTGCCTGGATTTGAAGATGCGATAAATGCTGCGATAGATTTTTCAGCACTTGGTTATCTTTTTTATGGCCTTACTTCTGAGGGAACTGTGTCGAGCGATCGGATCACGGCAATTGAAGGACGCGATTGCTTTCTTGTGGCAGGCAATGATCCGCATGCGCCGGCTTTTCAGCGCAGCATGGACTTGGCCTAGAGGATGATCTGAGTTTCCATCAGCGCTTGCGACGCCCCGCCTGCCATAATCCGATAGGAGCCATTCTCAAAGCGCCAGCAATGACGAACGGGGTCACGCCAGCACAAGCTGTCCAACGCAATCCGCGTGTGTGGAACGCGCGCCTGACCAGGTAGAAGATTTACGCGGCTGAAGCCGCGCAGTGTTTTGTTGGGTCGCTCTACCTCGCCAGCAGGAAACCCCACATAGAACTGCACCACCTCATCTGCGCCTCGCTCGCCAGCGTTGAGTACCGCGACGACAGGCTTGCCGGTGCCTGCTGCCACTTCGATCAGCTCTTGCTGCTCGCTGGGAAGTTCGAGAAGGATTCAGTCACCACCCAACGGCGCATTGTGTGTCGCGCCTGCGAATTGATGCCCCACCCCAACGACGTCTGCCGGAATATGTTCACCTTCGTCCTCATGAGTGTAGCCCACAATGTTCACGACCGCGTCCGCGGCAAGTGCCGCTCTACGGGCGACATCTAAAACATCTTCGGTGGCGGTGAGGATTTCTTCAGCGCCATGTTAGTGACGAAGCCCGGCCAGCGGCGTAATGCAATAGGGGGCATGTACCCGGCTGGATCCATTATCGCCGGTATTGTTTAAATCGGCGAGGCGCCCCAGAACTGCAAGCCGTTGGATTTTGCCACGCGAAAAGGGCAGACAATCATTGTTCTCGAGCAGAACGGCAGATTTTCCCGCTGCTTCGCGGGCAAGCGCACAATGCTCTGGACTTGCCACCAGCGTTTGCGGGTAGTCTGCAATCGGATCCTCAGCCGTGGCGAAACGATACTGCGTGAGATGAATGCGCCGGCACGCCCGATCGATGACGTGCGGCTCAATTGCTCCTGCCTCCACAGCGGCAGCGAGCTTCTCGCCAAACACCAAGGGTTCGGGGTTTTCGATATCCAGCCCCGCGGCGGCGCCATAGGGCTGATAGACACCACGAATCCAGTCCGAGTGCACAAAGCCATCGAACCCCCATTCCGCGTGCAATGCATCGCTGAGTAGATAACGGTCCTGAGCGCAGTATTCTCCGCTAATTTTGTTATAGGCGCTCATCACGCTGGCCACGCCAGCATCGGGCACGCATGTCGGCGAGCACGTCGGGGTAGTCGGCACCGACGTTGTAATTTTCCCCCGGATCTGTGCTGAGGTCGTAGAGCTGATCATATTCCATCCAGGCGAGCGACATGCGCAGGCCGCGATAATAGGCAGTATCTAGGTATTTCCAGCGCTGCGTCCGAATCCCGACCACGGTTTCATTGTCGAAGAGAAGCATTTCATCGTGGGGCGAGGCTTCCCCAGAGATGAGCACGTCGGTGATGTCGCGTACCACGTCGCCAAAGGCGCCGCGCCCGGAACTATGGGCATAAGCGGGTAGTGGATGATTGGGCAGGCGCGGCGCGCTGAGTGACAGCAGCACAAAAAGAGGGCATATCGCGGTAATCCTCGATACAGCGCTCGGCATGTTCATAAAATTCCTGCTGCAGCCGAGGAAAGTTGACCTCTGACGTTCTGACCTCGTCACTGCCGTCCGCCGCTTCGCAGAGCGTGAGTGGTGCCATATCGTGGGTGTAAGGAATTTCGAAAAACCGATCAAAGCCATGTCGGGTGGGAGGCCAGAAGAACCCACGATGACCCAAGTGCCATCTGCCGAACGGGCCTGCGGCGTATTCCGGTTTCAGTGCCCGGGCATTGGTGATTTCCGAGAGCGGCAGACCGCGCTCATCGTCCTGCATGATGACTTCGTGGCCCAATCCAGTGCGGATCGGATAGTGTCCAGTCAGCAGGCCCGTCCGCGAAGGCGTACAGATATTGGCGGCGGCATAGAAGTTTGACAGGACCACGCCTTTGCGCGCCATCGCATCCAAGGCTGGTATGACGATGTCCTTTTCGCCGCAGAGGCTGAC
>JAJZGY010000008.1 GCA_021804785.1 Pseudomonadota bacterium | reverse complement strand
TTGTCCTTGGCAAGGGTTGCACGCACCTCGCGCATGGCAGTACCGAGATCCACGCCTTCCAGTCGCGCCGAGACGATGTCGTCCTGGCGCAGATTATCGCGGTTCAACTCCACGTCATTGGGCCGCTCCTGCACGCGCGCGACCTGACCTAGCTGCACAATCGTGCCCGTTGGCGTGCGCAGCGGCAGTTCGTTCAACTCAGAAAGCCGGTCGACACTGCTCGGCGCGGCGAGCACGCGCACATCAACGACCCGATCGCCGTGCAAAATGTACGACGAGGTACTGCCGAGCAGAGCGTTCCTGACCGCATCCGCGATGCCCTGCGTTGTCAGCCCGAAGCGCTCAGCCTGCACATGGCGCACCCGCAGATCGATGGTGGGTCCACTCACCACCAGACCATCGAACGTATCGACGAGTCCCGGGATCTTCTTGATCTGTGCCGCGACGCGCGGCGCCGTCTTCTTTAGCCAGGCAAGATTCGGGGAAAAGAGGCGGATCTCGACCGGGTCAGGTGCGAGCTGCAGATCACCAACAAGGTCCGTGAGGAAGCCCTTGAAGTCCCAATGGATCATCGGAAAGCGCTGATCGAACTGCGCACGCAGATGATCGAGAACCTGCTCGGTGGTGTGTTTGCTGACGGGTTTGAGCTTGATAAGGAAGCTGCCAACATTCGGCTCGGCCAAAAATGGGCCGAGCGCAGTGCCCAGCCGGCGCGAATACGCCTGGACATCGGGGTCGGCGCGGATGAGTTTCTCGGCCTGGTCGAGCTCTCGCGAGGCTTCCGCGAGGTTGGTGCCCGGGAGCGCCGAGTAGTCGATGTTGAATCCGCCCTCATTGAATGTAGGCAGAAATCCAGTCTGCAAGTGCCCGTAAATGATGACCGCGCATACCCCGATGGCAGCACAGGCAAGGAGCGTCTGCCCGGCATGCAGCAAGGACCAGCGCACGGCGCTCTCATAGGCGCGCAGGATGGGCCTTAAGATAAAGCCGCCTTCCTCGCTGACCTGCTTGCCGCCGCGAATGAGCCAGGCGGCCAGAGAAGGGGTCAAGGTGACGGCCAGCAGGAGCGAAACCAGGAGCGAGACCACCATGGTCAATCCGAGGGCACGGAAAAACACCCCCGCAAGCCCCGTCAGGTACATGAGGGGCAGGAAAACCACGACGGGCGTCAGCGTGGAGCCGACAAGCGCGGTCAGGATCTCGCCCATGGCCTCCTGAATCCCCAACAGGCGCGGGCCGCCAAGGGCCAGGCGGTGGCACATGGCCTCGACCACAATGATAGCGTTGTCGATGATGAGGCCGATCGAAGCCGCGATCCCGCCGAGCGTCATCATGTTGAAACTCATGCCGGCGAGTTTCATCACGACAAAGGTGATCAGAACTGAGATCGGAATGGTGACGATCGCCGTCCAGACGCTGCCCCAATTTCTGAGGAAGAGATACAGGATGGCGGCCGATAGAAGCAGTCCAAAAATGACCGCGTCCCAGACATTTCTGATGGAAGAGCGTACGAAGGAGGACTGGTCGTAGAAGAACCTGATGTGCATGTCGGGCGGCAACTCGCGCCGCAGCAACTGCAGCTTTGCCTGGAGCGCCTTCGCAATCGCGGAGGTGCTGGCGTTGGTATGGCTCTCAATGTCGAACAGCACCGCGCGGTGCCCCTGAGCGGTGACGTTTGTGTAGGCCGGTGCTGGCCCGCGGACGACTTGCGCCACGTCGCGGACGAGAATCGGATGGCCACCGCGCTCGGCGATCACCACCTTACGGATCTGCCTGGCCGAATAGACCCGGCCGTCAACCATCGTCAGGTAGAGACGATAATTCTGCGGCAGGAACCCCGCGGAGGAGACCATATTGTTGCGACCGAGCGCTGCGGTTACATCCTGCAACGCAAGATGGGCCGCCTGGAGCCTGAGCGGATCGACCACCACATGGTACTCCGGCTTCTGGCCCCCGACGATCTCCACCCTTGAGACCCCGGGGATCTGCAGAAAGAGCGGCTTGATGGTATATGTGGCGGTATTCCACAGGTCCATGAGGTTATGGTTGCGCGCCGTCAGGCTGATGCCGATGATTGGGTAGCTCAGTGAGAACCCGACGCGCTCGGCGCTGGTCACCGCAGTAGGCGGCAGCTCGCTGCGCATCTCGGAGAGCCGTCCGAGCACGTAGAGCTCCGCACGGTGCATGTCCGTGCCCCAGGCGAACTTCACGTTGACGATCGCCGATCCGCGGGTGGTGGTAGAGAGCACGGAGGTCACACCCGGAATGCTCTTCAGGGACTGCTCGACCGGTCGCGTGATCGTCGCCATCATCTGATCAGCAGGCATGATGCCGTTGCCGATGTTGACGACGATCCGTGGAAAGGCCGTGGCCGGAAATACCGACGATGGCGTATTCAGGGCCGCGAATAACCCCGCCGCACAGAGCACAATCGCGATGAATGCGATGGCTATCGTGTGGCGAATTGCAAATCTGCCAAGGGGCGTGCCCGCGCGCTCGGGTTCAGGGGTGCTCATTGCGTCTGAAGATCCATGGTGCGCGATGAGACGGCCTGGCCGCTGGATGGAGCGGCGATCCGGATTGCCGTCCGGTCCGGTAAGCCATAGGCGCCCTCGGTGACGACCCGAGTCCCGACCTTGAGCCCGGGACCGGACACCGCCACCCAGCCATCTTCCCGCAGGCCTGCCTCGACAGGAACGCGGATCGCCGTGCTGCCACGCACGACGGAGAGGACGCCACGGCTGCCTGCGATCTGGCTGATTACGCTTTTACTGGGCGCCGCCAGCGCATTGGGCTCTGTCGCCGTCACGATGCGCAGGTGAAAGTATTGGCCCGGTCGAAGACTGCTCTTCCGCGGCAGGCTACCCCAGGCCATCACGGTTCCATCGTTCGCGTTGACCGTTGCACTGACATAGGCGAGCCGCGTCGAGATGGGCCGCGCGCCCAGCACCTGCAAGGGATCACCGGGGGCGAGTTGCGAAGCTTCCTCTTCGGGAATATCCGTTCGTACCACGAGATGGTCGACGTCGACCACCACGGCGAGCACAGTACGCGCATCTACCGCGGTACCGGCCTTCACATTGACGCTGACAACCTGCCCGCTGAGTGGGGCGGTGACGCGCAGGAGCGCAAGTTGCGCTTGCGCACTCTGCAAGGCTTTCAGCGCAGCGTTGTGCTCGGCGTACAGCCGCTTGAGCCGTGCGACCTGCTGTGCCGCGTAGCGCTCCGTCATCGTGCCAGAATTGAGAACAACCAGCAGCTGGCCTCGCCTGACTCGCTCCCCTGCCGCGACGAGCACATGGGTGACGACACCGCTGACGGGAGCGGCAACAGACGCAGAGGCTGCAGGGTGCTGCGGCGTCGTCGGTGCCGGCTCCACCACGCCGTAGCCGTACACGTAGCGGTGCAGGGTCATGCGCCTTAATTCACCGACCTGAACGGTGATCCGGGGGCCTCGGGATGCATCGGACTGCTCAGCTGCCACAGACCTTGCACCGTACGATCTGAGGAGTAAGTACGCGCCGAGCGCGAATCCAAAGGCGGCGATGCCGATGGTGACCAATGTGCGGGATTTTTTCATGGACCTGCCGGGTGAGGAATGTTTTGTGCGGATTGCAACATGGAGGGACGTAGGGTGAGCGGGCTTTGCACCGCGTCTTGTAACGCGCCAAGCGCCTGTTGCGCGGCCAGCCGCGTTGCGAGCAGATTTTGTGCCCCGGCATAGAAGGCGACGTCTGCGTTGGCGAGGTCGAGCGGCTGCATCTCTCCGGCGCTGACCTGCGCGCGTATGGATTTGAGTTGGTGTGTCAAGTTTCCGAGTAACGAGTCGGCCGTCCTGACCTGCGCGAGCGCCGACCGGTACGCGGCGAGCGCGCCATCGATCTGGGTTACGGCCGCCGCCTGCACGCCGAGGAACTGTGCAGCGGCCACGCGGCGCCGAGCTCTTGCCTGAGCGATAGGGCCCTGGTTCTGATTGAGGAGGGGCAACGTCAGCGAGAGGCTGAGCTGCCACTGGCTATCGTCGACGAGCTGCGAGTTCCAGACATAGCCCGGGCCGAGCACGACGCTAGGCCATTGGCGCGCGACCTCGAGCTTCAGGGCCGATTGGCTGGCCGCGTATTGCGCGAGTGATGCCCTCACATCCGAGCGCCCGAGCAAAGCGTGCTGCCGCACCGCCGGGCGGGTGAGATCACGCGGGAACCGTCTGAATCCGGCGAACGACAGATGCACTCCTCGCAATGCGCTTACCGGTACCCCGATCGCGCCGGCGAGCGCGATGCGCGCCTGGCGAATCCGGCCCGCCTGTGCCTGTCTGGCAAGGGTCGCATGTTCGAGCGCGATCCGCGCCCCGGTGACAGTGTAACTCGACACCGCACCGGCCCTGAACTGGCCTTCGAGGAGATTGACGACGCTCCGCAACGCAGTCACCTGGCGGACCCGGAGCGATTTGGTCTGACGCGCCCCATACAGCGCAAGTAATGCACGGCGCAGGCGGCTGCGTACCCCCCAGACTGTGCCAATGAGGTCCCACCGTGCGGCGACCGCGAGGTGACGCGCCTGCGCCATGCGATCGCCGCGCCGGCCCACACTGTCGATCGGCCAGTTGATGGCGACCGGCACGATCCAGGGATTGCGCACACCCGGAACCCCAGAGTCGTATCCCGGGCTCAGCGAAAGAGACGGGTTCGGACGCGCACGGGCTGTGATCCGGGCCGCCTGCGCAGAGAGCAGCTGCGCACGCGCATAGGCGAGCGCGGGCTGGTAGTAAAATGCGGCCAGGGTCAACGCCTTAAGATCCCAGGACTGACCGCTGCCGGGCCATGCGACATGGTTGGCCACCAGAAACTTCACAAGGCCCGGATTGCCGAGCGAGCGACTCTCATAGGCCCCGAGGGATCCGGCAGGAGAGATCGGACGCGGCTGAAAAGTGGCGCAGCCGGAGAGAAGCCCCACGGCGAACAGGCACAGATACCGCATTTTGAAGGTAGTCGGCATGGATTTCGTACGTATTGCAATCATCATCACGGTCATACGCACGAGCGCGCACTACCCCTCCCGAGAACCCGAGAATTCGAGCAACCGCATTCTTTTCACCCGCATAAGGACTCATCTGCTGTGCGGCACATCGGTAGCGACGTCGTAGGCACCAGAATAGGCAAACTCCAAGACAGTCAACCCGGCCACGGGGATAGCGGCGATGGCGGCCTTGACCCACTTCCAGAACTCGGTCCGCTTGTTCATACTCCTTCCCGATCAAACGGAGTTCGTGTGTAGGGGGGATTGGTCCCCTATCGATCCGTTACGCGGACGCCAGGGGTTTCCTTCTGGAGGGAAAGGCAAGAACGATGCGTATCAGAGAGGTGGACGTGATTGAGAGCGAGGCCAGACGCCATGATTGATCGTGAACTTCAAGCCCTCGCAAAGCTGCCGCCGGACAGACCGCTCGATCGGCTGGAGATCGGCGTCTGGAGGGCCATCACGACGCGCGCGACGGAGCGGCGCACCGGTCGCGTCATCACGTCCTGTCAGGCTGTCGCACTGGTCGTGGCCTTGCTCGGCAGCGTAGCAGCTGGCGCCGCAGCCGCTCCGGCGCATCCGACCGCGAATGCCATCGCGCGACCGAGCGGTGGGCTTGCGCCTTTCGACCTCCTGTTTGGGAGACTTCCGTGAGCGTGTCACTTCGCGCGGTCGTCGCGATGGTGCTGCTGACCTTGGCAGCGGGCGCTCTTGGCGGCTGGCTGGGCGTTTCCTATGGCGCACGGCAGGCCGCCCCGCCCCAGGACCTTCACGCGATTCTGCATCACGATCTCGACCTGACTGCCGCGCAGAGCGAACGGATTGCTGTCCTCGAACAGCGATTCGCGACGCGCGGCAAGGTATTCGAGGCAGAAATGCAGGCGGCGGATCTGGAGTTGGCAATCGCGCTGGAGGCGGATCACACCTATGGTCCGAAGGAACAGGCGGCAATCGACCGCTTCCACCGTGCAGAAAAGAGCCTCCAGGAAGCCACGATCCGGCACGTGCTCGCCATGCGTGCCATCCTCACGGTCAAACAGTCCAAGGTCTTCGATCGCGCAGTCTACGAGGCACTGACCGCGGGCTCGTCGTGACATATGCGCCGGAAAGCGCATCGGATGAGGCACTCGCACACCGTGCCGCAGGCGGCGACCGCGCGGCCTTCAACGGTCTGATCCGGCGCTACAAGGAGCCGCTATATCGTTTCGTTCGCCGCTATGTCGGCGATGCCGATGATGCCTATGATCTTCTCCAGGATACCTTCATTTCGGCCTGGCGCGCGCTCCACCGCTACGACCCAAAGCGGCCCTTTTCGCCATGGCTACATCGCATCGCCCTCAACAAGTGTAGGGACTTTGGTCGCCGGAAGGCCGTTCGCCGCACCTTCTTGCGCCTTCTTGCTCTTGGCACTGAAGATCAGCCTCCAATGGACGTAGGGGGCGCCGACGAGGAACTTGAAGCTTCCGCGCGGCTCGCCCGGCTCAACATGGCCATTGCAGCATTGCCGACGCTGTACAAGGAACCCTTGTTGCTCACAGTGATCGAGGGCCTGAGCCAAGACGAGGCGGCGGTGATCCTCGGAACGACACGCAAGGCAATCGAGATGCGCCTTTACCGAGCCCGCCGAAAGCTGGCGGATGAACTGGAAAAAGGCTGAGAGGCATGGTCTACGCCGACACGTAGTGCGAAGAGTTGGACGCCAAATCGGGAACTTGAGATACGGACGCAGCGCGCTGACGTCCCTGCAGTGATTTTGACAATTTGAGGAGTGATGAGGGAGCGCGCCATGCGGCGCGTACAGGAGGGCAATAGCCCTGAAGTTGCGGCGGAAGTTTTCGGCATTGGTCGGACGGCGATATACCGATGGATAAATGAGTAACGGCGAGGAGGATGGGGGAACTAAAGCAAAGCCGCTGTTTGGCTGTCCGCCAAAGCTGGGCGACAAGAAGCTCAGGTGGATCTATGACACGATGACTCGGAAGAACCCGATGCAACTCAATTTTGAGCATGCGTTGTGATGTCGGGCCAATAATTGACCAACTGAATTTGCGCGTTAGGCGATCCGATACGGTCAATGCGCCCGAAGCGCTGGATTATGCGGACAGGATTCCAGTGGATGTCGTAATTGATGAGGTAATCGCAATCCTGGAGGTTTTGTCCTTCAGAGATACAGTCGGTGCCAATCAGGATATCGATCTGATTGGGATCGTTCGGCATAGTTACTGACTTTTCCTTCGACCGGGGCGAGAACAGTGTCAGGATCGATTGAAAGTCATAGCTCCTAGGGATAGTGCTCTTAGGCGCATCCTAGCCTGTCACCATCGTGGTGTTGACGCCGGTCGCCGCATCACGCTGAAAATTGAACAACTTCTTCCAGACCCCGCTTTCGAGGTAGCCAGTGCGGTCGTTGGGCAGAACGTCCTCGTCAATATTCTCCAGAAACTCCCGGAAAAAATTGTAGAGAATGAGGAAGTAGATTCGCTCTGGCGAGTTCTCTTCATAGACTGACTCGATGTGCTGGCAGATCGTGTCCGTAACGTCCTGCACATTGGCCGCGTCCGCCCAAATCTGATGGAACAGCTCCAGGTAGGCCGTCGTATGGGCAGCGTCATCGAAATGGTTCACCATATTGGAGACCGCATTGCCCTTTTGGTATCCCAGGTCCAAGGTGGTGAAGCCATTTACGGGCATGTAGGTGACTGAGGCATCCTGCCCAGCAACGCAGGCAAACTGTTGCATCGGGGCCTTGGTCCGGTTGGACCGGAATGACGCCTTCTTGCGAATCCATTCCGCGCACTCCCGCGCTACGGCGCGTTGAGTCAATTTGTTGCGGAGCTGGATTTCAAATTCCGAGCCATAGATATGCTTCTCGCGCTCGGCCTTGGGAATAAAAACTCCCGGCGCTCGCGCTTGACCTGATCGACGGCGCCTTCCGGGACAACATGACCTGAGTGTCCCTGTGCCACTCTCATTAACGCCATCCTGGCTGGCGGCCCCAGCGGCCAGGATCAGGATCCGGCCTCCTTTAGGCCGAAACTGGAACGAATGACACCCGCGTATCGGGCAAACATTGCTGTTAAGCACGACAAAAAGCGTTAGCATGCATGCCCAACCAGACCGGATGTGGTGGACTTAGGACAGGAGCGAACTGGTGAGTGTTCAACTGTTTTTGATGGACAAGATGTTACGGTTTTCGGTGAAGCGGAGGTTCGCAAAAGCGCCAAACGTCATGACTTTGCGAGCCGTCATGACGGAAATGGCCTCCAGTTCAAAAGCCCCGCCGCCGCCGGTTGCGATCGAAAATGAACAGCTTGGTGGTGTCGCGTCCGAGAAGCTAAGCCAGCCAGGCTCTGACCAGACCCGCGCCATCCTGTATTTGCACGGTGGCGGGTTTGTCGCAGGCGCACCAAGTACGCACCGCCCTCTGACCTGGCGGTTAGCCCGTCTTACCAATCTGCCTGTGCACGTGGTGGATTACCGCCTCGCGCCCGAACATCCCTTCCCCGCCGGTCTTGACGACTGCTTTGCCGCCTATCACGGACTGCTGGCCCAGGGAATAGAGAGCCGGCGTATCGCCATCATCGGTGATTCGGCAGGAGGCAATCTGACCCTCACTGTCGCCCTCAAGGCGAAAATGCAGGGCGTTCCCCTTCCGGGCTGCCTCGTCTGCTTGTCGCCGGTTACAGATCTTGTCGAACCGGGGCCGTCTCAGCTCGAAAATGCGCGTTCGGATGCCCTCTTCGTGCCCACAAGCTTTGCCACCTTGGTAGAAGCCTACTGCCCGGGACAGGATGCCCGCGATCCACTGATTTCACCCTTGCGTGGCGATCTTTCGGCACTGCCACCCACGCTCCTGCAATGTTCTGGCGCCGAGATGCTTCGCGACGATTCGGTTCGCCTTGCCGAGAAAATGCGGGCCGCCGGCACTATGGTTGAACTTGAGGTCTGGCCCAAGGTGCCGCATGTCTGGCAGGTTCTTGCTGACGTCGTTCCAGAAGCACGCCAGGCAATCGACAAAATCTGCCGCTTTGTGACAACAACGCTTGAGGATTGAAAGTCCATCAGCGCCGCATCCCCCCGCACGTGCATTGCGGGAGGGGGTGGCAAGACAAAGCAATATTTTCTACTTGTAGATCATCGAAATTGTTTCAGCTACGCAGGCGGGACGTTCCTGTCCCTCTATCTCGATGGTCATTTCATTGATGACCTGCAGACCGGCGCCTCGTGACTCAACCGACAAAAGCTTCTGGCGTGCGCGGACCCGCGAGCCCACCGGAACCATGTTGGTGAAGCGCACCTTGTTCGACCCGTAATTGATGCCACGGCTTACTCCGGTGATACGCAGGATCCGGGCACCCAACATCGGAATTAGAGATAGCGTAAGAAACCCATGTGCTATGGTCTTGCCGCCAGGCATCTCCTTTTTTGCACGCTCGACATCAACATGAATCCACTGATGATCACCGGTGGCCTCGGCAAACTGATTGATCCGCGCCTGATCGATTTCAACCCATTCCGACACACCAATTTCCTGACCTACCAATGAGGTGAGCTCATCAAAGCTGACTGTTTTCACGGCTTTTCTCCTTGCTGAATGCGATAGTTACGGACATCTTCGGCGAGCTCTACGAGCCACTCTTCCGCAATATCTCGTGATATAAGAAACTCGGCTGTCCGATAAAGATAATCGCGGTTTGTTCCCAAAACGCCTTCAGCTTCAGCGATCCGCCGCACCTGCTCGGACTGAGGTAATCCTCTCTCGTAGCGCGCATGATCGCGGCGCACAACAAAGCTCAGCATGCGGCACCGGCTCCCATCCGGGAATTCACCCATGAGCCATTGAGCCTTGTAAGCACCGGAAATCATCTCCCGATACCACAGAACCTTTGTCTCGCTATCAAGATCGCGATTAAGGATACGATGGGCAATGCCCGTGCAGATCGTACCGGGCTCATAATCAAGAGCCAGCATCAAGCCAGGCCTTTCCGGAACGCCACGTCCTAGCGACAGCGTCAGGCAGAAACGTCGGGTGTGCTCTGCGATTCGGGCAATCCGGCTCTCGGACACCGTAATCGCGGGGTTCCACATCAGCGAACCGTAGCCAAACAGCCACAGGTCTTCACCACTGGTGATTGTCGCAAGCACAGCCTGACGCGACTGTTCGCGCTCCTGCTCGCTCATGGGCTCGGGCATGCCGCGCTGACGCATCATTGCCGCATAAATCTGGACGCGCTCCGCGGTAAAATCATCGCGCGTCAGCTGATGGGGACTTACACGGACATCAGACAATACGGCTATTCCTCTTGCCCCAATAACGATCCCGGATCAGTCTCTTGTAGAGCTTCCCGGTGGGGTGGCGCGGCAGTTCGCGCTCAAAATCGACAGCCCTGGGGCACTTGATACTCGCGAGATTCTGACGGCAGAACGTCATTAGTTCATCAGCGAGTTCGGGACCGGCATCTTCCCAGCGCACAGGCTGTACGACAGCTCGCACCTCCTCACCGAATTCCTCATTGGGCACGCCAATAACCGCAACATCTGCCACCTGCGGATGATTAATCAGCAGGTTTTCGGCTTCCTGGGGATAGATATTGACACCCCCGGAAATGATCATGAATGCCTTGCGATCGGTAAGATAGAGAAAACCGTCATCATCTAGGCGCCCAACGTCGCCAAGTGTTGACCAATTCGGATGGCGGGGGTGGCGAGCACTGGCCGTTTTTTCCGGATCGTTGTGATACTCAAACTGGTTCTCGCTTTCGAAATAAATTGTGCCCTCCTCACCGTTCGGCACTTCGTTACCATCGTCATCACAAATATGTATTGGCCCCAGCAATGAGCGACCAACCGATCCTGGATGAGCGAGCCATTCGCGGCTACTGATGTAGCAGAACCCGTTTCCCTCTGTACCCGCATAGTACTCATGCAGGACTTCACCCCACCACTCGATCATCTTCCTCTTAACCTCAACAGGACAAGGAGCGGCAGCGTGGATTGCCGAACGCATCGAGGAAACATCATACTTAACCCGAACCTCCTCCGGCAGCTTCAGCATGCGTACGAACATTGTCGGTACCCACTGACTGATATTGGCCTTGTGCTTTTCAATTGCAGCCAGAGCGGCCTCAGCGTCAAAATGCTCCATGACTACAACAGTGGCACCAATCCGATGCATGCTCATGCAGTAGCGTAAGGGTGCAGCGTGATAGAGCGGAGCCGGCGACAGGTAGATCGAATTCTCGCTTGCGCCGAAGAGAGCCACGACCAGTCCAAGCAGGGGACTAGGGGCGTCAATTGATTCCCCACTCAAGGCGTGGCGCACGCCTTTAGGCCGTCCGGTCGTACCTGAAGAATAGAGCATATCAGCCCCGGCAGTTTGATCGGCAATCGGTACTGCAGGCATCCGTGCCACTGCATCCTCATAAGAACGATAGCCTTCGACAACTCCGCCCAGCATGAATCGGTCAACCTCAGGCAGAAGTTCCACGAGTTCGGACGCGGTTGCGTGAAGAGAATGACTCGCGATCAGAACCTTGGCGCCACTGTCGCGAACGATGTACTCGACTTCACGGGCGGTCAGACGCGTCGAGATACAGGTATAATAGAGACCGGCGCGCTGAGCCGCCCAGCAAATCTCAAAGAAGCGGGGCGAATTGTCGGCGAACACTGCAATGCCATCGCCTGTCTCCAATCCCAGGGCGCGGAAAAGCTGCGCGCCCTGGTTCGAGCGGGCGTCAAGTTCGCGATAGGTCAGGGTTTGCCCGCTGGCTGCCATGATGACGGCAGGCTTGTCAGGCGTTTTGGCAGCAAAGATGGAAGGATGCACGTATGGCCTCTCTGCACAAATGGTGATCCCCGTCATCTAAGCGCGCGAAGCGGCACGGGTCAAAGCACAAGCGTAGCCTGACGCTGGGGCAGGTCACGATACCTTGACCGGAGCCGTCCCGGCGGCGAAATGACGGTCGAGCGCACCAATCAGCTCCGCCGGGGAAAATCCTAGCGCCTGGAGACGACCGGACCGGGCCAGCACCGCAACGCCAGTAAGAGCTGCGGCAATCAGCACAATGTCGGCTTGGTCCTGCCGGCTATCATCCGGCGTCCCGCAGGCTTCCGCGAGGGCGCGCAATGCCGCGATCAATCGCCCGTTAAACAGGCGTTCTGCGTCAGCTGTGCCCCCGGCAGACGGCAGCGCCGCCGCACCAGCCGCCATGGTTTCACTGTGCCGAAGCAGGTCGATAACCACGCCCGCCGCCCGGCCTAACGCCGGAACCTCCCCGCGTAGCTCACGAAGGCCTCGCACCACTGCCCCGAGATCTTCCGCTGCCAACGCGATCAGGAGCTCATTCTTGTTCGCAAAGTACCCATATAGGGCCGCCGGCGCAAAACCGGCTTCGGCGGCAACGGCTCGCAAAGAGAGATTGGCCGCCCCCTCGCGCACCGCCACCTGACGGGCGGCGGCAAGTATCGCCGCGCGGGTAAATTCCCGGGAACGGGCACGGCGCTCTGCACGAGACGCATTAATGGGGCTGGACGACACCATCCTCAAAGCATAGCCCGATTCGCGGAGCAACCGCTTAGGCCCGCGACGCGACGCGCCGCGGGCCCATTTACGTTATTCCATCGCTCGACCTATTTGCCGGGATGCGCCTGCTTGAAGGCCACAATCTGGGCATTGAGCTGACCGCCCAGCTTTTCCTTTTCAGCCTGTACCGCATTGGCACGCGAATTCAATGCTGAAAGAATCGCCGGATCGATCGGCTTATGGTCGCTCGACTTCTTCGCAGCTGCCTCTTTCTTCTCAATTTGAGCACTGATGCAGCTTTGGAAATCATCCGCAGCTGACTGATAAATCTTGAAGTCGGCGATCGCGTCCTTCATCTGCTGCACAGTCGCAGTCGCACCATTGACCGCAATAACCGGAGGTACCGGTTCGGTGCAGGTGGCGGCAAGCACCGACGTTGACGCACCGACCAGAAATGCGGCTACCAAAGCCGTCCTTTTAACCAAGCTACCCATTCGTTCTCCTGTTGCCCTGAGTGGCCGCGGATTGCCGCGCCCCAACGGGCGTGATCAAAGCACAAAGTTTACCGAATAATAAAGTCCCTGACAGCCTACCTGTGAATTTCAGCGCGCGCACAACGCCACAGCGAAGCCGTCGACCGGCAGGCTCGCCTCGTTGCGCGGACTTGCCGCGAGGAAGCCAGCAAGATCAAGACCGGCATCGGCCGCGACGGCACGCAAATATTCTTCCGCATGACGCCAGCGCCGCTTCGGTCCCAGCTCGAACCCCCGCCCCTCAGCCTTTTCCACGGTAAAGAGAAAAAAGCCGCCTGGCTTGAGCCTGCCGCTCACACCTCCCAGTGTGGGCGCCAGATCACCCAGGTAGACGAGCGTATCCGCCGCCAAAATGAGGTCATAGGTGTGACCATCCGAGACGAGAAAGGACTCAATATCGGCGACCGCAAGGTTAGCGTAAAGACCACGATCTCGCGCCTTTGCGATCATCTGCGGCGAAAGATCAATTCCATCAATCCGGGCGGCAATATCGGCAAATGCGGCACCGACAAGGCCGGTACCACAGCCAAGGTCAAGGACCTCCAAGCCGTTGCGTCCGGGGACGACGAGTGCGAATAGATCCCGCAGGATTTCTGGTGCCCGATAGGCCAGTGATCCCAGCATGCGGGCGTCGTAGTCGGTACTGAATTGATCGAAGAGGTGCTGCACATAGCGCGCATTGGCTCGCGGCGCCTGCAGCATGGCGTTTGCTTCGGCGATTTTCTGGTCGAGAACGGCGGCAGGCTCGTAAGTATGCAATGAGGAAAATTCCGCAAGCGCGCGCCCACCTTCCCCCGCCTGGAGCCAAGCGGAACCAAGCATAAACCTTGCTTCATCCAGATCAGGGTCACAACGCAGCGCGCGCTGGAACTCGGCAATGGCCAAAGCTGGCTTGCCGGACGCCAGCAAGGCCTCCCCGAGCGACAAGGACACAACTGCTGCACCAGGATAAAGCTGCGTGGTATCCCTGGCCAGAATGAGTGCCCGTTCTACCTCGCCAGCTCCCAGGAGCGCTCGTGTCAGCAAAGTCCTTGCCAGAAGCCCTCCGCGCCCCTGCTGCAAAAGCGGGAGAAGCGTGTCGATGACATCGCCAAAGCGCCCCTCTGCCAGGAGGGTTTTACCCCGAAAAACTGGATCCTCGTCAGCTTGCAAGAGTGCATTTGCCATTGTTGAGAACCACGACGTCGCGTTCCTTGACCTTGGCCCGGAAAGATATCACCGCGCCATCCCGCCACATCTCGGTGACAATCGTTTCACCTGGAAACACTGGAGACGAGAAGCGCACGTCGAAACCCGTAATCCCAGCCGCATCGTAGTTGCACATGGCTGTCAGCACCGCCCGGCAGGCGGTGCCATAGGTGCAAAGCCCGTGCAGGATCGGGCGGGGAAAACCCGCCATTTTGGCGATGTCTGGATCGCGATGCAGCGGATTGCGGTCACCCGACAGCGCATAAAGCAGGGCCTGATCAGGCCGGGTGTCACAAGCATGAACCACATCAGGCGCCCGTTCGGGCAGTGCGTGAGGTGCCGGGGCACCATCCTTTGGTCCGCCAAAGCCACCGTCGCCGCGTGCAAATATTGTAGACATTAGAGTACATAGGCGCTCGCCACCAACTGCCTGACTGATGGTACGCTCGGTGACAACGATCGCACCCTTGCCTTCGCCCTTGTCCCAAACTCCGACAACCCGCTCATCCATCACCACATCGACTGCGCTGGGTAGCGGCTTGTGAAGCGTCAAACGCTGTTCGCCATGCACCACCATCAGATAATTGATGCCTGACTTGCTCATCACGCCGCTGGCGCCCCAACCGATGACGGTCGCCATGGTAGGGACCGCGGTCAAGCGGTTTTCGTAAACGAATGGCAGCTCCGCGCTATTCAGGGGATCCCGGCCAAAGCCAATACCGAGGGCGTAAAGCATGGTTTCCCGATCGCCATAGGAGGCCTTCAATCCTTGAACCCTGGTTTGCATCAGTTCGTCATACTTGATTGCCATATTGTCTCTCCGCTCGATTTCTCTACCCGCAGGCCCTCGCCAAGGGGCCAGCAAAACACCCGCTCAATAGCCAGCAGCGAGCCCGGCCCGGCGGCGTGCGTCGTTGGCGCCCTCGAGTATTCCTGTGCGTGGCGATCTTAAGATCGCTTCATCGGCACCCATAGAGGGGATGATGCGGAAGTGATAGCCCATTTTCTCGAGTGCGGCGCGGCTAGACGCAGTCAAATAGCCGGGCTCGACATATACGACATCGGGAAGCCACTGCTGGTGTATCCGCGGCGCGTCGACAGCCTGCTTCATGTTCATATGGAAGTCGACCACATTGAGAATGCTTTCCAATACGGTCGATATGATCGTTGAGCCACCAGGACTACCAGTAACCATGAACAGGCGGCCATGACGCAGGACGATCGTCGGGGTCATCGAGCTAAGAGGTCGCTTGCCCGGCTCAATCTCATTGACCTTGCCCTGCACCAAGCCATAGCCATTGGGAAAACCAGGTTTGGAAGTAAAATCGTCCATCTCATCATTGAGGAAAAATCCGGTGTTTCCGGCAATTTTACTGTTGCCAAAAAGAAAATTCAGCGTGTAGGTCGTGGACACTGCATTTCCTTGGGCGTCCACCACCGAGAAATGCGTGGTGTCGGTGCCTTCCTGGGCGCCGCTGAAACCCTTGATGGCGGATGAGGGTGTTGCAGCATCGGCTTTGATGCTGGCCCTCAGCCTGGCGGCATGTGCAGGGGAAATGAGTCTGGCTACCGGATTGTGCACGAACGCCGGATCTCCAAGCTCGGAGTTACGATCGGCAAAGGCTCGCCGTTCAGCTTCAACAAGATAATGCGTTGCCGGCACAGAGGCATAGCCCCATTTGGCAAACGGATAGGGTTTGATGATTTGCAGGATTTCGCACATCGTTGTCCCGCCCGAACTCGGCGGAGGCGCAGACTCGATCGTGTACCCTCTGTAGTCGCAGCTGACCGGCTTTTCCCAGTTCACGGTATAATCGGCAAAATCCTGCAGGCTGAGAATGCCTCCGTGCTGCTTGCTCGCGGCCACAATGGAGTGTGCTATCGGACCACGATAGTAGACCGCGTCGCCTCCCTTGGCGATCAGCTCGAGCGTGTGGGCAAGTTGTGGCTGTTTCAGGGTCTCGCCAACCTTGTACAGCTTACCGTGATTCAAAAAGGTAGCTGCCACGTTGGGTTCTTTGGCAAATACAGCCGCATGGCTGTCAAGACGTTTTACGTCCGCAGACGCAAGAACAAAACCCTCCCGCGCCAAACGGATCGCAGGCGCCATCACTTCCGCCCTGCTCATTGTACCATAGCGCGCCAGGGCTTCATTAAGACCCATTACGGTACCTGGCACGCCTATGGACAGCCAGGATTTGGTGCTGAGACCAGGAACCACATTGCCGTGGGCGTCCTGATACATGGTGGGCGTGGCTTTGAGCGGTGCCTTTTCACGAAAGTCCAGAAAAAGGTTCCGGCCATTGGCGAGGTGGATGGTCATGAAGCCGCCGCCGCCGATATTGCCGCAGCACGGGTCAACAACCGCGAGAGCATAGCCTGTGGCCACAGCCGCATCGATGGCATTGCCGCCCTTCTTAAGGATCTCCAGCCCTGCTTCGGTGGCGTAATGCTGCGCAGTTACCACCATCGCGTGCGGTGCCACGACCGGCCGATCTTTGGCCAGCGCGGCGCGGGAGGTGATCGCACCAACCTGGTCAAAGACACTTGCCTGACCGGCATTCACGAGAGGCGACAGGCCGGCCACGGCCAGAAGTCCGGCACTCATAAACACGGCAATACGGGACATGGTGACTCACAAGAAGGGCTTCTGGCGGGACGCTAGCCCAGACTGATGCGGCGGGCAGCTTTAAATTTCTTGGCGATAAAGTTAGTGTACGCTTACAGTAATTTTCTTTCAAAATTAAAAAATTGCCGTCAGCCCCCTTTTCACCTCTCACATCCAGCAGGACGAAGCCGCTTCGGACGTCCAGCAGCGACGCCCGGCGGTCGCAAAGGGGCTTTCCTGCAGCCCTCTGTTCCGCCGACCGGGCCGATCGTTGCGTTCATGCCTTGGAATAGGTCTGGCGTGCAGAACCCTTGGTCCGTGCCAAGTAACATCCTTGCCCCCGCACGCAACAAGCCCTGGTGCCCGGTCTGCGTTGAGCCTTTGGCACCCCGATGCATGGAGAAGCCCACGCAGGCTGCACTCCGACAAGCGGGTAGCTGCGCCCAGCGACCTAATCCCGCCAGCCTCAAGATCAGCTGCGGGCGCCTTGCTTTATGATGCCGGAGCGTGGAACTACAGTGTGGCCAACGGCTGCTGCAGGGAGACCGCCGGCCCGTCACTCCATGCGTCGGTCAGCGGCACGCCTTGCTGCTCGATGCGCGTGCTGGCATGTGCATAGCCCTCAGCAATCGCGCGATCGAACTTCTTCCAGTCGCGAAGCCCTACCTCCGCCAACGGAGGCTCGAACAAATAGTCAGCTTGTTCGCGCACGATCCTTCGCTGTGCCTCTGAACCAACGGTGCCAGATCGCATAAGGATTGAGATAATCGATGGAGTACCGCGCATGCGTTGGCTGATCAGCCACCACCAGGGTCGCTCGCCGTAACGTTCGTCAGTCGCGTGCAGATCAACTTCACCTGTGACATCCGACGCAATGATCGGTCCATGGCGGCTTTGCGCCATGACATCAACAGGCAGATTGTTCATTACCCCTCCATCGACCAAAAGATGGCCGTGCTGGGTGACCGGGGGCAAAATGCCGGGCAATGCAACACTCGCACGCAGGGCGCGCCACAGCAGACCCTGACGATGAACATGAATACGCCCTGTCGTTAGGTCAGAGGATACGCAAAAGAACGGCTTAGCCAATTCTTCAATGCGAATGTCGCCAAAATGCTCATGCAGCAGATTAGAGACTTTGCGACCGCGAACCATGGCAATCAGAGGCAGGGTAAAATCGGACAGGGGGTTGGCTTCTACAAAGGCATGACGCATGCGCGTAGCCAGCTCTTCAAGGCTCCACTCCATGGCAACCCCAGCGGCAATAATCGCGCCCATCGAGGTTCCCCCCAAATGATCGAACGGAACCCGCTGCTCAGCCAAGGCCTTCAACACACCAATATGGGCAAAGCCCCTCGCGCCACCACCGGCGAGTACGAGGCCAACGGCACGGCCTGAGATAAACCGGGCCAGACGGCGAATATCGTCCGGCTGCCCCAGACGAACGTGATGATGGGTCTCAAAGAGGCGACTTTTCAGCGTAAAATGTTCCGGCAGGCCGCGCGTGCCGCCATTGGAGTGCAGAAGAAGTAATTCAGGCAGGCCCCCCACACGAGTCTTGGCAGCAGGAACATCAAGCGGGCGCAGCGGCAAGGGCTGATCGGCACGCGCAAGGAGCAGGACCCGATCGGCTTGCCGCAAACACAAATGAGTCCAAGCCCCATCCGGTGTGTCGCCACGATAGAACACAATGTCATGGCTGGCCTCAAATGCGTTTAGCTCATCTGCGCTCTTGCTGGCAGCAGAAGCATCAACAACTGCAGCATTTGAACCCATCTCGCCCAACGCCACAGCAAGGCGGGCCGCAATATTTTCACCCTCCAGGCCTTCCTGCAAAGGCACAATGGCAAAAGATTTTGGTCGTGCATTGTCGTGTCCACGCTGCGTGGTAGCGCGCAGACGACGCACCAAGATCCGCATCAGGTTGAGCATGACCCGTGGATGACGAGCGATAAGCGTGTCAAAGCTCCGTGCATCAACCCGCAGCAACTCGGTGTCACGCAATGCCACCAACGCTGCCGAATGGGGTTCCCCGGAAATGAGGCTCATCTCGCCCACGGTTTCCCCTGCCGGAATATGAGCGACCAATCGTCGGCTGCCGTCATCATCTTCGACAAAAACACCAAGACAACCGGTTATGACCAGAAAGAGCGCTTGACTATTTTCACCATCGCGGGTGAGCGTCACCCCTCCTGGCAGGCCGAACCAGCTGGCCTCGGACAGGAGCCGGCCGAGAGCCACGTCGCCAACAGCATCAAGGAGCCCGAAGCGCCGCAGATGCTCGCGCAGTTCGTCAGGGTAGCCACCATCGCGGGCGGTACGCAGTGAGGTCAGTATGGCCATAGCATTCATGATCTCACCAATTTTCTAACCTACCAAGCCGTCCAGCCACCATCCACAGGAACCGCTGCGCCCGTGACAAAACTGGACGCTGGCGAAGCCAGGAATAGGAGCGGTCCCTTGATCTCGTCAGGCGTTGGAAGCCGTCCAAGCATGGTTCCGGCTGCCAAACGGGCAGCAAAGGCTGGGTCCTCCGCCTGGGTCTCGGCGCGGGGAAAGGGCCCGGGAACCAACGCATTCACCCGTATCCCTTCTGGTCCAAGCTGGGCAGCCAGATGACGTGTCAGTTGCAAAAGCGCTGCCTTGGCAGGGCCGTAATGGGCTGGGCTGATGGCCCTTGGGTCGCTGTAGAGGGACGGTTGCGGGGCGACCATGCCATACATCGACGCCACATTGACCACTGCAGCATCTCCATGCGTACGCACCGCCGCCCGCAGAGCCGGCAGTGCCGCTCGCACCGCCTCAAACGCACCCGTTACCGCCGTGCGGTAGGTAATCTCGAATGCCTCAGGCTGCAACGCGTCGAACGCAGCGCCCGCCATCGTGACCGCGCCGTTGACAATGATGTCAAGCCGCTCCCGGCCCGCGAAGAAGTCCCGGACCCGATCCAGATCTCCCATGTCAAAGGCCGCACATTCGCTGCTGCGTCCATCAGCACCCAGTTCGCCGTGCAAAACCTCAAGCGCAGCCCGACCCCGGCCATTGAGTATGACATGTGCCCCGGCGCCGGCCAGTGCGATGGCTATTGCCCGTCCCAAATGACGAGCCGCCCCAGACACGAATGCAATCCGTCCATCCAGACGAAAAGGATCCCGACCGCTCATCCGAGCGCTGGCCACGATGCCGGGTTGAGCAACGCTTCAGGAACATGAGGGCAGCGTGCCTCGATACGCCTGCACTCCGGCGGCAACAGAGGTGGACGCAGAAACAAAGATACGTTGGTCTCAAGCTGATCTTCGGTTTCCATGCCCACAACCACTCCATCAACCCATTGCTGCCCCCGAGCGTAGGCGAGACACAAATCCGCAGGACTGCAGCGTCCAAAGTCCTCGACGAGAGCATCGATGTGGGCGATCAGTTCTGTGGCCCTGATCCCGCTCAGCCGCGGCCAAACAGACGGATCGCGTGCCGCCAGGACACCCTGAAGAAAGACACTGCGCACATGGATCGTAACCCGCGGCCGAGCAAGTATGGCCGCTATCACGCCATCGTGACGCCAACGCCAATCGAGCAGATTGAAGGGCATCTGCAGGTGCTGCACATCCGGGCAGGCCAATGCCTCAAGCGCTTCTTGAGGGGACTGCACGGATACGCCAAGTGCCAGAATAACTCCCTCCTCAACGCGCTCGATCAGGCGCTCCCAGATCGCTCCATTGTGGGAAATGCGGTGGGCGGCGCGATGCAGCATCAGACAGTCAATCCGGTCTTGCCTAAGCGCACAAAGGGACTGAGCGATGCTGGCATCAACCTCGGCACGGACGGTCTCGCGCGGTGCATCTTCGGCCAAAGTCGCCAGGGGCGAGAGCTTCGTCACCATGCGCACGGGGCGCGCGGACAATGCCTCACCCAGACGTTCTTCGCTGTTCCCATAGGCGCGCGCCGTATCAAAGGTCGAAATACCATGGTCAAACGCACGGCCAACCAGACGCAGCGCAGCCGCATGGGATGGCTGTCCCGTGCGATTTGTGGCCCCGTATGGCAAACCCAGCTGTACCGCCCCGAGGACCAGTTCCGCCGGCATCTTGCGCCTCTCCCTGTGGCCAGAAGAATTTTGCGCCTTTAAGGTAAAGGAGCGGTTAGCAGACCGGGCCGCTCAATTCTCGCCAAGCAATTTCCACACACTCTGTGCGGTAAATACCAGTTCGCGATTTACAGTGTAATCACCCCGGGCAAAGACGAGCGTTCGCGTGTGCCGGGTAATTTGCGGCGCAACTTCAAGCACATCGCCAATCTGGACCGCTCTGAGAAATTGGGTCTGCATGTTGGTAGTCGCAACTGCAGCCCGGCCGGTGGCGTCCCATACCGCCTGACCAAGCGACAGATCGGCAAATGTCATGAGCGCTCCACCATGAATGCGTCCACCCATGTTGACATGGCGCGCATCCACCGGAAGGGCATAGCGCCGGGCCAGACCCTCTCCGATCTCATAGACCGGACCTATAAAGATTTCGAATGGGTCGACAAGCTCGGTCTGCCGATAGCCAGGCAGCAGAGACATACTCATGCCGCCTCCGATACCTTCCACAGGCCATTGGCCACGGCGAGCTTGCGCTCCGAGGTAAAGATTTCTGCGGCTAAAAACAGCATGCTACGCGTCTTGCGGCTGATGCGCACGCGCGATTGGATAACCTCGCCAAGACGGCCTGGACCGACAAAATCCGTAGCCAGAGAAACCGTAGCGGTGCGCTGGGCCCCCGTCACAAGACGGGTGGTTCGGCTCATCGAAACATCGATAAAGCTCATCAGCATGCCGCCATGCACCGTGCCGCTCGCATTCATATGGTGCGGAGCAGCAATGAAGCAGAATCGCTTCACGGCGCCGTCCTCCTCGTCCGGTAGACGGTAAAGCGGGCCGATATAGGCATTAAATCCGCCCGTGGACGCCAGTTCAGCGCCCTCGGGCAAGGTAACGGGAGAATCAACCATGCCGGCAACTGGAATTTCTGCTCAGAGCCTGATAGGCGGTTTTGTCAGGCCGCGCAACGGAGGGCCCCAAGGGCGGCCTGGGGCATGATATATCTGCCTCGCATTGGCCACATTCGCCGGGCCGGATAGTTTCGCATGCGCAGCCGGCACAGCCGGCGCGACAAGAAGAGGAATACCCATGAAACAACATCTCCTCCGAACCGCATTCATCGCCGCGCTGTTGTGCGGATCGGCAACCGCCATTGCGACGGTTCCCTACGCCTATGCCGGCAAGGAACCACAGGTCAGCCGCGCGGTCGGTGAGCCACTCAATGAAGCGATCAAGGCTGCCCAGAAGAACGACTGGGCGGCGGCTCATGCCGCACTGCAAAAGGCGGAAAGTGTGCCTAAAATATCGGCCTTCGATCAGCTGAAAGTCAATCAGATTAAGGCCTTTATTGCGGTTCAGCAAAAAGATTACGCGACGGCGACTGCCGCCTATGAGGCGGTCGTTGCGTCTCCGGCCTTCACGACCCTCGATCCGGTTCAACAGCAGCAAAGCCTGCGCAATGCCCTGCTTCTGAGCACCAATGCGCACCATTGGCCCCAGGTCGTCAACGCCGCGGTACGTTTGCAGAAGATGACGCCGCTGGATGCTACTTCGCTCACCAATCTTGCTGTTGCCTATTACAATCAGAAGGATCTGGCCAAGGCCAAAGCTGCCGCCGAACAGGCCATCACCGCAGAAGAGGCCGCCAAGCAGCCTCCCCCGCAGGCTGCACTGCAGATCATCATGAGCGCCGATGCGTCAAGCAATGACGAAGCCGGGGCCCTCAAGATGTTGGAAAAATTGACGCTGTACTACGGGACTGCAGATGATTGGGGCCAACTCATTGACAATGCACTTGGCACTAACGGCATCACCGAGCTCGATGCCCTCTATTTGTACCGTCTGCGCTACATCACCCATGCCGTAACCGCACCAGATGATTACACAATTTCGGCTCGCATCGCTGACAAGCGCGGTTATCCCGCCGAAGCCCTCCAATACCTGCAGCAGGGGCTGACCACCAATAAAATCACGGACACGGGCAAGGTGGCCCCGCTTCTCGCCAAAGCCGCTCATGAAAAATCCGAAGACGAGCATTCCCTGCCGCAAATTGTCCGTTCGGCACAACACGCCCGCGATGGCAAGCAGGAGCTCGCTCTGGCCGAAGACTACTGGGGCTACCAGCGCTATGCAGATGCCGTGACTGCCGGCAAGGCCGCGCTCGCCAAAGGCGTCAAGGATCCGAGCGAAGCCCATTTCATTGTCGGCATCGCCCTCGCCGCGCAGGGACAATATGCAGACGCCGACCAGGAATTGGCCCAGGTCGATGGGGCACCTGCACGAGCCCGTGCAGCCGCACTTTGGGAACTCTGGATAAAGTCCAAGAAGCTAAGCACTGCGGCCACCGCACCCGCTGCGTCATCCACGCAACCAGCCCAGCACTGAGGCGGCAAAGCGACCTGGGCGCCAAGCGCCCGGGTCGCCTTGACCAAGGGTGACACGCATGGACGAACGCTTCGCCGAACGTCGGATCGCGCTGGCCACGCTGTTCGGTTTTGCACCGTTCATCATCTTCTCACTTGTGACTCTGTTGTCACTCAGCCTCGGATTGTGGCTGGCATTTACAGCAGCTTTCGTGATTACCATCCGTGATTTCGTGGAGACACCTCGCTTGCGCCTACTTGATGGGGCAAACCTTCTTATCTTTGGCGGGTTGGCGCTTGTCGGAGGCTTCCTAGCGCCCAATTTGCGACTAATAACAGCTCGCCTGGCAGTGGAGGCCACCTTGTTCGGGCTCGCCCTTTTTTCGATTGCCGGCAGCAAGCCCGTTAGTCTTGCTTATCACCGGACGGGCGCGCGCAGACAATTTTCCGGCTTGTGGCGCTCCCACCTGCTGATCACCGCAGCCTGGGCACTGGCAGTGCTGATGATGGGTGTCGCGGATGCGGTCACGCTCAGCGACCCCAATATTTCCATTTCGGGTGACTTTGCCTTTGGTCTTGCGGCGCTTGGCGCGGTGATCGTGTTCACGCTGCGTTTTCCGCATCGCCCGGTCAGTCATGAGCGAGATTTGCCCCACGATCAGGTCCCTGCGATCAAATCGGCGACAGGTCATAATCGTTAGGTCCCCGCTGGCGCCCTAAGCTGGGAAGGCGCGAGCGGTCGGAGCATGACATAATATCCGGTCGTGCAGATTTCGACGGCACGAACCGCATGCAGGCTTGGCGGAAGGCAGGTTCACAGCTTAAGGTCTGCCCCCTTGTCGATCTTCCGGAGGAAAGCCATGCGCGAAGCCGTCATCGTTTCTACCGCCCGCACGGGGCTCGCCAAATCCGTTCGTGGCGGCTTCAACATTACGCATGGCGCCGTCATGGGCGGCCATGCGATCAAACATGCAGTTGCCCGCGCAGGCCTCGATCCAGCCGAAATAGAAGACGTATTCATGGGCTGTGCCCAGCCAGAAGGTGCGACCGGAATGAATGTCGCACGCAACGCAGCAATCTGGGCGGGTTGCCCGGTAACCACCGCTGGCACCACGATCAATCGTTTCTGTTCTTCAGGGTTGCAGGCAATCGCCATGGCTGCGCAGCAGGTCATAACTGAGAGCACCCCTGTGGCCATAGGATCAGGGGTAGAGTCCATCAGCCTTGTGCAGATGGGCGGCATGAACACAAAAAACATTACCGAAGAACACTTGATGGAGATCAAGCCGGCTTTATGGATGTCAATGATCGAAACGGCCGAAATCGTAGCTGAGCGGTATAGCGTCAACCGCGAACGGCAGGACCAGTACGCCCTTGAAAGTCAGCGGCGGACAGCTGCGGCCCAACAAGCCGGGAAATTCAACGACGAGATCGTGCCCCTGAAGACCAAAATGAAGAATGTTGACAAGAGTACTGGAGCGGAAAGCATCGTTGAGACAACGGTTGATCGCGACGAATGCAACCGCCCAGATACCACGATCGATGGATTGAGATCTCTGGCGCCGGTATTCCGTGGTGGCACGAAAGTAAAGGAAGGAAAATATATTACCGCGGGAAATGCCTCACAATTTTCTGATGGTGCATCGGCATGTGTCGTCATGAATGGCAGCCTCGCGCGCGAACGCGGTATTAAACCGCTGGGAATTTTCCGCGGTTTTGCAGTGGCGGGGTGCGAACCTGACGAGATGGGCATTGGCCCTGTTTTTGCCGTTCCCCGGCTGCTCTCCCGTCATGGACTTAAAGTCGACGATATCGACATTTGGGAGCTTAACGAGGCGTTCGCCAGCCAGGTGCTCTACTGTGCTGACCGACTTGGGATCGCCCATGACAAACTAAACGTAAATGGTGGTGCAATCTCGATCGGCCATCCTTACGGCATGAGCGGCGCGCGCATGACCGGGCATCTGCTTATCGAAGGACGGCGCCGTGGCGCCAAGTTTGGCGTTGTTACCATGTGTATTGGTGGAGGCATGGGTGCGGCAGGCCTGTTTGAGATCCTGACCTAAATGCGCTGGACAGGGAACAGCGCCAGGATCGCAACCACCATTTGGGCCCTGATGTTGGCGGGATGTACAAACCAAGGACAGCTTTCAGCAAAAAGCACCTTGGCCAGCAATCCTCACCAACAATTGGCGGAGATGGAACGACGGATTTTTGTCCTTGTCGAAAGGGATCGTCTTAAGACCAATCCGGCAGCCAGGCCACTGGCACTTGATCCGGAATTGACAGCTGTTGCCCGCACTCACAGCGAAGATATGGCACGTGAACATTTTCTCGGCCATCGTGCGCCAAATGGTGAAACAACCGCACGCCTCATTATGGCGCGCGACAAGTCATTTCAGGGTCTTCTTGGAGAAAACATAGCCGCCCAGTATTACACCAAGGCTGCGGGCATCAATATCAATACCTATGCCAGACGTTTCGTCAAAACGTGGATGCAGAGCAAAAGCCACCGCGACAACCTCGCATTCTCGGACTATACCCAGACAGGCGTCGGGGTTGCCATCAACGGTCACGAAGTGTTCGTCACTCAGCTTTTCGCCGATGCAATGCCACCTCATCCCGATGCGAGCAAATCCGTACATGCGCGGGTCGCAAAATGGTATACTAATCCGACGGTCGCGATGCGGGCCAAGCCATCGGTTCGCGCGAAAAAGAGCGTTACGGGGACGGGGGCGCCCCAAAATAGTACGCCCTGACCTCTCTGGTGGCGAAGACGGTGACCTGCTAGCGGCCCCCTTTCCATCTCTGGGTATGGGCCGTGACCCGCCCACCATGATGGCTGCGGTGGTCATACGGCCCGCTGACGACCGATGGATTTCACCGAGACCGGCCATACACTCGGATTTGGCTCTAGCACGAGGAAATGACGCGCCACCGGGGCGGAGGAATTACCATCCTGTTGGCGCCAGATCCATCAACCAGCAGACGCCTCGCCGGTTCAGCCGACGTGGTGCCGCATCATACCGTGGCGCAGCTTGATCTCCCCCCTCAGTCCCATGGCCCCTAGCCCAGGCACGGCTTCAAAGCCTGACACTCGTGGGAGCGGCTGAAATCTGCCTTTGCCCTCGATGGCAACGCCTGCTCCCCGGCGCGCCACCGCCGTGTCCCCTGCAAAATTGCGCTCTCTGCAACAGTTTTACCAAAGCAGTCACAGCTCAATTTGGCTCCCAAGCTGGCCGGGGGGCTTTAGCTTTGCTATACTACATGTAGGGTCTTACACTCAATTTTGAGTGATACTGGGGGCAAAAGAGCATGCAGCCTGACCTGCTCTGGAATGTAGGTGGCATTCCACCGGAAGCCCGGGAAGCCGCTCGTGCCGCTGCCCGGCGTGAGGGCATGCCAGTGGGCGAGTGGCTGACACGGCGTATTCTGCGTCCCCCTGGCGTTGCCCAGCCAAACATCCTTGCGCTGCCCGAGAGCTGGAGGCCAAACCCGGCGGCAAATGCCGATGGAGGCAGTGGCGGCGGCGCGGAGACGCGCGATAGTGCCCCACTCCAGCAGCGCGAGCAGGCTACTGCGCTCCCATCAGAGATGCCCCGCGATCGGCATGAGCCTCGTCATCACAATCTCAGCACAGGCGGTGGGCCTTCAACTGAAAGCCCGCGAACTGCGCACGCCCTCTCACAGAGTGACCCAAATGATTCAGATTTGGTCAAAGCCTTGGCCTCGCTGCAAAATGAGGTTTTAGAGCTTGTCGAGCGGCACAGGAAACTTCAGCCAGGTTCAACCAACCAGTCAATCAAGGATGCGGTCACTGCGCTCCATGCCGGTCTCTCCAAACTCAACGAGCAGACCGGCCAGGCTACACGACAGACCGACGCACGCATCAACGGCTTGAGCCAACGGGTTGATTCGCTTTCGAGCCGAATCGAATTGACCAACTGCGAGATGGAAATCACGGCACTTCAAGTGAAGGATGAGCTGGCAGGCCTTGGCAGGCGGGTCGATCAACTGGAAAAACTCAATCTGGGCGATGCCACCGCCGGGCTGCGCAATTCCATCCGAGAGCTCGGCACCAAGATTATCGAGGCCGAAAGCATACGAGCAGGTCAGCTTGCCCGCCTCAAAAAGGCTTTGCTCGGCCTGGGCACACACATGGCGCGTTCGAATGTCGATCAAAAAATTGCGCAGCTTGACAAGCGCATGTCGGAGCTGTCCCGCTCCGGAGATCGCGCCCAGGTCGCGCAAAAGTTATCTGATGAGCTTAGTCGTCTGGCCCGCCGTCTGGATAGCGCCGAAACCATCTTTCGTGAGGACCTCGCGCGACTACACGAAAAGCTCAACCCGGCTAAATCGCTCACAGCTATCCCGGACCCACCGAAAGAGAAGCATCCTGAATTCAATCTCTCGGCACTGACACAGGCGCTCCACCAATCAGAACCCGAGCCATATCTGCTCGCAGCTCTACCGTCGACCTCAACGCCCCCGACATTACCGTCAGCGCGCCCAAATGTCGCCTTCGGCGACTTTGGCCCCATCGTTCGGCCGACCCCAACGAAGAAGGAACGAAGAGCTAGGGCCCATCGCGGCACATCGATTTCAGAACCAACCGGTTCGTCCGACAAGATACGTCTGCGTAACGTTGCTATCACCAGCGTAACAGTCCTGCTGTTCGCTTTGGCGGCCGCCTATTTCCTTTATCATAACCGCGCTCTTGCATCGCAGCTCCGATCCCAGCCATACGTCGCGTCAACCGCGATGCAGAACACCCAGCGTGCAGCGACAGCGGGGACATAGTCCCCGGCAGCGCCTCGTGCCGGCTCTACAGCTATCTTACGGCCTGAGAACCTGAGCCCGGCTTTGGGCGGCAGGACCTACTCTGTTGAACTGCCGCGCCTACGAAGTATCCTGACAATTTCGCTCGCACGGCACTGGGACAACACAATTAACTCCCGCCGCAGGCAATGCCTGCCGAGAATGCCTTCGTCAGATGACCAATGCGTCAGTTCTCGTCACCATTTCGCTGCCTACATGAGATGGAAAGCAATCTCGTCGGATCGCAAACGCCAACAGCGCTTAGCCAACAGCATAGACCCGTTCACGACCAAGCATGAAGACATGACGCTGCTCGGAAAACAGCCGCTGGAAGACGTCATCTTTGAGATCTAGTCCCCCTGCATAGGCACCAAATGCCGGCATAACAAGACGCTGTCCATCGGACACGAAGCAGCGACGTCGTACCACCCGCCCGTGGCGACGCAAAGTGTGACAGGGGTGAAGATGCCCCGCGACCTCACCAGCCATGGCAACGAGACCAGGGTCGTGCCGAAAATGAAGATTCCCGTCGATCAATTCGCTTTCGCGCCGACCACCAAGCCATAAGGGAGGATTGGGATCGTGATTGCCGCAGACCCATATCCACTCCTGCGCGCCGACCAACGCTTTCAAATCGGACTGCTCACTTGCCTCGAGCCGGAATTCAGCTCCTGCATCGTGAAAGCTGTCGCCCAAGGCTATGATACGCTGCGGACGATAACTCTGTGCAAGCTTGGCGATGCGAAACAACATGGTTCGACTGTCGTATGGCGGAAGAAATACGCCGTGCCTGGCAAAAAAGCTGCCCTTTTCAAAGTGAATGTCCGCGATCACGAGTGTGCGACGCGCCTCCCACCATAGTGCGCCAGATGGATCAAGGGTCAACAATTCTCCATTAAGGCGTACGCGCATTTTTCACGCTACCCATGGCATCATGTATAAGACTTTCCTCTACCTCCCGCAGAATGTCCTCCTGCCCCTGGCCCGGAACCATCTCCCTGGAAATTTCCAGAAGGACAGGCACCGCAAGGGGCGATACCCGTTCAAGATTTCGTACCACAATGTGTCCCGCAATGCGCACAAGCAAGTCTGACAGACGTGCTATATCCAGAAGTCCTGATGCAGCATCCTGATAGGTCGCACGCAGGAGAATGTGATCTGGTTCATGTTCCCGCAGAACATCATAGATGAGGTCAGACGAAAAAGTTACCTGTCGATTGGTATTGACCCGTCCCGAGCCACGCGTCTGGATGAGGCCGGATATTATGGCGCAATTGCGAAAAGTCCGCTTGTAAAGCGCCGACTCTGACAGCCAGTCGTCCAGGTCGTCCCCGAGCATGTCGCTTGCGAACAGGGCATCGACGTCAACGTCGGCCATGCTCACAAGCCCCCAAATGGCAAGCGCGTACTCATTTGCGACAAATCCGATCGGCCTCCTGTTCAATCGTTCGAGGCGTCGGGTTAACAACATCCCGAGAGTTTGATGGGCCAAACGACCTTCAAATGGATAGCAAACGAAGTAGTGCTTCCGTCTTCTCACAAAAGTCTCGACCAGCAGTTGGCCAGGTTCAGGTATTGCCGACCGTGCCTGCTGGACTTCTAGCCATTCCCTGACCGGGTGAGGCAGGTGCGTCCACCGCACAGGGTCGGCTATTATCTGGCGTACGCGCTCCGCAAGGAAGGTCGATAGCGGAAATTTTCCGCCCATATAGGAAGGCACTTGCGCTTCAGAATCACGTGTCCGGGAAACAAATGCCGCGCTTTCGCGGATGCCTTCGAAACATAGTACTTCTCCGGCGAAGACAAACGTGTCTCCCGGGGTAAGTGTTTCCAGAAAATATTCCTCCACGCGCCCAATCACCCGCCCACCAGACCCTATTGGCCTGCCTTTGGCCAAAATCCTGATATCCAGCATAGGCTCTTCAACGATCACGCCAATGTTGAGACGGTAGCCTTGTGCAAGTCTCGGGTGGGACAGCCGCCACTCACCATTCTCTTTCGGTCTCAACCGCGCATAGCGCTCATAGCGCTTGAGCGCATATCCTCCGTTGGCCACGAATTCCAGAGTTTTTGAAAAGTCCCCTCGTGCAAGCTGCCTGTAAGGAAAGGCACTGACGACCTCACGATATAAATCCTCGGCATGAAACGGTCCAGCAACAGCCCTTCCCATGATATGTTGAGCCAGGACGTCGAGCCCTCCGGGACGCAAGAATTCCGTGTCAAGTTCACCGGCTAGAACGGCATCCCTTGCCGCCACACATTCAAGAACCTCAAATCTGTTGGCCGGGACGAGCAGTGCCTGGCTTGGTTCATCCAGCCTGTGGTTGGCGCGTCCAATTCGCTGGAGCAGTCGGGCTGCACCTTTCGGAGCTCCGATGCAAATGACCCGGTCGACAGCTCCCCAATCAATGCCAAGATCGAGCGTAGACGTACAGACTACCGCCCTCAGGCGGCCATTTGCCATCGCAGCTTCAACTCTGCGTCTCTGTTCTGTTGACAATGATCCATGATGAAGCGCGATCGGCAGGTTGCCGTCATTGATCGACCAAAGGTCCTGAAACAGGTGCTCAGCCTGAGCTCGTGTGTTCACAAATATCAGCGCCGTCGTCGCTGCCTGGATTTCCCCCATCACCTCGCCGACGGCGTGCTTGGCCATATGGCCAGCCCATGGAACATATTGCTGCGATGCCAGGATTTTTATCTGCGGGCTGACGCCGGGCTGCCCAATGACCAGAGAGCTGAGCGCCCGTTCCCCTGAGGGCTGTGGAACAAGATAGCGTTGCAGCGGCTCAGGATTGGCCACCGTGGCCGAGAGACCTATGCGAATGTGATCCGGGGCAATCGTCTGCAGCCTGCTCAACCCGAGCGCCAGAAGATCTCCGCGCTTTGTATTGTGAAGCGCATGCACCTCATCCAAGATAACCATGCGCAACTGTCCGAACAAGCGCTCTGGATCCTTCATCGCAAGCATCAGAGCAAGCTGTTCTGGCGTCGTCAGCAGGATGTCGGGCGGCATGTAACGCTGACGCTGGCGCCGTGGAGTCGGCGTGTCGCCGGTACGGCTTTCAATGCGCAGGTCTAGAGCCATTTCGGCGACGGGTGTCTGCAGATTGCGTGCTACGTCAACGGCCAATGCCTTGAGCGGCGATATGTACAACGAGTGAAGTTGATAGGGACGCGGGCTCGAAGCCGGTCGCTGACTGAGCTCAACCAGGCTTGGCAGAAAGCCGGCCAGCGTCTTGCCTCCGCCGGTTGGGGCTATCAGCAGGGATGACCGTCCCTGCTGTGCCTGGCTCAGCAATTCAAGTTGATGGGCACGTGGTGCCCACCCGCGGCTGGCAAACCAGCGGGCAAAGTGGGGTGGCAACCTGGTTTCCGTATCGGCAGGTTTATCGGCACACATGACTTCAGTCTAACAGGAGCGGCGCCGAAGCAGCAGATTGCGGCCGGCGCAGACCATTGTATGCTGCAGGCAAAAGGGAGGCCAGATTATGGAGCTGATGTTTCGCGAAAGCCTGCTCAAGGGCAAACGCATTTTAGTCACCGGAGGTGGAACCGGGCTGGGTGAAGTAATGGCCGAGGCATATGCCCAGCTGGGTGCTAGGGTGTACATTTGCGGACGCCGCAAGGACGTGCTCGAGGACACCGCCCGGCGGATTTCCGATCGCACGCATTCCCAGGTCAGCGCAATTTCCTGCGATATACGTGTCGCCGAAGCCGTAGAGGACATGATTGCAGAAATATGGGCCGACGGCGGCGCATTGTCCGGACTGGTGAACAACGCAGCAGGTAATTTCATTAGCCGTACAAAGGACCTGTCGCCTCGAGGTTTCAACGCAATAGCCGACATCGTTTTTCGTGGCACCTTTTATGTGACCTTGGCCTGCGGAAAGCGGTGGATCGACGGTGGCCAAAAGGCCAGCGTCATCTCCATACTGACAACGTGGATCTGGAATGGCGGCCCCTTCACTGTACCAAGCGCGATGAGCAAGGCTGGCCTTCACATCATGACAAAATCCCTGGCAAGTGAATGGGGAGCCTATGGCATCCGTCTCAATGCTATCGCCCCGGGCCCCTTTCCAACCAAGGGCGCCTGGGACCGGCTCAGTCCGCAGTCTGCCAACCGCAGCGAACAAAGGGTAAATGCCATTCCCATGGGCCGCAACGGAGAAATGCCTGAACTGGCCAATCTCGCGGTATTCCTGATGGCGGATGGCTGCGACTATCTCACCGGACAGACCATAGCAATCGATGGCGGATTACATCTCGCGTCCGGCGGAAATTTCTACCAACTCAGCGCGCTTGGTGACAGCGATTGGCAACACATTCGCGACGAGATTAAGGGTACCAATGCCAAAGATAAAGCTAAACGCACAGTTTAGAACATTTGGCACCACCGGAACGGCCTCCGTGGCAGCTCATGCCACGGAGGTCAATTCAGTCAAGTTAGGTGCCTACGTGATCAGACGGTGTTTGCATCTGAACTCTTCCGTCTGGCTAGGCTGAGAAGGCTGCAATCCCAGTAATCATCCTACCAAGAATGAGTGCATGCACGTCATGCGTGCCCTCATAGGTGTTGACCGCCTCCAGATTGAGCACATGTCGGATTACACCATATTCATCAGAAATGCCGTTACCGCCATGCATGTCACGCGCCTCTCTGGCTATCGCCAGGGCCTTCCCACAATTATTACGCTTTAGGAGAGAAATAGCTGCAGGTGCGGCTCTCCCTTCATCCATCAAGCGCCCAAGCTGCAGTGCCCCCGAAAGCCCGAGCGTGATCTCGGTCTGCATGTCTGCCAGCTTCTTCTGAATCAACTGGTTGGCGGCCAGAGGGCGTCCAAACTGTTTGCGTTCCATCGTGTAGGTACGCGCAGCGTGAAAACAAAATTCCGCGGCGCCCATGGCGCCCCAAGCTATTCCAAAGCGTGCCCGATTGAGGCATCCAAATGGACCGGAAAGTCCCGACACCTCTGGAAGCAGAGCACCTTCGCCGACCCGACAGTCGGTGAGGACGATCTCGCCAGTCAGGCTAGCGCGCAGTGAAAACTTGCCCTCGATCTTGGGTGTAGAAAAGCCCTCAGCGTCACGCTCGACAACGAAGCCACGGATTTTCCCGTCAAGTTTGGCCCATACAACTGCTACATCTGCAATCGGTGAATTGGTAATCCAGGTTTTCGCTCCATTGAGCAGGTAGCCGCCACTGATCCTTTCAGCCCGCGTGACCATACTTGCTGGGTCAGAGCCATGATCCGGCTCCGTCAATCCGAAACAGCCGACGAATTCCCCACTGGCCAATTTTGGCAGATATTTGCGCCGCTGCTCTTCGGAGCCGTAGGCATAGATAGGATGCATAACAAGAGAATTCTGAACGCTCATCGCCGAGCGATAGCCGCTGTCAACGCGCTCTACTTCACGCGCCACCAGGCCATAGCTTGTGTAGTTCAGTCCCGCCCCGCCATAGGCCTCAGGCAAAGTAATGCCAAGAAATCCGACTTCTCCCATCTGATGCATCAGCGCCCGATCAAACTTCTCATGGCGGAAGCCATCGCGAACAGCGGGCATCAAGACGCCGCTGCAGAAGTCACGAGCGCTGTCACGGACCAGACGCTCCTGTTCCGCTAGCGTCTCTCCCAAGAGAAGCGGATCGGACCAATCAAATGAATTGCTTTCGAGTTTTGGGGGGCGCTGGGTCGACATGGCGGATCAATCCTGTTCCTTCAGAAAATCGAGTACTGCCTGCTTGTATAATTTGTCGCCCACACTCGTCATATGGTCGCGCCGCTCAATGGTCAAAGCGCGCCCCCTTGGGAATGCCGCCGCCAAGGGACCTGGCCGGCCGGTTAGCGTATCGGCGCTGCCGCATACCACAAGAACTTTTTGTGATATGTCAGCGAGCTGTGACGGTGGCCAGGTTGTACGGCTGCCGCGCATGCAGGCGGCAAGCGCAAGCCGATCCTTTCCTCTCTGATCGACAAAACGGCGGAACATGAGCCCAACAGGATCCACGATCATTGTTGGATCTTCGACCTCCAATGCCGCTGCCACACCAGAGAGCGTATTTGCTCGGTCATGGAAATAAGTCTCCCCGACGCCCCCTATGATCAGTTTCCCGACGCGTGCTCCGAACATCTTGGCGAGATGAATGGCTATGTAGCCTCCCATCGAGTAGCCCATCACCACCGCCTGTTTCAGACCAGCGGCGTCCATGACCGCAAGGACATCGCCCACACGGAGATCCTGCGCATATGCGGCCCGGTCGCGAGGTTTGTCGCTTTCCCCATGTCCGCGGATGTCCAGCGCGACAACCCTCCACCCCGCATTCAATAGGGTCTCGTACCAGCCCGGCGCCCGCCAGTTTTGCGTGCGATCGGACCCGAACCCATGGACCAGGACGATGGGCGGCCCTTTCCCGATATCTTCAAACGCAATCCTAAGCCCGTCCGGGGTCATCACATATTCGGTCATGCCAGCCTTTTACCCCGAGACTAGCGGCTCGCAAAGTCAGGCACGCACGCTTAGAATGGGGTAAAGCAGCTGGACTTGGGGATGGCGGAAATGGGCTTTTGGCTCTTGATTGCGGCGATAAACGGGCTTCTTGCCGTCGCGCTTGGAGCCTTCGGGGCCCACGGATTGGAGGGCCGGCTATCGGCCAAAGATCTCGCCACCTTCGAGACCGCTGTTCGGTACCACATGTATCACGCCCTTGCCCTTGGACTATGTGCGTTCGCCAGCCACGGCGCGGATATACAACAGGTCACAGCAGCCGGCTCCTTATTTACCCTCGGGATAATACTGTTTAGCGGGTCACTCTATCTTTACTCAGTCCGCAATTGGCGGCCGCTAGTTTACGTAACCCCGTTTGGTGGCCTAGCTTTTCTGGCCGGCTGGGTCATGCTTGCATTGGCAGCCTGTCACCTAGGCTGAATGGGAGGACGGATTGAACAACTTTCCAGACGCACGTCTAATCAAGACCAATGGCGTCGAACTGGCGATCTACGAAATGGGGCCAGCGAATGGTATCCCCATCGTACTGTGTCACGGCTTTCCGGAGCTTGCCTACAGCTGGCGCTATCAGCTGCCAGCCTTGGCGCAAGCGGGATATCGCGTGATTGCCCCAGACCAGCGCGGATATGGCGGCTCCTCACGGCCGCAGACGATCGAAAGCTACGACATTGTAAATCTCACCGGTGACCTGGCTGGGCTGCTCGACACGCTGTCAATTGATCGGGCAATCTTTGCTGGTCATGACTGGGGCGGACTTGTCGTGTGGCAGATGCCGCTCTGGCACCCTACGCGAGTAGCCGGCATCATCGGGGTCAATACGCCCTTCCTGCCCCGGCCTCCTGTCGATCCCATCCTGGCCATGCGTAACGCCTACGGCGACAATATGTATATAGTATCTTTCCAGCAGCCGGGAGTTGCAGACGCCATTCTGGCCAAGGATGTAGCCAGAAGCTTCCGCTTCTTTATGCGAAAATCGGGTATTCGCGCGGTCGACTATGCCAAACTTCCTCAACAAGCACGTAATCTCGAGCTTGTCCGTGCCCTTGGTGAAGATGAATCAGGGTGGGGAGGCGAGCTGCTTTTAAGCCCACAGGACCTCAAGGTCTTTGTCGACACCTATCAACGAACCGGATTTACCGGCGGGATAAACTGGTATCGTAACTTTACGCGCAATTGGCAACTGAGTGAGCATTTGCCTCAAAAAATTGACGTACCTGCACTGATGATCATGGCTGAAGATGACGTTGTTCTCTCTCCTGCTATGGCCGACGGGATGGAACGCTATGTGCCAGATCTGGAAAAGGTTCTGATCAAGAACTGCGGTCACTGGACGCAGCAGGAGGCCCCGGAACGTACCAATTCTGCCATGCTGGATTGGCTTCAGCGTCGGTTTCCAAATCATTAGTTGAAGATCACCAGTGCCGACCGTTTCAGATACGACGATCAGTGGTCCGCCATCAGATGACTGCTTCTTCTCGCCCTCCTACCAATTTTTCCTATGCGGGTCCCGATGATCCGTGGCTCAAGCGCTTTGTTATTCGCACGATAGAGCGCATGACCGGACAACCATTTCTGAAGTCCCTATATGATGATCACCTCACCAATCCCATACCAGGGGAAAGCTTCTGGGATTCGGCGGTGCGTCGCCTGCGGTTAAACGTAATTGCCAATGAAGACCGTCTGTTCCAACTGCCACGAACAGGTCCACTCGTCGTCGTTGCCAACCACCCCTTTGGCGTCTTGGATGGACTTATTATCTGTCATCTCATCGCACGCGTACGCAGCGACTTTGTAATACTCACCAACGCACTGCTCACCCAGTCAGAAGAACTAAAGTCATACCTCCTACCTATAGATTTCACCGAAACCGAAGAAGCGCTCGCAATTAATCTCAAGTCGAGAGCCACTGCAAAGCACCACCTCATGGGTGGTGGGTGCCTGGTAGTTTTCCCCGCAGGTGGTGTTTCAACCACACCCCGACTGTGGAACAGGGCCGCAACCGACGCCGAGTGGAAAAAATTCACAGGTCGCCTCATCCATCAGTGCAAGGCTCAGGTCGTACCTGTATATTTTGCAGGTCAAAACAGTCGCCTATTTCAGATTGCCAGTCACATTTCACTCACCTTGCGTCTCTCCCTGCTATTCAAAGAAGTGCGCGACCGCATTGGCAGCGACATACACGTTAGAATTGGTAACGTGATAGACTTTGAACACCTCCCAGATCCCGGAAATAGACAGTCATTTATGGATCAGTTGCGCAATATGACATACGCGCTTGGCAGCGAACTGCAATATACAGGCAGAAGAACAAATCAACCGAGGAAGATCTGATGCGCGTAGGATTCTTTGTTACCTGCCTCGTCGACACGATGAGGCCTTCGGTCGGGTTTTCCGCGATCAAGCTATTGGAGCGCGCAGGTTGCGAGGTCATCGTTCCGCCAACGCAGACCTGTTGTGGTCAGCCGGCATGGAATTCCGGGGCGGATGCCCACTGCCGGGATCTGGCTCGCAAGGTCATCGACAGCTTCCTCGAATTTGACTACGTGGTGGTACCATCAGGGTCCTGTGCCGGCATGATTCGTAATCATTACCCTGAGGCGCTCAAAGATGATGGCGCTTATCATCTTCGGGCACTCTCGCTTGCCAAGAAGACATACGAACTCACCCAGTTCCTCGTTGAGGTTGCACGAGCAACGGATTTCTCGGCAAAGTACAATGCTTCCGCCTGCTATCATGACTCCTGCTCATGCTTGCGCGAGATGTTTGTTCGTGACGCACCGAGACAACTACTTGCCAACGTTGAGGGCCTCGAACTGAAACCGCTGAAGGACGCGGACGTGTGCTGCGGCTTTGGCGGTTTGTTTAGTGTCAAATACCCCGAAATTTCCGAACGAATGGCAGATGACAAGCTTTCCGATGCAAAGAACAGCGAAGCATCCCTTGTCATAGGACCAGACCTTGGCTGCCTGCTTCATCTTGCGGGGCGGGCTGCACGACGTGGTGAAAATCTCAAATTTCGCCACATCGCTGAGGTGCTTGCCAATTGCTCCCAAGCTTCAATTGGAGAAGGGACATGACACAAGATCCGCTAGCTTTCCGCGAGGCCTCCAAGAAAGCGGTACACGATCCACGGCTTAAACAGGCCTTAGGTCGGATCAAGGGGCATTTCCAGCTCGCCCGACGATTCGCATCGAGTGACTTTCCAGACTTTGATGCCCTGCGTGGCCAGGGCGCCGCGATACGCGAGCACTCCATTACACACCTTCACTCTTTGCTCGACGAATTTGAAAAGTCAGTGACCACCCGCGGCGGGCAAGTTCATTGGGCCCGCAATGCGACTGAAGCACGTCAGATTGTTATCGATATCCTGAAGCGCTCGGGTGCTAGACGCGTGACCAAGGGAAAATCCATGGTCAGCGAAGAAATCGGGTTAAATGATGCCCTTCTCGCCCATGGCATCGTGCCGATCGAAACTGATCTTGGCGAATATATCATCCAGCTGCGTCATGAACCGCCGAGCCACATCATTGCTCCAGCGTTTCATCTTAACAAGGAGGATGTAGCAGATACTTTTCGCGCAGCGCACAGCAAATTGGACCCTGCGCGAGATCTCTCTGATCGTAGCGCTCTCGTAGGCGAGGCCCGAGCCATGCTACGAGCAGCCTTTGAAGGGGCTGACGCTGGCATCACTGGTGCAAACTTCTTGACCGCACGCGAAGGTGCAGCGCTGATTGTTACGAACGAAGGCAATGGCGATCTGACGCGCCTGCTTCCCCGCACCCATATTGTTGTGACCGGCATAGAAAAGGTAGTACCAGACCTTAATGCCGCTTCGGTTCTGTTACGTTTGTTGACCCGCTCGGCTACGGGCCAACCCATAACGTCATATGTCAGCGTAATGAGCGGGCCACATTCGGAGGAAATGGCTGACGGCCCGCGTGAATTTCATGTCGTTCTGGTCGATAACGGGCGAACGCGTCTTCTGGGAACCCCGGCGCAAGCAACCCTGCGCTGCATCCGATGCGCGGCATGCCTCAATCATTGCCCAATCTATGGTGCGGTGGGCGGCCATGCCTATGGAGCGACCTACCCAGGCCCCATTGGCGCCGCCCTCAACCCTAATCTGTTGGGCATATCCGAGGCGCATCATCACCCCAACGCCTCCACTTTTTGTGGCAGGTGTGCGGAGGTGTGTCCGGTAAAGATTCCTTTGCCTACAATTATGCGTTATTGGCGCGCGCGTGAGTACGCGGCAGGTCTGCCACCAATAACTTATCGCGCCGGTCTGGGTTTATGGGCATTTGCTGCCAAGCGCCCGTTGCTTTACCGACTGGGAACAAGGCTGGCTAGCCGCGTATTGAAAAAGTTAGCCAAGGGTGGCCGCATTCGAGCCCTCCCCATGGCTGGAGGATGGTTTGCCATTCGAGACCTTCCCGAGCCACAGGGTAAAACCTTTATGGAGCAGCTCAATTCCCCATGACCGCGCGCGATGACATTTTTAAAGCCATCCAGAGAGCCGAACTGGCTCCCTCCCCCCTGCCGCCGGCTTATGTCCCACCTCCCGTACAGGATCTCTTGCAGCGCTTTACAGCCATGGCGGAACGCGCGGCGGTAGAATTACGTGTTCTGTCCACCTCGACTGAGGTGCCGGATGCCATTGCGGATATTCTGCGAGCCCGCAACCTGCCCGCCCGCCTCCATGTGCCCAATGGTTCGATGCTTGATATCTCTGGATGGCACGGCGAAATATTAGAAACGCCCCCTGGACCAGACGATGCCGCGCTTGCCCACGTCCTGCTGGCAATTGCTGAAACCGGTACCCTGGTTTATCCAGCCAGTACCTCAAGGCCCGCAAGCTGGCATTTTCGGGCTGGCTTGGAAATCGCGGTATTAGGGGCACGGGACATTGTCGGCCATATGGAGGACGCCCTGGCAAAGGTTGCCGATATGGGTCTGCCACCAACTCTGAATTTCGTAACAGGGCCATCGCGTACCGCAGATATTGAGCAAACGCTTGAGCTGGGCGCCCATGGTCCCAAGGCTCTTTGCCTCTTGCTGATCAAAGAGTGAGAACAGCGCGACTCAGCTTCCCAAGAATCACATCGAGAGCCTCAAGTTCCTCCGCTGTCAGTGCTGACATGAGCCTGGCTTCGAAATTGTGGGCGCGTGGCACGATTTCCTCGTAAACCGTGCGCCCTTCAGCGGACAGTGTAAGCCTGGTTACTCGTCCGTCTTCTGCATCTGTTCGCCGCACCACGCGACCGCTTTCCACCAGACCCGCAACAGCCCTGCTGACTTGGACCTTATCCATGGCCGTTCGAATGCAAACTTCTCGGGCCGATAGGCCGTCGCTACAACCCAATGCGGCCATCACCCGCCATTCTGCCGCCGACATCGAAAACTCTCCGGCATAGCGCTCAGATAAGGCACTGCTAACGCGATTGGTAAGAACCGAAAGCCGATAGGGCAGGAATGCCTCAAGCACCAATGTTTCACGAAGTTCACTCTGCATCCGCCTGGCTCTTGGGCTGTGCTGCTACAAATGCGGGCATCTCATAGGCTGACCTTTCGATTGCACTCAATGCGGGCCAGCGATCGATATCCATATTTGCGGCTCGGGCATTTGCAATCTGCGGAATCAAACAAAGATCTGCCACCGTAGGCTGGTCACCATGGCAAAAGCGTCCAGTCTGCGGATGCCCGCCGATCATCTTCTCGATTGCATCGAAACCCTGCTCAATCCAGTGTCGCATGAAGTCGTCAACATCTGCTTCACTTCTTTTGTATTCCTGCATCAGAAATCTACGAACGCGAAGATTATTTATGGGGTGGATATCACAGGCAATCGCATAGGCGATCTGCCGCACGCGTGCTCGCGAGAGCGGATCATTTGGCAAAAGAGGCGGATCTGGAAACACCTCGTCCAGATACTCGATGATCGCCAGCGATTGAGATATTGCTTGACCATCGTGAACCAGGGACGGAACAAAGCCTTGCGGATTGACCTGACGAAATGCTTGTGACATCTGCTCGTTCTTGCGCAGGTGCACATATACATCCTGGTGCTTCAGTCCTTTTAGTTCCAGCGCTATGCGTACCCTAAATGCCGCTGATGAACGGAAATACGTATAGAGAGTGACCGACACTTCAAGCTCCCTCATAGCGGCATACCACCTGGTCTATTGCGCCGAATATCGAGCGCCCAGACAGATCTAACATTTCAATTTGTACCCGATCTCCAAAGCGCATAAACTGCGTCTTCGCCTCTCCAGACCCTATGATCTCAAGCATTCGCCGCTCGGCGAGGCAGGCAGAACCCCGCCCTGGGTCCTTATTCGAGACGGTTCCAGATCCAATAATCGAACCCGCACACAGAAACCGTGTCTTTGCGGCGTGGGAAATCAATTGGGAAAAATCAAATGTCATGTCTTCGCCAGCATTCGGTGCACCAAACTCATGATTGTTATATCTGATTTGAAGCGGCAAATGTACACGTCCACCATCCCAGGCCTCACCCAACTCGTCAGGTGTAACTGCTACCGGCGAGAATGCCGTGGCAGGCTTGGATTGGAAGAAACCAAAGCCTTTGGCAAGCTCACCAGGAATGAGGTTCCGCAAGGAAACATCATTAACTAGCATCAGAAGTTTGATATGCTTTTGGGCCCGTTCGGCCGTAACTGCCATGGGGACATCATCGGTGATGACCGCAATTTCGCCTTCAAAATCGATCCCTGCTGCTTCTGTTTCCACAAGTATGGGATCGCATGCTCCAACAAAACTATCGGATCCGCCCTGATACATTAACGGATCCGTCCAGAAGCTCGACGGCATCTGCGCGCCACGAGCGCGACGAACAAGTTCCACGTGCGTCACATAAGCCGACCCGTCCGCCCACTGGAATGCCCGCGGAATAGGCGCGGCGCAATTTGTCACCTCAAAAATCCGCGCGCCCTCGGCACTACCGTCATTAAGCAGCTCGTAAACCCGCATTAGTCGGGCCGCACATTCATGCCAATTGTCGAGCGCCAACTGCAATGTTGGTGCTATATGTGGAACAGAGATACAGGTCTTCAAATCGCTAGCGACCACAACGAGTAGTCCATCTCGTCCATGTTTAAGTGAGGCAAGCTTCATTTTGTCGCCCAGCTTTCGGCATAGCCGCCAACCTCTGTAGCGGAAGCGGCCGTTTGCATCTCCAGAGAATCGCGGGCATCAATCATGACCGCAACTTCATCAGTAGAAGTTTTTTCCGCCTTTGCCCCGGCTGCAAATGCCTTGGGATGAGGGCCGTGAGTAAATCCGCAAGGGTGAAATGTCATCATTCCAGGTCTGATGTTGTCGCGACTGAAAAACTCGCCCTTATGGTAAAATATTGCTTCGTCATAATCGTCATTCGAGTGGTAAAATGGAACCTTTAGCGCACCTGCGTCACTTTCAATGGGCCGTGGTACGAAAGTGCATACGACAAAGCGTTCTGCCACAAAAGTAGAATGAACGCTCGGCGGTATGTGATAGCGGTGGCTCATGACTGGCCGGATATCCCGCCAGTTGAGCCTGAGCACGGTGAGATTTCCCTTCCAGCCCATGGCGTCAAGTGGGTTGAATGGATAGGTTATGGTTGAGATTTCGTTGCGGCGTTTTACCTTGACGCACCACTCTGTTTCACCCTTCTGCCGCTGAAACATATCGTCGAGCTTCGGGGTATCAAGCGCCGCGGGATCAAATATGGCATGGGGACCGAGGACGCCGCGCTCAGGGAGCTTGTAGGCTCCATTGGTTGCCTCAATGCAAAGAGCGGTTGTTTGTGTCTTGGGCTCGAGGCGCCACATCGTTCCGCGTGGGATCAGCAGATAATCACCGTCCCGATAGCCCAAATGGCCGAAGTCACTGAACAGCTCGCCTTCGCCCGCGTGAACAAATATGAGTTCGTCTCCGTCAGCATTTCGAACCAGATGTTGCATGGGTCGATGAAGCGACCAAATCTTGATTCGGACATTCGAATTGGAGAGGAGGAGTTCTGCGTCAAACAGATCAGATGATTCCCGCGCCGCAGCTACGGCGTCAAAGGCCCGGGGGCGGAGTGGCCCATCAAATTTGATCCACCCAGTTGGCGGGTGGGAATGGTAGACATGTGCTGCCGGACCAAAAAAGCCGTCCCGTCCAATCTCCCGTTCATAAGTACCTTCAGGCACATCACAGTGCGCCTGACGCGATGTCACCCCCTCTTTTCGTGGCAATTCAATCCAATGGCACTGGCTCATGAAAGCCTCGCATCGCCAGGGTCCTTTAAAACCCCGCGCTGTATTTGATCGAGCTCAATGGACTCGAAGAGGGCTCGAAAGTTGCCTTCCCCGAACCCTTCATTACCCTTCCTTTGAATAATCTCGAAGAAAATGGGACCGATCGCATTCCGAGTAAATATCTGCAGCAATAGCCCCTGACCAGAAGTGGGTGCTCCGTCCATGAGAATCCGCAATTTCTTCAGACGTTCGACGTCTTCGCCATGTCCGTTGATGCGGTTGTCCAGGCGTTCGTAATAGGTATCCGGCGTATCCTGGAACGGAACGCCGTTTTCTCTCATAAATTCGACCGTTTGGTAAATGTCGTCAGTTCCGAGGGCGATGTGCTGTATTCCTTCGCCTTTATAGTCTTCCAGATACTCTGCTATCTGAGACTTATCATCCGAGCTTTCGTTGATTGGGATACGGATTTTACCATCCGGGCTGGTCATCGCGCGCGACTTCAGCCCCGTCAGCTTACCTTCAATATCAAAGTACCGTATCTCTCGGAAGTTGAAGAGCTTTTCGTAAAATCCGGCCCATTTGTCCATATTCCCGCGAAAAACGTTGTGCGTAATGTGGTCGATATAGGTGATCCCTGTACCGCTGTGCGCAAATCCCTTGGACGAATCTGTGGGAATAAAGTCGACGTCATAGATTGAATGCTCATCATAACGGTCGACCAGGTAGATAACACTCCCGCCGATTCCCTCGATCGCAGGGATATTGAGCTCCATTGGTCCGATCTGGTTGGCAAAGGGCTTTGCTCCCAGCTCTAGTAATTTGCGATATGCCCGCGTGGCATCTTTCACTCTGAACGCCATGGCACAGGCAGATGGGCCATGGGCCTGGGCAAAGCGCGAGCCATGGCTGCCAAGCTCGGCGTTTACGATGAAGTTTGATTCGCCCTGACGGTACAGAACAACATCTTTGGAACGATGACGCGCAACGGCGCGAAAACCCATTTGTTCGAAGTAGCGGTGCAGCTTTCCGACGTCAGGAGCGGTATACTCTACAAACTCAAAGCCATCGGTACCGATCGGATTGTCCCAGAGCTGGTTCATGGCGGGCCTCCTTTGGTCTTGCTACAGGGTAGTGCTAATTTAGTTTCATTTGCAACTATGTAATGCGATTGAGCCGGCGGCACCCTCCGTAAGAGTGCAGGCATCCCGGAAGGGCCTCCTTTGGGGGGACCTACCCCGGCTCGGGATTTCCCGCCCTACAAACTCCCCAGGAGGAGCAGATGACCTGCACCGAACCAAGAGAGATAAGCCCCCAGGCGACCTCCATAAGGCGCCCCACTGGTGAAATTGCACAGCCAACTCCCTCGTTGGATCATGCCAACGCACCACCAAACCGCGTCACCGAGCTACCGCCTCCGGCTTTCTTGGGGAACTAAGCTCATCTTTACGCCTTGAGTCAGCGGCACGAGGCACGCGCAATCTTGCGAACCTCGTCCAGAGAGAAAGTGGAAGACCAAGCACGCCATCGCCGACGGCTGCCGGAACGATCGTTGGAGGCTGGTGGGGTCGCAATGCTGCGTCGGAAGGACACGATCTCGTGCCTACGAATAAATCTCGCCCTACCTCCGCCAACCCGAGATTGGCCGTGCTCAGCTATTTTTCAGCATTCGCCCCGCTCCCCCAGGCCGAGGCCGAGGCGTTGCGGGCGATGCTAGGGCGCCTGACAACTTTCGCGGCCGGAAACGAGATCATCGCCGCCGGAACCCTTCTGGACGCGCCCAAGATTCTTGCCTCAGGGTGGGTTTGCCGAACCGCCCGCCTTCCCGATGGACGGCGCCAAATCCTCGACTTCTATTTTCCCGGAGACCTGGTTGGCTTCTCATCTCGCCGCGGTGCGGAGGCTGCAGCGTCATACATCAGCCTGACACGATCCGACTGCGCTCAAGCGGAAGAGCTGTTGCGCAATGCTCAGGAAGACCAGCCGCATTGGCCGGTGCTTGCTCATATCTGCCGTACCCTCGAGCAACAAGTTGAGATTCGCCTTCTACAGCAGATTGTTCGCAATGGTCGTCAAACCGCCTATGAACGGGTCGGTCATCTCATTCTGGAATTCTACGGACGGTTACAACTGAGTGGCCTTGTCCAGGACAATTCCTTTGGTCTGCCACTTACCCAGGAAATCCTTGCCGAAGCGGTCGGCCTGTCGACGGTCCACATGAACCGTACAATACAACACTTGCGGAAAGCCAAACTCATTCGTACTGAAGGCGGGACGGTCACCATTCAAGATAAGGCCGCGCTCCTCTCCTTGGCGGGCCGGCTGGGCCCTCAAAATCAGCCAGGAACCCTGCAGAGCGAGATCTGGGAGGCACAAACCGCACTGACGAGGCAGCCCTGATCGGCAGCTGCACCCTCCAAGACGCTGCCCGATGGGGTTGACCAGGTCTCCTAACAGCCCAGTTCGCAGCGTCGGCACTAAGGTCGGGTGCTAATCAGCCGCTCTCATCGGGACCATGGACTAGGCTTATCCACATGCCCAAACGCCCCTGAGTGCACCAGGCACCACCAGACATAGCCTGGCAGCCCACCGCCCCAACAAACCTGGCGTTCCCAGACTGTTGAATTTACCAGATGCTCAGGACTTGTATGATGCTCCTGGTCCGAGCGCCGGGGTGCGCCGGTAAGTCTATTCAAGAGGGCATTCATGACATTTTTGACGCGCAGAAAGTCGATCAACGCGGCTGCGCATTTCGACGCCTCCACTCGACTCACGCCCACCTTGAGCTGGCCCCATCTGGTGGCGATGGGTGTAGGTGCCATCGTTGGAACCGGCATTTATACCCTGACCGGTATTGGCGCTGGATTGGCTGGCCCAGCGGTAATTCTATCCTTTCTAGGCTGCGGACTGCTTTGTGCCTGTGCTGCGTTTTGCTACGCAGAAATGGCAACGATGATCCCTGCTTCCGGGAGCGCCTACACGTATTCCTACGTCGCACTTGGGGAAGTCGTGGCTTGGATTGTGGGATGGAGCCTCATCCTCGAGTACACTGTGGCCGCCTCAGCCGTCGCGGTGGGCTGGTCGGCCCACGTCGCCGAGTTCATTCATGCAGCAGGCTGGCCACTGCCAAACTCTTTGCTGCATGGTGTCATGAGCGGAGGCCTTGTTGATCTTCCTGCGATTTTTATCTCAGGCGTTGTTACCTTAATGCTGATAGTCGGAACGCGCGAAAGCGCCACGGTCAACATTTTCCTGGTCATCATCAAACTTAGTGCGCTGGTAGTGTTCGTATTATTGGCTGGCCAAGCCTTTAAAACTGCGAATTTCCACCCCTTTGCTCCCTACGGGCTTGGTGCCCATGTCGACGCCGATGGCGTCAAACGTGGAGCACTCGCTGCGGCTGCGCTGATATTTTTTGCCTTCTACGGATTTGATGCCGTTTCAACCGCCGCTGAAGAAACCAAGGATCCAGGCCGCAACCTGACCATCGGAATTGTTGGCTCGATGGCGTTGTGCACTACGATCTATGTCCTCGTCGCCACAGCAGCACTCGGTGCATCCTATTTTGCAGACTTCGCAAAGTCGGCTGCGCCGCTCGTATACATACTCATTCTGTTAAAGCATCCCGGATTTGCAGAGCTTGTAGCTGCAGCAGCCATCATCGCACTACCTACAGTCATTCTGGTGCTAATGTATGGCCAAAGCCGAATCTTCTTCGTAATGGCGCGCGACGGGCTTTTGCCAAATTCTTTGGCGAGGATTAGCAGAAAGCGCGGCACACCGGTGGTGATGACCGTACTCACGGGCATCGTCGTAGCCATCATGGCAGCGACCTTGCGCCTGGACGAAATTGCCCTACTCGCTAATGCAGGCACGCTCTGTGCATTTGTTGCGGTCTCGGTCTGCGTCCTGATTTTGCGAGTACGTGAGCCAAACCGCGAACGGGCATTTCGTACGCCGATGGTTTGGTTGATTGCACCGGTCTGCATTGTGGGTTGCCTCTACCTGTTCTTTACCGGCCTGCCTGCATTTACAAAATGGTGGTTTCTGTTCTGGAATGGTATCGGGCTCGTCGTCTACCTCGTATATGGCCGGCGGCGCAGCAAACTCGCTGCATCCTAGAACAGCGATCTTCAAGAATCCGGTCGTATTCAGACTACGGCGGTCGCCCTACTCGGGGCGACCGTCTTACCACCGCGGACCAGGGCAAGAACAAAAATCGCGGTACCCACGATCAACACGATCCATCCCGGACGAATTCCGGCGACAAAAGTGAAATTGGCATCGAAGACCTTCATGCCATCAATGCGGGTGAACAAAATATATCCCGCCGCCTCGCCTACCATGGTCAGGGCAGACGCCGTGAAGCTAAGCGCCAATAGCGTGACGGGATGAGACGCAACGCGGGGCCGCGTTAGCCACAAAACGAGCCTATAAGCCATCAGCCACAGGAACAAGCCAGCGAAGATTGTCGGCTCGGTGACAATGAGCTTGGATTGAATGAAATAGTGAACAAGCGCAAGAATAGCCGCCAAATAGACCAGTCTGTGCAGCCGCAGCCAGGCGCGTGTGCCCATTTTCCGTACAGCAGCGTCAACGGATGTTGCGGTCAATACTCCCAGAATTAGGAGCCCTACAAAGCCAATAGTCAGATAAAACCGCGCGAAAATTTCATGGATGACTTTACCGATATGAAAATTTTGCATCGCTGCATAGGCGCAAATGTGGCTGAAGGCATAGGCGAAAGCGGCAACCCCAACCATTCGGCGAATAATAATCAGCCGCGGCAGTCTAAAAATCTGCATCGCCGGCGTGATTGTCAGGGATATCAGCAGCAAACGAAACGCCCAGAGCCCGAGTTCATGGTTTACCGACTTTGCGGGCTCGGCCATGTAATACCCCGCCATAAGCCTGTAGAATATCCAGATCGCAGGAGCAAACAGCGCTACAAATACGCTCGCTTTGAGCACGGATAGGCGCCCGGACCGGTCCGTCCAGGGCAAAGAAATCAACCTCTTTGACATATACGCGTCCTTCATGGCCCCGCTTTATACGGCGGTACCGGCCGCGTGTACCACTGCTCACACGATTGTAAGCTTTACTTCGCCTCGAGGGGGACGCCGGGTTCATGTTTGCTTGCATGGATTACCAGCGAGGACTTGACGCTCGCGACATTTTTGAACGCCGTTAGCCGATCGGTGATAAATGCCTGAAACGAAGACAGGTCTTTGGCGACGCACTTCAGCAGAAAATCGACCTCCCCCGACAGCATGTAGCACTCGCGGACCTCAGGCCATCCCCTGGCATGCTCTTCGAACTTCCGCAGATCCGCGTCGTTCTGGCTATTCAGTCCGACAAAGACATACGCAGAAACCTCAAACCCAAGCAGCTTTGGTTCAAGTTCGGCATGGTATCCTTTTACGTAGCCTGCCTTCTCCAGGGCCCGCATACGCCGCAGGCAGGGAGGAGCAGTGATTTTCGCCCGTCGGGACAATTCCACGTTTGTGATTCGGCCGTTCGCCTGCAGCTCCGCGAGGATCCGCAAATCGATTGAATCCAGCTTATGATGCTCCATTGAGAACACCTATTCCGAGAAAGAACCGATGCGGTTTTACGCTCGCACCTGTGTTAGCGCAATAATATTTCTACACCGTTCTCGAATGTTACGCAGCAATTAATTCGTGTGATTTGCGGCGAATCGCGAGGAAATTGCGGTAAATAATAGCTGGAGGCTCCTTCGTCAGCACCCCATCCGGGGATAAACATACATATAATCAATGTGTTATGCTTGTCCTTGACGTTTTGCCGGCAGCTTCCGATATGAGCCGGGAAAGCTAATTCATACTAATCTCAGGCTGTTAGGAGCCTCATGCACGCGAACACGATCATTCTCGGCAGCGGCCCCGCAGGCGCCACGGCTGCCATCTACGCCGCCCGAGCCATGCTTGAGCCGATCGTGATCTGCGGTCTACAGCCTGGCGGGCAGCTTACCATCACAACCGAGGTGGAAAATTATCCCGGCTTTGCTCAGGCAATTCAGGGGACATGGCTGATGGAGCAGATGCAGGCCCAGGCCGAACATGTCGGCGCCAAGATTATTGCCGACACCATTACGAGCGTCGATCTGGGCAAGCGGCCCTTTACCCTCATTGGAGATGGCGGTGCGCGCTATTCGACCGAAAGCCTTATTATAGCAACCGGCGCTACCGCTAATTGGCTCGAGATCCCTTCGGAACAGAAATTCAAGGGGTTTGGAGTGTCAGCCTGTGCAACTTGTGACGGGTTCTTTTTTAGGGGAAAAGATATCGCAGTAGTGGGTGGTGGCAACACCGCTGCAGAAGAAGCACTTTACCTGACCAACTTCGCCAACAAGGTGACGCTCATTCATCGCCGTGAAGGTCTTCGCGCAGATCGGACCAATCAGCAGCGTCTGGCGGCAAATCCAAAGATTGAGATTCTCTATGAGACTGTAGTCGAGGACGTAATCGGCACAGACCAGCCCTTATCTGTCACTAGCTTAAGATTGCGTCATGTAACATCTGGCGCCAAGAGGGATCTGCCCGTTGAGGGGCTCTTCGTTGCCATTGGACATTCGCCACAGACGTCGCTGTTCCGGGGACAACTCGAAATGGATGGGGACGGGTACATCAAGACCCTCCCGGATTCTACCCGTACTTCAGTGCCCGGTGTCTTTGCAGCAGGTGATGTCAAGGACAAGATTTTTCGACAGGCAGTCACCGCGGCTGGCATGGGATGTATGGCCGCGCTCGAAGCCGAACGTTTTCTAGCCACCCTACATCATTGAACCCGGAGTGGCGTCAGCCAGTTCGGGTATGGAGAAAACGGGATGGATTGGGACAAGCTGCGCATATTTCACGCAGTCGCGTCCGCTGGGAGCTTTACCCATGCCGGACAAATGCTGACGCTAAGTCAGTCGGCGGTTAGCCGTCAGATCAGTGCCCTTGAAGAAGATCTCTCCACACCGTTGTTCCAGCGCCACGCACGTGGCCTGACTTTGACGGACGAAGGCGAGCTCCTCTATGGGGCAGTGTCCGATGTGCTTTCGAGATTGGCGACGGCTGAAGAGGCGCTAAAAAACGTACAGGCTGCGCCGCGAGGCTCGATCAAAATTACCTCGAGCCACGGCATTGGCGCCTACTGGCTCGTTCCTCGGCTCAAGCAGTTTCTGCGCGAGTATCCCGAACTACAGGTCCACTTGCTCTTCGAGGACCGTGAGCTTGATCTCGCGCAGCGCGAAGCGGATATCGCTTTGCGGATGCGTGCGCCGATCCAGGCCGACCTGATCCAGCGTAAATTGTTCACCATCCATTACCACCTGTATGCCACTGCGGAATATTTGGCAGAGTTTGGCGCGCCCGCGACAGTGGATGATTTGGGGCGGCACACGATTATCGCCTATGGCGAAACAGCACCTTCGGAGTTGCGCGATATAAACTGGCTCTTGGCCACCGCACGTCGCCTCACTCCCGATTGCAGTGCTCGTATCGTCCGTATCAATAATCTCACCGGAATCCTGCATGCAACTGAAAGCGGCACCGGAATAGCAACCCTGCCAGATTATCTGGTTGCAACCAGGCCCCATCTCAAGCGTGTTCTACCCGACATCGACGGCCCGAGCTTTGACCTGCATCTGGTGTATCCGGATGCCCTGCGTCAGTCCAAACGGATAGCTGCCTTTCGGGATTTTCTCGTGCGCGCGGCCAAAGAGTGGCGCTACTAGCTGGCATTTTCACCACCTAATTGGCCTTGGCCCTCTTGACGCCCGGCTCGAGATCTTGAGCCAGGGGCTGCGCCCTCTTCTGCCCTGTGGCCGCGAACCAAAGCCGCAACAGCGAGCCAAGATCGGATGCCCCTGATTCAAGGGTGGGGAAGGACGCTGAGCTTGGCTACAGAAACCTTCAAACGGCTTCGTCCTGCCCGACGGCAGGTCAAACTGGATGGCATTTGATGCAATTCTGCGATACCGGCCTTTACTGCCCTTTAATTTCAGAAGCGGCATCATCCTGGACCAAACATCGAGCACAACACCGGAAAGGGCCCCAATGCCCGAAAGCAGCGTCCAACTCAGCCCCGCTTCCGACACTGCCATTTCCTATCGGATGCTAGTCCTCGACGTCGTCGAACGGCTGATCGTGATTGGTCTTTTCGTCCAATTCGCCTGGCATGCGGCCAGCAATTTTGCGCAGACCTCACAGATCGTCAGCCTGATGATGATTGTAAGTGAAGCGCTGCCGGTTGGCTTTATTCTATTTCGACGGCCATCACAGCTGCTTTCTGCACACCCGCTTGACTGGTCGGTCGGCATTGCGGGAACGATGATGCCGCTGCTGGTAATTCCGAGTACGACGTCAACCGCGCTCATACCAGTAGTCGCATGCCTAATAATCATGATCGCTGGCATCTATCTTGAGATAGCTGCAAAGCTCAGCCTCGGTCGCAGCTTTGGCATTATCGCCGCCAATAGAGGTGTGCGTACGCAAGGCCCTTATCGGTTCATACGTCACCCGATGTATGCTGGTTATTTGCTAACCCACATTGGAATACTCATGGCAATGCCTACCTGGCGCAATGCCGCTCTTTACTCCATGACATTGATATTTCAGCTTTGGCGCATGGAGCGGGAAGAGGGAATCCTGAAACGGGACTCAGATTATCATTCATTTGCACAGCGTGTCCGATATCGCCTTGTACCAGAGCTGTTTTAACTCCTAAACTACACTGCGGCGACTGCCCGAGGCGTACGCAGTCATAGCTGTTCCTACGTGCTGCACTCGGAAATGGACATCTTGCGCTTAGCCTACCGATACAGCTTATTTCCGATATTCATGCCGGTATAGAGACTTGCCACCTCGGGACCATAACCATTGAAAATCTGAGTTGGGACGCGTTCATCGGTGCCGAGTACACGTTCAGTTTCCTGGCTCCACCGCGGATGCGGAACTTTGGGATTAACGTTCGCCCAGAATCCGTACTCATCAGGACCTACTGCTTCCCAGAAGGTTTTCGGTTGCTCAGTCTGAAAGCGGAACCGGACAATTGCTTTCACAGACTTGAAACCGTATTTCCAGGGTACCACCAAACGAAGTGGTGCGCCCATCTGTTTGGGCAGGGGCTTGCCATAGATCCCGGTGACAAGAAACGTCAGCTCATTTGCAGCTTCGGCCATGGTTAGGCCTTCAACGTATGGCCAAGGGTACCAAGGCTGATCTTGCCCGGGCGCAACGCTTGGCATCATGAACGTCTGCATCATCAGATATTTGGCAGAGGCAAGCGGCTTCGCCAGAGCGAGGAACGCAGTCATGGGAAATCCAGTCCATGGCACTGCCATCGACCAGGCCTCGACGCAGCGATGTCGGTAGAGCCGCTCCTCTAGCGGCATCTTGAAGATCAGTTCGTCGGCCCCGATCTTGAATGGCTTCTCGACCAGACCTTCAACAGAAATCTCCCAGGGTCTAATGGGCAGAGCCTGTGCCTGCTGCCAAATGTCCTTTGATGTCCCGAACTCGTAATAGTTATTATATGTCTCCGCTATCTGCGCCTTGGTGATTGGCCGATCGAGCTTAAATGCCGTATCCCGCTTTGCCGGATAAAGCTTGAGCGTTGGATTGGCTCCCCCCATTGCCACGGGCTTCGACGCAACTGCGCTTTTTGAACCGCACGCCGCCAGTGGCAGGGAAAGTGCGAGGGCGCTTGCTCCGGTGACCAGCTGGCGCCGGCTGAAAAACAGCTCCTCAGGTGTAGCCATCCGGTCAGGCAACTCCCAGCGCTTCGGCTTTTGGATAAGCAATCTTGCCTCCCTGTCTGACGACGGCTTTTTCCTCTGATCGACTGCTTCTAACGGCTATACGCAGTAAGATCACCCGTTCATACGTTGGCCGGGCTGGACCAGATCGTTCACCCTGATGGGCAATACACGATATAGCAATTTTTTGGGTCCTGGAGCTACCAGGCCGGTAAGGCCCTGACCCAATTTCAATTGTTCCATCCGCCGACATGACACCGCTTCTACGAAAAACTTGGGCCGACGGCGACACCGGCTGCCTCAGGCTGACCAGTTCCAACGCCACACGCAGCGTCCCGGCGGAAGTTTCAGCATCAGTACATTACATTTCCGTCACCATGAGATGGGGACGCGGCGAGAGCGCGCGCATGGAGCTCAGCCTGAAGGGGATGCCGCACTAGTATTCTACAGGCGGCCACCACGCAGCCTCCTGCAGCGCCTTATGCCGCCTTCCGATGTTGGGCAACGACCTGCTCAGCAAGCTTTCCCGACAGTTCCCCCAAATGATCGAATTCGACCTCGAAGCTGCCTACGCCCTGCGTCAGGGATCGCAGGTCGATGATCAGATCCGTCAACTCCGCCATCGGCATCTGTGCCAGCACCGTATCCCAGCCGCGCCAGCCCGGCCTCACGTCATATCCCAGCAACTGGCCGCGCCTGCTCGACACGACACCGTTGACCTTTGCTGTCGCCTCGCTTGGAACGTGTATTTGGACGTGCATGATTGGCTCGAGCAGTACAGGATTACATTCCGGCATGCCTTCCTGCATGGCGATACGCGCCGCGCTCTGAAATGCCGCATCCGATGAATCCACAGAGTGGTAAGATCCGTCAGAGAGGGTCACCGAAATATCGACGATCGGAAAGCCAAGAGGTCCACACTTGAGATACTCCGTCACCCCCCTCTCCACCGATGGAATCCATTGCTTTGGCACAACTCCGCCAGTAATTCGATCTGTAAACACAAAGCCGGAGCCCCGTGTAAGTGGTTCGATCTTGAGGACCACATCTCCAAACTGACCATGCCCTCCGGTTTGCCGCTTATACCGGCCCCGCTTCGTAGTGGCATTTCGGATTGTCTCCTTGTAAGGCACGCGCGGAGGATGCGTATTGAGCTTGAGCCCATATTTTCCCACGAGTTTTTCGGTTGCCACCTTAAGGTGAATATCTCCCTGCCCACACAAGGTCATCTCGTTGAGCTCAGGGTTCTGCTCGAGAATTAGCGAGGGATCTTCTTCGTGGAGCTTGGCGATCGCTGCCGTCAGTTTAACCTCATCTTTGCGATCAGCGACTTCGATGCCCAGACGATAAACCGGTGGAAGATGTTCAATTTCGATCTTGGATAGAGGTACACCTTTTGCCTCAGTCAGCAGATCACCAGTCAACACCCCGTCCAGCCGACCCAAGCCAACACATTCCCCCGCAGAAGCTTCCGAAATCTTACTGACCTCGGCGCCTCGCAACGAGAAAACACCTCCTGCACGTACGTCACTTCCGGTAGGCGTGTGCAAGACCGCACCATCTTTCAGCGGACCACCGAAGATACGTCCCAGGCTCATCTTGCCTCCCAGTGTCGAGTGATATGTCTTGAGTATCTGGACAGCCGCACCTCTTCCTAGCTGTAGTCCCAGGCGAGCCGCGGTCTTTTCCGCTCCCGGCGTTTCGTGACGCAGTGCCTTAAGCAACCGCCGAATGCCATTGTCGTTCTCGGCCGAACCAATCAGCACTGGAACCAGGTCGCCGTTACCAAGCTCCTTGGTCAAATCCGCGAACACTTCAGAAGGTTGCGGGGTCATATCGCTGAGCAGCTCTTCCATAAGGTGCTCATCAAAGTCGGCCAGCTTTTCGAGCATCGCAAAGCGGGCCTCAACTTCCCGCGCCTTGATCTCGCCATCCATCGAGATCGCTTCACTTGGCTCATGCTGATGGTAGACATAGGCACGCTCTAGTGCCAAATCGACGAAGCCGACAACAGCCCCCCCTTCCCATATCGGAATTTGCCGAAACAATAGTGGCTTGTCTGACGCTTCCTGCAGGAATGCGAGAAGCTCACGCAAGCTTCCAGAGGCTTTGTCGATCTTGTTGACAAACAGAAAGTGGGGAATTCCCTGTTCTTCGAGCCTCTTCAGATAAGGCTTCAGCATCATCAGCTTTTCTGCGTGCGGTTCACAGACGACCACGGCTGCATCGACGCCTGTCAGTACTCCAAGGGTATCAGCCAGCAATTCAATCGAACCTGGACAATCGAGTAGAGTAAAACGTTCACCCAAATAGTCGAAAGTCGCGCAATTGACGTCGACGCTCATTTGGCGTGACCGCGCCTCGGAGCCGAAATCCCCAACGCTGCTGCCAGCAGTGACCGAACCTTTTCGTCCGATCGCTCCCGCCGCGTACAACATCGCTTCCAACAAGCTCGTCTTGCCGGCCCCATAGGGTCCGACCAAGGCCACTGTACGTGGCCCATTACCTCCATTCTTCGTGGACATGTGCGCCTCACTTGTCCGGAGCCTAGATCCGGACCGAGGCGCGGCGGGCGCATTCCCCTATGATAGGGTCGCGTCACGCGCCCCGCGAGGGGAATGCTCGCGCTGAATGAAGCAGCCAGCAAGCAAAATCATGCCTGGACCCGACAAAACTTAAGAAACTCGTGGAAACGGGAGCCAGTCCGCGTCGTAGTAGGGTACTTGACACGCGGCACTGCGCGCTCACTCGATCGAGCGGGTTGCGCGTCTCTTTCGGTAGCATTGACGATAGGGCGGCTAAGGCCTGTCGCCAGTGGCTGCAGAGAAGCAGAGGCATCCTGCCGCAGAGCGCCATGCCTGACCGCATACATGATATTTGGCCTTTGACATTGTCCTTTCAGCACAGAGATTTCGCCAAAGGCTCGATGTATTTTCACTCAAGGTCGGGTGGAGGTCCTTGATCCACAGCACAAGGTGCCCTGCCCAGCTACATGCAGCACTGCTGCAAAAGGACCCGGGGACGATGCGGATGCGGCCATAAGGCATCCGCGCTATGCGATCCAAGATGGGTCAATCCACGGGCAAGAGCCATGCTCGGCGTCATTGAAGCTTTTAGGGAAGACCGTGGGCGATGCGCAGTCGCAAGAGCACGATAGCTGCGCTGCGGCCGCATGGTTATGGCTTCTACATTTATGCTCCCAAGTCCGACAATTACTTGCGACGGGGATGGCGTACACCCTATCCCCAGCGCGATTTCGAGGCATTGGTCAGTCTGGCGGGATACTGCCAGGGCTTGGGAGTCAATTTTGGTCTTGGATTTAGTCCCTATGCGCTGTTTCGAAACTTCGGTCAGACGGCTCGTACCGAGCTCGCGGCCAAGCTTGACCAACTGCGTGCGCTAAAGCTTGATCTCTTTGCCATCCTTTTTGATGACATGCATGGCGGCTCACCACGGCTGGCCAACGAGCAATCATCGAACCAGTCGGACAACAGCTGCCAGGAACGAAGCTGATATTTTGTCCCACCTACTATAGTGATGATCCAGTCCTCGACCGCACATTTGGTCGCCATCCGGCCGATTATCTCGAGACCATCGGAAAGCTCTTGGATCCTGGCATCGCGATCTTTTGCGGCGCAAGCCCGTTCTGTGGGACAATTATCCTGTCAACGACGGCCCGCGAATGAGCCGTTATCTGCATATTCGTGCGGTAACCGGACGAAGCGTGACTGCGGCAGTCCAGCTGGAGGGGCACGCTGTGAACCCATCGCTTCAACCAACATTGGCTCAAATTCCAGCGATGAGCTTGGCAATGGCGTATCGTCAGGGCGCCCTTTATGATTATGGCCGGGCATTTCACGAAGCCGCCATGGCCGTGTGCGGCTCCCAATTGGCCGAATGCCTTTATGAGGATCTCAGCCTCCTCCAGGATGCCGGCCTAGAGCCGCTTGGTGTCGTCGAGGTTGAACGACTGCGGGCCCGCTATGGCGGAATTGACCACGAGGCGGCTCAGGAAGTCCTCGGCTTCGTCAATGGCAAGTATAGCTTTGCGGGCGACATGAGCTGACCCTACGGAAGGGTAATCTCACTGCGCTTCCTTTTTCAAGACGAGCTGAAGGCATCGACAGACACTTGCGCATCTCTACCAGCAAGTCACCGTCAAACGAAAACGCCCACGTGCCCCCCGTCCGCTCAGAGCCATCGCTCAACCAGCTGATCGTGTTGTGCTCACCTCAACGCAGATCGGCACAAAAACGCTGGATGCGCCTGCAGGCTTCTTCGAGAAGCTGATTGGATGTGGCATAGGAAATGCGAAAGAAGGGCGACGAACCAAATGCGGCTCCCTGCACGACAGCAACATTTTCGCTTTCCAGAAGCGCCGAGACAAAATCTTCGTCGCTTGCGATCTTTTTGCCTGACCGGGTCGATTTCCCAATCAATTCTCTGATCGAAGGATACACATAGAATGCGCCCTCGGGCGTTGGACAGGTAATGCCGCGGGTTTGATTAAGCATTGAAACGACAAGGTCTCTGCGCTCCTCAAATAGTTTGGCCCGCTCGGTGATGAAATCTTGAGGGCCATTGAGCGCTTCCACTGCGGCCCATTGCGCGACTGACGTCGCGTTCGTGGCTGCCTGGCTCTGCAATTTACTCATGGCTTTGATCAGAGTCTCCGGGGCCGCGCAGTAGCCGATACGCCACCCCGTCATTGCGTAGGCCTTGGAAACACCGTTCATGGTCACGAGGCGCGGCATGAGACGGGGCTCTGCCGCTCCGATCGACGTGAATTTGAATCCTCCATAGACGAGGTGCTCATACATGTCGTCCGTTAAGACCCAAACATGGGGGTGACGGACAAGTACGTCTGTGAGAGCTCGCAATTGCTCTACACTGTAGCAGGCACCCGTAGGGTTAGACGGTTGGTTGAAAATCAGCCATTTGGTTCGCGGCGTGATTGCAGCATCCAGCACATCGGCGCGAAGCCGAAAGCCATCTTCCATCCTGGTTTCAACCACTACCGGCTTGGCGCCGGCCAGCCGGACGATGTCCGGATAACTAACCCAGTAGGGGGAAGGTACAATGACCTCATCCCCTGGATTGAGAGTAGCCATAAGGGCGGTATAGATAATGGCCTTCCCGCCCGGCCCAACGAAGGTTTCGCTCGGGGCATAGTCGAGGCCATTCTCACGTTTGAACTTGGCACTGATTGCCGCACGCAGCTCCGGAATTCCCTCCACCGGGGTATATTTAGTTTCGCCCCTGCGGATCGCCGCAATCCCCGCCTCCTTTATATTGTCCGGAGTGTCGAAATCCGGTTCGCCTGCCCCCAGACCAATCACATTGCGACCAGCCGCTTTGAGGTCACGCGCCTTTTGGGTTACCGCCAGCGTCGGGGAAGGCTGGATGCGGCCGAGCGATTCGGCCAAAAAGCCAGGTGGCAAGGTAACTTGCATAGACACGGGCATTGCCTCTTAGAAGGGATGGAAGCACAGAACTAGCAATCCCCTGCCGTCGGGCGCAAGCCAAACCGCGGGAATTGATCGGTGCTGCTTACTGTTCGTCAACCTAGACCTGCCAAGCTGTCCCTCTCGTCATCCCGTACCCTGGGGAGAGCCTATGCGGACCATTGTCAGCACCGCGCTTGCAGGGATCGCGGTCGGCCTGTCGGCCTGCTCCCCGGCCAAGCCGCCCGTTGGTCGCTGGGAGGGCAGCTTCCAGTCGCCCGAAACGATGATCGTTGCCCGCCTCAAGATCGAGAAGAATGGAGCCATCTATCTGAGCGCCCCAGATGCACTAAACGTCAGCGCCGATCCAGACCAGCGTGCCGTAATTCGTGCCCGCCTTGCCCAGGATCTGGATTCAAGCTGGTCCTTCGTTCAACCCCGACATATGCACTTCAATGGTCATGTATTTCGTTATCCCGGTCACATAGCGCCTCAGATGAAATGGGACACATCGAGTCAGACCATGACCGTAATCGTATACCCTGGTACCCTTCCCGAAGTGGATATTCCCATGCGCGCGGTGACTAGTTTCGACATGGACCCATGGCAGGGCTGAGCACGCTCACGAAATCGCGATAGGTCTCACGCGGTCGTGACAGTCTCTGCTGTAGACGGGCGCTGCATACAGTCGCAACATCGCGTTTGCGTTTCACGTAGGAGAGTTTCATGGCATTGCCTAACATGCTCACCTTCAAACGCAGGTTTGCAGGCAAAAATGGGCCCTTACTTGCAAGTGCATTTGGTGTCTTGATTACGATAGCCGCGGGCACGACAACCGCCCAGGCGGCGATTACAGTTATGGGCAGCGGTCTTGCCCAGGGCTGCTATAAAGCGGCCGAGTTTGGCGGCGATACACGGGACGGCATCAACACCTGTACCTTGGCTCTCAATCAGGAGCCGCTGAGCGTCCATGATCGTGCCTCCACCTATGTCAATCGTGGCATCCTTAGAGCCCCGTCAAACCCGCGAGGGGCACTGGCGGATTACAATGAGGGGATAGCCCTCGCTCCCCATCTGGCGGAGGCCTATGTGGACCGGGGAGCGGCGTTGCTCTCGCTGAAGCGTTATCGTGCCGCCCTCGTAGCTATAGACAAGGGCCTTGCACTGCACGTCAACCGGCCACAGATCGCCTACTATGACCGCGCGGTGGCTCACGAGAGCCTGGGAGACATCCGCAGTGCTTACTTTGACTACCAGCACGCGGTAGCCCTGTCTCCGAACTTTACCCTCGCCAAGCAGCAGCTTACGCGCTTCAAGGTGATCCGGGAGCCGGCCACCCACAACAGCTAAGCAAGAAGCCGGCCGCCAACCTGACGGCGGGCTCGGCGACAGATGGTTACCATTCGGGGCAGAGCATGGCCTTTTGGGGGCGGCTCTGCCCCCTTATCTAAGGGGCGGTCACCATACCGCCCTATCGTGGCCCCAGAAGCACAGCCCATGCCAAACCGCCACCGGTGCCTTGATCCTGATCCATATACTTCCCATCTGGCGGGGTACCACTACACCCCGAGGTCGGCTGGGCCTTCAGGACGTGCTGAACCCTTGCGTTCAGGGATCGAGCGTTTATGAAGGGGCGCCAGCCGCCAGTAGGCCGATTTCTTTCTAGCGAGTATTTCGAATGAAAAAGCTACTTCAGGCCTCGTCGATTGCTGCGCTCGCCCTCGTTGCGGCGGGATGCGTGGAAACGCCCCCGCCTGTGGCCCTGACCCGGCGTGACGTGCCCAAGTCGTTTTCTCAGCCCATCGCCGCCAACGCTCAGATATGGCCCAAGCCAGGCTGGTGGCAAGGATTCGGTAGCCCCGAACTCGACTCGCTGGTTGTCGAAGCCCACCAGAACAATCTCAATCTCGCCTCCGCCGTGGCAGCAGTCATGCAGGCGCGGGCCCAGACCTACATTTCGGCCTCGGCCCTATTTCCAAGTCTTTCACTAGCCGGCACTGCGAGTCGCAGCAGCTCCAACGCGCAGGGCTTCAACCTGACCCGCAATGACTTCGGGTTGTCAGGAAGCGCGAGCTATGAGGCGAGTTTCTGGGACACCCTTCCTACCCTGAACTCCGCACAGGAAGCGCTGAAGGCGGCGCGATTTAATCAGCAGACTGTAGCACTCACCGTCACCGCCTCAGTGGCCAATACGTACCTGGACGTTCTCGCGCTGCGTCAACGCGAAACCATTGCAGATCAGAATATTCGCGCCGCCAACCGTATCCTCGGCGTCACCGAGGCACAGGTAACAAACGGCGTGGCATCACGTCTTTCTCTTGCTCAGCAAGAAGCCGTGGTTAACGGCCAAAAGGCCCAAGTTCCGGCGCTTCAGGAACAGAGTAACGAAGCACGCTTTGCCCTGGCCGTTCTTCTGGGGCGGCCACCGGAGGGTTTCAAGGTGACCGGAGACAGCCTTGCGGGTATCAAGGCCCCCACAGTTGCCCCTGGTCTGCCATCTGAACTCCTTGAACGCCGTCCAGATGTCGCGCAGGCAGAGGCTCAGCTTGCCGCCGCACATGCCAATGTCGACGCCGCGCGAAATGCCTTCTTCCCGCAGATCAACCTGACTGCGTCAGGTGGTTATGCCTCGACGGCTCTCAGCTCAATGATCAATCCCTCAAATCTAGGATTCTCGCTTGGCGCTTCGCTGATCCAATCGATTTTCAACGGTGGGCGACTAACCGGGCAGGTTGAATTAAGCAAGGCGCAGCAACTCCAGCTGATCGAAGCCTACCGCACTGCCGTGCTGAACGCGTTCAAGGATGTGGAGACCTCTCTGAGCCAAGTTGCACATTATGCGCAGGAAGAGAAATATACCGCTGCCCAGGTCAAGGCTGCGGCAGAGGCGTTCCGCATTTCTGAAATCCAATACCGCGAAGGCGTAACCGACCTTTTGACTGTGCTTCAGTCCCAGCAGACATTGTTCTCTGCTGAAGACACACTCGTTCAGATCAAACTCGCGCGCATTCAGGCTGATGTCAGCCTCTATACTGCGCTGGGTGGCGGCTGGAGTGAAAATCCGGCCGATATGACCCAGCCCGTTCCAATCCCTGCGACTCTTCCGAAAGCGTCCGCGCCCGCCGTCAATGCAGCTAAGAAGGCGGCCAAGCATCTGAAGAACCGTGGGATTCTTGACTGGATTTTTTGAAAAGGCTTGCTGCGCGCCCAGCCCTAAAGATGACCCAGCACGCGGTGTGGAGCATAGGGCGCCTCGAGCGCCCTATGCTCTGCGTCGTCCAGATTGAGCAACGTCGCAGCAACGGCTTCCTCCAGATGGATCATTTTGGTCGGCCCAATAATCGGCGCCGTCACCGTCGACTTGTGCAATAGCCATGCAAGCGCAACCTGCGCATTGCACACACCGCGCGTCCTAGCAACCTCGCTTACTGCATCAACAACTGAAAAGTCGCTCTCCTGATACATGGCGTGAGCAAACTGGTCAGACTTGGCTCTACGCGTTTGCTCACGGCTGTTATTGGCGAGGAAGCCTCGCACCAGCGGGCTCCAGAAAATGATTCCGGTTCCTTCTGCTGCACAGAGTGGCAACATCTCGCGTTCCTCCTTGCGGTACACGAGATTGTAATGATTTTGCATGGAGACAAAGCGTGTCATCCCCATCACCTTGGCCATATGCAAATAGCTGGAAAATTGCCAAGCATACATGGATGATGCACCTACCTAGAGCGCCTTTTCCGCCTTGACCACATCGTGGAAAGCTTCAATCGTCTCTTCGATCGGAGTCTGCGGGTCAAATCGGTGGATTTGGTAAAGGTCAACGTGATCCATTCCCAGACGACGCAAGCTCGCATCAATCGCAGACACAATGTGTTTCCGGGATAATCCGCGCTGATTGGCTGCATCGCCCATGGGATTGAACACTTTGTTTGCAACCACATAGGCATCACGTGCGCCCGCAAAGTCCCGGAGCGCGCGGTCGAGGACTTCCTCACTTACTCCTAGGGAATATATGTCAGCAGTGTCAAAAAAATTGATCCCGGCTTCTATCGCCCTTCGGATCATCGGGCGACCTTCTTCCTCGTCAAGCCCCCAATCCCGCCACTTCGAAGAACCATAACTCGTGGCGCCAAGGCATATACGCGTTACCTTCAATCCAGTTTGGCCAAGCCGCACGGTCTGCGGGCTATGCTCCCTCATGATCTGGCTCGCGGCAGGTCTTCGCTAGGCTTTCCCGAGCCCTTTGATCTTCGTCCTTCCGTGGGACATGGACTAACGCTAAATCCCCTGGCTTCAGGGTTCATAGGTTAGGCCAACCATCAGACGTCGGGGTTCAGCATAAAGATCAACCCCAGGCGCATCAACTTGATAAGCCACGCGGGCATTGGCGGCGTTATCGAGGGAAATGTATGCGTCCCATGCTTGACGAAGTCGCCAGTCGGCACGCAGATCAATCGTGACCGCTGCGCCTAGACGCTGCCGGTTCAGATCATCGTTATAGCGGGCACTTTCGTATCGGACCCGGGCAGAAAGACGCAACGGATCAAGAGGGCTATAGTCGGCTCCGGCAGTGATGGTTGCAACTGGATCCTGGGCAGGTCGCTTTCCGTTAAGCTGAGCAGCCGGGCCATGCGCGTGGACCCGCGCATCGGTGAGAGCATATGCGCCATAAAGAACAAGCTGCTTGGAGAGCGCTACCGATGCCTCGCCCTCAAGTCCGAGCGCATCAATAGTACCGGCATTCTCGCGTTGCTGGAATGTCAGCTGAGGCGTTGTAGAAACGGTTACATTCGTGATTGCGTTGGCAAGCTGATTGTAAAAGGCGGTAAGAGACCACTTCCAACCGGCGTGCTGACCGCCCGAGCCGAGTTCTTCACCATAGAGCTGTTCCGGCTTCAGATTGGCGTTCGCACTGGTGATCACGCTCCCCACCCGAAATGGACGATAGAGCTCATTGAGGCTCGGCACCCTAAATCCGGCGTAGGCAGCTGCACGCAAATATAGGCCACCGCTTAGGTTACGTTTAATTCCGATACGGCCCGTTGGTACGATGCCGCTGCGGCTCGGTGGATCACTGAGTGCAATGAGTGCGTCACTTGCGACCCTGCTCTCGACAAGATGCCCTTGAGATGTCGCCCAGCGGTCCGCACGTACGCCGGCAGTCAGCAGCCAGCCCTGGTGCCGCCACGCCCCTTCGCCGTAAAGACCTACAATGACAAGCCTTCCTCCGGCACGGCGCCTGTCCTGAAATATCCCCTGAACCGGCAGGTAGAGTTCACGGGATTCACCGGAATCATCCCGCAGGTCCCCGCCGAGTTCCCACCGCCACGGTCCCGATGCGCCAACCATCGCCGCATTGGCGCCCCAACCCCACGCAGGCGTCGCATACTGATTATCCACGACCAGCGCGCTCATGTGGTTGAGCGCTTCTGACGTGAAGGTGTTGTTGAGATTGCTGCTCAAAGACCATAGCTGCAGACGCCAACCAGGCCGGGATCGCGTAGCTGTCCGAGCCAATGCGACGCTGGCTACCTCGCCGTTTGCTCCGGCACGGCCGCCGATCACGCCATTGCCGCGGGTTTCGTCATAGAGCCCCAGACGGGCGGAGAAGGTCAGACCTTCCTCCAGCGTTGCCTGCGCCCGCAAGGAACCGGAGGCACCATTGAACCATAAAGGCCTATCCGCCGCGCCCCGTTGTCCGGCCATGACTGGAAACCAGCCGTCGGCATGCTCTGCCGAAGCGCTAGCAAAGAACGAGACCTGACCGATCTCGGCTCCACCGGCGGCTCCCAGCCTTGTTGTGCCCAGGGAGCCGGCCGATGCATCTGCCACGGCAAGACCCTGACCACTTCGTTCAGTAAGCGCAATCGTACCAGTAAGAGCCCCGGAGCCATAAGGACCGGTACCTGCTCCACGCACGATCTGCGCCTGCCCTATGTCTTCCCAGGGAAGCGCTGTCCAGATCACCCAATTTCCGAACGGATCATTCATTGGTACGCCGTCAAGCAGGACCAGGGCTCGTCCGGCACCAGAAGGCGCAATCGCGCGTAGCGATATGCCCTGCGTTGTCGGGTTTGCCGAAAGGCTATCGCCGCGCCGAAAGAGCGAAACGCCCGGCACCTGTTCCAACGCGGCATCCAGGCGTCCCGCACGCGAGAGGCTGGCCGCCGACAGGGTGACCACCGAAAATGCACTCTGGCCGACAGGCTGCGGCATCCGTGCGGCAGTTACCGTTACAGTTTCAATAGATTGCGCGTGCGCAAACCCGGAAAAAGTCAAAACACACACTGCAGCAAAGCAGCCTCGACGCAG
>JAJZGY010000130.1 GCA_021804785.1 Pseudomonadota bacterium | reverse complement strand
CTGACACCGGAATAGGCGCAGTTCCTCTGTCTCGCGTGCGTCTATACCGCCAACGCCGAGACCAATGCCACAATCAGCATCAAACGGCGGCTGGACAGCCTGTTGAAACCTGTGGAGAGGCACCAGTCTAAGCGACGCAGGACGCCGCTGGAGAACTGCTTAATGTGCAACTCCAATAGAACCTTCGGCCTTTAGACCGCAGAGCATTTCAGCGCTTCATCATCCAGCCATAGAGCGCGGCGATCAGGAGTGCGAACGCGGCGAAACCGATGAAGCCCGCCGGTGCGAAATGAGCTCCAACCAGAGCCAGTGGTGCCTGTGAGGAAAACGCCACGATAAGGCTGGCGAGGATCACACCGAACAGGCTTTCGCCCACGATCATGCCGGAGGCAACGAGCACGCCCAGCTGTTCGGCCTGTGCAGAATTTTTCCGCCGTCGGGCCCAGCGCGTGTAGAGGTGACCGATGATTGCACCGACCACGATCGGCAGAGTTGCGGACATCGGCAGATAGATGCCGATGCCGACAGCCAGTGGCGGCAGCCGCACCAATCGTGCCAGTCCAAGCAGCTCATCGATGATAATGACCACAACGCCAACGCCAAGTCCGATGCCGAGCATGGTGATGTTGAGTTTCTGTTCGATCACGCCCTGCGCCAGCGCCGCGATCAAGGTGGCTTGTGGTGCCGCAAGTGGCTGGGCGGTCACGGTGTGAAGGTTGGCAGCGCCGGCAAAGCCGAATGCCTGAGCCAGGAGATTGAGAACCGGGGGAATGATTGCCGCCCCGGCGATAACGCCTACGATCAGCGCCCACTGTTGTGCAGCTGGCGTTGCACCTACAAGCTGTCCGGTCTTGAGGTCCTGCAGGTTGTTATTGGAGATGGTCGCAATGGCAAACACGATCGCCGTTGCAAACAGGGCAAAGGCCACCAGGGCGGCCTTGGACGCTCCCACGGGATGGGCGATGGCCAGAAAGAGTGCCGCGCAGATCACGATGGCCAGAATGCCGACACCGGAAATCGGACTGTTTGAGGCACCGATGAGACCAGCCATGTAGCCGCAGATCGCCGCGATGAGAAATCCGCCGAGGAACACAAAAGGCAGTGCCGCGGCAATGAGCACAAGGCTGTGGCTCGCGAGTGTGGTGGGAGCGAGAAATTGCGCCATGATGACGCCGATCACGACGAGGCAGCCTGTGGCCAGGAGTGCGATCCAGCCGATGCTCATGTCAATGTCTTGGCGGTCGTGGTTGCCCTGTTTGCGCGCCTTGGCCGCGCCCAGTGTCGACATCACCCCGGTGATTACCGGTCGGCCCAGTTTGAGCAGGGTCCAGATGGCGGCGATGGCGATAGTTCCGGCGCCGATGAAGCGCACTTGATTGGTCCAGATATCGGCGGCGTGGGCGGCAGCGGACATTCCCGCGGGCGCAGCCATGCTCAAAGTGAGCAGAGGCACTGCGCCTCCCCAGGCGATGATGAGCCCCAGCAGCATGGCCAGGCCCACGGATAGCCCGACAAGGTAACCCGCCCCTGCGAGGGCGAGGGACCAGCCCATATCAATGCCGCTTTCTGCGCCGCCACCAAGCGGGAAGTACATGGTGAACTCACCGGCTGCCACGCGGGTTGCAGCCAGGCAGGCCAAGCCGGCTGAGGCGACGGCGCCATAAACGACGGCAATCAGCCCTTCGCGGGCTTCGGCGCCGGCGGCCTCGCGAGCACGGGCGCCGACTTCCAGCACCTCGGCGGCTGCCACGCCTTCGGGATAGGGAAGATCGCTCGTGGTCACCATCGCCCGTCGCAGGGGGATGGTGAACAGAACCCCCAGGATGCCGCCGGCGGCACAGACAAAAAAGCTCTGCCAGAAGCTGAAGCCACTCCACCAGCCGACGATAACAAGCCCTGGCAGAACAAAAATGATCGCCGACAGGGTGCCGGCCGCGGAGGCGACCGTCTGCACGATGTTGTTTTCAAGGATCGTGGAGTCTCTAAATGCCGACAGTGCCGCCATGGAAATCACGGCAGCCGGTATCGAGGTGGCAAATGTCATGCCCACCTTGAGGCCGAGATAGACATTGGCAGCAGTAAAGACAAGCGTGATCAGCACGCCCAGAATCACCCCGCGCAGCGTGAATTCGAGTGGCGCAGGTTTTTTGGATCCGGTCACGAACACCCCCTGACGGAACGACAGGGGCAGAGTGTCATGTTCGGGCGGGGCCTGTCACGCTGGGGGAAGGACAAGGATGTTGGCTTACGAGGTCATTGTGGCTGGGCTGGGCGCCATGGGCAGTGCCAGCATTTACCAACTTGCCCGGGCCGGTGTCTCCGTGCTTGGCCTGGATCGATTTAGTCCCCCGCACGAATTTGGCTCCAGTCATGGTGACAGCCGCATCACCCGCCTTGCCATCGGTGAAGGCGCGCATTTGACTCCGCTCGCCCAGCGTAGCCAAGAGCTCTGGCGCCACATCGAGGCGGACAGCGGAGAGACGCTGCTCACCCAGTGTGGGGCACTCATGATTTCCAGTGACGAGACGAGAGCCCCGGTTCATGGCGCAAGCTTTTTCTCCACCACGCTTGAGGCTGCCCGCCGTCATCGCATAGCGCACGCGATGCTCGATGCGCAGACCATTCGTAGCCGCTTTCCCCAGTTTTGCGTGCGCGATCAGGAATATGGCTATTATGAACCTGAGGCCGGGTTCGTTCGTCCTGAGGCCTGCATCAGGGTCCAGCTGTCACTGGCCCAACGGTTTGGCGCTCATGTTCACACCTCCGAGCGGCTAGGGAAGTTTGAGAGCGACGGTGCGGGCGTGCGGGTCATAACCGAGCTGGGATCCTACCGCGCCCGGCGTCTCATCCTCGCAGCCGGAGCGTGGATGCCCGAGCTTCTGGGTCCATCTTTTGCGCCCGTTTTTCGCGTGACGCGGCAGGTCCTGAACTGGTTTGCCGTGACAGAAAATCCTGACCTGTTCGCGCCAGAGCGTTGTCCCGTATTCATCTGGCAGCTGCCGGAGGGGTTGCGCATGCTCTACGGTTTTCCGGCGCTGGACGGTCCGTCCGGCGGGATCAAGATTGCCAGTGAACAGGATAGGGTAACCACGACGGCTGACAGCGTCCGGCGGGACGTTGAAGAAGCGGAGAGCGCGGATTTTTATCGCGACTATGTAGCTCCGAACCTGCGTTACCTGTCGGCGCACCGACTGAAGGCCAGGAGCTGCCTTTATACCCAGACGGCAGACTTTGGTTTTATCGTTGATGTCCATCCCTCCTATCCGCAGGTATTGATCGTGTCGGCTTGTTCAGGACATGGCTTCAAGCATTCGGCCGCACTTGGGGAAGTGCTATGCCAGTGGGGCATGCAGGGCCGTCTGCCAGAGAGTTTTGGCGTCTTCGGGCTGCGCCGCTTTTAGCGACCGGCGGGCTTGGACATTGAACAGTTCCCATCTGCCTTTGCCACAGGTAATCTGCCAACAATGGGCTGCCCATAGAGGGCATGGTGTCTGCTTGAGATCTGATCCGTATACGGAGGACAAATCGGCAAGGCGGAAGGCTGTCGCGCGCCATGAACGCGCCACTGCGGCCGCGTTGCCGAGCAGTAGCAGAGCTTGGCAGCAGTGGCGATGTACCGGAGAGCTCATGAACGTCTCAGGCGAGCGGCAAAGATCTGGACGGGCGCAAGCTCTTAGTCCAAGAGTGCGCACATGAACGGTCCCGTAAAGCGTTTTGAACCGCGCCAGCCTCTCTTCCTGGTGCCTTGGCCCGTACTTGTCCTGATCGGGCTTCTGTGTACGGCCTATGCCGCGTACCGTCTGGCCCCCCTCACCCTGCAGCAGCAGCTGATCGTGCATTATGCGCTCATTCCGGCGGTTTACTCTGGCGGCGCCTATGGCATTCATCTGCACGGGCTGTGGTTCGCGGTGCCCTTCTTTAGCTACCAGTTTATCCATGGCGGGCTTGAACATCTGGGCATCAATTGTGTCTGGCTACTGCCCTTTGGCAGTGTGGTTGCGCGTCGCTACGGGGCAAGCCTGTTCTTTATTTTCTTCCTTCTGTGCGGCGCTTTGGGGGCGCTCGCACACCTGGTTGCCAATTGGGGTTCTTTGGAAGCGGTAATCGGAGCCTCCGGGGCGATTTCGGGGCTGATGGGTGCTGCATTCCGGATGATGGATCCGATACTGCCGATGCTGGATGCACGGCGTGATCACCGCGGTTTGCTACCTATTTACTCGCGCCAGATCGTGTTGTGGTCACTCCTGTGGATTGGGATTAATATTTTTGCCGGTCTGACAGGGATGGGGGCCGGACCTAGTGTGCAGCTGATTGCCTGGCAGGTGCATATTGGCGGCTATTTTGCCGGACTGCTTCTGGCGGGTCCTTTTGCGTGGCTGGCAGACTTGAACGGGGAGGCACCGGCCACCAGATAAGGAGACACCAGAGCCTGCAGGTGGCTCTGGACGCGGACCGTGGAGGTAGTAGCCATGAGTGACAGCGGCGGATCCAATACCGGGCAAGCAGGGCAACATGGCTCCAGCGGCCAGGACGGCACGGCGCCGTCAGGGTTTCATGCCGCCCGTTTGCTTTATGCAATCGGCTTCGGAATTATTGCCTGGTTCGTGTTCTGGATCGCAGTGATCATCGGCATCGTCCAGTTCGTGATGATGGCGATCCAGGGTCGGGTGAACGAGGAGCTGCGTAGTTTTTCGGTCAATCTCATCCAGTACCTGTGGGAACTAGTGGCCTATGTCACCTTTGTGCGTGACGAGAAGCCCTTCCCGGTTGGCCCCTTCCCGGTTGGTCCCGTCCAGCGGCACCAATAACCCGGGGTGCCCGTCTGACAGCAAATCGGAATGACAGCGTCAGCCCGGATGACTAGCGGACCGTGCCGCGCTCGAGGTTATATTTTAACTAGAATATACGGC
>JAJZGY010000050.1 GCA_021804785.1 Pseudomonadota bacterium | reverse complement strand
GGCGATGACACGAAAGTGTACATCGTTTGCAGCGTCACCCTGTATGACCGCTGAATCCACGCCGACTACTCTGAATTTTGTTCCAGTCTCTTCCGATACGTCAGCACTAATCACCTAGCTGACGAGAACACGCCGGGCTCCTCGTCCAGCGCAACACACCGTGGTGGTCCGCCCTAGCCCAGTAAAAGTCCTGCAATTAGTATGATTTTTTTGTCATTCCGCATCGCGCATCCCAAGTCCGATTCGGACAGGCTCCTGCTGTATCAGTTGACTGTGCGTTGCCTGTCAGAGTCCAGCCTATCAAACGCCTCCATGAGAGATGTGCCGTCCTTTCGATGAGCCAGGCACTCCTTAACGAGCTCGCGAGCTGCATCTCTTTGTATTGATGGTACCTGATTGGCATGCCATGCGCTCACTTTGGTCCAGATCGGGTCAATAATTGCCCGGCCCTGGATCCGCCCGCCAGGTGTCCTAAATTGAAAATGGCGCATTTCGGAGATCAACAGCTGCAGATAGGCAACGTGTGGTGCCTCATCCTGCCGGATCTGGGAGACGATCATGGCTGCAAGTTCGGCCCTATCGCGACGCCCCGTAAACAGCTCCTTGTCGCGAAAAAGAGCGAGATGGAAGGCAAAACCCCGCTCCGCTCGAATCTCCACCATAAGAACATTCATGAGCAGCTTGATGAGCCCCTCAGCTTCCGGCAGCAGCGCCGGCATCTCGCGCAAGTCGGATCCAGGCCTCACCTCACGCGCAGCCATCTCCGGGATCGGGTGCAAATGTTCCCCAAGTGCGAGATCACGAACCAGAAACCACATCGCGTCATGCGCGCCAATCCGATGTGTCCCGTCGCCGCCCTCGTCGAGGCCATGCGAACGCAAGAGTCCCTTGTTCAAGTGCGCAGTGGCGGTTCCCGAGATATCGCCGTCGATCATGGATTGGAAGTCTGGCGCGGTGACGGTGGTGAGCATCCTGCCGCGGCCTTCAATTAGGCCGATTATGGAAAGTGAATTCCAAAGCGGGAGTGTGACGTCGTGCTGCAACAGCAATTTCATCTGCGCTGGTGAAGGGTAATGAGGGACGCGGAGCACCTGTGTCGACGCATCGATCAACTCGCCTCCCTCGGCCAGCAGCTTATCGCGCCAGGCGCGGATGGCAGGCCATCGCTCATGTGTGCGCGGAGAAATATAGGTACCGTTCGCGTCGAAGCCGCCATGAAGCCGCCGCCCATCAAAAAAATTGAGGCGGGCATAGGGCCCATCGGCCAGGATCTCGTCGGTTGAATAGATCAGTTTCATAAGATCTCCGGTTACCGGGTCTCAAGAGGCTCGAACGCTCGGCCGGTTGATCTCGAACGGCCAGGCGAGCATGACGATGCCTCATTTGGCTTCTCCAGACCACTGCGGTACTACTGCAACCGGACCTTAACTGAAAGGTCCCACCCCAAGGGGGCTGCTTTGAGGCCGAACTCTTGGTCGGGTAGGAAATATTTGACCAATCTGTGTGGAGGGCATTTGCGATGAAGTACACTCGGCTTGGATCAACCGGAACACAGGTTTCCCGCCTGTGTCTGGGTACCATGAGCTTCGGCAGTATGGCCGATTGGATGATTTCCGAGGCGGACAGCTTCGCGATTGTCAAAAAGGCGCTCGAGGCCGGAATCAACTTCTTTGATACGGCGGACGCCTACTCGCGGGGGCAAAGTGAGCAAATTCTGGGACGGGCTTTGAAGGAACATGCGGCTCGGCGCGATGAAATTGTCGTGGCTACGAAGTGCTACGTGCCAATGGCTGCAGGTCCTAACCGTGCGGGGTTGTCCCGCAAACACATCATGCATGCAATCGATGATAGTCTGAAGCGGCTTGGCATGGACTATATCGATCTCTATCAGATTCACCGCTTCGATTACCACACCCCAATCGACGAAACGATTGACGCGCTCAATGATGTGGTCAAAGCCGGCAAGGCGCTGTATGTGGGCGCCAGTTCGATGTTGAGCTACCAGTTCGCGAAATACCTGCTACGCGCTGACGCCAAGAACTGTACCCGCTTCGTCACCATGCAGAATCAGTACAGTCTGCTCTATCGCGAGGAGGAGCGGGAGATGAACCCGCTGTGCCGGGAGGAGGGCGTCGGGCTTATTCCGTGGGGGCCGCTTGCTGGCGGACGTCTTGCCGGTAATCGGCAAGCGGGGACTACGCGGGCAAAGGCGCCAATGTATGCCGAGCGCTTTAATCGTCCGGAAGATGAAGCGGTAATCGACGCGCTGAACGCCGTGGCGAACGAACGTGGCGAAAGTCCCGTGCAAGTTGCTCTGGCGTGGCTGCTCGCAAAGCCCGGCGTAACGGCCCCGATTATTGGCGCGACCAAATTGTCTCAACTTGATGCGCCGATTGCGGCTGTGGAGGTGTCGCTTAGTAGCGATGAAATCTCGAGGCTTGAAGCGGCCTACGTGTCTCAGCCTCCGGTTGGCAACATGCCGACGCCCAACGACCCACCAATTGCGGCACCGAAAGTGCGATCAGGGAGAGGCTAAAGCCGGCCAGCCAAGGAGTTCCTTAGCGCGCGCCAGATTCACGCCACAGGACCAGGTCTGGACTTTCATGCGTTTGTCCAATTCCTGGAGCAGGTCAAAAAGTAGGACGAAATTGAAATTCAAATAGCGCGCGGCCTCCGTCGATCTATAATGACGGAAATGACGAAGGACCGTGACCGCAATTCGCCGGTGGATGCGACCACAATTCAACCTCCACCGCTTCCGCAATCCAGATCGGGCACGCGCCCGTTGTGGCGCCTGCTCCCACTCATCAACGAGCATCCTTGGATGTTCTGGGGTGGGATGGCGCTGACTTGCCTGGGGAGGGGCCTTGAGGCAGGCGTCCCCCTTTTCGTGCGCCTGGGTGTGAACCGAATTGCAGACCACAGTGTGGCACTGGTCGGGCCCATTGCGGGCATCCTTGGACTGGTGCTCGCGCGCTACGTCACGGTCGCGTTTGGCCGCAAATATGTGCGCGAAGTTGGAGTTCGTGTCGGTTCGAGGATCCGTGAGCGGCTCTACTGGCATCTTGAGCAACAGGGGCCCAAATTTTTTGCCCGCTTTGCGACCGGTGATCTGATGGCCCGGGCCATCAATGATCTCAATTTTGTACGGCAGCTCGTCAGCATGGGAACCCGTACGGTCATTGTTCTTGGATTTTCCGGGCTCGTAGCGTTTGGCTTCATGTTGACGCTGTCGGCACAGCTGACCTTGTGGTTGTTGCCCGTGATGCCCTTTATCGCCTTGGTCGGCTTTATTCTGTCCTCCCATATCTTCCGCCAGTCGCTGCGTGTGCAGGAGGGCTTCTCGACACTGTCGGAGATGGTCCAAGAGAATCTGAACGGTATCCGTACGATCCAGACCTATGCGCAGGAAGACCGCGAAATCGCGCGCTTCGAGGCGCTTTCGACCTCCTACGCGGACTATTACTTCCGTATGACGCTGCTGAACGCCGGACTCAACGCCTGGATGATGGTTTTTACCGGCGTCGCCACCGTGATCATTATGGGTTATGGCGGCTGGTCGGTACTGCATGGGGCAATGAGCGTCGGTACCTTCACCGCGTTTGTTCTGTATCTGGCCTTGATCGTAGCGCCGATGCAGCAATCCGGACAGATGGTGTCGCTCTTCCAACGCGGGGCTTCGGCTGCGGCACGCCTGTTTGAGGTTCTCGACTACGAGCCGGAAATCCACGATGCCCCGGATGCAGCTCCACTGGAACATGTAGGCGGCGGAATCACGATTCAGCATTTGACTTTCTTCTATCCGCGTCGGGCATCTGGTCGCGAGCAGCGGCTCAGCCGCGGCGCCATGGCCATTGTCCCAGACGACGGTGACGGGCATGCCGCGCTTCAAAACCTTTCCCTCGAGATCAAACCGGGGGAGATGATTGCGATACTTGGCCGTGTCGGAGCGGGAAAGTCTACGTTGTTGCGTATGATGGTACGTCTGCTCGATCCGCCGCCGGGAACGGTCTATCTCGACGGGCGTGACATCCGTCTGCTACCGCTGGAGCAAGTGCGCAGCCAGATCGCGTTGGTACCACAGGATCCGATCCTCTTCGCGGACGAGCTCGGTCATAATATTGCCTACGACAACCCAAAACGGGATATGGCTGAAATCCGCTCCGTCGCCGAGGCCGCCGATCTGGAAGATACCATCAACAGTTTTCCGGATGGGTTTCGTACTCTGGTCGGGGAACGCGGCGTGACCCTCTCCGGGGGACAGAAGCAGCGTGCGAGCCTGGCCCGGGGCCTCATCCGCGACACGCCCGTGCTGCTGCTCGACGACTGCTTCTCGAGCGTCGATACCGAAACCGAAGAGCACATCTTAGGTCGTCTCAAGGCCTTGCGCGGGGGACGCACGACAATACTAGTCAGCCACCGGGTTTCGACGGCCCGCCATGCCGACCGGATCCTCGTGCTGGATGACGGTCGTATCGGTGAATTCGGGACACATGCCGAATTGATGGCGCGTAATGGTGCCTACGCAATGTTTTCCCGCGTCCAGGGCCGGCATGCCGAGCGTGAGGCAGATCATCTTAGGGCCCACGGGGTCAGCCTGCCGGAGGCAGGCCAATGAGCGCGGCGGCCGAGGTAAAAAGTCCGACGGCGCGCCTGCGCAGCGCATTCGATGACGACCTATACGGCAAAAGCCTGGACACGCGCCAAATCCTGCGTCTCCTCAAATGGATGCGGCCATATCGCTGGCAGGCGGTTGCAGCTGTTGCCTTTGTTCTGGTCTCGGCCCTCTGTGCAGTTCTGGCACCAACGGTGCTCAGTCGCGTCCTGGTGGACGAGATCGCACTCAAGTCACACGGGGCGGGTCTCGCTGACCTTGGTCAACGTGCACTCAACGGCTGGATTGCGGCGCACCTTGGTGTGGCTCCGCTCTATGCAGCATGTGTACTTTACCTCATCTGGGTTCTCTTACGGGCTGGATTTTCCTACGCCTTTGACGTTGCACTCAGCCGCGTCGTGCTCAATACGCTGCGTGACCTCAGGCGCGATCTGTTTGCCCATCTTGAACGGCTTCCATCGAGTTTCTATGACCGGGTCGCTGTGGGACGGGTGATGACGCGGATCACCAATGATGTGGAGACACTGTTCGAGCTCTTCGCAGGCCTCGGACAGCTTTTTGGGCAATTCGTGCCGTTCTTCGTCGCAATCTCGATTATGCTGACCTTGTCACCATGGCTCACGCTTGAACTGCTCCCAATTCTTCCTGTTGCGGGTCTGTTCACCTGGGTCTTCCGCAGAATGTCACGTCCGCTCTATCGCATAGTCCGCCAGAGTGTCTCACGGCTTAATGAAAATCTGCAGGAAAACCTCTCTGGAATCGAAATAGTGCAACTTTACGGGCGCGAACGTGAGAACTTCGCCCGCTACAGCGCGATCAATCGCGATAACATGACAAGCCTGAACCGCGCCTTCGCGATAGAAAGCTTCTACGGCCCTCTTATCAGTAGCCTGAGCTTCATTGGCTTGTGTGTCATCGTCTGGGGTGGGGGCAGACTTGTGCTCCATAGCCAAATAACCATAGGCAGCCTGATTCTGTTTACCCAGTTCCTGGACATGCTGTTCCAGCCGATTGTCGCTATGGGTGAACAGTGGAACGTGGTCTTCCGTGCGATGGCGAGCGGCGAACGAATTCTTCAGGCGCTCGACTGGAAAGATGCGCTGCATGAGCCGGAGCATCCCGTACCGCTTCCATCCGAACTATCCGGACGGGTCGAGTTCCGTCATCTTACCTTTGGCTATGACGAGAGCTACCCAATTTTGCACGATGTTAGCTTCACGATCTCTCCTGGTGAGCGGATTGCGATCGTTGGTCCAACGGGGTCTGGTAAATCTTCACTCATCCGTCTGCTATGTCGCTTCTACGATGTTGCTCCAGGCCAAATATTTCTTGACGGTATCGACATCATGAATGTCAAACCTGGCGATATCCGGACCAGGATCGGTGTTGTGTTACAGGATTTTCACATCTTTTCCGGCAGCGTCTATGACAATATTGCCCTGGGCGATCCAAATATATCGCGTGAAGATGCGCAAAACGCGGCTCGCCTTGTTCATGCGGACGCCTTCATTCGTCAGTTGCCGCAGGGCTATGACACGCCTCTTAACGAGCGCGGCCGCAATCTTAGTCACGGTCAGCGGCAACTACTGGCTTTTGCGCGCGTCCTGGCGATGAATCCCGAAGTTTTGGTGCTGGACGAGGCGACGGCCAGTATCGACACAGAAACAGAGCTCGTGATCCAGGATGCCTTGCGTAGGCTAACCGACGGACGAACGTCGATCATCATCGCCCATCGCCTCCAGACCATCAAGGATGCCCATCGTGTAATTGTGCTTTCTGATGGAAAGGTGCGTGAAATGGGGACTCACGCAGAGCTGTTGGCGCGCGGAGGTATCTATCGCACTCTCCACGAGCTTCAGTTTCAGAGAATCGGCGAGCCTTGATCTCCTTCATATCGATATTGATGTGAAGCCATCTATATCGAGCGAAGTTCGTCACGGGCAGAGGCGTTCATAATTGACGCGCGCTTGATATTACGCGTTTTCGATGCCGCCTCCTGCTCGGAGGAGGGACAGGGTAAACCGTCGGCATCTGACCGATGCAAAACGCTACCTCCAAACGGTCTGTCTGTTGATTGCCAAAGCACTCTTCACGTGAACGTGCTCGGAAAAAGGTGGTCAGGCGGCTAGGGGTGCCAAAAGTTGAGCCGCGGACCGGGCAAAAGGTCACTTTGGAGCAGCGGATTTAATATGCTCGTTGCATCGGCTGATTTGTCCGTGCTGATATGATCGCAGTGGATGAGGGCACAGACATTGCTTGCTGAAACGAGCGGAAAGGTCCGGCTTGAACGCCGCCATATTGCTGCTGCTACGATCGGGAATGCGCTCGAGTTCTATGACTTTTTTGCGTACGGCCTGTTTGCGATCCAGATCGGCCACGCCTTTTTTCCTTCCGGTAGCGCCTATCTCAGTCTCATGGGATCGCTGGCGACATTTGGAGCTGGCTTTCTGACGCGGCCGATTGGCGCCATTATCCTTGGCCGCTATGCCGACCGGGCGGGGCGCAAACCCGCCATGACCCTCAGTTTTGTGATGATGGGATGCTCGATGCTGCTGATGGCATTGATTCCATCTTACTCCGCGATAGGTCTTGCTGCTCCGGTTCTTATGATTGTCGCGCGCTTGGCTCAAGGCTTTTCGGTCGGCGGGGAAATTGGCTCCAATACGGCCTTTCTCGTCGAGGCCGCCCCGCCTGGACGGCGCGGTTTCATCGCCTCATTTCAGGGTGGCACCCAGGCGGCATCTGTTCTCGTTCTCAGCCTGCTTGGCTTCGGGCTCAACGCAGCTCTGCCAGCCGGACTTGCTTCCGCTTATGGCTGGCGGATTGTGGTGCTGCTTGGCGCCGCGGTCGTGCCCTACGGGCTCTGGATGCGGCGGGACATGCCGGAGACCCTGCACCTGTCCGAGGCCGCGCCGGAAACGCGAACTGCGCCAATAAGCTACAGGCGCATTGCTGTACTCGGAACAGCGGTGTGGGGTTCGATTACCATCGCTGCATATGTATCGGTATACGCCGTCACATTTGCGCAAAACTCATTACACATGTCGGCGCGGGCAGGATTTGCGGCTCAGCTGATGAGCGCTGCGCTGTCAATTCCGAGCCTCATTCTGTGCGGAAAGCTTTCCGACAGAATTGGTCGTAAGCCGATCTACGTGTTCGGAAACCTTATTTTTCTGATCGCCATTATCCCGCTCTTCACGTGGGTTACAGGCGTCCGATCCGATTTTGCGCTGATCGCCGGCATGGGTCTTCTCGGAATCACCAAGTCGTTCATCCTGGGGCCGTTTACTGCAGGACTGAGTGAGGCGCTGCCGCAGCACGTTCGTGCCATGGCATTTGGGACAATCTATTCATTTGCCATCGCCGTGTTCGGCGGCAGTACCCAACTTGTGATTACCTGGCTCATTCATGTCAGCGGCAGCACCATGGCACCGGCGTGGTACCTGGTAGCGGCGGTAGGGATCGGGCAGGTGGCGCTGATGCTGTTTCCTGAAACAGCTCCGGTCGCCTTTGGTGCCGCCGAAGCAGCTTTGGAGCAGAGCACCTGAACATTTGCGAGACAACAGGCGCGACAGTGGTGGTCGCACGATGTGGCCCACGTTGCGATAGGATATCAGACAGAGAGTGTCACACGTCAGCCGCTTGGGATACAAAGGTCGCTGCGCGGCGGTTAGGGGTTCCAATGAGAAAGGTGAAAGCTTTATGAAACATGTAACATTCGGACGCAGTGGCTTGCGCGTCTCGCGGCTGTGCCTCGGCACGATGACATTCGGGCTGCAATGTGACGAAACGCAAAGTCATGCGATTCTGGATCGGGCCGCCGAAAGCGGAATAGACTTTCTGGATACAGCCGACGTCTATCCGCTTGGTGGCGACTTGACCTCGGTCGGTCGGACGGAACGGATCATTGGCGGCTGGCTCAAGGGGAAGCGCCAGCAATTCATCTTGGCCACTAAATGCGTGGGGCGCATGGGTCCACAGCCATGGAACCAGGGTATGTCCCGCAAACATATCATCGAAGCTATCGACGGCTCACTGCAGCGGCTCGGCACTGACTATGTCGACCTATATCAGCTGCACGGGTTCGATCCTGTAACGCCGATCGATGAGGCACTGGAGGCGCTAGACCGGATCGTGCAAAGTGGAAAGGCACGCTATATAGGCGTTTCGAATTGGCAGGCACACAGGCTTGCCCGCGCTATTGGTCGTACGGAACTGAAAAGCCTGGTGCGCATTGCCTCTGTGCAACCGCGATACAACCTTCTGTTTCGGGCCTTCGAGCGTGATCTGCTGCCGCTCTGCGCAGAAGAAGGGGTCGCGGTTATCCCGTACAATCCGTTGGCGGGTGGGCTGCTCACCGGCAAGCACCGAAACGTCAATGCGCCGCCAGAAGGCACGCGGTTTACCCTGGGCAATGCAGCGGAGATGTATCGGGCGCGCTACTGGCATGACCGTGAGTTTACGGCAGTCGAAACACTGAACGGTATCGCACAGGACGCCGGGATTTCTTTGACTACACTCGCGGTTGCCTGGGTATTGGCTAACCCTGCGGTGACCGCGCCGATTGTAGGTGCGAGCCGGCCTGATCAACTTGCTGACAGCATCGCCGCTGTGACGACCGTTCTGTCTCCGGAGCTCAAGGCGCGGCTCGATGACGCGACGGTGGAGTGGCGCGCGGTCGACGCCGAACGATAAAGGATGTCGAGGTACGTCACGGCTTATGCCCTTTGCTCATCAGCCAAGTCACACTCCGAGGACTTGTCACATGGCAGATGCAAGGAATGCATTGGGCGCGGATTGGGTGATTTCGGAGGTCTCAGCATGTAGCGCTTGACTTGCGGGGGGCGCCCAAGACCGAAGCGCGCCGCTTTCAACTGGCGACGGTTCGCATTGCTTGGGTTCCCCCATCACTCTGGTAGCGCTCCTACAGCCTGAATGCAGGTCTTTGCCTCAGACTGTCACGCCACCGGCTGATGTTGACGTGTTCATCACCTGGCTGTTTGCGTACGACTTTGGCGAAATCCATAAATACAAAGCAGGTTACATCCGCCACCGAAAGCCGATCTGCAGCAATGAAGTTGCGGCCTCCAAGGCGGGTTTCCAGAGTGGCAAAGAAATTGTCAACCTGTTGTAGACCACGTTCGGCCAATGCAGGTATCTGTTCGAAATTGTGCGGGCCCGGCAGGGCGCGGTTCTTCATGGCCGGATTGCTGTTGCGCAATGCACTCGCGACGCCCATGCCGAACTCTGTCTCGACGCGAAACTGCCAGCTGGCGATCTCTGCCTTTTCAAGTGCTGTCGTTCCCAGCAACGGAGGCTCAGGGTAGGTTTCTTCGAGCCAGATGGCGATCCCCGCATTGTCTGTTAAAACTGTCCCATCCTCCAATTTGAGGGCAGGAACAGTGCAATTGGGATTTGTCGCGCGGTAGGCCTCGCCCATTTGCTCGCCCGTCCTGAGGTCGATTTCAACGACCTCGTGCGGCACATGCTTCTCCGCGAGAATAATCCGCGCACGGCGAGGGCTTGGGGCCATCTTGAAATCGTAGAACTTCAAGCTCATGTGTACCCTCCACATAATATCATATCATCTTCCATAATAGGCGAAGTAAGCATGTGCGCAATCCCGGCATCCGGCTCACTACGTTTGGCCAAAGAGGACCGGCTTTAGATCCAAGCCGCGACGGCGAATGGTGCGGCATCAAGAACAGCCACTGGACAAACCTGGGAACCATGCAAGCGAAACGTCCCGGCACATAGACCAAAGCTCGAGACAGAGGTCGTGCCACTTTGGCAGGAGCCGCGGATTTGTGGCGTCCCTGCTGTCGATCCATCGGACCCAAGGCATGCCTGAAGCTTGACGTGAGCTGCGTGAGATGCAACGCGGGCTCGCGCGGTCAGGTGCTGTGTAATTCAGCGGAATTCCAGGCCCTCGAATTGAGCCGAATTCCGCCAGCCTTCGAGATAACGGAAATAGGCGCTGGCGCCCTGGGGATATCCGATTGCATAGCGCGCAGCGGGGCCGGGATCCTGGCCTTCATTGTTGTAATAGCCGGGCGTGCAATCCAGCGAGCCGATCATGCGCCCCGGTCCGGTGAGCAGGAGTTCGACCCAGGCCTCCTGAGCGGCTTTGCTCACTTCGACTTCGCGCGCGCCGCGCTTCTGCGCTTCACCGATGATCATGGCGACCGTCTTGGCTGCCTCGGTGAGATTGTGCGGCACATTGGAGATCAGGTTGGCGCCCTGCGTTGGCTGGACGAAGAACAGGTTCGGAAAGCCGTACACATGAGTACCGTGAAGGGAGCGCATGCCTTCGGCCCAAGCCTCGGATAGCTTGAGACCGTCCCGGCCGGTGAGATCGAAGCCGGCGCGGCCAGTGAATTCGGTACCGACCTCGAAGCCACTTGCATAGATGATGCAGTCGACCTCGTATTCGACACCATCGGCGACGACGCCCTTCCTGGTAATGCGGTCGGCTCCCTTGCCATCAGTGTCGACCAGTGTGGTCGAGGGTTGGTTGAACGCCTGCAGATATTCGTCATGGAAGCACGGGCGTTTGCACAACTGGCGATACCAGGCCTTGAGCTTCTGCGCGGTCTCCGTGTCGCGCACGATGGCATCTATGCGGGCGCGGATTTCCTCCATCTTCTCGAAATCGGAATCCTCAAAGGCCGCCCACATCGCCCCAGGGTCGCGCTGGTCGGACGGCAGTGTGGCGATGCGCGCACGAATGCGGCGGGAGAGATCGGTCCAGCCGTCCTGCACCAAATCCTCATCGGCGCCGCCGCCGGCTTGGTTTTCGGTGAAATTCTCCAGCCAGCGCTGCTGCCAGCCAGGGGTTGCGATCTGATCGAACCAGGCCGGATCGATGGGCTCATTGGCTCGTACGTCGACGGAAGAGGGCGTACGCTGGAAGACGTAGAGCTTCCGCGCCGCACGGGCGAGATGCGGCACGCATTGTACGGCGGTTGCGCCGGTGCCGATGATGGCAACGCGCTTGTCCTTGAGCTTGTCGAGCGGCGCACCATCGGGATCGCCGCCGGTATAGGCATAGTCCCACCGGCTGGTGTGAAAGCTGTGGCCCGCAAATTCTTCGATACCGGGAATGCCGGGGAGTTTGGGCACATGCAGCGGCCCGGTACCGACACCGAGGAATTGTGCCGTGAAGTTGTCGCCGCGATTGGTTTTGATGCGCCAGGCCGTGACGCTGTCATCCCAACCAAGATCGATGACCTCGGTGTGGAAGAGCGCGTTGCGATAGAGCCCAAACTGTTCGCCAATACGCTTGCACTGTGCCAGGATTTCCGGGGCGTGGGCATATTTTTCGGACGGACGGTGACCGGTCTCTTCGAGCAGCGGCATATAGACCATCGACGCGGTGTCGCATTGGGCGCCGGGATAGCGGTTCCAATACCAGGTGCCGCCGAAATCGCCGCCTTTCTCGATGATGCGCACATCCCCGATGCCTGCCTCGGCCAAGCGGGCGCCGGTAACGAGGCCGGCAAAGCCGCCGCCGACGAAGGCGAAGGTGACGTGATCAGTCTTGGGCGCGCGCGGCTTCACCGGGATGTAAGGATCCTCGGCATAATGGGCGAAGCGTTCCTTGAGGCGGATATATTGTGCATTGCCGTCGGGGCGCAGGCGCTTGTCGCGCTCCGCGCGGTATTTGCTGAGCAGGGTCTGTTTGTCGATTGCCATCGTGTTCCGCCACAGAGGTCACTGCGCCAGTAAAAACACAGAGTTGACAATTTGTCACGCGGCTTCCGCCGGCGCGCAGGTCAATATAACAGCGTTAAAAATGGGGTTTTCCGCTTGAGGGGTAGCTTCTCAGGGCCGTGTCGTGACGCTCAGTTGTTGTCGACCAACACCGACTTCGCGTGCACACAGACGTTTTGTGGCGCGTCGTTATGCTCTATGCCGGCGACGCGGGCCAATGCGAAGGCCTCAAAGCCGCTCCGCGCGGCGCGCGCCGGAATTAGCGTCGGCACGCTTTACAGCCACTTCGCGAGTAAGGAATCTATATTGGTGTCGATGGCGTGCAAGCTTCTGGCTGACGCTGAAGCGGAAGTTGTACGGGCTGTCTGTGATGGGGACCACGATGAAAGCTCTCCGGTTCGCGCAGCGGTGCGTACAGTGATCAACCTGCACCGGTTCCGATCTCCTGTTCGTCGGGTGGTTATGAATGCCCATACCAGTCATGGTCTCAGTCATGAACGTTCAGCTGTAGTCCATAGTGCAGCGCAGCGTATTTTAGTCCGGCGCTAGCAAGTTCTGCAGTGACGTGTGGACGGCTTTGCGATGGTCTTGGCGACGCGGGCACTTGTCGGTGCAATTGGGGCTGCGTTCGAAGAAGCCTCACCGCTTCTGGAGATCAGTCAGTCTGAGGACAAGCTTACCACGTTAGTTGAACGGTGTTTTCTGCCAGCGGGGGGCTAGGCTGTCAGGACGGGCACTTCCGCTGGTCTGGTCGGACTTTGCACGGTGTTTGATCGGAGTGCTGCGTGGCGCAATGTAATTGGGAATGCTCTGTCCGGGGAAATCCGGAGTGGCACCTAAGCGGACAATGAACCGAAGCTATGAATGCTCCGTTCCAGGAAGTCCATGATGCGCGGTGCCTGGTTCGGAAGGAAATGACGGCCCTCATCAATGAAGCATATTTCGGCTTGCGGTACGGACTGTCTTAGCCTTTCGCGTGTATCCTGCGAGTCCAACAGAACGTCCCGTCCGCCAATGATGGTGAGGATCGGCATATGCAAGCCGCGAAGCTGCGCATCGGTCATCTGGGGGATGCGAACGACTCTCGGCTTGATGACCCGCGCCACCTCGTCCATGAGTGCCACCAGCGGCCGCGCTTCCTCCGGTAGCGTCTTCGGAGCGGATCCGAAAGCCATCTCCCGTACCTTGTGCTTGCCCCACTGTCCGAGAAGAAGCAGTGGTAGTGCCTTTAGGAGGAAATTCTTCTGTCGGCCGATCCCGGCCGGGCACACCAGGGCGAGCACCCCTACGGCGTCCGGCCTTCTACTGGCGTAATCGAGCGCCAGCCATCCGCCCAGCGAGGTGCCGATGAGTGCTGCGCGTGTGATGCCAAGCCCTGCGAAGACATCGTCCAGCCACAACGCATGATCTTCGCCAGCGAGTCTGGGTCTGACCGGCGCGCTGAAGCCGGCCTCACCGATCATGTCCACCGCGAAAAGCCTGAATCTCGTGGACCAGAGCGCGACGTCGAATAGCCAGGCGGCCGAGTTCGCCTGTGCGCCATGGAACAGCACGACCGGCTGTGCGTTTTCCATCCCGCAGTCGAGGACGAATGTCGAGCCATGGCACGTGGGGATAATGAGCTCGGATTTGGCGACCGGCCAATGATCCAGCACGGTCCTCTACAGCCGTTCGACCGACTTCGCGGCGTCGGCGCGTCGATAGACCACGTCAGTCATCAGCGATCACCCAATTGCAGGTGAAGCATTGTCAGCAATTTGGCGACATCGGATGAAGCCCCAATCATGACAACTTTCATGCTCTCGGTCAGAGGATCGAACGCGGTTTGAAAGTGTAGCGGCGGGGTTGTGGCATCGCCGGACAGCGCGGCGGATTGGAGGAAGAGTGCCAACCGCTCCGCCTGACCTGCGGCGATAGCGGGAATGTCCACAACGCAGGTCGTGCGCGCACGCAACGCTGCTTCGGCTCTGCCGCTGGCCGCGCCGGCGAAGGCGTCCAATTTGTCACGTGTGATCCGGTAGGACTTTCCAACTCGCGTGGCCGGCAAGCGTCCGTCGCGGATGTAACGCAACACAGTCTTCGGGTGCAGGCGCAATTCCTCGGCCGCCTGTTCGACAGAGAGCAGGATATTGGACATCACATGTTACCTATTAGTCCTTGTTATGATCGTAATGTCATATTATTAGGAGTAATAGGGAATAGATGCAACCGTTAAAGGAGCCGAAATTTGCCATGTCTGACGATGTTGCCGGCGCCATGAAAGCCCGTTTGCGCCAAGACCTGCGCGCCGCGATCAAGGACAAGCGTGCCGTCGAGGTGAAGGTAATTCGCACTCTGGTCGCCGCAATCGACAACGCTGAGGCGCCCGCTAAGTCTGCGGAGTGGAATTCTCCACTGCGCGCCGGCTGCGGCTCAACAGAGGTGGAGAGGCTTCTTCTGAATGATGCCGATATACGCAACGTCCTATTGGCCGAAATGCGTGAACGCGAGCATGCGGCGGTCGAAATGGATCGCCTTGAACTGACTGACCGTGCCGACGACCTGCGTACGCAAGCGTGCCTGATTGCACGCTACATCGAGCGCCAGGCGATCTGAGCACCCACAGACATTGCATCGAAATCGTTCGCGCGAAGAACGACCATCCGCTTCCGTCGCAAAGGAGACCCTGGACCGCTACCGCACTTTTTCTGCTTAGCGCTACAAGAGACGGCTTGCTGTTGACCTGGCTGCGGCCGGATGCCTAGCAGATTCGCGGCTTGGCCACGGTGGTTGGCTTGACCGCGGGCTTGCCGTAAGTTCTGTTTGGACGTGACCAGGAGGTAGAGATGACACTGAGGGACCGACTAATCGTGATTATTGGTGGTACCTCGGGTATCGGCCGAGCCGTGGCTGAAGGTGCCTTGCGCGAGGGAGCCACTGTGATAGTCGGCTCGAGCAGTGCTGCCAAGATCGAAGCGGCGCGTAAGGCGCTGCCGGCGACTGACGTCCGCACCGTCGATGTACGCAACGAGGAAAGCCTCAAGGAATTTTTCGCCGGCGTTGGCGCCTTCGATCATCTCGTTTTCACCGCTGGTGATTGGGGGCCAGCGCGCGGCATGACACTTGACGCTCTCGACCGTGCCGCTGCAGAGTCGCTGTTCGCTGTCCGCTTCTGGGGTGCGGTCGGGGCGGCGAAATATGCCGTGCCTCATCTTCGCGAGACCGGCTCGATCACACTCACCGACGGCATGGTAGCCCATCGCCCGCGCAAGGGGACGGCCGTCAGCACCGCGATGGCCGGCGCCATCGAGCACCTGACACGAGGCCTTGCTGCCGAACTCGCGCCGATCCGCGTCAACGCGGTCTGTCCCGGTGCCATTCGCACCGATGTCTGGAATGCCATTCCGGAGGATGCGCGCGAGGAGCGTATGCGTGCGATGACCAAGCATTTGCCGATCGCGCGTGTTGGTGAGCCCAAAGAGGCGGCGGAAGCGTATCTCTATCTGATGCGGGGCGGTTACACGACAGGACAGATTCTGCGCGTCGACGGTGGCGGATCGCTGGTGTGACGGCAGCTTGCGCTCAGAGAAAGCATATTAGAGCGGCTATCTTGGACGGCAAACTGGGCAAGTAAGCGATGCAGTGCACTTGTCGGCCATTAGCGTCTCGCCGACTACCCGCTTCGGAGCGAAAGCGGGCACGAAAGCTGTGGCTCTAGAATCGAGAGCGGCGCTTTCAATGTCGATTCTACCGGATGGACCGGCCTCAGCCGTAATAACGCCGTTTGAGAAACGCGCTGTTTCGGAGGGGCGCTGTGCCGCAGGTGCGGGCCTTTACGCGGCAAGACCTTGCCAAAATGCCATGGCGAGACCTATGGCCCGCATGTCTCCTGTCGTCGTGCGCCCCATCTTGTTCATCGCATACCCCAGGCTTGTGCGCGCATCCATATCAATGATCGCGAGCGATCCGCCATAGCCGCCCCAGAAGAGCGTGTTCGGATTGGGCATAGGCAGAAGTTCGCTCGGCAGGCCGAAGCCCATGCCGTACCGCGCGGGCACGCCCAGGGCGAGATCGGTGCCCTCTATCTGCAGTTCCAGCGCCTTGCGACAGCCGGCTTCCGACATCAGCTGTTTGCCCTTTGCGACGCCGCCATTGGCGAGGAGTGCATGGACTTCTGCAATCGAGCGCGCATTGCCGTGGCCGCCGGCGGCAGGAATTTCAGCGGCACGCCAGGCACGCGTGCGGGTGTCGAGCGGGTCGATGCCGGGATTGGTCGCCATGTTCTTGGCCAGTTCGCTTGCCGCAGTGTCTTCGATGCTGGCGCCTGCGGGCGGTGGGATGAGGTCGGCCACGCGTCCGTCCTCGCTCTCCGGCAGCCCAATATGGAAGTCGGCGCCCAACGGTTCTGCAATCTCTTCGCGGAACACCGTTCCGAGCGAGCGCCCGGTGATCCGCCGTACAACCTCGCCGACGAGAAAGCCCTGCGTGATCGCGTGGTAGCCGCAGGCCGTGCCCGGCTCCCAAAACGGGGCTTGCGCAGCGAGGAGCGCGGTGACCTTGTCCCAGTCATAGATGTCTTCGCGGCGGATCGGTTCCTTCCAGCCCGAAAGGCCGGCGGCATGGCTCATCACATGCCTGAACTTGATACGCTCTTTGCCGTTTGCCGCGAATTCGGGCCAGTAGCGCGCAACCGGCGCGTCGAAATCGAGGACCCCCCGATCGGCCAGCAACAGCGCCGTCAGCGCGGTCATGGTCTTGGTCGTGGAATAGACGTTGACGATGGTGTCCCGTTCCCAGGGCCGGGTCCTGGCCTCGTCGGCCCAACCGCCCCACAGGTCGGCCACCGTCTCGCCCTCGAGCGTGGCGCAGAACGAGGCGCCTACATCCTCGCCACTGGCCAGATTGGCCTCGAACGCGGTCCGTATGCCCGCGAATCTGTCCTGTACGAATCCGTTTGCGTCCGTGCCTGCCATGCCCGTCTCCCCGATTGCTGTCCGGGGCACATTAGCGAACCCGCTGGTCGCGTGCATCTGAAATGGAGTGAGGCGTTGCTCTGGAGCGGCGACAAGCCCAGCGCCGAGAAGCAATTCGCTATCGCTGCCAAGCTCTGGCTGGCCCCAGGCGAAAAGCGCCCGTTAGGCACGGTTCAAGGCGTGGCGAAGGCGACCCGGCACTAACCGCCTGAAAGTCCGCTTTTGTCGTAAGGCGTTCGCCATGTCAGAACCCACCGAAGCTGCCGCGGAACGCCGCGGGTGGTTTCGCACTCCGAACATGAATAGAATGCTGTATCCTGTTTGCCGTCGACCAGGCCGCGCTGTCCGCAACCAAGTACCGTGTCCCCATTAATTCACCTATTTAAGAGTTGCCGCCGCGCGATGGAGGCAGCAAACTCCCGGTCATCTCCATCAAGGCCATCTCCATCAAGGCCATGCCATCAAGGGAAGGAAACGCATGTTCTCGCATATCTTCGTGGGATCGAACGACATCGAACGGTCGAAGAAATTCTATGACGCCACGCTTGGTGCGCTGGGTGTTGGGCCCGGCGTGATCGATCCAAAGGGTCGTCTCTTCTATATGACGCCGACGGGCATTTTCGGCATTTCGAAGCCCATCGACGGCAAGAGCGCCACGCACGCCAACGGCGGCACCATCGGCTTTGCCGCCAAGGACCCGGCGCAGGCGGATGCCTGGCACAAGGCGGGCGTCGCGGCCGGCGGCACGTCGATCGAAGACCCGCCGGGCGTGCGCGACAATGGCGGCGCAGGACCCAAGCTCTATCTCGCCTATCTGCGGGATCCGGACGGCAACAAGCTCTGCGCGTTGCACCGCATGTGATCGGCACCGGAGCGCAGCGCCAACCCGCTGCGCTCCGGCTGATGCTGCGCTGCTTCAAAGTCTGTGTGTAGGGAATTGGTATCGTGCCGCGGACTCCGCGTCGTCGATTTCCGGTGACATCATACTTAATTACTTCGCGCAAGTGTTGCGTCGACCCGTTGAGACGGCCCGGCAAATTGTTCACCGCCCTGGCTTACGTCGCCACCGGGCGCCAGAAGCATGGCATCAAGGCGCCCGTGACCAAACGCTCCGCCAATAAGTCGCTCATCGTGCAGATGAGTACCAAGCTCAAGCGCGGCGGCTATCGAAGCCGATATCGCTTACGAAAGCAGATCGTCGAGCCGGTCTTCGGACAGATAAAACAGGCAAGAGGCTTCCGTCAGTTCCTCCTGCGCGGCATCGAACAGGTACAAAGTGAGTGGGCCATGGTCTGCATCGCCCACAATCTCTGCAAGCTCGCGGGAGCTCGCTGACAACGGGCTCTCTTTTGCTTCGTCAGACCCAGTCATCATTCCGCAAACTCCGTCCCATAGCCGGTCAGGCAGGAGTTACCCGGACGCACT
>JAJZGY010000049.1 GCA_021804785.1 Pseudomonadota bacterium | reverse complement strand
CGTTCGTCGCCTTTGAACAACTATTCCAGGAGCACGGACTGCCGCTTGACATCAGCTCCGACAATGGCGCGCCGTTTGTTTTTGCCGATGTGCTTTTCAATTTCTCCAGACCCTCGGTGTGATGGCTTTGACTCGGCATCGAGCCTATCCGGCCCCTCCAACCCCAGCAGGATGGTCGTCATGAGCGCATGCACTTGACGCTGAAAAAGGAAGCCACTCGGCCGCCTGGCATGAACAGCCTTCCGCAGCAGGCAAAGTTCAATGACTGCAAGCAGGAGTTCAATACCGAGCGACCCAAGGGAAGCCCAGGCCATGAAATGCCCGGCCGAGGCCTACACCCCTTTTAACCCGCCCCTATCAGGGGCTGCCGGACCCCAAACACCCCTTCCCTGACGGTGACAAATTGGTTGCCGCCTGCGGTCGGATCTGCCTGCACCGCAGGAAAATTAACTTTTTAACGATCTTCGCCGGCCAAACCGCCAGCATCGAGGAGGTCGACGGGGGCATTCGGCCCATCTCCTTGATACGGCACGCTCTGGAATATTTGAATCTGGAGCAGAAGTCTTGCCACCCCTCGACAACCAGTTTGGCCCGAGGTTGTAACCTATCTCTCCGGTACGTTCCGTTACCTATGTCTCCGGGTCAGACATTGGCCAATTTGGTGGGCGCACCAGGATTCGAACCTGGGACCCGCTGATTAAGAGTCAGCTGCTCTACCGACTGAGCTATGCGCCCCCGCAGGCCTACCGGCCAAGGAAGGTTCGGGCATGTAACATGCTCGCCCTACCCTGTCCATCATCAATGCTCAGAGTATGGAGCCGGAGCCGCGGGGAATTTCGACCTGGCGATGAACATGCACGCTGAGCAAAAGGCCAAAGCCCACCATCACCGACAGCATCGCCGTCCCGCCGTAGGAAATCATCGGCATGGGGATACCTACCACGGGGATGAGGCCCATCACCATTGAGGCGTTGATCATGATGTAAAAAAAGAAATTGAGAGTCACGCCGATGGCCAGAAGACGGCCGAACTGGCTACGCGACGACATCGCGATTCGCACGCCATAACCGATCACGATGGCAAACAGCAGCAAGAGGGCGACGCAACCGACAAGACCGAACTCTTCGCCGATCACGGTCCAGATAAAGTCGGTCTGCTTTTCCGGGAGAAAATTGAGCCGGCTCTGGGTGCCATGCAGAAAGCCCTTTCCGAACAGCCCCCCGGAACCCAGTGCGATTTCTGCCTGCGATATGTTCCATCCCGCGCCAAGAGCATCGCGGGCCGGATTGAGGAAGGTCAGAATCCGCTGTTTCTGATAGGGGTGCAGAAAGCGCCAGGCAATGGGCACGGACGCGATCGCGCCGCCAAGCGCAGGCAGGATCCACCACCAGGACAGACCGGCGAGAAACAGCAGCGACACGCCGTTAAGGCCGATAATCGTGGCGGTCCCAAGATTGGGCTGCATCAGCACCAGCACCGCCGGTACACCGATCATCGCCAGCGGAATGGCAAGCTTGGCAGGCGAGGAGACTTCCTCCACGCCCAGACCGTGCAGATAACGGGCGAGCGCGAGCACCAGACTGATTTTCATGAGCTCCGAGGGTTGCAACTCCACCGGACCCAGCGCGATCCAGCGCTGCGCCCCGAGGCCGCCCACCTTGCCGACCACGGTGGTGGCAACAAGCAATAGCAGCGCCATCGCATAGGCGGGATAGGCCCATTCCATCCACGTCCGAATATCGACGCAGGCCATCACCACCATGATCACTAGCCCGGCCACAAAGCGTATCATCTGCTTTCCGGCCCACGGTGACAGATGGCCTCCGGCCACCGAATACATCATCGCAAAGCCCACGCAGGCGATGACCGTGATGAGCATCACAAGGCCCCAGTTGATCTCCATCAGCTTGTCGGAGAGCGAGAGCGTGCGACGGGCAGTGGCGTAGGGACGTGCGATCATTTTTGGGCAAAGGTCCGGTCAAGGTCGCCGACGGCTGCAGGATAGGCGGTGGGTAGGCGCGATGGATCACGTTCCTGGGTAAACAGTAGCGCATCGCGTGCCACCTGCACCTGGAAAGGTTCAATCGCCCCACCGTGTTCGATCACCACAGCACAGGCATATTTGGGGGCCTCCACCGGGGCAAAGGAGATAAACAAAGCATGATCTCGATATTTCCAGGGCAGATCATTGGTCTTGGTTTCACCTGCCGCCCGCTCGGCCCGGGTGATACGCAGGACCTGGGCGGTACCGGTCTTTCCCGCCATTTCATAGCCGGGCTTGGTGATCCGTCGCGCATAGGCGGTACCGCCCGGAACGTTGACGGCCATGCGCATGCCTTCGCGCACGAGTTTGAAGGCCTCCGGCGAAAACGGCAGTAAGGACGCCTGTCTGCGCGGCTGCGGCGCTTGTCCGATGTAGCGGGTGAGGCGCGGGACAACGGCCCGACCACTGGCGATGCGCGCGGCCATTGTGCAGAGCTGCAGCGGAGTGGCCAGAACATAGCCCTGACCGATACCGGTGACGAGGGTTTCGCCCTCTTCCCAGGGCCGTCCCAAAACCGAGCGCTTCCATGTCGGCGAAGGAATCAGACCTGCACGCTCGCCTGGAAGCTCGATGCCAGTCGGCTGACCCAGACCAAGTGCATGGGTACTGGCGTCGATGCCGTCGATGCCGAGCCTCATGGCCATGGTGTAGAAGAAGACGTCGCAGGACTGCTGCAGCGCCGTCGTCACTGTCATAAGTCCGTGACCGGAGTGTTTCCAGCAATGAAACACATGATCCCCCAGACGCATGGAGCCTGGGCAAAACACCTGCAGATCGCCAAACCCCGCCTCAATACCGCCGAGCGCTACGCTGGGCTTGAAAGTGGATCCGGGCGGATAGACCCCGGCGGTGGCCTTGTTGAGAAGCGGGTCGTGATCATTCGTCATCAGGGCTCGCCACTGCGCGTCACTGATCCCGACATTGAAGAGATTGGGATCGTAACCTGGCGTGGAAGCCAGCGCGAGAACATCGCCGGTTTCCACATCCATGACCACGGAGGCAGCGCTTTGATCCCCCAGGGCGCGCGTCAACACATCCTGCACCTCACTGTCGATGGTGAGATAGACATTGTCTCCAGGAGTTCCCGGGTCGCGTGACAGCTCGCGTATCACCCGGCCATAAGCGTTGACCTCAACGCGATCAGTGCCTGCGGTACCACGGATCTCGGGATCAAACTGCTTTTCGATACCGCGCTTTCCGATCCGAAAGCCAGGCAAGGACAGAAGCGGGTTCGGGTCACGCTTCATGTCCGCTTCCGTTACTGCGCCAACATAGCCAATGATGTGGCTCATCTCGGCGCCGAAGGGATAGCTACGCGTCTCACCAACGTCCGGTACTATACCCGGCAAATAAGGAAGATGCAGATTGACGCTGGAAAACGCTTCCCAGTTGAGGTTTTCGATTACCGTCACTGGCACGAAGGCCCGATTTTGCCGAACTTGTCGCAACACCCGTTCGCGATCCTGCGGGCTCAACGTGATGATGTGCGCAAGGTTGTCGAGCGCCGTCTCAACACCTTCGCTGGCCTGTTCCTTGACGATCAAAACACGGTAATTGCGGCGATTGTCGGCAAGCGCAACACCAAAGCGGTCGAGGATAAGCCCGCGCAAGGGTGCCAGAAGACGCTGATTGACGCGGTTGTCCTCGGCCCGCGTCATGAAGGTCTGCCCCTCCACAATCTGCAGCTGATAGAGCCGACCGGCCAGTGTGGCAAAAACCGCAGCCATGCCACCGCCAGCGATGAGCGTGCGCCGCGTGAACACATTATATCGGCTCTTGTCCTTACGGTCGAACAACGGCATCAGAGTTCGCTCCGCCTTGCCCCCACCAGACGGCGGTGCACAACGCCAAAGAACAAGGCGACCGGAACATAAACGACGACGCTGACAACAACCTCGGCAAGCAGGGGCAATGACGGCGGCAGTTGCCATTCATAAAATGCACTGACGCCATAGGCCGTGAGGCCGGCGATTAACATCGCGAGGGCAAAACCCAGAATGGCGCCCACTCCCGATAGACCGGCAAAAAAATCGCGCTGCGTGTCGATGACGGCATAGACAGCCACGAACGCCAAAGCCCAGACCCCTGGTGGCCCACCGGAAAACAGATCCTGCAGCACACCAAGACCGAATGCGACCGCCGGCGGCATCAGGTCCGGACGCACGAGGCCCCAGAAATAAACCGGCATCAGTGCCAGCAAGGGCGCCGGCAGAAAGCCGCCAAGTGGCTCAAATGGCAGGTTGGCCAAGATCACTGCACAAACGCCAATGAAAGCCGGTACGGCGCTCGACAAAGACGTCACGAAAGGACCGGAGCGTTCCATGCCTATCACCCTCCCCTCTTGGACGTCATTGAGCCGGAAACAGTCTTTGCTGCTCCCGACGGTGGCACTCCTGTTCCCTTAGAAACCAAAAGTGCAGCGTGGGGCGGGTTCGGGACCGGGCTTGGTGCGGCCAAAGACCCTTGCGGCAAGGAAGCTGACGGATGGCTTGCAGACAAAGCCCCATCGGTAGCAGCTGCCTTACTGGCCAGAGACGCCGTGGACGGGGGGGTGGACATGGCGGTGCCGGGCGCGGACGCCCGCACCCTTGTGGTGGATGAGGTCTTTTCTGCAGCATCGGCGGAGTTTGCGGACAAAGCTACTGGCGCAGAACTCGCTGCTGCGGCCTGCGGGGAGAAGGGCGTCAAGGGCAGGCTACCAGCACCCGGCTTTGGCGGCGCATCGGGCAGATGTTTGTAGGCGACGATCGAGACGTCATCGGTGGTCGAAGGATCGGCAAACAGCACCACCCGCTTGACTTCCCCATCTTTGACCACGACCCCAACCGGTAGATTTGCCGGCAAGAGACCTCCATCGCCGCTCGTGACCACCTCATCACCGGTCTTGAGCTTTTGCGTATCGCTAATCGTGTCGAGCAATGGCGTCGGCGTATTGTCGCCCGTCAGGATGGCATGGACGTTACCTTTCACCGTACGCACCGGCACACGCGAATTCAGGTCGGTCAACAGGATTACCCAGGCGGTGCGCTGGCCGGCGACAAAAATCCGTCCGACCATGCCGCTGGGCGCGATCACCGCTTGCCCCGGATGCACGCCGTTGCGCGTCCCCGCATCCAATATCAGGGTCTGAACAAACGGCCGCACCACGTGGCCGATAACCCGGGCGGTCACAGTCTTCAGCGTCGGAGCGGGCACGACATGCAGGAGTTGCTGATACCGCTTGAGACGCTCCTTGAGCAGAAGCGCTGCAGTCTGCCAGTGGCGCAACCGTTGGTTTTGCGCGGTCAGGCGCAGGTTTTCCTGATAGACGTCGAACACGTTACCGAGCCCGCTGGCCCAACGCGCACCGATATCGAAGGGGGTACGGGCCGCCTCCAGCACCGGTCGGCTAAGATCCGAAAAATCGCCACGGATCTGGTTAAAGAACGGCGACTGCGCCTTGCCCACCAGCACCAGGATCACGGCGAGGATCGCGACAACCGCAAGCGGAAGCTGTCCGCTCCCCTTGCCTCTTGTGATCTTGAAGCTGCCCTGCGGCATAAGCCGATCCGCTCTTTCTCCACTACATCGTTGCGCCCGCGTCCCTTCGTCTAAAAGGCGGTCGTCAACACATGGCGCATATTCTTGGAGTGCTCAAGAACGCGTCCCGTGCCGAGCGCTACACATGACAGCGGATCATCCGCGATCGAGACGGGCAGGCCCGTTTCCTCGCGCAGAACCTGATCAAGCCCAGCCAAGAGCGAGCCGCCGCCAGTGAGCACGATACCCTTGTCGACGATGTCCGCCGCCAGCTCCGGAGGTGTCGCCTCAAGTGCCACCTTGACCGCTTCGACGATCGCCGAGGTCGGCTCTGCCAGAGCTTCGGCAATGTGTCGCTGCGTGATGGTGAGTTCCTTGGGCACACCATTGAGCAGATCGCGGCCCTTGATCTCAAGGGTGGTGCCATTGCCATCGGTCGGTATCGCCGCCGAGCCGATCGCCTTTTTGATGCGCTCGGCTGAGGCCTCCCCAATCAACAGATTATGGTGCCGACGGATGAAGGCGATGATGGCCTCGTCCATTTTGTCACCACCCACGCGCACCGAGCGCGAATAGACGATGCCACCAAGACTGAGGACCGCAACCTCCGTGGTTCCTCCACCAATATCAACAACCATCGATCCGGTGGGCTCGCTCACCGGAAGCCCCGCCCCGATGGCGGCAGCCATCGGCTCTTCGATGAGGAAAACCCGCCGGGCACCGGCCGAGAGCGCCGATTCCTGAATGGCGCGCCGTTCTACTGCCGTCGAACCTGACGGCACGCAGACGATGATCATGGGATTGGCGAAGGAGCGACGATTGTGCACCTTGCGAATGAAATGCTTGATCATCTCTTCCGCAATTTCGAAATCGGCTATCACGCCATCGCGCATCGGTCGGATCGCTTCGATGTTACCGGGTGTCCGCCCGAGCATCATCTTGGCGTCATTACCGACCGCGCGAACCTGCTTCTTTCCTCCACGGTTGAGGATGGTGGCGACAACGCTGGGTTCGTTGAGAACGATGCCTCGTCCCTTCACGTAAACCAGCGTGTTCGCTGTGCCGAGATCAATTGCCATATCGCTCGACAGTGCGCCGAGAAGGCTGCCGAACATGCTCAAAAGCCCATTCCTTTCCAACCAGGTTACGCGTTGCGCCTTGCGGACGGTTGGCCTCAGGCCGATGCCGTCGTAGCGGGCGAAAGCGCCTCGGGTACCTGCTTTTGTCGTTTCACCAACAGCTTATTGAGCGCATTGACATAAGCGTGTGCGGCGGCCACCAGAGTGTCCGTGTCCGCACCACGCCCGGTGACCGTGCGCCCGTCTTCCTCAAGCCGCACCGTGACAGTCGCCTGGGCATCCGTCCCTGCCGTGACGGCATGGATCTGAAACTGCGCCAGCGATGCATTGTGCGGATAGAGCTCACCAATAGCATTGAAAATAGCGTCGACAGCACCATCACCAGCTGCCGTGGTACGGCGTTGCTCGCCATCGACCACCAACGTCAATTCTGCACTGGGCTCAACGCCGAGCCCGGTCGCAACCTTCAAGGCCTTCACAAAGATCGAATCATGACTGCGCACCATACCATCGTCTACCAGCGCAATCAGATCTTCATCAAAGATATGTTTCTTTTTGTCGGCGAGGGCCTTGAAGCGACTGAAAGCTTCCTCGAAGTCGGCGGTGGGCAGCTCGTAGCCAAGCGCGGTCAGCTTGTCGCGAAACGCGTGGCGTCCGGAAAGCTTGCCCAGTACGAGCGAACTGCCAGTTACCCCGACATCTTCCGGTCGCATGATCTCGTAGGTTTCAACATGCTTGAGCATGCCATCCTGATGGATGCCTGATTCATGGGCGAACGCGTTCTTACCCACGATCGCCTTATTGGCCTGGACCACAAAGCCGGTGACATTGGAGACAAGCTTGGAGGCCTTGGCCAGCAATGGCGTCTTGATGCCTGTCTGAAATGGCATCACGTCCTGGCGCACTTTGAGCGCCATCACGATCTCTTCGAGCGCAGCATTACCGGCCCGTTCGCCGATGCCGTTGATGGTGCATTCCACCTGGCGGGCACCGGCCAAAACACCGGCAAGAGAGTTGGCCACCGCAAGGCCGAGATCATTGTGACAATGTGTGGAAAACACCACTGTGTCGGCATTGGGCACGCGGTTGCGCAGCATCGTGATCAAATCGAAAAATTCCTGCGGCGTGGCGTAACCCACGGTATCGGGAACGTTGATCGTCGTGGCACCCGAACGGATCGCCAGCTCAACGCAGCGGCAGAGAAAATCCCGTTCGGTGCGGGTGGCGTCCTCGGCACTCCATTCGACATCGTCGGTATAGCGACGGGCCCGGGCCACCGAGGCGCCAATCGCGTCCAGAACCGCGTTCGGTCCCATCTGCAGCTTGTGCTTCATGTGCACCGGACTGGTCGACAGGAAGGTATGGATGCGTGGCTGGCGCGCACCCTTGAGCGCTTCACCTGCCCGGTCGATATCCTTGAAGCCTGCGCGGGCGAGCCCGCACACCACGGAATTCTTCACCCGCCTTGCCACCTGGCTCACTGCTTCGAAATCACCGGGGGAGGAAATCGGAAATCCGGCCTCGATGATATCAACGCCGAGCGCATCGAGCATGTCGGCAACAGCCAGCTTTTCGTCAAGTGTCATCGCTGCGCCTGGCGATTGCTCGCCGTCCCGCAGCGTGGTGTCAAAGATGCGGATCTGCTCCAAGGGGCTCTTATGCGTCGTCATGACAATCTGTCCTTCCATCAGCCGTTGCGGTCTACTGCTTCTTCTCCATCGGTCCCCTGAGCGCCCAGCCACGGTGTGCGGCCTGACGGAACTCAGGGGCTGATAAGGAGAAGAAGGCTAGAGACCTGCGGCGAGCCGTTAGAAGGACGGAGCTGGGATGACTTGCGCAGCGCAAGGCACAGGCCGTCCGTGGCCGTGGTCATCCTTGTGGTTGCGCGCATAGTCATGAATTCGGATCCGTTTCGCCCGTCGCGCCGACACATACGTGCCCACACGATCTCACATCCGTTCCCCGAAAACTATTCGAAGAAACTTAACGAATGCCTCGTGGCCACCAACGCGGATAAGCCACGAGTTCGTAATCAGCATTTAGGGCAAAGCCTGTCACACTGGCAATAGCGGGACGCGCGATTCCTCCTTTGAATAGCGGTGATTTCGGCCCTCGCGCGGCCCTGCGCTTTCCCGCCCGCAAGCAGCAAAAAGCGCTTGGCCGCGGCGCCCAGCCGTGGTTATTTGCGCCCGGCCGCGCCCAAGTGTTACGGCCTCCCGACCAACCAGCCCCCGTCTGCCACCCCAACGCATCGAAAGTCGCTGGGCATGAAGATACTGCCGCCCGTCTCCATCGAAACCCGGCGTTTCGTGCCGGACAAATGGGATGTGGTGGCGGCTGTCCTCGTCATCGGCTTCCTCGTCGCTCTCGCCGATGCCAGCCGTACCGTCGTCCTGCCGCTTTCCAGGCTCCAGGCCGAGCCGTTGAGCCTCGCCCCCTTGGCCCTGCCCTATTACGCCCTGCTGACGGCCCTGCGCATGCTCATCGCGCTCGGGGTTTCACTAGTCTTTACATTTACTTACGCCACACTTGCGGCCAAGTCGGCGCGCGCCGGGGCGTTCCTCGTTCCGCTGCTCGACATCCTGCAGTCGGTGCCCATCCTCAGCTTCATTTCGGTGACGACGCTGTTCTTCCTCTCCCTCGCTCCAGGGATGGAGCTTGGCGCCGAGTTTGTCGTCATCTTTGCCATCTTCACCAGCCAGGCGTGGAACATGGCGTTCAGCTTCTACCAGTCCCTGCGCACCGTTCCTGACGAGCTGATGGAAGCCGGCCGCATGTTCGGGCTGACCGGCTGGGGCCGGTTCTGGCGGATCGAGGTACCCTTCGCCATGCCGGCCCTGATCTGGAACATGATGATGTCCATGTCTGGCGCATGGTTCTTCATCACCGTGGCCGAGGCCATCAGCGTCGGCCATATCAATATCGCGGTACCCGGCATCGGTTCCTATATCGCCCTGGCCATCAGCCAGCGCGATCTACCTGCCATCGGCTGGGCCATTGCGGCCATGGCGATCGTGATCCTGATATATGACCAGCTGCTTTTTCGTCCACTGGTCAGCTGGGCCGACCGTTTCAAGATCGACATCGAGCCGAGCGCCGACGCTCCCGAATCCTGGGCTCTCATGGTCTATCGCCGCTCGCGTCTCCTGGATCGGCTGACTGCTCCTCTTGGCGCCGCGATGCACCGCACCTATCGCATCCGTCCGCCCAAGCTGCTCTCAGCCACGGGCAAAAACCGCGGCGAGCCTGGCCGAGGCGGACAGATTCTCATCTATGGCGCGCTCGGCATTTGCTTAGCGTTCGCGCTGTGGCAGGCCACCCGCTTCATCGCCCAAAGCCTCAGCCTGGCCGATGTGGGCGAGGCCGTGTTTCTGGGTCTGCTCACGGCGCTTAGGGTCTTTGTCCTGATCGCCCTGGCCAGTGTGATCTGGACCCCGATCGGCATCTATGTCGGTCTGCGCCCGCGGCTGACCAGAATAGTGCAGCCCGTGGCCCAGTTCCTGGCTGCCTTTCCTTCGAACCTGTTCTTCCCGATTGCGGTTTACCTGATCGTCACTTTTCGGCTCAACCCTGACATCTGGCTCTCGCCTCTGATGATCCTGGGCACCCAGTGGTATATCCTCTTCAATGTGATTGCGGGCGCCTCGGCGCTGCCGCGTGAACTTCGCGACGCCGGCCAGAATCTGCATGTCGAAGGCTGGCTGTGGTGGCGCAAGGTGGCGCTGCCGGCCGTTTTTCCCTATTTCGTGACCGGTGCCATCACCGCCTCGGGTGGCTCATGGAATGCCGCCGTGGTCGCCGAGCTGGCGAGCTGGGGCAGCCGCACCGTGGAAGCGCACGGGCTCGGCGCCTACATCATGCAGGCCAGCAATGACGGCGATTTTCACCGTATCGTGCTTGGTACCTTGGTGATGAGCGGCTTCGTCGTCATCGTCAACCGGGTGCTGTGGCGCCCACTCTATAATTACGCCGAACGCAAGTTCCGCCTGACCTGAAGGAGCCGACAATCATGTCCGACACCGTGATGAAGGCCCCGCCGCTGCTTGATGTGCGTAGTGTCCGTCAGGCTTTTCCGCGTCCAGGTGGTGCCGAACTCCTCGTCCTGGACGGGGTCAACCTGACCCTGCACGACAATGAGTTGGTAGGCCTCCTTGGTCGTTCGGGCTCTGGCAAATCGACACTTCTGCGCCTGATTGCAGGGCTGTCCACCCCCACCGGAGGTAATGTCCAGTATCTTGGTCAAAAGGTCAGCGGACCGGCGCGTGGCATCGCCATGGTGTTTCAGAGCTTTGCGCTTTTTCCCTGGCTGACGGTGCTGGAAAACGTTGAACTGGGCCTTGAGGCCCTCGCCCTTCCTGCCAAGGAGATCCGTCAGCGGGCCCTGGCCGGGATCGACCTCATTGGCCTGGACGGCTATGAAAGCGCTTATCCGCGCGAGCTCTCTGGGGGCATGCGCCAGCGTGTCGGCTTTGCCCGGGCCCTCGTGGTGCATCCCAACATCCTTTTGATGGATGAGCCCTTCTCGGCGCTGGACGTGCTCACGGCGGAGAACCTGCGCACCGACCTCCTCGAACTGTGGGGCGAGGGTCAGCTCCCCATCAAGGGCATCATTCTGGTCACGCACAACATCGAAGAAGCTGTGCTGATGTGTGACCGGATCTTGATCTTCTCCACCAATCCGGGACGCATCGTGACCGAGATCATGGTGGAGCTGCCCAAGCCGCGTGACCGCAACGATCCCAAATTTCTGGCGCTGGTCGATCGCATCTATGTCGAGATGACAGCGCGGCGCGAGCGCGGCCCCAAATTGCCCGAACGGGTGCCAGCTGCAACAATCGGCACTTTGCTGCCACGAGTCTCGGCCAATGTGCTCTCCGGTCTGCTCGAGGCGGTCGAGGCTCCGCCCTATAATGGCAAGGCGGACCTTCCCGATATCGCCTCCGATCTGCAGTTTGAAATCGATGAGCTGTTCCCCGTGGCCGAGGCCCTGCAGATGCTGCGCCTGGCAGAAATCGAGGGCGGTGATATCCGTCTCACCGAGCTGGGCAAAGGCTTCGTCAACGCCGAACTCGATGAGCGCAAGCGGATTTTCGCCCGCGCAGTCAGCCTCAACGTGCCGCTCGCCGCCCACATCCGGCGCGTACTTGACGAGCGCACAAGCCACACCGCGCCTTGGAGCCGCTTTCTGGACGAACTCGAGGATCACATGTCCGAAGACGCCGCAGAAGAAACCTTGCGTGCCGTTGTCAGCTGGGCGCGCTTCGCGGAACTTTTCGCCTATGATGACGAGCGCGAAACCTTCAGCCTGGAAAACCCCAGCTGACGGACCGGTTTTTTGCGACAGACGCCAGCCTCAGTGTGAGGCGCTGGCATGCGGGCGGACCTTTGCGGCACAGCTAAGTGCCCGCGCACGGGCCTCTTCAACATCGCTGCCCCTTGCCAGGGCAACGCCCATGCGCCGTTTGACATAGGACTGCGGCTTGCCGAACAGCCGCAACTGGCTGTCTGGAACCGTTAGGGCTTCATCGATGCCATCAAAGCTGATCGCCGGAGCATCGCAGCCACCATAAATGACCGCTGAGGCGCCAGGGGCGAGCAGAACGGGTGAAACCGGAAGCCCAAGTATGGCCCGCGCATGGAGGGCAAACTCGCTTTGGTATTGGCTGACCAGCGTCACAAGACCGGTGTCATGGGGACGAGGCGAGACTTCGCTGAACCAGACCTCATCGCCCCTCACAAACATTTCGACACCAAAGATGCCCAAGCCACCCAGTGCATCGGTGACTTTGCCGGCAATCTCCTGAGCCCGTTCCAGCGCCAGCGCGGACAAGACCTGCGGCTGCCAGCTTTCTACATAGTCACCGGCAACCTGACGGTGGCCGATAGGGGCGCAGAATTGCGTCGTGATCTGCCCACCATTGACCGCGCGCACGGTCAAAAGAGTAATCTCGGCATCAAATTCAACCTCGCCTTCCACGATCATGCGCGGGCTGCGCACACGGCCCGCATCGAGGGCGGTTTGCCAGGCCGCATCAACCTCCTCGGGTGTCCGCAGTCGGCTCTGGCCCTTTCCGGAGGACGACATCACCGGCTTCACAAAGCATGGGAAACCCAGCTTGAGGGCCGCTGCTCCGAGCTCCTCGCGGGATGCGACAAAGGCATAGGGCGAGGTCGGCAGCTTTAGCTCCTCGGCTGCCAGGACGCGGATCCGCTCGCGGTTCATGGTGGTGTGTGCGGCAAAGGCCGTCGGAATGACGGTGGCAAGGCCATCAGCCTCGATGCGCAGCAACTCCTCCGTGGCAATAGCCTCGATTTCCGGAACGATGAGATGAGGCCGCTCCTGTTCCACAAGAGCCCGCAACGCGGCTGCATCGGTCATGTCAATGACATGAGCCCGGTGTGCCACCTGTTGCGCCGGTGCGTTTGCGTAACGATCCACCGCGATCACCTCGACGCCCAGGCGCTGCAGTTCAATCGCGACTTCCTTGCCAAGCTCGCCCGCCCCCAGAAGCATCACCCGTGTGGCATTTACGCTCAAGGGTGTTCCCAGCATCACCATGTCGATGACCTCCAAAGACGGCGGACGGCAACGGGTGCAGTGCCGGCTCGCCAGCCGCAAGGCTCGCGAACCGGACACAGAGCCCGAACTCGGATTAGGCGCATTGTCCGCTTAAGGTCAATTGCGCTCGATATCCACCAGGCGGTTCTTCGCCAGCCAGGGCATCATGGCGCGCAAGCGCTGGCCCACCTCTTCAATGGGATGGACGCTGTTACGTGCGCGTGTAGCCTTGAAGTGGGGCTGGCCGGCCTTGTTCTCGAGTACCCAATCGCGGGCAAAACGTCCCGATTGGATATCATCGAGCACGCGTTTCATCTCCTTCTTGGTTTCGTCGGTGATCAGACGCGGACCAGTGCGATATTCACCATATTCGGCGGTATTGGAGATCGAGTAATTCATGTTGGCGATACCGCCTTCATAAATGAGGTCGACAATGAGTTTGACCTCATGCAGGCATTCGAAATAGGCCATCTCCGGCGCATAGCCCGCCTCGACCAGGGTTTCGAAGCCAGCACGAATGAGCTCCACCAGTCCGCCACAGAGCACCGACTGCTCGCCGAAGAGATCGGTTTCACACTCCTCGCGAAAGCTGGTTTCAATGACCCCTGCACGCCCGCCGCCGATCGCGCTTGCATAGGCAAGACCAAGATCATGGGCATTGCCCGAGGCATCCTGGTGGACTGCGATCAGACAGGGAACTCCGCCACCGCGCTCAAACTCACTGCGTACCGTGTGTCCTGGGCCCTTGGGCGCCACCATGAGAATGTCCAGATCAGAACGCGGTTCGATCAGCCGGAAATGCACATTGAATCCATGGGCAAACAGCAGCGCCGCACCATTCTTCATATTGGCGACAAGATCCTGCGCGTAGATATCGGCCTGCAGCTCGTCGGGTGTGACCATCATCATCACATCTGCCCATTTGGCCGCGTCGGCCACACTCATGACGCGAAAGCCGGCCGCCTCCGCTTTCCTGGCGCTGGCGCCCGGACGGGCCGCGACCACCACCTCCTTGACTCCGGAATCACGCATATTGAGGGCATGGGCATGGCCTTGGCTGCCGAAGCCGATGACCGCAACCTTCTTGTTGACGATGAACTGCAGATCGGCGTCCCGATCATAATAAACGCGCATTCTCCTGCTCCTTGGATAAGATCACTGCCGACAGCCTGAGGCCGCGCCCACGCATGAAGGCACCACAAAATTTTCCCGTCCCAACCGATCACGTCTGCTCGCCCGGCTGAAGACGGAAGCAGCCGGACGACGCAAGCCGTCACATCGCACCCTCTCCGCGGGCGATCGCAGCCACTCCGGTACGCGACATGTCGAGGAGGCCCAGCGGGCGCATCAGGTCAATGAAGGTATCGAGCTTGTCGGGCGGACCGGTGATCTCGAACACAAAGCTCGCGAGCGTGGTGTCGACGACGCGGGCGCGGAAGATTTCCGCGATGCGCATCGCCTCAGTGCGCTTCTCGCCATGACCGGAAACTTTGACAAGTGCCATCTCACGCTCAATTCCGGGCTTGGCAATGGTCCAATTGACGACACGATGAACAGACACGAGCCGACCAAGCTGCGCCTCGATCTGTTCGATCACCTGGCGCGTCCCGGAGGTGACGACGGTGATCCGGCTGGTGCGCGCAGCATGATCGGTTTCAGCGACGGTCAGACTTTCGATATTGTAACCGCGCCCGGAAAACAGGCCCACGACACGGGCGAGCACCCCGGCTTCATTATCGACCAGAACCGCAATGGTATGGCGCTCGATGGAGGAAGACTTCTGCAGCATCACACCAGCATCTTTCCATCTTCGTCAATCGTGGGTGCATCTTCATCGGCACCAGACAAAATCATCTCATTATGCGCCGCACCTGAGGGGATCATGGGATAGACGTTCTCCTTGGGATCTACTCGGCAATCGAACAGAACTGGCGCATCGACGGCAAGCATCTGCGCGATCTTGTCATCAAGCTCATCGGGAGACGTACAGCGCAGGCCGACACAACCATAGGCCTCGGCGAGCTTGACGAAGTCCGGCAGAGCCGCTGAATAACTCTGCGAATAGCGCTCGCCATGGAGCAGTTGCTGCCACTGGCGCACCATGCCCATCCACTCATTGTTGAGGATGAAAATCTTGATGGGCAGATTATACTGCACGGCGGTCGACATTTCCTGGATCGTCATCTGTACCGATGCCTCACCGGCGATGTCGATGACCAGCGCTTCGGGATGGGCAGCCTGCACGCCGATCGCCGCCGGCAGTCCATAACCCATGGTACCCAATCCGCCGCTGGTCATCCAGCGATTGGGGCCATCGATGCCAAAGCGCTGCGCCGCCCACATCTGATGCTGGCCCACTTCCGTAGTGATATAGAGATCGCGTCCGCGGGTGGCAGCGTAGAGACGGTCAATCGCCAGTTGCGGCTTGATCTGGGTTGCACTCGACCGGAACTCAAGGCAGCGCCGGCCCCGCCAGGTCTCAATCTGGTTCCACCATTGCGCCAATGCGTCGGCATCGACGGCGTGATTCTGCGTCTTCCAGAAGTGCAGCATTTCCTTGAGCGCCCGAGCGGCATCGGCCACGATCGCAAGATCGACACGCACGATCTTGTTGATCTGCGAGGCATCGATGTCGATGTGAATTTTGCGCGAATGCGGCGAGAAGGCATCGATCCGTCCGGTGACCCGGTCATCGAAACGCGCCCCGATGCACACCATCAAATCGCAGTCATGCATGGCATGATTGGCTTCGAAGGTGCCGTGCATACCGAGCATGCCGAGCCATTGGGGATCGGTTGCAGAAATCGCACCCAGCCCCATCAGGGTCGAAGTCACCGGAAATCCCGTCAACTTGACGAGTTCGCGCAGATGGCGGCTGGCTTCCGGGCCCGCATTGATGATCCCGCCACCGGTGTAGAAGACGGGCTTCTTGGCGGCAGCCATCATCTCGACGGCGCGCACAATGCTGACAAGTTCCGGCTCGAGCTTGGGACGAATGCCTGGATGACGGGCGCTCTCCTTGCTTTCGTAGGTGCCGGTCTTAACCTGCACATCCTTGGGAATGTCGACAACGACAGGCCCAGGACGACCGCTGGTTGCAATCTGGAACGCCTGGTGGATGGTGCGCGCCAGCAGGTTGACATCCTTGACGAGCCAGTTGTGTTTGGTGCACGGCCGAGTGATGCCAACCGTATCGCATTCCTGGAAGGCATCGGTGCCGATCAAATGGCTTGCCACCTGCCCGGACAGCATGACCACGGGGATCGAATCCATCAGCGCATCGGTCAGGCCAGTCACTGCATTGGTGGCACCAGGTCCTGAGGTCACAAGTACCACCCCCGCCTTTCCGGTCGAACGCGCATAGCCTTCGGCTGCGTGGGCCGCGCCCTGCTCGTGACGGCACAGCACGTGGATAATGCCTTCACTCTCAAAGAGCGCATCATAGATCGGCAATACTGCGCCGCCCGGATAGCCAAAAATATGCGTGACGCCCTGCTCCTTAAGAGCACGGATTACGATCTTTGCCCCGCTCAGGATCAGCGCACCGGCAGAAGCCGGCTCCTGGGGACGGGTACGCGCAGTCTCGGCATACATGACTTCAGGTCCTTACTCTGTGAGGCAGGTGGATGACGGGGGACAAAAGAAAAAGGGGCGTCTCCGCCCCTGATCGCACGCCGCCGGTGAGGAAGAGGTATCAGCCTCTCCCATCCAGCGGCGCGTTAATAAGTACCATCGACAGCATGAAGATACCTCTGTTGCTGCGGCGCAACCTAGAACTCCAATTCTATGGCGTCAAGCAATTTCATGTATCTGATGGCGAATCTATTAAAATTATGTTGCCGTCATCGACCCAGTTCCAATCCGCCATCCGCTGACGGAACCAGGTCAGCTGACGCTTGGCGTAGTTGCGCGTCGCAGTCTGGGCGCGGACAACCGCCTCCGGCAGGGTGGAGCGACCGGCCAGATAGTCCTTGAGCGGGCGCAGTCCCAGGGCCTTGGACGCCGGAAGACCCGGGTCGAGATCCGCAAGGGCTCTTGCCTCCTCAAGGGCGCCCTCTTCGAGCATGTGCAGAAAGCGCGCATCGATGCGGCGATAGAGCTCGGCGCGCGGCGGTGACAGGACGAAACGCTGAAGCCGCAGGCCGGCAAGCACGGCTGGTGCAGGACGGCTCTGCCAGTAACTGAGAGGCGCGCCGCTGGCCTCAAGCACCTCCATGGCCCTCAGCGTTCGCTGCGTGTCGGCAGGATTGAGACCGGCACTGGCTGGATCGCGCCGCACCAGCTCGGCGTGAAAGCGGGCCGGCCCCAGCTCCTCGCGCGCCTTGGCGACAGCGGTGCGAATCCGAGGCGGGACCTGCGGAATGTCGGCGATGCCATCGACCAACGCCGTGAAATAAAGCCCGGTGCCCCCGCAGAAAATCGGCACGTGTCCCTCGGCCCGAACATGGGTCAGCGCCGCGCCAGCCTCCTGCACATAGCGCCCCACCGAGTAGGCCTCGAGGACCCCGACATGGCCGAAAAGATGATGCGGGCGGCGGACCCGGTCGTCTGAGCCAGGCGCTGCGCTCAGCGTCGCAAGCTCCCGATAGATCTGCATGGAATCGGCATTGATGATCGCCCCACCAATTCTCTCCGCCAGAGCCAAGGCGGCCGCGCTCTTGCCGCTGGCCGTTGGCCCGGCCAACAGTACGGCATCAAACGCAAGGGGAGCATCCGGGCGCATCATGGGAGCGTTCTATAGTCGTCTTTGGCGCAGGGTCGAAGCCTCAAGTCGGACTGCGACCATAACGGCTGGGATGAAGAGTGCACTTTGCTCCGGCAAAATGGTTGCAGCCTCTGCGCCTTTTCTGCCAAACCTCGCGCGCAAGGCCGTGCCTGCCCGAGACACGGCCTAGGGTTTGAACGCTGACGCGCGGTGAACTGTGGAAGAGCCATTCGCCTTTGTCCTCAATGTCGTCGCACGCACCGCTGATGAGCTGGCTGGACCGCTGCGTGCGATCGCCGCAAGCCATGGCGTTGCCGGTGACATCGACTGGCTTCTCGAGGACGAAGCCTTCGATATCGCTTTTGCCGGTGAACCCAAAGCCGTCCTTGCCAAGGCCCGCGCCGCGGCAGAGGGCCACCACGCCGACATCAACGTCCTGGCGCAGGCCAACCGGCGCAAGCGCCTGCTCATCGCCGACATGGATTCGACCGTCATCACCGCCGAGTGTCTCGATGAAATTGCCGACATGCTCGGGCTGAAGGCCCAGATTGCCGCCATCACCGAGCGCGCCATGCGCGGCGAAATCGCCTTCGAGCCAGCCCTGCGTGAACGGGTAGCTATGCTGAAAGGATTACGTCTCGATGCGCTCGAAGAGGTCATGCGCGAACGTATCCGTCTGACCGAGGGCGCCCGCACCCTCGTTATGACCATGCGCCATCACGGCGCCCGTACCTTGCTGGTATCAGGCGGCTTCACCTTTTTCACACAGCGTGTCGCCCTGGCCGCCGGATTTGACGCACAGCGCGCCAATCGCCTGCTCGACGACGGTGAACGTCTGACCGGTTTGGTGGGTGAACCCATTCTCGGGCGACAGGCCAAACTCGAGACCCTCGAAAGGGAGGCAGCACGCCTTGGTCTCAAGGAAAAT